>JAMOAZ010000016.1:0-70223 GCA_039908505.1 Nitrospirota bacterium
CGCTGCTTTCCTGGCCATAGATACCTCCTGCCAGAAAATATAACATATATCGCTTATTTTTGCAATTAGACACTACCAATAGCCGATGAGTTAAAACGTGTTTTAAAGCCCACCGGCTCCTTTATCTTGAATATCAAAGAATGTGTGGTTGCTGGAGAACGTCATACATATGTGATAGAGTTAATAATTGAAATGCGTAAACGCGGGTGGCTTTGGACGGATGAATACATTTGGCATGAGCGTAATTGTTACCCAGGTAAATGGCCTAACCGTTTTAGGGATGCTTGGGAACGGTGTATCCACTTTACAAAGCAAAAAAAATTCGCCATGTATCAAGAATCGGTAATGATTCCAATGGGAGATTGGAAAAATACACGCCTCAAAGGTCTTAGCGAAACTGACCGTATACGCGATATATCAAAAGTTGGTAGTGGTTTTGGAAAAAAAATTGAAAACTGGGTTGGTCGCGACATGGCTTATCCAACTAACGTATTGCACCTAGCTACAGAGTGTGGGAATAAAAATCATAGCGCGACATTTCCGGTAAGCCTGCCAGAGTGGTTTATAAAGTTATTTACTATGCCTGGGGACATGGTACTTGACCCTTTCTCTGGTTCTGGCACAACAATGCGCGCTGCTTATATTCTAAAACGTAGTTCTATTGGTATTGAGTTATTAGCTGAATATTGCGATTTGACGGCGGTGGAGTTGGGACTAAAGAAAGTGAAAGATGGTATCTATGAGGCCGCTTAATCTCTCTGATGTTGTTGCATATGTAAATACAAATATTGGCCCACAATTCTATGCAAAAAAAACTGCAAAAATTAAAGGATTGAGTTTAGATGATATTATCAAACGTAAGAATCCGTACCTATTCAGGGCAAAAGGCAGTAACAGTGCACACGATTTTATTAAAGCAATCCTTGATGCTACAGTGTCCAGTGGAGAAGAAACTACATTTGGAAATTTTCTTGAAAATATAGCAATTTTTGTTTGTGAAAAGGTACATGGTGGAAGAAAGTCGGGGATTGTTGGGCTTGACCTTGAATTTGAAACCGATGACAAAAAGTACCTTGTCAGCATCAAGAGTGGCCCAAATTGGGGGAACTCCGGCCAGATAAAAAATCTAATAAACAATTTTAACACAGCTAAAAGGACTTTGGCTACTTCTCGCAGGACTATTGGCATGAATATAGACTATTGGCATGAATATAGTATGTGTTGAAGCCTGTTGTTACGGTACAGATAATTCGCCAAACAAAGGAACTCATTTAAAGCTATGCGGACAACAATTCTGGGAATTAATTTCTGGTGGTGACAAGATGCTTTATCGAGACATTATTGAGCCACTAGGTCACCAAGCTAAGGTGCGCAATGAAGAAATTGAATTGCTTTGCAGCGAAAACTTAATATCTTCACGGCAGACTTTGTTGACCGATTCTGCGATAATGGAATTATCAACTGGGATAGTTTGATTATCTTTAACTCAGGCAAGAAACAAACGTAGATAAACTATATATTGCTTTATACTAAAATGCAATCATATTCGTAAATTTGTCATTCCTGCGGAAGCAGGAATCCAGTCTTTCATATAACGCTGTAAGGACTGGATTCCCGCTCGTAGGCGGGAATGACAGACTCTAAATAAGTCTATACTTCTATGAACGCAACTTAGTATTACTCATCTCTGCGGGGCAAAACATTCAAACTAAGACACTTCCCAACTTGTAATGCGTATGCACTACAGCATAAATCAGACTGAAAGCGATTGCATATTCGCCACTTGCTCTACGTCTTTGTCGCCTCTGCCGGAGAGATTAACTATAACAATCGATGATTTTGGCAGCCCAGGCACTATTTTTAATGCCTCAGCTACGGCGTGTGATGACTCAAGGGCTGGTATTATTCCCTCTGTACGTGCCAGAGTTTCAAACGCACCAAGCGCCTCTGCGTCGGTTGCATATGTATATTTAACGGCATTGATATCGTGCAGCCAGGCGTGTTCAGGGCCTACGGAGGCATAGTCCAGCCCTGCGGACACCGAATGAGTACCGAGGACATTGCCGTCGTCATCCTGAAGCAGATAACTCTTTGTGCCTTGAAGAACTCCCATAGAGCCTCCGGCAAAACGGGCGGCATGTCTGCCTGATGCGATTCCCTCTCCACCGGCCTCAACCCCTATGTACTTAATATTCCCGGCGTGCTTATCTGTCAAAAAGGCATGAAACAAGCCCATCGCGTTGCTTCCACCGCCTACGCAGGCTATAAGATAATCCGGCAGCCTGCCCTCGGCCTTCAGGATTTGCCGCTTTGCCTCTCTCCCTATTATTGATTGAAACTCCCTGACTATTGTTGGATATGGATGCGGGCCAAAGACCGTGCCCAGGACATAATGGGTTGTGGAGACATTAGCCGTCCAGTCTCTGAGTGCCTCGTTTATCGCGTCTTTCAGTGTTTGTGAGCCTGCGTGGACTTCTGTAACCCTGGCCCCAAGCAGTTTCATTCTAAAGACATTCAGGGCCTGCCTTCTTGCATCTATAGCGCCCATGTAGATTTCACACTCCAGACCAAAGAGTGCAGCAGCCGTAGCTGTAGCAACGCCATGCTGCCCGGCGCCGGTCTCGGCTATCAATCTCTTTTTGCCCATCTGCTTTGCCATCAGGGCCTGGCCTATGGCGTTATTTATTTTATGCGCGCCGGTGTGTGCAAGGTCCTCACGTTTCAGATAAACACGGGCACCGGACAATAGACTAGTCAGCTTCTCAGCGAAAAATAGCGGTGTAGGACGCCCAATATATTCGGCATTAAGTTTTCGTAGCTGCGCCTGAAACCCAGTATCTGCCTTAAGAGCTTTAAAGGCTGCATCCAGCTCCTCAAGCGCGGGAATCAGTGTCTCCGGCACATATCTGCCGCCGTATTTTCCAAAGTATCCTGTTTTCATGTATTGCGTGATGGCTGTCTCTGTTATTGCTGCTTCTTAAATATACTCTCTAATTGTTTGAACCCGTTTTCCATAACGCTTTTGAATTCTTCCCTGCTTTTTTTCGATGTATTAAGGAATTCCATTAAGGCCCTTTCTGCGTCATCGTGAATTATTTTTTCATTTTTTGATATTTCAGCCAAGACTTTTTCGCTGAGTTCCTGTATTTCATATATGTTGTCCAGTGTTGCTTTAAAAGAAGATTTTATGAACTCCAGAAAACTGGCTATGTCAAGCTGCAACTTATTTTCCTCTCCCATTTGTGCTGCCTCCTCTGTGATGCTTAATAAATGGCGCTTAATAAATCACCTGCGGCGCCAGCCCCCCTTGCCCGCATTGAATATAATACCCTTAATCTATTAGAATGTCAATATTTCAATAAGGAGGTACTGATGAAAAAACTCGTTTATAACAGGGCAAAGCAGTGGGCTGCTCTGCCTGTGTTTGACGATGAGACGAGATTAGAGATTCAAAGACTTATAGACAGCGCCGACATGAACGAATTAACAGACAGGTTTTACCGGCAGCTTGAATTTGGCACGGGGGGGCTGCGCGGTGTGCTTGGCGCAGGTACAAACAGGATGAATATCTATACGGTACGCATAGCGTCCTACGGGTTGGCACGGTATTTGTCAAGCCTGTACAAGGACATGGGGGCTGCTGTTTGCATTGCCTTTGACTCAAGGCGTAACTCAGAGTTATTTGCCAGAGAAACGGCACGTGTGTTTGCAGCCAGCGGCATTAAGTCATATCTGTTTGACGCCCTGAGGCCCGTACCTGAGTTATCATTCTGTGTACGATATAAAAGGGCTGCCGCTGGTGTGTGTATCACGGCCTCACACAATCCCCCGGAGTATAATGGTTACAAGGTATTTTTTGGTGACGGCGGGCAGGTCGTCCCTCCTCACGACTTAAATATTATTGCCGAAGTAAACAATATCACAGATATATCAGGCATACCAGTTGCGTCGTTTGATGCTGCCATAGAAACTGGACTAATCGAAATCGTAGGCCATGAAATTGACGAGGCATATCTTAGCGAAATTATGGGGCAGTCTGTTCAGCCAGTAAATCAGAGTAACTGCAGCATAACTATTGTCTATACGCCGCTTCATGGCACCGGCTACAGGCTCATCCCTGAGATACTCAAGAGAAAGGGGTTTCCTGCCTCAAGCATCTGCCTCGTTGAAGAGCAGCTAAGGCCGGATGGAAATTTCCCAACCGTTCAGGTTCCAAATCCCGAAGAAAGGGATACCTTTGCAATCGCCCTGCAATACGCCGCAAGGACAGACGCCGACATAGCGCTGGCCACTGACCCCGACTGCGACAGGATAGGCGCGGCTGTAAAAGATAATAACGCCAAACATGTCCTGCTAACTGGCAACCAGATGGGGGCACTGCTTACGGATTATATTTTAACCGGTCTCTCAGAAGCCGGTAAATTACAAAACAGCAAGTCCGCCGTTGTGAAGACCATTGTTACCACAGGTTTGATTAAAGATATATGTGACGCCTATTCGGTTGACTGCGTAGAGCTTCTGACGGGGTTTAAGTATATCGGGCATTGGATTAAGAACAACCCGGGCAGGGACTTCGTCTTTGGGGCAGAGGAGTCATATGGCTATCTGCGCGGCACATATGCACGAGACAAGGACGCCGTCCTTGCTGCAAGCCTGATATGTGAGATGGCCTCATATTATAAATCCCGCGGGTCTTCCATTTATGAGAGACTCCAACAGATTTACACTAAATATGGCTATTACTGTGAATCCCTCACCTCTATTACGATGAAAGGACAGGAGGGGCAGAAAAAGATTATATCAATAATGAACTCACTGAAAACGGCGCCTCAAAAGCTGCTTGGCAGTCTTAAAATTCAGGAAATCAAAGACTATAAAGACGGCATAGCAGGTCTGCCGCGCTCAAACGTCCTGTCATTTCTGTTTCATGACGGCTCTAAGGTAGTTGTCAGACCTTCGGGTACTGAACCGAAAATCAAGTGCTACTTCATGGTAAAAGGCGCATCACAAGAAGCCGCCGAAAAAAGGAACAAAGAACTTCAGGAGGCATTTAAGCTGATATAATCAAACGCTACATGCAGCTTCCACAGGCATACCCTGACGCCCATGCCCAGTGAAGGTTATATCCGCCAAGCTGACCGGTTACGTCTATTACCTCACCGGTAAAATACAGCCCCCTGACCTTTTTAGCCTCCATCGTCTTTGACGACAGCTCCCCTGTATCAACCCCTCCGGTAACTGCCTCGGCCCGCTTATATCCTTCGGTCTTTGCAGGGCACAACTTCCAGTTATGAAGGCGGGCGGCTATTTCCTGTAACTCCTTGTCGTTGTATTGATTTACAGGCTTTACATATGAATGAGCCTCACACCAACTGCGGGCGAAGTTCTTTGGAAATGTTAGTATATTGTGCAGATCTGCCTTTTGTTTTCGTCTGCTTAAGAGAAATTCATAGGCGTCTGTCCCGGGCAAAAGATTTATGGAGATATAGTCTCCCGTGTGCCAGTACGAAGATGCCTGAAGTATGGGCGGGCCGCTTAATCCCCTTTGTGTAAATAACACGCCACCGCGAAAATCCTTTTTTTTGCAAGTCACAACCGCCTCTATGGATATACCAGCCAGGCCGTCATAATTTGTGCTGTCTTCGGCATTAAACACAAACGGCACAAGGGCCGGGCGCGTGGGGTTTACTTTAAGGCCAAACTGAGCGGCTATTCGATACCCAAACGGTGTGGCGCCAAGCTGTGGATATGAAATCCCTCCTGTTGCCAGACACAGCGAATTGCAATGGAAAATACCATTACTGGTAACTATCACAAACACATCGCCGCGCTTTGCAATATCGTGTACCTTTGTGTTGTATATTATCTGTACGCCTGCCTCTTCACATCGCCTGCGGAGCATGGATATGATTTCACCTGAGCTTCCCTTGCAGAACAACTGACCATGTTCTTTTTCATAATATCTGACGCCATATCTCTCAGCCAGTTGAATAAAATCATCCGGGGTAAATCCGGCAAGGGCAGATTTGCAAAAACTGGGATTTGGGGATATGTAATTATCAGCAGTTACGTTGAGATTAGTGAAGTTGCACCTGCCGCCGCCTGAGACCCGTATCTTGTTCCCCATAGTTGCAGAGCGCTCAAGGACAACCACCCGCCTGCCGCGCAGCCCCGCCTCTGCCGCCGCAAACAGCCCGGAGGCCCCTGCGCCTATTATGACTGCGTCTTTAATTGTTTTCATGGGTCTTGATATCCTTAAGCAAATCTTTTATATTAATAGTATGAGCCTGCTGCACCGGATGTGACGCGCTGCCTGAAGAGGCATCTTCCTTCCGCAAATCTGTACCCACAGCAGGCTTTTCTATTTCCGTTCGAATGATGCCCATACTTATTTGCAGCCCTGGATTAATCAGCAATCATGTCCCAGCTTAGAGGCGTCCCTTTTTCTATTGCAGCCTTTGCCTTTTTCCCCAGTATGTCAGTTAAATAGCGTGGATGCAGACCAAAGCCCGGCCGTATTGATTTGACATTTGCCTCAGTAAAAGGCTCATGCGCCTGAATTGACTTCACCACAAAAAGTGAGCGGGCGTGTTCTCTGCTTTTTTCCACTCTTTCAGAGATAGTATAATCAGCCCTGCCAAGCGCTCTCTCCACATCCCTGACAGCCTTCACCATTGCGGCAAATTCTACGGGGTCAAGCGAAAATGCCGCATCCGGGCCGCCCAATGCCTTATCCAGTATAAAATGTTTTTCTATAATCGAGGCCCCAAGCGCCGTTGCCGCAACTGCTGCCAAATGCCCCACTGTATGGTCTGAAAGCCCCACCGGTACGCTAAAGCGCTCTGCCAGATACGGCATCGCCCTAAGATTCAGCTCCTCAAACGGCGTAGGATAGACAGAGGCGCACTTCAGAATCGCAATTTCAGTGTTACCGGTCTCTCTGATGGCCGCAACTGCTTCCTCTATGTCAGGCAATTCGGCAATGCCGGTTGAAAGTACTATGGGTTTGCCCTTTGATGCGGCATAGCGAATCAGGGGAATGTCTGTAATCTCAAAAGATGCGATTTTATATGCCGGTGCGTCCATCGTCTGCAGATAATCAATCGCGGTCTTGTCAAACGGGGAGGAAAAACATATGAGGCCAAGCGCTTCAGCCGCACGCCTTAGGCGTGGATACCAATCCCACGGTGTGGCCGCCTCGGTGTAAAGCTGGTACAGGGTCTTTCCATCCCATATAGTGCCCTGGTTTATTTGAAAATACTCGCGCGCAGACTCCAGGGTTATCGTATCAGGCCGATAGGTCTGGAGTTTGACGGCGTCAGCCCCTGCCTCCTTCATTGCGTGAATCGTATCAAGGGCAACAGAGAAGTCCTGCCCGTGATTGGCCGACAGCTCCGCAATTATAAAGACCGGCTCCCCGGGGCCTATTTTTCTGCTATTTATTATCATGCACTGCCCCAAAATATTCAGATAAGCTGCTGATAGTTGTCTGCGCGGCGTAACCCTGTCCTTCAGGTGTGGGTTTATGAATACCGGGGCCGCGAATAATCTGTACAGTCTTCATGCCCAGGGCATTGGGCGCTAGAAAATCCTTCGATGGGTCATCACCCACATACACGGTTTCCTTTGCATTGATGTTGAGGATATTGAGCGCCATCTTAAACGGCACTGGGGAGGGTTTCCAGCACTCAGCACCAATGGCGTCTGTGTATATGATTACATCGAAAAGTCCGGCTATCCCCAGGGCCGTGACCTTGTTCTGCTGAACAATTGCCATGCCATTGGTTATCAGTCCGGTTTTTACGCCTGTGAGCCGCAGCAGCTCAATAACCGGTAGGACATCCTCATATATATGAATCACAGGTCTGTGTGTGCGGTAAATATATATGAGAAGTCTGACCATATCCTCATCGAATATGTTGAGCGATTCAAGCAGTTTATCGAACACCTTCCCGCGCCCAAATGTCTTGAATATTTCAATCGCTTTATCATAGACTGTGTCCTCTTTTAAGTCATAGTGGCTGCTTAAAAACCCCGCCGTTGTCCTGAATCCGCTTTCGACATAGTCCATTTCCCTGTAGAGTGTATCATCAAGGTCAAAGAGTGCCGCTGCTATCAATGTATGTCCTGTGCGTCGTCTATATATATATCTTGTGTATATCTGAGCATGTGGAGGCCGTCTTTGAATTGTCCAATCACTGGCGCTAACTGTTCGCCCTTTAAGAGCTTAATAAGAAATCGCGGTGTATCTGCCCCCGCTGCTATCCCCAATGAGGCGCCGCCGCCATACCGCGGGTTTATCTCTATGAACTTTACCTCGCCGTCATCCAAAAAACACTGAATTGTATTATGCCCTATCAGCCCCAGTATCCTTGAAAACCTTGCCGCCGCATCAATGAGTACTGGGTTGTTGACCGTCTTACCAATAAACGACTCACCGCCAAACACCCCAAGCCGTAGGCGCGGGACGACAGAGATAACCTGCCCTGCAAAATCGGCAAACACGTCTATCGTGTACTCATCAGCACGCACATACTCGGCAACGATTGCCTCCGGCTCAGACTTTAGCAGATACCTAAGGGCGTCTTCATTGTCTGCGCGCGCGGTCTTAGCACTTCCTTTCCCAAAGCGCGGCTTTACAAAGACCGGGTAACTTATGCAGTCTGCAATCACCCCATCAGGGGAGATGTTGTAACAGCGGGGAATTCCAATTCCATGAAACAGGCAATAATTTACGAACAGCCTCTTGTCCTGGCAGATGGTAATTGTCTCAGGGGGCGAGACCATTACTGTTGTTCCAATGGAGCAAAACTTGTCCTTAGCGGCTGCAAACACAGGGAGTTCTTCGTCTCTTGTCGGCACTATCAGCTTTATCTTGTTAGCCTTGCATATCTTAATCAGTGCAGCAATAAATTTGGGGTCATCATCCCGCGGGACAATGAAATGACCGTCTGCAGCGTAAAGCGCCGCTGAGAGCGGGTTAATGTCGGCGGCAGTGACCTTTCCATCAACACATTCTTTTACGAGGGCATCTTTAAAACATTTTACAAGGGTTACCTTTCTTGAGGCGCTTGTGATTAGTATATTTATCATGTGGCGGTCTGTGATGATTCGCGTTCATATTCAACAATTTGCCTTATGCCGTCCGAAAGGGTTGTTGGGGGCTGCCATTTTGTGAGATTTTTCAGAAGCCCGATGTCTGCCGTGCTGTTTTCGTAGGCTTCAGTCCTGCCGTGGTCGATAATTTTTATATTAGTAAACGAGGAAAGCGTATTTATGACATCTCCGACGCTGTGGCTTTGGCCTGAGCCAAGATTTACAACCCCTGGCGCCCCTTCTGCCAGGGCAAGCCTAAAAAGCCCCTCTGCCACATCACGGGCATAGATGTAGTCAAACCGGTTGTCCTTGTTATAGACATCAAGCTGGTCGTTATTTTCGTTATTCAGGGCAGAGCGTATCCACCTCGATATAACATCTCTGGAGCCTTTGCCATAGACGCGGTATATCCTTGCTGAGACGATTTTTAAGTCCGGGCTGAGATATTCCTTAATGAAATCAAGCTCTTTCTCTGTGTAATATTTTGAGGCGCCGGTGACGTTGCGAGGATTAACTGGTGAGTCCTCTTTGAGGTAAACCGGGTCATACCGCAGCGAATCCGACATGTAAAGCGCTGGGGAGTATATGAGATACGACGAGGCAAAGATAAATACGCGCAGACTATCAATACTGCGTGCCGCATCCACCATGCGGTGGCTCAACAGTGTGTTGTCTTTCCAGTTGACGCCCCAGAACTCTGGCGATTCCTTTGAACGCTCAAATGCTGCGGCAAGGTGAAAAAAAATCTCCGGCCTAAAGTCATTTATCTCGTCTATGGAGTCAGTTGCAAGGTCTTTTACTATGTGTGTGGTATTAAAATCTGTCGGCAGCGGGTTTTTATCTATCGACAGGACGCTCCCCTTTGCCTCATGCAAAATACTCAGGAGTTCCCTGCCTATTACCCCGGCCCCTCCTGTTACAACGCAGCGTGTGCCTTTAAAATCAGTATTCATGTTCGAGCCCTCATAGCCTCAATTACCCTGTCTCGCCCGTGACCATCGACAAGTCTCTGTGCAAGTGCAGACATTTCCTTTCGCAGTTTCATATTCGCTGATAATTTTAACAGATTCCCCCTGATTTCGTCTTCTGTGGCGGTCTTAAACCATCCGCAGTCAATAAATAATCCCAACCTGTTTAACCCCTCAACTAAATAGTTCTCAATGGGGGCAATCCTGCCCACAACACTTGGGATGCCCATAAAGGCAAGTTCCCACACGGTAGTGCCCCCTGACGTGATGGCAACGTCCTGTGAGGCCATCACGCCTGCCATGTCGTTTACACTTTGGAGGATTGTTACGGGTACAGCGGTCTTTACGGTTTTTATTGATTCAATATTAGGATTTCCCGCGCCCACCACTACGGTTATCTTTATATCTCTCAGACTTTTAATAGAATTTAAGACCTTTTGAGTGAAATTATCCCTGTCTGCCCCGCCAAGGGTTATAAGGACGTTAATGCACTTGTCTGTGATGATTTTTTTGATTCCTCTAAACTCACGTCGTAGAAGTATATAGTCAGGCCCAAGCAGGAGCCTCGTGCCGTCTTCGTGGTTGTATCTAAGGCTGTGGGCATGCAGGTTCTGGTTTAAAATGATGTCGCAGTGGTAGAAGTCAAGGGCTGCCATGTCGTCGATGATGAGGAGTTTATAGCCGGCGTCTTTCATGGATTTATGCAGCCGACTGTCAAATGCAACACCATCGGCAACTGCCCATGTGTTTTTATGTGGCGGCAGGGCGGAGTCAGATTTGTCTTTCAGAAGCAGGACATCAAACCCCTCCACCGGCGCTGAAAGCCTTGCTATAAGCCCTGGCGATTCGCAGTAAGTAACAAACGTAACACGCCAGCCGCAGTCCTTAAACGCCTGCCCAAGTGCCAGAGAACGCATAAGATGCCCTGTACCGATTTCAGGATACGCATCTGCCCGAATTACAATATTCATAATATATATACGTTATCACGACCGGCTCAATAGTGGCAATTCCACCAATCAATAATTCATTTAAATCAAAAATACTTGATATTTAAGTAATATAAATGGTATCATCGAGCGGGTTGGACTAAGGAGCGGCGATGGATAAGGCACATTCAGGTGATCGCCAATTTTTTGAACAGAGGGGGTTGTAACTGAAAGTTTGTACATCTATAAATATAGTGATTGTGGTTTTGATTGCTTGCGCACTGACAAGCGGATTCTTAGTACACAAGAACCTGATGGCCATGATGGACGACGGGAAAACCGTTAATTTCTCTGGAAAGATAAGAGGCGGCTCCCAGAGGCTAATAAAATTTGAACTTATTAAAAAATATGAAGAGGCAGATAAACTAATTGATACAATAGAGAAAATCATAAAAGGTATCATCAATGGCGACACCTCGTTAGGAATACAAAAGGCAGCCGATGAGCTGTTGATTTCAGAAATGAATAAGGTAGAGTTGGCCTGGAAAAATCTGAGGCAAACTATAACAGACACAAGGGTTAATCCTTCCCGTGGCAGCCAATTAATTAAAGAAAGTGAGGATTTTTTCAAATTAACGGAAGACGCTACTGCGGCAGCGGCGAAACTCTCCGCGAATCATGTACAGAATGTTAACTTTATCTTAATATTATCTGTATGTTTCAATATCATGGTGCTTGCCTTAGTGTGGGTTTTGTCCAGAAAGAAGATTCTTAACCCAATAAAACATCTGTCGGGACGGGTTGCAGGCATTATCAATAAAGACCTCCGCCTTACTATCACCTGTGGTAGAAATGATGAAATATGCGGATTAGCAAATGATATGAACAAGCTGATAGATTTTTTCAACGATGTCATCAAGAACTCCATTATCTCAATAAACAACGTTGTAAACACAATGGATATAGTCAGAGAAAAAACAGACCGCGCAACTGATGGGGCAAAGGAACAGCTTTCTCAGACTATGCTCATGGCAGCTGCCTCAACGAAAATGAGTCAAACCATAACCGACATAGCAGGCAGCGCATCGCAGGCAGCTGAGACATCCTTCAATTCAATGAAAGTAGCAGATAAAGGAAAAGTAATTGCCATCAGCGCAATGGACACCGTAAGCGTTGTAAATTCTACAACCTCTGAACTGGCTGCCCTCATAGGAACATTAAACAATCGTGTAAACGAAATAGGCGATATTCTCAGCGTCATAAACGACATAGCCGACCAGACAAACCTTCTTGCATTAAACGCAGCGATTGAGGCAGCAAGGGCAGGAGAACAGGGCAGAGGCTTTGCAGTCGTAGCAGATGAGGTAAGAAAACTTGCAGAGAAGACCAAGATAGCAACAATGGAGATTTCAGATAAGATCACAGCCGTTCAGTCTGGATCGCAAGTCACAGCAAAATCTATGGGAATTGCCTCGGACGAGGTAGGCAAAACTACAGAGTTGATGAGTCAGGTCAGCGATGTATTAAACGAAATAGCAATAGCCGCCGTAGAGGTGCGTGACCAGATTGCAAACATAGCCTCCGCCATTGAAGAACAGGCGGCCACTGCGAATGAAGTTGCTCAAAATGTAGAAAAAACCGCAGTTATATCTCAGGAAATGGAGAGGGAATCGACTGAAGTTATGAAAGAAGTCAACAAGATGATTGTCTCTGCCGAGGAAGTCCGTAAAACGACCAGTGGATTTAAAACCAAAGATAGTGATATGTTAACCCTTGATTTGACGATGACAGACCATCGGATGTGGGTAAATAAGATATTGTTTTGCATAAAAGGCGGCGGCTATCTCGACCCAAAAACACTCTTAGATCATACGGCGTGTCGTCTTGGACAGTGGTATTATACGGATGGAAAAGAACTCTGTGGGCATATGAGCAGCTTTAGCTCTATGGAGCTTCCCCATAAAAGGCTTCATGCCCTGGGCAAAGAGATAGTGTCTGTTTATAACACCGGCAACGAACAGCGTGCTAAAGAAATGTTTGAAGAGCTTGAGAAACTCTCTAAAGAAGTTATCGCAGCCTTAAAAGAAACAAAAGAAAACCTTGCCGTACGCTTAGGCTCTAACAGCCCTAAAGCCCTGTCACACTAAACAAGGCGTATCAATTTTGTGTATTTGCCCTGGATACTGATTTCTTTTTTCCCCGCGTATATGTCAATATTATTGCACTTGACAAAGCTTTTCTATATGTAGTTAAATTATACATGCTATTGGCAGCATTAACTCAGGCTAAAGGTGGTTTGCTGTCAGCCGTGCTGTACTAATTATCATGGGAGGATTAATAGTGATGAACAAGAAAATGACAGAGACCTTCGACAGGCTGTTAAAGCTGGCCGGTGATTTCGTAGAACGTCAGAAGGGTACATGGGATCATTCGGCTTGGTTGGGATTCTTAGAAGAGGTGCAGAAAAAAGGTATCGAATTAACAAGCGAAATGGAGCGTTATATTGGTTTAGTCCTTGAGACGTTGAAAAAGGTTTATAATGCCTCTACTAACAACATTGACGGTATCAAAAATGTAATGATAGAAATGTCCTCTCAAACAGCAGAATTCGTAAAGAAGACCAGAGGTGTCTGGAATCAGGCAGACGGAGAGGTCTTCTTAAAGGAACTTCGTCAAAAGGGGATTAACCTAAATGAAGATATGATGTCTTACTTCGGCGGTGTCCTTGAAGCAGTAAAAGGTGTATATTCCACTATCAGCAAAATTCCCGAAAAGGATAAAAAACCGGACGCCTAACATATTAACAACACATCAGGGGGAAGGGGCATCCCCCTTCCCCCCTTCGCTTTGATATGAATATATACTGCACTGTGGCGTGTATGCTATTTCCATTTCTCATGGAAGACCGTAAACCCCGCAAGGCAAACTATAGCGGTTGATAGTATCGTCGCCTTTATCCCTATTATATCACCAAGTGTGCCCATCAGCACTGCCCCAAACGGCGCAACCCCCAGAAACATTGCCGCATATACACTCATTACACGTCCCCTGAACTCATCCGGCACCTCCAGTTGGATATAGCTGTTGGCTGTTGCCAAAAACCCAACCAGATTGAATCCAACTACAGCAAGAAAAAAAAGTGCTAAATAAAAATTCTTTATAAGAGTAAATGCTAAAAGCGACACTGGGAATAAAAAACCCGTTACAGTCATAAAGCGCAGCTTGTTCTTAAGGTCCCTTCTGAAGGCTATTATAATCCCCGCAAGCACTGACCCAGCCCCTACGCTTGACATCATATATCCCAGCCCAATCGGCCCTACGCCATAGACCCTGTCCGCAAACATCGGCATGAGCTGCGCATAGGGTATCCCAAACAGGCTGAATACACTTATTGTGAGTATTATATATAAAATACGCCTATGTCCTAAGATGAACCCAATGCCGCCTTTTATGCCTGTAAAGACCCCCTCTCCCGATGACTCCTTTGGCCTGCCCATGTTGGCAATACGAAAGAGCAGATATATTACCGGAATAAAACTAACCGCGTTTAAGTAAAAACACACGGACATGCCATAAAGACTGATAATAAAACCGGCAATCGAAGGGCCAAAGACCCTTGCCGCGTGAAAGGCCGTTGAGTTAAGGGCTACTGCATTAAGTAAGTTATCTCTGCCGGAGATTTCTATCATGTATGACTGCCTTACGGGGATGTCAAGGGAGTTTACCGTCCCAAGCGCTGCCGCTACAATCAATATCGACCATACACTGATAGCACGAAAGTCCGTCAGAAAGGCAAGTGCAAGGGCCGGTATAATGGAAAGCGCCTGCGTGGTTATCAGTATATTGCGTTTATTAGACCTGTCTGCAAAGACCCCTCCAAACAGGGAAAAAAATAATACCGGAAATGAAAGTGCCATCCCTAAAAGCCCCAAATAAAAAGATGACTTAGTAATCGAATACACGAGCCAGCCCAATGCCGTCTGCTGCATCCATGTACCAACCAGAGAAATCGTCTGGCCGATAAAGAAAAGCCTGTAGTCTCTTTCGTAAAGGGCAGGGAAACGCCGCCCCTGATTCTGTTCATCGCTTTTATACATGTGGTGTGAGGCTGATGCTCTATAACGCCGCTGCTTAGTTATTAATTTTGGTGTGCTGTGGGCTAAGGCTCTTCCGCCATATCCTAAGAATTTTTTACAGAGGCCGTCTCATCATAGTATGCCATTTGGCGGTCAAGGGTCTCGCTGCCCTTATTGAGTACGTTTACACATTTGTCCATTTTCTTGTTCACCTTCTCAAACTCCATAATTACATTCTGGAGTTCCTCAGAGTCTACGGCAAGGTCTTCCAGTGTAAGCATAATCTTTTCATTAAATGCCTTTATTCTATTGAATTCTTCGTTCATTTCTACAAACATTTCTTTATAGCCAAGCAGCTCGATTGCCTGCTTTTTCTTAACGGCAGTGACAGCCTGTTCTATTTTGGCGGAGTCTTCTTTTTTGGACGGTGCCGGTGCAGGCGCCGGTGCAGGGGCCATAGTCTCTCTCGCTACTTCCATTAGTTCGGTAAAGTGCTTGCCTAGTACTTTATCGAAATCGTTATAAAAGTAATTCCAGAAGGTGGTCTCATCTCCTTTTATCCCTTTGAGTGCCTCCATAACAGTCTTCACAGACTGTAGTTTTGCATTTATTATCTCTTTCTTGATAATGGCCTCTTCTGAGACCAGTGCGTCATGGCCTATGGCGGCGTCTTCTGTCTCAAGCCTCGCGAGCTCGTCCTCAAGGGCGGTATTTAAGTTGTTTGTGCTGCCGCTGTCAAGCACAGCCACTGTTTTTTTCCTGCACTTAATGAAGAGATATATGCTCAGTCCCAGAAGGACTGCTATTGCCTCCAGCATAAATAGAAATAATAGTGTATTAATCCTTGTCATCTGTCTCTTCAGACTTAATATATGTCTTCATCTCAGGTAATCTCACCCCGGATATTATTTAGCCTTAATAAACTTAGCCCTGTTAATATACAATAAAATGGATAAAAATAAAACTATATTAATCACAGTAAACCATTTAAGTGACTTATTTAAGGCTGACGGACTGTGGCTTACGTATTTATTGCTTAACCATGAAGTGACTTTGGACGTTACTTTAGATTGTTTTGCGCTCACAGGATGGTTTTCCATGGCGTCAGGGTTTGCCTTTTGGGAGCTTTGCCCCTCTATGGCCGCGATTAAAAAGGATTTACTCCTTTCAATTGCCTTGCTTCTGACGGAAATCGTCAGCTTATAATTCCCCATTGCCTTTGGCGTGATAGCGCCTGTGAAGATACCGCCGCTGTCTTGTTTTTTCTCGCCGTTGTCTTGTTTTTCTGTCTTAGTGTCATGTTTCTTATCTTTAGCGTCCTGTTTTTTACCTTGTTTTTTATCCTGTTTTTTGTCTTTTTCGACTTTTTCGATTTTTTTTTCAGCCTTGAGGGATATCCTTTCAACGGTTGTATCGTCATCTGGCCCTGTCATGGTGCCGGCGATACCCATAGCGTCGGCCAGGTCTCTTATATCGACAATTTGATCATCGAACATCAGCCACGCGTTCACATTCATTTGCTGATATACGCGTTGATATGAACTCTTGATGTTGGTGCGGATTTTTATTTGCGATGATATATATATATTGTTGCTTGCCTCATCAATGCTTGTAAATTGCCACTCACCCGGTAGCGGCACAGATATTTTTATGATGTCAAAGTTATAAAACTGCGTCCAGCTCATTCCAGCAGAAACCTTCCCCACATTGTACTTGTCTCCTTCGGGGCTTTGCAGGATTAGTTTTGTCTCCGGCATTTTTTTGGAAAGAACCAGTGTGAGCTGGTCTATCGACTCATCCACTACAAAGCGGCCAGCGTCCTCGGGAAGTATATCTGGGGATTTTAATGTCTCGTAAATCCATGTTGCTGTGGCATTCAAAGAGACCGCCTGAGAACACTGGTAGGAAAAGCCGCCGGTTTTCCTTGACAGCTCCTCCATGAAGTCCTTGTCTGCCTCTGCGCCAAGGGACACTGTAAAGAGCCTTATGCCCTTGTCCTTAAATAATGGTATGAGTTCGTTTAATATCGCTATTCGTATCTTTTTGTTTTCATCCGGGGATGTTGCATATGTTTTCGAGGCATTGATAAACACTACGACACGGTTTGCCCCCGATATATCCTCCTTGGGGAATTCTCTGAGGGCAGAGGCAAGTGCATTGTATGGATTTATGGCTGTTGTGTTATCGGAGGAGAATTTGCCGATTGAGTCTATAAACTTATATAAGGGCGGCTTTTTTTCAGCCGGGGTTATTTTCCCAGCGACTATTACATTTTTTTCATTAAATGTAATCAGACCAAACCCGTCATCTTGCGTAAGTAAGGCGGCAGATAATTTTAGTGCGTGCGATATCAGACCCTCAGGGTCTGCCTGTGCTGCTGCTGCCGATGTTTCAACAACAAAAATTACTTCAGTGCCGGCATCGTCTTTAGAAGCCGCCTCACCAAACGCGTAATGCATGGGGCAGAGCCAGAGGACAACAGATAGTGCGAGCGCTAACAGCCCTGGCAGGTTCCTCTCAGCATTAACAGCTTTAATCTCTGTGCCTGACAGCCGTTTCATACCGCTTATTATACCTTTTTTTATCAAATAATATACTCATTTTTACGAAATTAGTCTATCCTTTATGATACAATACCGTCAAAGGAAACTTAAAGGCGTACTAAATGTCTGAACTCGATTTTTTTATAAAGAACAACAGGCTTTTTTCTCAAATAGGCCGCGCCGAGGTTGAGGCGCTCTGTGTCCGCCGCCTGCCGTTTAAACATCGGAAGGATGAGATACTTTTCATGCATGGAGACTCCTCAGACAGTATATATTTCCTGGGCCGTGGTCTTGTCAGACTATCTAAGCTGAGTTATGACGGCAGAAAGTTTACACTTGATATTGCAGAGCCGGGGGGATTTTTCGGAGAACTGTGTCTGGCGGGCGAGACTGAGCGCCGCTCGATTGCTGAGGCCATGGAGGATGTCTCAGGGTTTGAGATAAAAAAGAACGTGTTTGAGTCCTATCTCATAAAAAGGCCAGAGATTGCCATCAAACTTATTAAAATCATAGGCGACAAGCGTATAGAAATGGAAAATATCCTTGAAGATATGATATTTATGGACGTAGAGAGCCGCGTAGTGTCCCTGCTGCTGAAGTACGCAGAAAATGGAATGGTTAAGCTGCCCCTGACACATCAAGAAATAGCTGATATGACAGGCTCCACAAGGGTCTCTGCCTCAAGAACCATTGTCACATTAAGAAACAGGGGGCTGATAGAGACTCAGGGGCATAGAATCATACTCAAAAACGAGAACAAACTGCGCGAAATGCTGCATATCTCATCCAATGGTAAAAGCGGCAAGTCCTCAAAGCTCTAAAGACGCCTTTTTGCAAGTTCAAACAGACCGTAGAGTTTTAGGTCTATATATGTGTCCTCGTCTTCTAGTGCGTACACATGGTCGTAGAAGTTATCAACGGGTAGTTTGATTATCTCGATGTCTTCATGCTGGTCAAGTGCCTGTTCCTCTGAACACACTACGTCGAGGGCGGCATAGACGGTCAGCACCTCTGTTGATGCCCCCGAAGACAGCGGCCCTGTGGCAATGGGAAATAATCGTCCAGCCGTACAGCCTGTCTCCTCAAGCAGTTCCCTTCGCGCCGCCTCGATAAGTGGCTCACCTTTGTCGTTAAGTCCGGCTGGAAATTCAATTACATATTTACCGGCAGGCGGCCTGAACTGTTTTACCACTATGACGCTCCCACCCGCATCAGTAATCGGGACAACGGCGACAATCCCGCTGACATTCTGTCGCTCAAATGCCTCCCAGTTGAACTTCACACCCTGAGAGTTTTCAATTTCAAACTGAACTGCCCTCAGAAATGTGCCGCTCCAGTTTATCTTTTTCCCCAGTATTTTTATAGGCATTATGTTGGCCCCCTATGGTAACCCAAGCGATTTTATGAACATTATAACAGCATGTTGGGCATTTTGGGAAGCCTTCTCTATCTCCCAACTGTCCTTGTCCCTGTCTGAGGCTATGTTGCTGATACCGCGAATCTCAACCGATGGTGTGCCAAACATTGTACATGCGTGGGCAATTGCCGCCCCTTCCATGTTTTCGCATATAGCGTTATAGCGTTTTGTCAGCTCATCCGCCCGTGTTCTCGTCCCCGTACACGCTGAAACTGTTACAAATGTGCCTGTCTTTGTGTTTTTAAAGCTGTCAGAGACGCTATCGTAGAGCTGTCCTGTTAGTTTAGTGTCTAAAGAGAATGCGTTAAACAATTTAACTGAGCCTTTAATATATAATGGAATACCTATTGACTCAAGTGTCAGGAAATCATTTTCTACGATGACTCCCTCGTCGCCGTAAATCTCACACTGCGCAACTGCAATTGCTCCAACATCGAGGCCCGCCTCGGGATATGCCCCGCCAATGCCCATCGAGATAACCATATCCGGCTTGTATCTCTCTAGGGCCAGCGACGAGGCAATTGCCGCGTTTGCCTTGCCAACCCCTGTCTCCACACAAAAGACCTTGAACTGGCCTAATCCCCCGCTGACAGTTGTCCTTCCTGTGCGCTCCTCATAGCACACCGGGCCTGACAGGTGCTTAACTAAAGTGTCGGACTCAACAGCCACGGCATGAAACAGTGCTATAACCATTAATGTCATCCTTAAAAGGAATATTTTTTATTTTGTTATTTTACCCTGAATATAGTATTATAATAACATGTGTGAAAACTGTACAACGATAAAAGTAAGGCGGACATGGAAATAGTAAACATTATAGCGATAGTAGTAATTTTGCTGGGCGTTTTAACTATAGTAATTGAGTTCGTTTTCTTTTTAAACAACAGGTCTACCCTTATAATACAGTGCGACCAGACGGATGCGCCGGTTTATGTTAACGGCATACTGCTTGGCGACAGCACTATCGAGACCCGAATAGCGCCGGGCACTCACAGCGTATCGGTACGCAAAGAACTCAACGATGGCAGCTACTATATTTACGACGGCGTGGTAAACGTGGGCAAGGGTGTTGAAAAAAGGCTCGATATAAAGCTCGAGAGGAAATTTACCGAACTCTATTTTTGGGAAAAGGCCAGTAAAAGCAATAATCCGGCTGAGTACAGAGACTATATGGAACGTTACCCCGAAGGTAAGTACGAGGCTGAGGCGAAGGCTGCTATCGAAGAGGTTTACTACAAAAACATAACCGGCTTGCAGACATGCGCCGACTATCTCAAACTTTATCCCTTTGGTAAGTACTCCAAAGAGATAAAGGTAAGACAGGAAGAACTCACCTTTGCGCTTTGCGATACACTGTCTGGCTGCAAGAAGTATATTGAGAAATATCCAAATGGCCTGTATATCGGCGACCCAAAGATCAGAAGGGTCAAAAAGCTGCTCTCTATGGCAAAATACAATCCGGTCAGAACCCTCGACGGGCACAGAGGCGGTGTAAACTGCATAGTTTCAACCGGCGACAAGATTTACTCCTGCTCAGATGACAAGACAATAGTCATCTGGGATGGGCACTATCTTACCAAACAGAAAGCCATTGAAGGCCATAAGGACTGTGTCAGCGCGCTGGATGTTTCAGGGAATATTCTGGTATCGGCCTCTGAAGACAAGACAGTTATTGTATGGAATCTTGAGGAGAATCCCCCCGTGCCCTTACATACGCTTACAGGACACACAAGCTGGGTAACCTCTGTAGCGCTCTCTGGTGATTTTATTATCTCAGGTTCCGAAGACAAAACCATCAAGGTCTGGAGTCTTGAAACAGGGCAGCTCATCAGGACCCTTGAGGGTCACCGCTCTGGTGTATGGTCGTTAGCCGCAGTGGATGGAAAGATTTTCTCTGGCTCCGAAGACAAGACCATTAAGGAATGGGACATGCAAACAGGTGAATTGCTCAGAACGCTTGAAGGTCATAAGGACAATGTATGGGCACTGACTGTCTCTGGCAGCAAACTTCTGTCAGCTTCATGGGATGACAGGGCTATTGTCTGGGATATTAATACCGGAGTGCAGCTGCTTACAATCAAGGCCAACTCTGCCAGAATTTACAGCATTAAGGTGCATATGGATAAGATATTTGCCGGTTCATGGGATAAAAAAATCAGAGTATTTGATTTATCAAGCGGTACCCTTTTAACTGAACTCGACGGGCACCGTGACAGTGTTTATGCTATTGAAGCCCACGGCGATAAAATACTCTCAGGTTCACTGGATAAGAACATCGTAGTTTGGGAGCTTCCTCTGCATCAGCAATCTGAGACAAAACAGCAAGACTCCTCGTCCGATTACTGACAGAGTGACTTCATGTGTAGTGAATTCATCAGCGCCATTTGATTAGAAGATTTAATGTTGGAGGGAATGATAGATTATGAGAATACTAATAGCAGATGATGACCCTAACAATCGTACTGTATTACAAGGGATGCTGACAAGTTATGGTGATTGCGACGTAGTGGTTACCGGCAAGGAGGCATATGAGGCATTTGTAATGGCGCATGAAGAGAAGCAGCCCTATGACCTGATCTGTCTGGACATAATGATGCCCGTAATGGATGGCAATGAAGCGCTGGTGAAAATGCGTGAATATGAACAGAAGATGGGACTGACTATGCCTTCACAAGAAGCGAAGATAGTCATGACTACTGCCCTTGACCACCCAAAGGACATTATAAAGGCGTTCTACAAGGGCGGCTGTACGGCATATCTGACAAAGCCTATAACTAAAAAGGCGCTTGTCGAGCAGTTAAAAGACATTGGCGTGCTGAATTGATGTCTTTGCCAGTCTGACTATAAACCGGCGCCGCACACCTTGTGCATTCCAAGCGATAAAGTCGGGATAAGCTATGAAAACGTGGAAGGCGAAGGCGCTGTCTTCATACTCAACCTTCCTGTAAGAATGGAGAAAGCGGCATGATTAGCTATTGTAACGATGATAAATTAATCTTTCAGGACGACGTCAAAGATACACCTGTTGGTAAAACAGAAAAATGGAAGGTAATGATAGTTGACGACGAGCGCGAGGTTCACGATATGACAAGGCTGGTGCTGAGGCATTTTGTCTATGACGGCAAGCCGCTTGACTTTCTCAGCGCCTACTCCGGCAGCGAGGCAGACCGCCTCATCTCTGAAAATCCAGATATCGCCGTCATCCTTTTAGACGTTGTCATGGAAAACGACCATTCGGGGCTGGAGGTCACAAGATATATCAGAGAAGAGCTGAAAAACAACCTGGTCAGGATTATCCTCAGGACTGGGCAGCCCGGCCAGACGCCTAAACAGCACGTTATTGTCCAATACGACATAAACGGCTATATGGAAAAAGGCGCATTGACCAGTGAGGACTTTAAGGTCTCTCTATTGTTAGCCTTAAAGACCTATAGGGACATCGTATCTCTCAATAACAATACAATGAAGATTGAGAAGGCAAACGTAGAAAATATAAAGACAAGCTCGCAATTGAGTACTCTAATAGCGTCAGTTAAAGACATGATAAGCATTAAAGACACTGCTGGGAGGTTCGTTTTAGTAAATAATGCCTTCAGTAAGTTTATAGGCCTGGACAAGCAGGCAATCATAGGCAAGACGTATGAGGATTTCTTCCCTCCACAATTCGCAAAAAAAGAAAGGGAAAGTGACAATGAAGTGCTGCAAACATTAAAGGCAGTTCACGTTGAGCAGGTGTTAAGCAGCAGTGAAGGGGATGTGTATATTGAGACAATCAAAAACCCGATATTTATAGAGACCGGAGAAGTTTTCGCCGGTAAAGTTTTTGACGGTAAAGTTTTCGGCTGCGTTGCTGTTGCAAGGGACATCACAGAGCGTAAGTTAAACGAACAGCGGCTTCGGGAAATTAACGAACAGCTTAATGTTGAGATTCAAAGGCGTGAGCAGGTTGAAAAGACAATCTTATCGTCATTGAAAGAAAAGGAAATCCTCCTGAAGGAGGTACATCACAGGGTAAAGAACAACTTGCAGATTATCTCAAGCCTGCTCTATCTGCAATCGATAAGTCTGAAAAATGTAAAACCGGAAGAGGTACTCACAGAAAGCCGCAATCGTATACGTTCTATGGCATTGGTACATGAAAAACTGTATAAATCCGAGAATATTTCCACAATTGACTTTGGGCAATATATCCAGGAACTCGCCTCGGACATTATGTATTCCTTTGGGGTATCCGGGGGCAAGATTACACTTGATATGAAATGTCAGACAATCTTTCTGGATGTAGAATTGTCTATTCCCTGTGGTTTAATTGTAAATGAACTCGTGTCAAACGCGGTTAAGTACGCTTTCCCGGGCAGTGCCGAAGGTGTGGTGCGTATAAGCCTTAATGAGACTGCCAGTGGCGCGCTGTGTCTGACAATAGACGACACAGGGGTTGGAATCCCACAGGACATTGATATATTTAATACTGATTCATTAGGGCTTAAGCTTGTTAATAACCTCGTGAAGCAGATTAAGGGGACGCTTGAGCTGACGACTAATGGCGGGACTGAATTTAAGATAACATTTCAAAAGCGGCAAGGTGGAGGTATATAGAGATGGACAGCAAAGACATGCCTGATTTTAAAGACTTATTTAAAAAGTTTCACGAGGTAAGCGAATCTTTTGACAGGAAGAAGGGGATTAAATGCTGGGAGTTTATCAATTGTCCAAAAGATATTATGAGCCAGTGTCCGGCCGTGCTGCAAAATGCTGAAAGGAAGTGCTGGCTTGTGGCGGGGACATTAAGTGGACGCAAAGATGTACCCCCGTATTGCGCGCAGTTAATCTCATGCAAACAGTGTGACTTCTACAAGTCGGTCAAACAAGCATCTGATGAACATGAGGCCGACAAGGTTACAATCCTGATTGTAGAGGATGAGGCAATTGTCTCGATGGAGATACAGGAGAGGGTGAAAAGGCTTGGCTACCGGGTGTGCGACGCCGTGTCAAACGGTGAACAAGCCGTCAAAACCGCAGGGGAAAAACACCCTGATCTCGTACTTATGGACATCAGAATAGAAGGTCAAATGGACGGCATAGAAGCTGCGGAGGCAATTCAGAAGCAATTTAGAATCCCTGTGGTTTACCTTACCGCGAACTCGGACGACAATACCATTTTAAGGGCCAAACTGACTGAGCCGTTCGGTTTTATTATAAAACCATTCCATGAGAGGGACTTGCGTACAAATATAGAAATGGCCCTGTACAAGCATAAAATGGCGGAAAACTCGTTAATACAGATGAAGATAGCCTATAGGCTAAAAACCAGGACTATAGAAGAGGCAAATCAGGAAAATATGAGGCTTGCTGACGAGATAATCAAAAATGCTAAACTCGCTATTGATGCCTCCCCTGATGTGCAGAAAGACTATTTGAAGAGGCTCAGTCAGTACGCAGAAAGCCTTAATGCACGGTTACAAAAGAAACCCGACGGCAGCGCCTGATTCCAGCCTGACCGCCTGAAAACAGCTAGGAAATTTTAATGTCATTGAGTTTCTTGTAATCCTCGTATACTTGCGGGTCGTCAGTTACCTTGTAGATATTGAGGCCAATAATTCTGTTGGGTGCAATTTTTAAGACATATCTCCAGTTGGACAACAGTTCCGGGTAATCGTGGACTGTGACAACAGTAGTGAAGTTGTGTTCCTTGAAGAATGAAAGGAGCCTGGAGCCGTAGTCGTAGTCTTTATTTATCATAAAACCCTTGCGCCTTGCGTAGTAGAGAATGCTTGGGTTCCACAGATGGTCTGTAATAATAATATACTCGTCAGGTGGGGTTATAATCTTTATAAAGTCGCTTATTGTACTTGAGCTGTATTTGTTTGTAATCAATGGGGACTTTAAGTATGTGGCAGCAGTGTTTATGTACAAATATCCGAGGAGTACAATGCAAGCAGCAGCAAGACATCTCTTTAAGAGTAAAGCTGCTGTCATTTTCTTGTTTACCAGTAAAACGAAAAAAATATGGTAAATAGCAAACCCCACTACAGTTGCTAAAAACGGTGTAACTGCCATAGGGTAATAATTATGTGCCTTGTATAAATTAAAAAAGATAAAAATAGTTAAAAATGTCCCGATAATGCCTGTGTAAATAAATTCTATGTATCTTCGGGGGTGTTTTAGGACAAACACAAGGCCGACTGGTATGAGTACAAATGCAAGCGGTGAAAACTGTACTATATGTCTGAATATAGTCATCCAAATATTTATCTGCGCCCGCTGTGACCATGTGCCATAGTTCCAGCCCTCCAGATATTCCGATGTAAGCCATTTAGTAAATAAAGAAGCATTTTTAACGTTATCTGCATGCATAGTCCAGAGGTAACCGACGCCAACTGGTACGACAATTGCTATTATGAGTTTTACGAGAAATCTCTTTTCCCGGTATATGAAAGACAATAATCCGCTGCCTGCCCTATGCTTACTCCACAGTTGTTTTACGATAAAATATGCCAGAGGAAACACAACGACCGGCATAGTGGTTATCTTCACCAGATAGCCAAGCACGCCAAAGACGACCGTGCCGCTCAACGTGAGAAGACCGTATGTGTCATCAAGCAAACGAAGAAAAAAGTAAAAATACCCCAGCGCAAAGGCAACCGAGGCATAGTCAATCATGCTGGTACGGCTCCAGAATATCGTATAGGGCGACAACACATAACTCAACACAACGGTATAAGTTATCCCTCGTTCTCTGAAAAAACGCCTGCACAAGACAAACAAAAAAAACGCTGAGAGATAGAAAAACATTATATTTGTCATTCTTGCCGCTGTGTCTATATTAGACACCCCTGCCTTAACTATCAGGGCCGCTGCCGCCTGAAACAGTGGAAACTCAAAAGGCGCCTGCCAGGGCGGACCAAAGACCGGCGTTTGGTATGAGAAAAAATCTATTCCCTCTTTTACAAAGGTCCATATAGTTATGGCGGTCTGTGTCTGGCGAAAGGCATGTGCTTCCAACAGCGGAGAGGCAATATTGACCATCCTCACAAATACCGAACATGTAACCAGTGCAACAAATATAATCTCTGCCGTCAGACTGACCTTGTCTTCGGTTGTATCGACAGTTGTTATCATTCTGTTACAGGGTTTATTGCTACGGCGATGACGACAGCGCCTGCTCTTTAAGTTTATGAAGAGGGACGCACTTCACCGTATCAAGCCTTCTGAAATTCATACAGGCGTTACATGATTCGCAGTCTGACCTGTCCTTACCAGCCCTGAATTTCTCCGGCAGGTCAGGCTCTCTTATAAGCGGTCTTGACATGGAGATAAGATCGGCATAGCCTTTATCCAGCATTTCTTCGGCAACAGCGCGGCTCCTTATGCCTCCAACGAGGATGACAGGAATACTCAGCGACATTTTAAACAGTGACGCCGGTCCCTTAAAGTATGCCTCATCTTCTGGATGTAGTATCTTTGTGCGCGCTGGTCTTAGACTTGATTCATACATGCCGCCGCTTACCTCTACCGCATCTATGCCAATGGCCTCAAGCCTTTGGGCTATCCTTAGCGACTCATCCGGCCGTAGTCCGCCACAGCAGAGGTGGTCGCTTGAGTTCATTTTAATAAATACGAGATAATCGCTGCCAACGGCCTTTCTTATTGCCTTGTATACCTCTTCAAGGAAACGGAATCTCCTGTCTTCATCACCACCCCAGTTGTCAGTGCGCCTGTTTGTATGTGAGGACAGAAATTGACTTACTAAATAACCGTGAGCGCCGTGTATCTGAACGCCGTCGAAACCGGCAGACTTTGCCCGTCTTGCTGCCTCACCAAAGGCTTGAATCAGTGTCCATATCTCCTGTTGCGTGATTTCTCGCGGCGTTATGTTTAATACAGGCTCATGTACAGCAGAGGGGGCAAGCGGTAATCTGCCGTTTAGGAGCTCTGGGTAGCACTGCCTTCCGCCATGGGCTATTTGAAGGGCTATCTTACCGCCATGTGCATGGACTGCGGCGGTTAGTCTGCCTAAGCCGTCAATATACTTATCGTCGTATGCCGCAACCATCTGCGGTACAAACACACCTGTGGGGTGTACCGGTGCGCCTCCTGTTATTATCAGGCCGACACCGCCCTTTGCCAGGGTTTCGTAGCGTTCTATTAGTCCTGATGTGATAAATCCTTCGTTGTCAGCCCCCTTTTCGTATGTGGCTGAACGGACTAACCTGTTGGTCAGCTTAATGTCTTTTAGAATGTATGGTTCGAATAGCATACAGGGCCTCCTTAAGTGTATATAGTATATAATTGTTTTCATATATTTGCCAAATTTTTTGCTAATTCACATATAAATCATATATAATCAGTGGCGATGCTATTTAAGATGACTGTTTTGTTTATAATCAACCCGTTGACACATATTTTAATTGGAATGATTTTCCTTGTTATAACAAAGAAAAAGAGGAAGTCTTTTGCAATTTTTCTGACCATGTATTTTTACCTTTTTAGCATATCGTTTACATCTTACTGGATTTCAGGTTTGTGGGAGGTTGCCGATACATATAAGTCTGAGGAAAAATATGAGGCTGTCTGCGTCTTGGCAGGGGTGATGGACGTTAGCTGGTATGATGCTAACGAGTCACTGTTTTACGTGCCAAAAAACTATATAAAAACAACTAGTACCACCGAGAGGATATTGGCGGGACTTTATTTTTTGAAATCAGGACATGCCTCCCAGCTTCTGTTTGGTGAATGGACATACTATTCGGTTAATGAGGCAGAGAAAGTGAAGATGTTTCTGATGTCTCAGGGTGTTGATGAGGGGAAGATTGTGCTTTACGCAAAGGTAAACAGGACACTAGACGAGGCCAGAGGTGTAAAGGCTTATGTGGAGAAAAAGCAATTAAAGAAACTCCTGCTCGTAACCTCAGCGATTCATATGAGAAGGGCAATTGCATTGTTTAAAAAAGCTGGCCTCACGCCAGATATATTTTCAACAAACAAGTGGGCGCCTTCTGAGTTTTCATTGATTAAATTTATACCCTCACTTCAGGGTATAAATGGCACGCTTGACTGTATTTATGAGTTATCAGCATATGGTTTTTACTTCGTCAAGGGCGACTTACTGCCATAGCGCAATGCACTATGGTGGCTGTTGATGAACTGTATGGGTAACAGAGATGGTGCTAGCAGCACCGCTGAGTTCATTCAAGCGCTTTTTTTGAGGCTCTCACTGCCGTTGAAGACCCTACTCCATCGGTCGCCGCTTCTCAACACAGATAAAAAGTGACCTACAACATCTGTTAAACACCTCCATGCCTAAGACGAAGGACAAACATAGCGGAGACAGCCCTCAACTTTTACCTTGAGTATTCTATCCTATACGCCAAACAGCTTAAGGGCACTAGCCTGTCGGAGGACGAAATGGATATTGAAGTTTTCAAATACGTTTGCCCTGCTGTTATATGTGATTTGTGGCATGGTATTTGCTAACTAATGATTTAATGCCAATATGCCGATTATATACTATAGAGACACATATGGGGATATGCTAATGAAAATCAACGATATTAGAGACAAAACTTTGGCAAGTATCAACAGGCTGTGTCAATTTATTGACAAGTCAATGACATTTTTGGACAGTTGGATATTATTAACACCTCAGGCAATAAACAGCTTGACTAAGGCAAAACCACAAAGGAGAAACGGTATGAAAAGATGTGAATCATGCAATGCAAACCTGGTTTTGAAGGTTCAGTACGAAAGTGGAAACATGTTCACATGTCCAAGCTGTGAATCAATATTTTTCTTCCCAGTTTATGAAGACCGCTACAGCAGGCAGTTTACAGATGCCTTTGCCGAGGTTAAATAAGTCCGACTTTACATCAGGCCTATAGCCTGTGGATACAGACTATAGGCCACATTGTGCTGGTTATTTGTACTAGTTATTTGTAATAGTTATTTCATAGGGCTGCAGATTTACTTACTAAACAGCAGCACAAAACTCTTAAAAATATCTTCTTGAAAGTGTGTCAGCATTTGCTCTTTCATAAGCCTGAGGGCCTCAAATGGCGTAAGGGCCTGCTTGTATGAGCGCTCAGCGGTTAAGGCATCGTATATGTCCGAAATGCAGCCAATCTTGCCGTATGGGTGGATTTCATCTTTTTTTAGTCTGCGTGGATAACCTGTTCCGTCCTCTCTCTCATGGTGCTGCATTACGATTATCCTGCACTCTTCGCTCAACTGGTTGGCCTTGTCCAGTATCTTGTACCCCTGGTATGGATGTGTGCGCATTTTAAACATTTCATCATCATTAAGGCGGCCAGGCTTGTTGATTATATCTGGTGAGACCTTTGTCTTTCCCATGTCATGAAGAAAAAACCCGGCCCCAAGTTCGTGCATGTCATGCGCGTCGGAATTCCTGAATATCTCCTTAGATACCATAATAGAGAGAATCCCCACGTTTACAGAGTGCGTATATGTATAGAAGTCATGAGACGTTAAGTTAAGCAGATAACCGGAGGTCTCAGGTTCCCTTAGAATCATATCGACAAGGCGGCTAATGCCCTCTTTCGATACCTTGATATTCTCCGCCGTCGGGCTTTCAAGCAGTCTGCCCATCATCTGAAGTGATGATTTGTATACCTGTTGTGCCCTTTCCTCTTTAGACATCTTTGTATCTTCTATCGCCTCTTTGAGGTCATCTGTCAGGTATTTCTCAGGATTCCAGTTCGCAGGAGGGTTTATGTCTTTATCGGAGTGGCTCATGGATTCGACGCTTTCTATTGATAATACAGACTTGTCAGTGTCCATGATAATGTTATCGATGCCGTGAGCGATTATCTTGTCAATTTGGCTTGAGCTTGTTAGTATGAACTCATTTTTTAAAAAAGGGTGCCTGAGCCAGCTCTCTGGAATTCTCACATACATCCCGACTTTTAGTTCTTGTGCGGTCAGAGTTCTTATCATATCACTTATCCCAACAGGGGTGTGACGCACTCGCGCGCGCCACACCCCCAATATTCTTGGCTTAATTTACGACAGTCTAAGCGGCTTTTTACCGCTTCCTGAGTAGCCTATTGCTCCGGTGACTTTGAACTGCCCGACTATTTGCTGTAACCCCGATGAAAGGTCTGAAAGCTCTGACGCCGAACGTGCAATGTGCTCTGAACTTGACGAGGTCTCCTGTGAGACGTTTGCAATGGATTCTATATCGGTAGTAATCGTCTCTGACACTGTGGACATCTCCTCTGTTGCTGAGGCAATCTGCTCTACCATCACCTGAAGCGATGATATGCTTGCTACTATTTTATGGAGCGATTCACCGGCGCTGCTAACGTTTTCTACTCCGGCCTCGACCATTCTTGTTGCGCCGTCCATTGAAGAGACTGCCATTTCTGTCTCATCCTGAATTGAAATAATCATTGTGCTGATTTCTGATGTCGCCTTGGCTGTTCTCTCGGCCAGCTTTCTTACCTCGTCGGCAACAACCGCAAAGCCGCGTCCCTGCTCTCCTGCCCTTGCCGCCTCTATTGCCGCGTTTAATGCCAGCAGGTTTGTCTGGTCGGCTATGTCCTTGATTACCTTTACGATGTCTCCGATTTGCTTTGAGCGCTCACCTAATGATGATATCAGGCCTGCTGATTCGCCTACTGTTTGTGCTATGCCTTTGACCTCGTTGATGGATTTATTTACTATCGACTCGCCCTCTTTTGCCTCTTTTGCTGTCTCAATAGCCGATGTTGCTATGCTTGAGGCATTTCTTGCTATATCGACAACCGTCTGTGACATCTCAGTTGCGCTGGTAGCAATTTGCGAGGACTTGCTTGACTGCTCATTCACCCCAAGAGACATCTGCTCAGAGCTGTTTTTCAACCCGTCGCTTGACGCTGCTACCATATCGGCAGACTGCTTTATCTTCTCTATCATTTCATTCAAATTTGCGGCCATCTCTGCCATAGCATTGAGCAGTTGCCCGGCCTCATCTGCGTTGCCCGGCTTTATATCCACAGTAAGATCGCCAGAGGCAATCTTCTGCATTGCCCCAACACCTTCACTTAACGGTCCGGTTATGCTCTTGATTATCGTTATAGCCGCCGCTAACAAAATTACCACGCCGATAACGATAAGCGATAACAACAGCACCTTTGTAGACGAGACATTCTTCTCTGATTTCTCATATTCGTTTTTTGCGTCAGTCAACTGAAGGTGGATTAAGTCATCAAGGTCCTTTTCCACCACCGCTGAAAGCTGTCCGAATTTACTGTCATAGACTGCCCTTGCACCGTCATAATTGCCGCTTTTTACTGCGTTTATAACCGGCATTAACCCTTCGTTCAGATAGGCAGACCTGTCTTGCTGCAGCTTATCGACAAGCCTTTTCTCCTCGTCGGTCAACTTAGTAGATGTATATGCCCTCCACTGCTCATCTATCGTTGCTTTCCCACTTTCTATCATGGGGATCCTCTTGTCCATTTCCTCTTTGGTTGGAACCAGCAGCATCTGTAGAAGATTTGCCCTGTTGAGCTCAAAAGTCTTGTAAATAACACTTATTTCCCCCATCGCAAGAGTGCCATGCTCGTAACCGTATTTGAGCAAGGCGTGTGTGCTTAATGTGCCATTTAGTCCGAACAGACCTAGCACTATAAGCAATATACAACTAAATCCTGATAGGATATACAGTCTTGCGCCAATCTTTATGTTGCTTAACATTTAACCTCCGTATATTTTAGGCATATATTTTTGGGAATTAGCAATTTAAAAAAAAGCATTTTTACCTCAGACTTGACCCCCTGTTCGATTTATAGCCGGGTGACTTGCTTTTCTTCGAGCTATACTTACCAGAGCGGTAATGCCCCTTTACATATGTGCCTTTCTTTGTGTAGTAACCGCTCACATATCCGGCAAATGCCGTCGAAACCGAAGATAATAAAAACACTGCCATCACAATTATTGAAGCTGCTCTTTTCACCCCATGCCTCCCTGCCTGCGCTTTATATTACGTTTACCAATAAACGCTCCACATATATTAACATATATATCGTAATTCTCAAAGTAAAACTTTAGAAAATATTAGTAATAAATATGTGCGTGTTCATTATTTTAGCATTTTACCACCTGATTACCGCCGATGCCCACGTAAGTCCACCGCCGAATGCCTCCAGAATTATTGTGTCATTTTCTTTTATCCTGCCAGAAGCTGCAGCCTCATCCAGCGCAATTGGTATGGAGGCGGCTGAGGTGTTGCCGCATCTGTCGAGGTTTACCATCACCTTGTCCATGCTGATGCCAAGTCTTGTGGCAGTGGCAGAGATTATCCTCAAGTTTGCCTGATGCGGCACGAGGAGGGCTATGTCGGAAGACTTAAGGCCATTTTTTTCCAGTGCGTCAATGACTAATTTCTCAAGCGTCCTTACTGCTACTTTAAACGTCTCATTGCCTTTCATTTTTATATAGTGCAGGCGGTTTGCCGCTGCCTCCTCTGATGGGGGATACTTAGAGCCTCCGCCGGGGAGATTCAACAGCTCCCAGTATGAACCATCTGAATGTATGTCTACAGACAAGATGCCAGATGGACCGTCTGCTGCCTCTAGGATTACAGCGCCCGCGCCATCGCCAAAAAGGACACAGGTGTTCCGGTCTTCCCAGTCCGTAAATCTTGACAGGGCCTCAGCACCCACTAACAGTATCCTCTTGTACATCCCGCTCTTTATATAGGCATTCGCGGTGGAAAGGCCAAATAAAAACCCCGAACAGGCCGCGTTTATGTCAAAAGCCGCCGCCTGAGCAGCATTGAGCCGGTTCTGCAAAAAACATGCAGTAGCAGGTATCGGCATATCCCCCGTTATCGTAGCCACGATTATTATATCAATTGAAGAGGCTGAAATCCCAGCGCGCGAAAGGGCAAGCACAGCGGCCTCATACGCCAAATCCGATGTGTTTTCTCCCTCGGCTGCTATCCTCCTTTCCCGTATTCCCGTCCTTTCCATAATCCATTTGTCAGACGTATCAACCATTTGCTCCAACTCACCGTTGGTCAGCCTTCTTGACGGTACATACGAGCCTGTTGATATAATTTTAGCCTTCAGCAAGTTGTTCCCTCATATGTTTATGTGACATGGCAATCTCATCGGAGATTATCTTGTTTATATTAACTGTTGCCAGTTGGTTTGCCACTTTAAGGGCGTTTTTTATCGCCTTTGAGGTGGAGCGTCCATGGCAGATTATACATGTTCCGTTTATGCCTAGAAGCGGCGCACCGCCGCTTTCGTCGTAGTCTGTTCTCCTTTTGAAGCCTTTGATTGCTGGCTTCATCATCAGATAGCCAAGTTTACTGGCAAAGCGCCCGGTAATCTCTGCCTTAAGCATCTTCATTATTGCCTCTGCCAGCCCTTCGGACACCTTCAGTATGGTATTCCCTATGAACCCGTCGCACACTACCACGTCCGCCAGACCGGTAAAGACATCCTTGCCCTCTATGTTGCCTGTGAAATTTATATTCGCCGTCTTCAGGAGCTTAAAGACTTCTTTGGTCAGCTCATTTCCCTTAGTGTCTTCCTCTCCAATGCTCATAAGGCTTACCTTTGGTTCTTCGATGCCGTAAACTGCCTTAAAGTAAGCGCTTCCCATCAGGGCAAACTGGAGCAGGTTGTCGGGTTTGCAGTCAACGTTTGCCCCTGCGTCAATCAACAAAAAACGTCCCTTTACTGTCGGCATCAGTACGGCGATTGCCGGGCGGTCAACACCGGGGGCCTTTTTGAGAACTGTCAGCGCTGTGGCCATTGCAACGCCTGAGTGTCCGGCGGACACTACTGCCGCAGCCTCGCCTTTTTTTACCATATCTACCGCTACCCTTATCGACGAGTCCTTCTTCTTCCTGAGGGCCTGAGATGTTGCCTCGTCCATGTCAACCACTTCTGAGGCATGTTTGACTGTTATCCTCTTTTCGTCATATCTTTTTACTGCCTTTAGGCGTTTTAAAAGTACATCTGAATCACCAATCAGCTCTACACTAATGTCGTCATACTCCGCAACTGCAAGGAGCGCCCCCTCTACAGTCACGCCTGGGGCGTTGTCGCCCCCCATTGCATCCAGCGCTATCTTCATTGCACTTTACCTACTCTTTCTCTACTACTGCCAGGACCTCTTTACCGTCGTACTTGCCGCAGCCTAAACATACGCGGTGTGGCGCCTTAAATTCGCCGCAGTCGGGGCATTTCACTACCGGGGGCAGTGCGCCTTTCCAGTTTGCCTTTCTCTTGTCTCTTCTTGATTTCGAATGTCTTGATGTTGGATTTGCCATTTATGCTCCTTTTGATTTATTAACTCGAAAGTCTCTTAATACATGAAACCTCTCATCCACAGGCTGTTTTACGCACGTACAAGGCCCGATGTTCAGATTCGTCCCGCACGACGGGCACAACCCCCTGCACCCGGACGAACACATCGTCTGCATCGGGATATTTAAAATCACCTGCTCTTCCATCATTCGTGTTATGTCAAGCAGCCCGTCTTCATAAAAATATAAGTCCAGCTCATCACCGGATAACTGCTTTCCTTCCACCTCTGCTTCAAGCTCAGTCATCGGGACACAGACCAACGTTGTATCAATTTCAAAGCCGTTACCGAACTCCTCAAGACAGCGGCTGCATGTCGATGCAGCTTCCACTGTAGCACGAACTGTCGCCACAACCTCCTCAGCCATAACAACCAGGTTAACAGTCCCCCGTAAACGGCCCTCCATCGATGTGCGCCCCTTCGTCAGAGGTATATCTACCGCCGAGTCCTGCCCTTCTGCCGGTATATCCTTTACACGTATCTGCATAGCTATTGAGCTTCCATAATCTCTCAGCGCTTAATCAAACGCTATCCGAATTATAATTTTTATAATAATAACTTGTCAAGGAACGGTGAAAATGATATAATCCTTTTTTTACAGCCGAAGGAGGATTCTACATGCGAAGGCAGAATTTACATGTAACACGGGTGCTATGGAAGAGATAAACGAACTTATAGAACAGAGAAAAAAGAAACTTGGCGAACTGCGCTCAATCGGCACTGACCCATATGACGAGGGCTTCAGCGCAGCTCACTACGCCGCTGAACTCATTAATAAACACGGCGAATCAGACCACGACACACTTGAGGCTGCCAACCTGAGATGCTCTGTTGCCGGACGAATCCTTGCGATGAGAAATTTTGGAAAACTGGCCTTCATTCATATTGCCGACGCCTCGGACGAGAGGATTCAGTTGTGTTTCGCAAGAGACATCCTGCAGGATAAATATCCCATCATAAAAAAACTTGACGTAGGCGATATAGTCGGTGTCTCAGGGAGATTATTTAAGACCAAAACAGGGGAGCTGACCGTAGAGGTACACGAATTTAAGATAGTGTCGAAGTCGCTGCGCCCGCTTCCTGAGAAATGGCACGGACTGACTGATGTCGAGACCCGGTACAGACAGCGCTATGTCGATCTAATAGTAAATCCTGCTGTAAAGAAAACCTTTGCCATGAGGAGCAGGATAATTAAGGCTATCAGGGATTTCCTTGAGACTAAGGGCTTCATCGAGGTAGAGACCCCGATGATGCACCCGATTGCAGGCGGGGCAGCGGCAAAACCGTTTAAGACGTTTCACAATGCACTTGACATAGATTTATACCTGCGTATCGCACCGGAGCTTTATCTGAAGCGCCTGCTTGTCGGCGGGTATGACAAAATATTCGAGATAAACAAGAACTTCAGAAACGAGGGCATATCCACAAAACACAACCCAGAGTTTACGATGATAGAGTTTTATATTGCCTACAAGGATTACAAATTTCTGATGGATTTTACAGAGGAGCTGATATGTGATGCGGCACTTCGCTCTGTGGGCAGCTTGAAATTCAAATACGGCGAACTTGACATAGACCTTACGCCGCCCTGGAAGAGGCTTACGTTTTTCGGGGCACTCGAAGAAAAGGGCTTGCCGGAGAGTACAGCGCGCGACCCAGAGAAATCTGTTGAGTGGGCACGGCGCCACGGCGTCAATATACCAAAGGACCTGCCCGAAGGGAAACTAATATTTGATGAGATATTCTCAGAACTAGTCGAGCCGACCCTTGTTCAGCCCACATTTATCACCGACTACCCTGTTGAAATCTCACCGCTGGCAAAGCGTAAAAAGGACAACCCTGCGCTTGTAGATAGATTTGAACTATTCGTCGTAGGCAGAGAACTGGCAAATGCGTTTTCAGAACTCAACGACCCAATTGACCAAAGGGGCAGGTTTCAGGCGCAGTCCGAGGCAAAAAAGATGGGCGACGAAGAGGCGCACGCTATGGACGAGGACTTCCTCCGGGCGCTTGAGTACGGGATGCCCCCAGCCGCGGGTGAGGGCATCGGCATTGACCGCCTGGTTATGCTCCTTACAGACTCGCACTCAATCAGGGATGTTATACTGTTTCCCCAGTTGAAACCAGAGCAGTGAAATTAAGCTACCCGTTTTTCATAGCCCTGCGATATTCCAAATCAAGGAAAAAAAACAGGGGCATTTCCTTTAACACCGTCATATCCATTGGCGGTGTGGCGCTTGGTGTAATGGCCCTTATCATCGTGCTGTCAGTGATGAGCGGTTTTCACGAAGACCTTCAAAGGAAAATACTTGGCGTCAACACACATATCATAGTGTTGAGCTATGAGGGAAAGATAAAAAATTACAGAGAACTTGCAGACCAGATAAAGGCAATGCCGCATGTTAAGGCCGTTTCCCCATTCGTACTAGGGCAGACAATGGCAGCGCGGCAGAAAAGGGCACAGGGGATTTACCTTCGCGGCGTGCTGCCCGCCCTTGAGCAGACCACAACTGACATCGGCAAGTACGTAAAACACGGCTCTGTAAACGCCCTCAACGATATTGAAAACGGCATAGTGGTTGGCAAGGAACTTGCCTCCAATTTAGAGGTCTCTGTGGATGACGAGATAAATATCATCTCACCGATGGGCGACATCGGGCCTTTGGGTATGCTGCCAAAGGCGAGGAAGTTCAGGGTGGTGGCGGTCTTTGAGGTCGGGATGTTCGAGTATGACTCAAATCTTGCGATGGTCTCAATACAGTCGGCGCAGAAGTTTTTTGACATCGGCGATGCCGCAAGCGGCATTGAGGTCAAAATCGATGACATATACAAGGCCGAGGCCGTGCGCACGTATATTAGTAAATCACTGGGATACCCATACAACGCCCGCGACTGGATGCAGATGAACAGGAATCTGTTCTCAGCGCTAAAGCTGGAGAAATTCGCCATGTTTGTCATTCTGACCCTGATTATACTGGTTGCGGCGTTTAATATCATATCCACACTTATTATGAACGTAATGGAAAAACAGCGCGAGATAGCCATACTTAAGACCATGGGGGCGACAAACACCGGCATAATGTGGATATTTATGATTCAGGGACTGTTTATCGGGCTTGCAGGGACGACAATTGGACTTGTCGGCGGCTCGATAACCTGCTTTTTGCTAGATTCTTACGAGATAATCAAGCTCCCCGCCGATGTGTACTACTTAAGCCATCTGCCTGTGAAGGTGAAACTCATGGACTTTGCGCTTGTTGCCGCCTCAGCGCTGACGATAAGTTTCTTATCGACCATATATCCTGCATATCAGGCGGCAAGACTTAATCCCATAGAACCGTTGAGGTACGAATAAGTTGTTTAAGTTAATCGGGCGGATTATAATGATAACATTCTTAGCGACGGCATTATTTTTGTTTGTGGCATATCGTTATGGCGGGGATTCGTTCAGGTGGTTTGGAGATGAGCTTGAGTATGCCGCCTCCGATGCGAAGATATTTATGAGCAAGATGGCCGATAAGGCCGATGATATAGGCAGCCGTATGCACGCCCTCACGGGGACATACAAAAAGACAAAGGAAGCGGTTAAGAAGATAAACAAGGCCGCTGAAATTATACAGGACAACTCCACAGATGATAGCAATCACTAATCTCAGAAAGTCGTTCCCAACCGAGGCAGGGCCCCTAGCGGTACTAAACGGTGTGGACATGACTATTGAAAAGGGAAAGATAATCTCAATAATGGGCGCCTCCGGTGCGGGCAAGAGCACGCTCCTTCATGTCACGGGTACGCTGGACAGACCAACAGAGGGCGAAGTGTCCTATACCGGCAAGAATGTCTTTGAGCTTGACGACAAGGCCCTTGCCGCCTTCAGGAACAAGACCATCGGCTTTGTATTTCAGTTTCACAACCTGCTGCCGGAGTTTACCGCCTTAGAAAACACAATAATGCCGGGCCTTATTGCCGGGCTAAACACAGATGAACTGCGGGAGCGCGGCAGGACAATACTAGGTGAGCTTGGCCTCAAAGACAGGCTGTTACACAGACCAGGGGAACTCTCAGGAGGAGAGCAGCAACGTGTGGCAGTAGCCCGCGCCCTCATCCTTGACCCCCTGGTAGTGCTTGCCGATGAGCCTACGGGCAATCTGGATACAAAGACCGGCGAGATGCTGATTGACCTGCTGCTTGACATTAACCACAGGAAGGGTACGACGTTTGTTATCGTAACACACAATGAGGCATTTGCTAAGAAAACAGATATAACATACGTAATGACCGATGGGACTTTGAAGACATAACCCCACTACGTGTATCAGCGAGATAAACATGTTTAACAAAGTGAAGTTTGTATCGCTCAATACCAAGCTGATGGTGTTTGGGCTGTTTTGCCTGATAATGCTTGGCGTGAGTTTTTTATATGATTTTAGAAGTACTCTCGAAATAAACAATATTTCATTATGGCTGCAGAAGGCAGGAGAATTGAGATGGAGGCTTCATGAGAGCGCCGCCAAAGATTCAAATATATACGCTGCGGTCTCAGGGAATATTAACACCACTGCCGGTTTACACCAGCTGAGAGACACAAGGGCACGACAGATGTCAGAGGAGTTGTTCAACAGATGGAATGCCCTAATCTCACCGAAATCATCAGAACCGGACGCAAAGGCGGTCAAAGAACTCGACGGGGCACTGGAGGCATTTACCGTATACGTACAGGCGGATTATAAGCAAAAACTTGCTGCACTATACCGCCTCAAACTCTATATGACGGTATTTTTTTTCTTCATGGTCATAGTTGCCATCTTAGTAGCAAGGGCTATTGTCACACGACCGCTCGTGAGGATAATCAATGCGATAAGAAATGTCGCAGACGGGGACTTTCACACAAGGATAAACATTAGAAGCAATGACGAAGTAGGCAGACTCGCCAAATATTTCAACGTAATGACAGACGCCCTTGACAGCTCATTTCACGAAATGGAGATACTTGCCTCGTTCCCTGAAAAAAACCCATCCCCTATAGCAGGTCTGCAGATTCACGGCGGGCAGCCCCTGATAACATATATTAATCCTGCGGCACAGGAACTGATTAACTCAGATAATTTAGATAAATCGCAGCTCATCCCGCCCCGGCTAAACGAAATCATAGAGAGCCTCCAGTCAGAAAATAAAGACTGCACGTTTTGTGAGCTTGACATAAAAGAGAAGACGTTTATTCAATATGTTCATTTACTGAAAGACAGAAAGACGATAAGAATATTTTCATACGACATAACAGAGCGCAAACACATGGAAGACAGGCTGAAGGAATACGCCGATAAACTTGAGCAAAAAGTCAAAGACCGGACAAAGGAACTTGAAGAGGCCAAGCTCCTGGCCGAGACGGCAAGCAAGACCAAGTCCGGTTTTCTGGCCAACATGAGCCATGAGCTGCGTACCCCGCTGAACTCAGTCATAGGTTTTACGCAGGTACTGATAGATAAACTCTATGGAGACCTCAATGCCCAGCAGGAGCTTTATTTAACCAATGTGCTAAACAGCGGAAACCACCTGCTTGCCCTTATAAATGAGGTGCTGGACCTGTCAAGAATAGAGGCTGGTAAAATAGAGCTTGAAAGGTCTAACTTCAACGCACTGCATCTGCTAAACACATCAGTTGCCATGTTCAAAGAACGGGCTATGGCTAAACGCATAAAGCTATCGACAGAAACACAAACCGATGCGCCAATGTACGGTGATGAGCTTAGGATAAAACAAGTACTGTACAATTTACTCAGCAATGCTATAAAATTTACACACGAGGGCGGCACGGTGAGCATAACCGTGCGGGCTATTGAGCAGAGCGGGACTATTGACCAGAGCGGGGCATACATAGAAACTGCCGTTGAAGACACAGGCATCGGGATCAAGGAGGGAGACATAGAGAGGCTGTTTACAGAGTTCACACAACTGGATTCGTCATATACAAAGAGATACGAGGGGGCAGGGCTTGGCCTGGCGCTCTCGAAAAAGTTGATTGAACTGCATGGCGGTACAATCGGCGTAACAAGCGTGTATGGCAAAGGGAGCAGGTTTTATTTCACAGTGCCTGCTGCAGTGAGATATGACGGCTAAGAAGATACTGATAGTCGAGGAAAACGAAAACAACAGGCTGCTGATGAGGTCAGTTCTGAGCTATTACGGCTATGATGTTATAGAGGCGCTAAACGGAGAGGAAGCTGTGCGGGCAGCCAAAGAGACATTGCCAGCACTTATATTTATGGACATACAGATGCCAGTGATGGACGGGCTTACGGCTGTGAAAATCCTGAAGCACGACCCCGCAACACAGGCAATCAAAACGATTGCCGTAACCGCGTATGCGATGAAAGGAGACAGGGAGAGTATACTTGAGGCCGGATTTGACGGCTACATATCTAAGCCAATAGATACGAGACAGTTACCGGAAATCGTAAAGGAGTACATATCTCAGTCATGACAAACAAGAAAATCCTCTGTGTGGATGACGAACCAGTAAACCTCCAGCTTCTTGATGCCTTTTTGAAGCCGCAGGGATACGAAATGCTCATGGCATCAAATGGACAAGACGCACTGGATGTGATACGCACCACCCGCGTAGACATTGTGCTTTTGGATGTAATGATGCCAGGAATGGATGGTTTTGAGGTATGCAGGTACATCAAAAAGGATGAAAAACTAAGGCATATACCGGTGATAATGATGACTGCGCTTACGGACAAGAAGGAGCGCATAAAGGGAATAGAGGCGGGGGCAGAGGAGTTCCTAAGCAAACCGTTTAATTTTGCAGAGGTGCTGGCCCGCGTCAGAATGCTTATTCAGATGAAGGAACTTAACGACCGGTTGAGCTTTGCCTACAATGACATGGTCACGCTGACTACCTATGGCGAGGAGCTGATGCATAGGTTTGACCCCGTGAGTTTCGATTTCCATTCATCAATAGACGAAATAATAAAACAGACATTAAGAAAAAAGACAAAAGATGATGCAAGACCAGAGGCATTCATCGTAGGAATCAGTAACGACAAGGACAACACATGGCGGTGGAACATATACAAGTATGTCGCCAATACAATAGAGACACAGTTACTGGAGGGCGGATATGAAAACCTCCTGAAGATGCCGGAGCGGGGCAGCTCTGCCACCTCGGTACTAAACGCTGGGGACAGCCCGGAACTTGCCGCATTCTTAAGTGAAATACGCAAGACACATATTCAGATAGACAATGTTGTCTCCTATGTAAGCGGTTCGTTGTGTATATTTGCCTTGAACTATGGCTACACAGTGTCTTCATATGATGCCTCGGTGCTGAATAATTTTGTAGTGCAGAGCCTGTTTCTGAAGAACCTCTCCTCACAGGTACATGAGACAGAGGATGCCTTTGAGTACATGGTATACAGCCTAGCGCGTGCGGCAGAGAGCAATGATGAGGACACGGGAAATCATATATTACGAGTTGGGCGTTACTCTGCAACGATTGCAGAGTACCTTGGCATGGATACGAGATTTATCCAGACAATCAGGCTGCAGGCAACGCTTCACGACGTTGGAAAGATTCACACACCTACGGCAATCCTGAAAAAACCAGGTCAGCTGACTTCGGCAGAGTGGCAGGAGATGAAGAGACATTCCGCATACGGCGCAAAGATAATAGGCAGCCACTACAGGCTGTCAATGGCGGCAAGCATAGCCCTGACGCACCATGAGAAATGGGATGGAAGCGGCTATCCCAATGGATTGAAAGGGGAGCAGATACCGCTGGAGGGGAGAATCGTCTCCCTTGCCGACATATATGACGCCCTAATAAACCCGCGCGTGTATAAACCCGCCTTCGACGCAGAGACCACATATAAAATCCTGACAGAAGGAGACGGCCGCGTGATGCCCCATCACTTCGACCCGCAAGTCATCAATGCGTTTAAAAATACGGCATCACAATTTTTAGAGATATATGAAGAATTGAAAAATAACTAAATCGGCATAAAACTCATTTGGCTGCTTTCTTTTAACGGGGGATATAAATCACCTTCTACTTTCTCAAGTTTGTTGAACAGCCTCAGTGCCTTAGTACGATCTGCCTTTACACCTGTGTATGTTTAAATCTTTGTTTGTAAAATGGTACGTTACCTCACCGTCATCTATTTCAATACCTTTATCGTTGATTGAGTCCTGTTCGATTGTGAAATTAAACTTTATCCTGACTTGGTCTAATGTAGCGCCTGGACGTTTTTTTAATACCACGAAATCGTCATAGAAAAATTCTAAATAGAAACCTCCGGGACCACCCTGACAAGCACCGCTGTAACTTCCGCTATAGTTTTTGTTATTATCCACAGTGAATTCCAATCCGGGTGGTGTATGAAGTATGCTGTATATTTCGGCATTAGTTACGTGAAAACCTAAGCCGCGTATTCGGCGAAATATTTTATTGCCTTTGGAAAATTGCTTCAACGATACGCAGTACAGGTCGTCATCCCCTTCGGCAAAAGAGAAGGTGAACAATACTGTTACCAGTATGATTAATGTCTTCGCAGCTTTTTGGGTAAGCATTTGTCTATCTTTTCTACTGTAAGTTGATGATTATCTAACCGGTCTAACATAGCAGAGTTTGTGCCGATACCACCTTCTTTCTTCACATATATGAAATTAAATATAATAGTTATTTCCTCTTCAGATATATCTTTGGGTTGTCTAAGAATAACAAAATTTTGAAGATCTTTAAATCCAATGGTATGTTTATCTGACTTTGCTGCAGCGGTTATATGAGTAATACCCCTATCATAATATGAATTATTATCAATAACATACACCCATGAAGATGGCATTTTGGGAATATCATATATCTGAGCATCGAAAACATACATATCAAATGCCAAAAACTTTACTGTTTTATAATGCTTTTCATTATAATTATACGAGGCATAATAATAACTATCTTCACATTTAGCTGCAATAGCAACATCGGTAACGACAAACAGCATCACAGCCAATACTATCAGCAAACCAGCTATTCTATTTCTAATATTCAGTGTCATACAGTTTAATATCAGTTGTTCTCTCTGTGTTAATCATCTTGCTGGTCAAGTTAATTCTATGTTATTTAATACCTCTTAAGGCCAGAGTGAATTTCCTTTATAATAAAGTCTTCGGTATCAAGAAATAGTATTTCAGATGTTCCATCTGGTTTGTGACAAATCAGTTTCACTATAAGAGACAGTTCTTGTTTTGGTTCTACTATAATAAAGGTGAGAAAATTCTTAAAAGATTCAATATCAACTGCTTCTTTGTCAGTATAAGCCGCGGCAAATAATCCGGTTGAGCGCCCATGATTGAAGCCATAATGCCAACCTCTTGGCATTTTTGGTACGCTATAGATATCAACATTACTGCCTGATTCTAAGAAAAATGCCCTAACCTTATATTTTTTCTGTGTGTAGTAGCCTTTCAAAGAAACAATATAAAACTTATTCTTGTATTCTGCCGCAAATCCAGTTATCGGTGAGAATACCACCGACGAGGCAACTAATAAAAGAACTAACCTCAGATACAGCAACATGACTTTTACTCCATCATTGAATTAAAAACAGCATTCTCCATATGTTAAACACATGTACATGCAGTTGTCAAGAATTATTTTCTTAAAATAAAAAAATGAGAGAAGCATGGGAAGACTTCTCTCATTCTTGGATATCAAGTGAACTACTGACAGAGACAGCTTATGGGCATTTATTTTTTGCTTCGCTTTTGAACTTTGGATCATGTTTACACAGTGCGTCATGCACTTTTTGCTCGATCTCTGGTCTTTGCTTTGCTACCTCCTTGTTTTGTTCGTCATATCGTTGCTTTCCCTCTGCTTCAGATAGAAACTTAACCGAAACATCCAAGACGCCCTTTTCCATATTGTCCGTAATTTTGACATATGCTGCATCTGAAAGATCGATGGCTCTGGTTGGATCCTTATGTGGTGTACCGCCATCTTTATCCCTGACAGGAAATGGGCCTGTGTCATCGACTTTGACTATGACTGTCTTACCGTTTGCTTTGTTAGTAACCTCGGCGTATATAGGTTTTTTTCGATCAAGCTTGCCTACATAAGTTGGCTGCATTGCCGCGGTATATCCATGCTTATCATGTATAGGTCCACTTGATGTTTGTCTTCCGTCAAAGTAATCACCATAAAGAGAAGCCTGTGTCTCACACACATTGCCGTGGCAATATGTATGCTTGTTCTTGTCATAAACACCCCTTTTAACAATGCTTTTAGAATCTTTGGGATGGTGCCTTTCCTCGATTATCCTCATCCACTTCTCGTGAGTGGCATCCAACTCTTCTTTACTTATCCCAGATGGTATCTGAAGCTTCTCATCTCTCACCTGTTGCACACCCGATTTAGCGTCAGCGAGTGCCATTCTGATAGGTTCCGCATCACTCACCGTTTGCATACTCGATGCAGCGTCAGCAAGTTGCATTACATAGTCGGCAACGCCTGTTACTGGTACACCGACAAAACTGGTCAGCAGCGTATCCACTTCGTCTGAGCCGCCTTTTAAGAAAATGTCTCTCCAATACTTGGGGTCTCTGTCTAAAAGATCGACCGCCTTTGCGTAACGATTAAACGGTGCGTTTCCTTTGGACAGTTGATAAAGCCCCTCCTGAAAACTCAGCTCACCATTATTTACTTCACGGGCTAACCGCTCTGCCTTGTCCTTTAACTCACTGGCTTTCGGCTTCAAATTCCCTAAGGCTGCCGCAACGCCAACTCTCTGCTTTATTGCACCTTTTTCCCTTTCCACCCGCTGCAATAACTCCTCTGACACCTCACCGCCGCCATGCGAACACCCCGGCTTGCTTCCCACGAACTTCCCCGTCTTTGGGTCTTTCAGATAACAAACACCTTTCATGTAACATCCTCCTCATTAAAAGTAGTTTGGGTTTACAACAGGAATTCCGCTATGAATATAGCAGTTCATTTTTCATGATAACACAAAAGTAATTATTTATCAACAATTATTTTTGCAGCACGAATATAATTATTACAATTGTTGTATTTTACTGTGATCTTTTCTCTGACGCATTCTGGTCATCCCTGAAATGCTTAATGCGTTTGCCCTGCCGCGCCAATTGAAATATCTGCCGTCACGCTGATATAATAAATATCGTAAAGCAGGTACGCTTGCCAAAAGACTGTGACAAGCTATTCGCATTGCCTGATTACGCAAGGAGGGATACGTTTATGTTGGTTACTGTGGTTGAGGTGTACGTTAAGCCCGAATATATTGCTGCATTTATCGCAGCCATAAGTGAAAACCATGAAAATTCTGTTAAAGAACCAGGCAATATGAGATTTGACGTACTGCAGAGCGCAGCAGACCCGGCACAATTTTTCCTCTACGAGGCATATGAATCCGAAGACTCCTCAAAGGCTCACAAGGAGACCACTCACTACAAAAAATGGAAAGAAACCGTAGAGCCAATGATGGCTAAACCCCGTAAAGGTACGCCGTGCAATGTAATATGTCCGGCACAGCGATTGAAGTGGTAATCCCGCAGACCTTTAACTTTGCCAAACCCCCTGCGATATATTTTGGCGCGGGTGTGTTTGATACCCTGCACAAAGTTATCTCACGGCTTGGGAAAACAGTGTTAATTGTAACCGGCGGGGAGTCGCTAAAGAAATCTGGCAGGCTTGACAATCTGCTGAGTTCACTAAAAAAAGATGGTATCAGATTCTATATCTTTCAAATACACACTGAGCCGTCGCCTGAGATGGTAGATGCCGCCGTTGCTGAGTTCAAAAACTATGGCATTGATGCCGTTGCAGGCATAGGCGGAGGCAGTGTGATAGACGGCGCAAAGGCAATCTCTGCCATGCTCCCCCTCGGTGAAAGCGTACTTAATTACCTTGAAGGCGTCGGAAGGCCGGAGGCACACAGCGGTATTAAAATCCCCTTCGCCGCCGTACCAACAACGTCGGGTACAGGGAGCGAGGCAACAAAAAACGCTGTCTTAAGCCGCGTCGGGCCGGAGGGGTTTAAGAAATCCCTGCGCCACGACAACTTCGTTCCCGATATAGCACTGATAGACCCTGCACTTACGCTGTCATGTCCACCGGATGTGTCGGCAGCCTGCGCAATGGACGCCTTTACACAGCTCATGGAGTCATATGTATCAGTGAAGGCCTCTCCTGTGACAGATTCACTTGCCATTGGGGCAATCAGGCTTGCAATAGAAAATCTGGAGTATTCCTGCACGGCAGGCGCGGGGGATATTCGTGCCAGAAGCGCAATGGCATATGCCTCTGCAATATCAGGGATAACGCTTGCTAACGCTGGACTTGGAGTTGTACATGGACTAGCGTCATCAGTAGGCGCTTGTTTTAACATACCCCACGGGGTCGTCTGCGGGACACTGGTAGGGGCGGCAACCACTGCTAATATCAAAGCTATGAGGGCAACTGACTCAGCAGCAATCCAAAAATATGCAGACATCGGCTCTCTGATAACCGGCGAAAAATATACGAACACAGCCCCTGATGCCTTAGATGCCTTAATAGAAACATTGAACGGCTGGACAGAAAAACTAAAAATGCAGCGTCTTGGCAGCTATGGTATAACACAAGACCATCTGGACAAACTTGCCGCTGGAGCGTCAAATAAAGAAAGCCCTGTAAAACTCAGCAAAGACGAAATCAAGTCGATTCTTTATGAGAGATTATAATACCAGTTACAAAAACTCAGAACTTTAGTTTGCGAGGGTTAAACACATGCAAGGCACAATATATATGACTTATGGGATACATGCAAATGGCTGAAACTGGAACTATATGCGCTGTGTGCGCGTGGAGAGGGGATTGCAATAAAAAGTTCCTCATAAGCGGCAGGGATATGCGCTGCGCCGACTTTGTTAAGGATATTTCCATCAAAGAAGCAGAAGGCTAGGTCTTCGGTGTCTTAGGCTTTCTTGTTTTTGGGGCTTTGGCCTGTTTAGGTTCACCAGAGTCTCTTTTTTTAGTGCGGGGTTTGTGTGTCGTTGGTATTTCAGCAACTGTTTGGCTGACATCGGGCATGATACTAGCTGCCGGGGCTGTAAGGGCTTCTGGTTCTACTGCCACCGGTATTTCAGCTATTTCAGCTTTAGGTGTTTCTGCCTTTATCTCTGTTGTGTCCACGTCTGATGTTTCATCTGATGCTGCAGGGGGCTCCGGCTGTATAATTTTAATTTCAGGCTGAATTTCGGGCCTAGTCTCTGGTTTAGTGTCTGGCTTAGTTTCAGTAGTCAGGGCGCATTGGTGCGTCAAAGGATTTTGTGTGTCTGATTTTTTGTCTTGACCAAATATCGTGTTTATTGATGTATCGTAGACCGATTGTACTGTATTTATCAGGGTTAGGCTTGTCTTGCGCACATCTTCGGCAATGCGCGGCCATATCGTATTATGCCCGAAATATTTGTCAATAAACGACGACACAAATGCTGTAATCTCCTCAAACTTCACCATGTTTTCCTCCCTGCTGTTATAACAAAATCCCTCTCAATGAGGCATTACCTGCCAAAGTGTAACCTGGTACGGCATTATGTGCTGTTTTCGGTTTCAATATATTGCCTTACTTCCTGTAACAGACTCTTACATTCGCCAAATGTAATTGTTGCCTCCGCCTCTGTGAACTCTGCCCATTTATATGCCTTTATCTCTTCGTACTGGATAGATACGGATTTATGTATTACACGTCCGAGAAAATATTGCACGGTTTTATTGACACGGTCATTTTTTATTGTATATGAATAATTCTCAATAAAGGATTTATCTCTCAGGATATGCCCGTCATGTATGCCTGTTTCCTCTCTGAACTCACGGCAGGCGGCCTCATATGGAGTTTCGCTGCCTTCTGCGTGGCCCTTTGGGAATGCCCAGTGCCCGGCATTGTGCTGAAGCAGCAGATAATAAATTGCACCTCCCTCTTCGTAAACGGCAACTACCCCGTATGACCTGTCCTCTAACATATCCACCTATATAATAGCAAAATGAAGCTTATAATTAAAAGACGGCCATTGCCTTTCGTAAAAGATTTGCCGCCCCCTCAATCATTTAACCAAAATATAATAACTCCTTAATACAATTGTAACAATCCATCCTATATAATGTACTCATGTGTTTATAAACACATAAATTTGACCGCTCCACAAGGAGGAAACAGCTATGAAGGGTTTGCAAGCGTTATTACTGATGTGTATTATGTTATTTAGTGTGTATGCACAAGCTGAGGAGTCATTAAGGATAGACGGTTCAACAACGGTGTTACCAATAGCGCAAAAAGCCGCCGAAGAATTTAACAAGAAAAATCCCAACATTAAGGTTTCAGTCACAGGAAGCGGCTCAGGCAATGGTATCAAGGCACTTATGGACGGCACGACAGACGTCGCTACAAGCTCGCGCGAGGCAAAGGAAAAAGAAGTCGCCGCCGCCAAGTCAAAAGGTATTGAAATGACGCCCTTTATTGTAGCATACGACGGTATAGTTCCAGTGGTGCATCCTTCGATGAAAATCGACAAGATTACTATGGAACAACTCAGGGACATTTATAACGGCAAGATTAACAGCTGGAAAGACATTGGCGGCCCTGCCAGACCAATAACCGTTGTATCGAGAGACACTAGCTCCGGTACGTATGAAGTATGGGAAGAGAAGGTGATGAAAAAGGACCTCGTGCGAGCTGACGCCCTTCTTGTTGCCTCAAACGGACAGGCCGTTCAGACAGTGGCACAAAATCCATTCGCCCTAGGCTACGTAGGCATAGGATATATGGACAAGTCTGTTAAACCTCTATTAGTCAACGATGTAAAAGACAGCCCCGAAACTGTCAGAAACGGCACATGGCCTATCGCCAGGGGCCTTTATATGTACACAAAGGGTAAACCAGCAGGCAATATTGCTAAATTCATAGATTTCGTCATGTCCAAAGAGGGGCAGGACATCGTCAATGCCGTGAAATTCGTAAGCCTTAAGTAGGGCAATCTTTTTAGAGGAGGGCTTGATTTGAAATTGCACTGGAGAAAACAGGAACATCTGACTGAGAATCTTCTCAAGGTGGTGGGCCTGTTTTCCGTCGTGGTGTTGTTACTGATAGCCTTTTTCCTCTTTAAAGAGTCGTTTATGATTTTCTATAAAATAGGTACTCTAACCATAGTCAGCGGCACGAAGTGGTATCCCACTGCTGAACCTCAGAGCTTTGGGATGCTGCCGCTTATTATGGGCACAATTAGTACGACTATGTTAACGGCGCTGTTTGCCATCCCATTGGGGCTTGCAACGGCCATATATATTGCAGAGATTGCATCGCACAGGATAAAGGAATTTCTGAAGCCCATCATAGAGATGCTGGCCAGCTTTCCCTCAGTGGTATTTGGTTTTTTTGGTATGGTGGTGATTGCCCCGATACTGACTACATGGCTTTCTCCGCTGCTGTCAGAGAAACTCCCTGCCTTCCTCAGAGACGCCGGTATCCCGTTTTTCTCCACAGTTGTGGCAGATTTATGTTATGATAAGCTGTTCATAGCGTCAGGACTTAATATGTTTACGGCGTCGATGATGCTGACGGCCAAGTCTATACCTGTGATTGCCAGCATAGCTGAGGACTCAATCGCCTCAGTGCCGAGGACATTCAGAGAGGCCTCATACTCTATCGGCGCTACTAAGTGGGATACGATAAGGCATGTCGTACTTCCATCATCCCTTTCGGGAATCAGTGTGGCCATCATATTGGGCTTTGCCACAATAGTAGGGGAGACGATGATTGTACTTATGGCAGCAGGCGGGGCGGCAATAATCCCAGGCTGGATATTCGACGCCGTAAGACCGATGCCTGCGGCCATAGCCGCAGAGATGGCCGAAGCCCCGTACAGAAGTCTGCACTACCACGCCCTGTTCGGTGTCGGGGCATTGTTGTTTGTGTTTAATTTTATCCTGAGCCTCATATCTGATTATGTATCGAAGCGCTTCAGGAAGGTAAAGTTAGGGGAGAAGCTGTGAAAGACAAATCGGGAGATATTAAGAGGCATTACTTGCCCCCGCGCAAAGCAGGCGCCTCTATCAAGGGTAACCTGATTCTCTCCATAATAAGCGCATTGGGGTACACCGGCGCTGTCGTATTATTTCTTGTCCTGGGTTTTGTGGCTTATAACGGCGCAGGCATACTCAGTTGGGATTTCATAACAAAAAACCCTACTGATGCTATGACAGCAGGCGGTATACTACCGGCCATTTTAGGCAGCGCACTTTTAACTTTTTTATGTATGGTAGTGGTGCTTCCCATTGGTATAATGACGGCGGTGTTTCTGACTGAATACTCAAAGCCTGGCCCAGTGCTGAAAATGGTCAACATGTCCATATACACGCTTGCGGGGGTGCCATCGGTGGTGTATGGCCTGTTTGGTCTGGCGGTGTTTGTCATAGTGTTTAAGTGTGGGATGAGCCTGATTGCGGGTTCGTTGACGCTTGCCATAATGGTGCTGCCATATATAATATCCACATCTGAAGAGGCAATTAAGGCAGTGCCACAGAGTTTTCGCGAGGCCTCGCTTGCGTGCGGAGCAACTAAACTGCATACTATAATAAAGGTTGTCCTGCCGCTGTCTTTACCAGGGATTTTGACAGGGGCGATGATTGGCACAGCTAAGGTCTCCGGTGAGACAGCCCCGATAATGTTTACAGCTGCGGCATTCTTTACTTCCGGGCTTCCACGTTCGCTGTTTGAGCCTGTGATGGCCCTTCCGTATCACATATACGTACTGGCAACGGCGGGGACGCACATAGAAAAGACCAGACCGATTCAATATGGAACGGCGCTGACGCTGATTGTCCTGGTGCTTGGGATGAATCTCGTTGGTATAATCATCCGAGCCAGAGAAAGAAGGAAAAAGGCATGGTGATAAAGAGCGTCCTCCACACATAATTAAGAATAGGAGATATAGATGCCGCTAAAAGATAACGAACTTCTAAAGCTGAGGGATGATATTATGAAAATGGCCTCTTTGGTAGAGGCTGCCATAGACAGCGCCATAAAGTCGCTGTTGAACATGGACACTGCACTTGCCCATATGGTGGTGCGTAATGACCACTTCGTAAATGCCCTTGATGTACAGATAGATGAGGCGTGCATAGTGTTGATAGCCCTGCGCCAGCCGGTTGCGGGCGACCTCAGATTTATAACAACGGCTATGAAAATTACGACAGACCTTGAGCGCATGGCGGACAATGCCGTTAATATTGCAAACCGTGTTGTAGAGCTGCCGTCGGAGATACCGGAGTTTGCTCTAGTCAGCATACCAAAGATGAGAGACATAGCCCTGGGCATGTTGACAGATGCAGTAGCTTCTTTTTTAAGCGGTGACAAGGGGCTTGCACTGGACGTAATAACCAGAGACCAGCTTCTTGACGGGCTCAACGAAAAGCTGCTAAATGAATTGGTTGAGCTGATGACAAAGGATACGTCATTAATAATTCCAGCCTCGAAACTCAGTTCTATATCTAGATACATAGAGAGAATCGGCGACCACGCCACAAACATAGCAGAAATGGTAATCTATATGGTAGAAGGCCAAATCATCAAACACATGAAGAGCAGCTTAAATCAGTAACACGCTCAACAGTCGCTGACTTTAACGAATGTTCATGCCGCCTGCGATGTATTAGGACTTAAGATGTTCGATTCATGACCACCCCAAAATATTATCATACCTCATCTACAAAATTAAGGAATCATACTAAGTTGCGTTCATAGAAGTATAGACTTATTTAGAGTCTGTCATTCCCGCCTACGGGGAATCCAGTCCTTACAGCGTTATATGAAAGACTGGATTCCTACTTCCGCAGGAATGACAAATTTACGCATATGATTGCATTTTAGTATCAGGGGAACATAAGAGGGAAGGTGGGAAAACTTGGTAAAGCAAAAACCGGAATGACATATTTTTTACAAGTGCCTGATTTATAAAAATAAAAAATGCCGAATGGGGAACTCGAACCACAACCCCGTATTGGTATTGGGTTTAGGAGATAAGCAGAAATGAAACCGGAATGAGTTATGTTTTTTGTGCTTCGTCAATGGCGGCTACTTTATTTTAATGACGCCTGTCCAAACCTTACGATTTACTCCCGCAAAATGTTATAACACCCCCATGGCTAAACAATATGATACGATTTTAAAGGAAATCCTCAAAGATGTGGTTGATACTCTGATGTCAAAGGTACTCGGCTTGAAAATTGTTAGCTCCACTGCAATAGAGGCTAAACTGCAGATTACTAATGAACGTGAGGCTGATTTTATTCTACTTTGTGCAATTTTCAGCAGAAAGGTGTTAAACTATTTATAACAGACTTACTCGGTTAAAGGAGTTGGTGCCGGAAGAGACACTCAGGGGCAAGTATATAAGGCAGGTGGAGGTTCTATCGCAACTGAGAGATTTGCAGGAAGATGTTTGCAAGAAGGCAGAGGCTATGGCATTAGTATATGATTTAGAGAGAGATGTGAGATTTAAGCAGGGGCGTGAACGGGGGTTGCTTGAAGGAGAACAGAGGGGAATTGAGAGAGGAAAAATTGAAGGGAATGAGGAAGGTAAACAGGAAGGCTTGCTTGCAGGTGAACGAAAAGGCTTACTTGAGGGCATTGAGTTAGGACTTGAACTCAAATTTGGGTCAGCAGGACTGGAGTTAATGAATATGGTTCGTGCTATACCAACTGTGGATAAATTGGAGGGGTTCAAAAATCTTATCAAGAAAGCCGATTCGGCGGATGAATTGAAAGGGTTTTTTGGAGAAGCGTATAAAATCCTAAAAAGCAGTCCCTTCGTTATAATATGATTGCGTTAGGATTTCATCCCGGCTATTGCTGGGGCTATTGGGGACAGTGTCTATTGGGATGTGTCCCTATTACCCCAATACAACCGCGGTTATATAACAATATTGAGTACAGATATGCAAAAATCTACAATTGGAGCCCTGATCCAGCCTTCGTTCAGAAGTGGATACATGATGGATTCGAAAGGCGAAATACAATCAAGCCTGACAACTCCAACCCAAGTTTCATATATAATAAGCCAGGCGAGAGGTGGCAAAAATGAAATGGAGTAGGTGGCTTGAAAACTGGGATATGACGTCTTTGAAGATCAAAACATCATTCTTAGAGATGGAATGGAAACCTCAAGATGAAGATAAGGCAGCAGCTTGGGAATTATATGTGGAGTTACTCACTCGAATAACTACGCAACCATTGGATGCAATACATGGAGACGAAAAGACTGCGCTTGAAAGTGTCTTTTCTCTTTTCGCAATTACCCGCCAAGTTCTGAAGAACCACACAAGGAACTGTGCGGAGTTCGCAAAAATAGCCATTGTTGTATTGAATCAGGTAGTTCGGCCATTTACTGCAAAGTGGCATATCCTAAGCCTTGAAGGTTGTTTTAAAGAGCCAGAAAAGCGAAATAAATTTAGAGAAGAACTTGCGTTACTACAAGTGGCTTTAAGGAAATACACAAAAATGCTTGCAGATATGGCTGGTGTCGAAGACCTGACTACATTGGAAGAAACCGGGGTTGAACAAGGATAATACATGATGGATATTTTTATCTGTTATCGGAGAGTTGATAGCGCTGCTTCCACTGGCAGATTGTATGATCATCTAATTCGTCATTTCCCAAAGAAACGTGTATTCAGGGATATTGAAGGAATAGAATGCGGAACAGATTTTCCAGAGAAAATAGCCAATGTGTTACACTCTGCTAAGGTAATGCTTGTTTTAATTGGCCCTCTTTGGCTTAACTGTACCGATACTAATGGAGGAAGGTGTCTGGACAACGATAATGACTGGATATGCAAGGAGATTGCTGTTGCACTGAATCGAAATATTGCTATTCTTCCATTGTTGGTTGCTGATGCTATAATGCCAAAGGCTGATGAACTACCAACACAAATAAAAAGGCTGGCTGACAAGCAGGCGAGAGAAATACGAGAGCAAAGCTGGGATTATGATGTTGGACAAATTATTAAAACTCTTTATCGGCTTGTCCCTGGATTTAATACGCGTGTTAAGAAGACATCAATATTGTTCTTGTTTGCCTGCGTAACGCTATCAGTTTTTTTCTTAAAATGGTACAACAATGATTTTAATTATGATGATTTAACAAGAACTTTAAAATCTATAGGGATTACTGAGATTAATACCATAGAACCTGAGAAAGCTCTTAGATTATTCCATAATAATAATATTACAACTAAAGTTCAGCTTAAACATTTGATAGATAATACTATTATTATATCAAAATTAAAAAAAATATATTACGATGAGTTAAAACGAGAACAATTGGATATTATAGCTATTGCTGATTATGCACCGTATCTTATTATCCATAACTATAGTAGTGAATCTGAAGAATTTATTCGTGATAAAGTAATTAAATCTGACGAATTGGATTACAGCTATTTGATTGATACATTAAAATCCATAGGTGTTTCTGAGATACATCTTGCCAAAGAAGATGAAAGAATTCTCAGTACATTTAAACAGAGTGGAATAAAGACCAAAAGTCAGCTTAAGTATTTAATACAAGATTCACACGCTATAGCAAAACTAAAAGAGATTTATTATGATGAATTAGGTAGAGGTATAGATGGTGTTGCCATCGCAATGTATGCAACTTATCTTCATGATCGTAAAGTGAGCCGTGCTTCCGAAGACGATATTCGTAGGACAATACATACATCGGACGAATGGCTAGGAAGGAGGACTGTGGCAATACCTATTGGAGGTTTTCCTAATGGAACTGTTATAAAAGGTGATGGCCCTACATTTTACTTAATTCAGAATGGCAGTAAACTTCCTATCCCTGACCGAGATACTCACGAGTTTATGGGATATCCAAAATCTATACGTGTTAAGGAGCCTGACCTTAAAACAATACCTACTGGAACTCCGCTGCGAAGAATGAGAAAAAATGATAATGGCGTCTGGATGCCTCAGTGAGGGATATGCTCCCCTTAGTTTCCCGACAACTATATCTCTCAGTTTCTTGTAAATCTAAGCAATCCTTGGGCGTTATTGGGGACACATCCAATACTGTTCGGCATAGGGGGCTATTGGGGACACATCCCTATTGTTTTGCATCATTCAATTATTTTGGCTACTTTATAGAAACGGTCGTTCTTGTCAGGGGCGTTTGAGAGGGCGGCGTCTCTTTCGAGCGGTGTTTCTGTGCGGTCTTCACGATAGACATTCTTCAGTGGAAGGATGTGTGATGTAGGCTCAATATCTTTGGTGTCCAGTTCGTTGAGTTTCTCTATGTATAACAATATATCGTTTAACTGCCTGCCAAGCATCATGGTTTCATCAGCGCTTAACTTCAGACGGGAGAGCGCGGCTATGTGCGTTACATCTTTTTCTGTTATCTTTGCTGCCATAGGTTATACCCCTTTATATTTTTTCCAGATTCGCATACTTCAGCGCGAGGCGCTTTACGCCTACGTTAGGGAAATTTACCGTTACCTTGATGTCGTTTTTCTCGCCGTAACAATCTCTGATAACCCCTACTCCCCATTTCGGGTGTTTTACGCGGCAGCCAGTGTTATACGGGAATTCGACCGGCTGCTGTGGCTGCGGCTGTGCCTTTGATGCCGAGTTTGCCGGTATTGCATTTTTCTCTATCCACAGACAGCAGTCCTTGGGTATGTCCTTCAGGAATCGGGATGGCTCCTGATTCTGAAACTTCGCATATAAGCGCCGCTTCTTCGCCCCTGTCATAAATAATATGTCCCTTGCACGCGTCATCCCCAGATAAAAAAGCCTTCTCTCCTCATCCAGCTCTTCACTGGTCTCTGTTGCCTTAAAATATGGTATAAGACCATCTTCAAGACCGCTTATAAACACCACAGGAAACTCCATACCCTTGACATTATACAGCGTCATCAGAGACACACAACTCATGCCCCTGACATCATCGTTGGTAGTTGTAAGAGATACGTTTGAGAGGAATTCGCCTAACGGCAGATTTCCTGACCGGAACATTATCTCTGATATGTCGTTTAAGGCGTTTTCATCAAGCGCTTCTATGTAGCTTGTATGAGTGCCTACTAATTTTATCGCCTCAGAAAGGGTAATTGTCTTATTTTCCGAAAGCAGGTCAAGCAGCGCTATGAAATTGTTGAGTTTCTCCTTTACAGAAGTGGACAATCCCTTTGCGGCACAGAGCTTTACTATGGCCTTGTAGATGCTTATGCCCTCTTTTTTTGCCTCGTTTTCTATCTTGTTAAGCGTATTGACCGTAATCCCCCTGTTGGGTTGGTTAATTATCCAGCGAATGCTGACGTTGTCGTCCTTATTCCATATCAGCCTTAAGTATGAGATTAAGTCCTTGGTCTCCCTTTTGTGGTAAATCATCGAACTGCCGATTACCTTAAACGGTATTCTTTCGTTTTTCAGTGCTTCTTCTATTACACGCGACTGGAGGTTCACCCTGTAGAGTATTGCTATGTCGCTATAGGCATAGTTCCCTTTCAGATACAGGTCTTTTATGTTTTTCGCTATATACTTTGCCTCATCCTCTTCGGCCATGAACCAGTAGTGACAGACCTTCTCCCCTGACTGCTTGTCTGTCCAGAGGATTTTCTGTTTTCTATAAGTGTTTTTCGATATAACACTGCCTGAGACTTTTAGTATGTTTTGCGTACACCTGAAGGACTGCTCAAGCCTCATGAGCCTGGCATTGTCAAAATCTGCCTCAAACTTTGCCAGTATATTTTCCGATTCAAAATCACGGGACTTATAAATAGTCTGGTCATCATCGCCTGCTACGAGAATATTGTTAGCGGCAAGGAGTTTAAGAAACTGGTACTGGGCATAGCTTGTATCCTGAAATTCATCGACTAATATGTAGGAAAATATCTCTCGATACTTGTTTAATATATCAGGGTTTTCTTCAAACAATCTTATCGTATATGAGATTAAATCGTCATAGTCCAGGGCATTTGTCCTTCTCATCTCGTCCTGATAGCGGACGTAGACCTTGAGGAGTTTTTCATCGAAATCGAAATTGTTATACGTGCTGAACAGCTCATCGGGGGTCAAAAGCGAGGATTTGAAGTAACTTATTTTGCTGGCAACACCCTTATACAGTGCCTCGTAGAGCTTCATATCGTTGAGAATATGACGAATCAGCCTGCACTGGTCCTCGCTGTCGTATATCACATAATCGTCTGTAATCCCAATGGCGGCCTTCTCACTTAACAGTATGCGGTTGCATTGCGAGTAAAAAGTCCCTACCCACATGCCCTTGAGATTGTTTGAGGGGTCGCTGTCTATTGCATAGGCAATCCTGTCTCTCATCTCGTCGGCTGCCTTGTTTGTAAGCGCTACTGCAAGCATTGTGCTGTACTTTTCCCTGTCTTTGTTGTAAAGGCGGGCGTATTTGTGGGTTATGAGCTGAGTCTTGCCGCACCCTGCCCCCGCCAGGACAAGCACCGGGCCCTCCATATATTCTATGGCTGCCTCCTGCTGCTCACTCAACTTGTCTAACGAGAGATTCTCAGACATTTCCCTGACTCCTATAATAACAAATTCCTCTGTATTTTAGGTATATTTTTATTCTACAGTTACACTTTTCGCAAGATTCCTCGGTTGGTCAACGTCACAGCCCCTGATTACCGCTATATGGTATGCAAGGAGTTGCAGCGGCAGGGTCATTACAATCGCGTCCAGGAATTTATTTGCACGCGGCACTAATATAAAGTGGTCTGACAGCTCCCTGACCCCGTCGTCATTCTCGTTTGAAATAACCACTGTTTTGCCGCCCCTTGACTTAACCTCCTGTATATTCGATATGACCTTTTCATACAGCGTCTCCTTCGACAGGAGTATGACAACCGGCAGCCCCTCGTCTATCAAGGCAATAGGGCCGTGTTTCATCTCACCGGCCGGATAGCCCTCGGCGTGTATGTAGGAGATTTCCTTTAGTTTTAACGCCCCCTCAAGGGCGATAGGAAAGAGGATTCCCCTGCCTAAGAATAAAAACCCGCTGGATTTGGACAACTGGCGTGCAAGTTTTTCTATCTCTGCTTCGGCTATCAGCACAGACTCAAGGAGGGCGGGGATGTGAAGAAGCTCATTTATCGCATCAATTGCCAGTGTTTTTGAGGAGTCTTTACTTCCCAGGGCGATAGATAGCAGATAAAGAGACACAAGCTGTGTTAAAAATGCCTTCGTTGAGGCCACACCGATTTCAGGCCCCGAATGTGTATAGAACACGTAATCGGACTCACGCGAGGCAGTACTACCTACTACGTTGCAGATGGTCATAGTCTTCGCACCGTGCCTTTTTGCCTCTTTGAGGGCTGCCAGCGTGTCTGCCGTCTCACCTGACTGCGTAATAGCAATAAATAAATCATCTTTCCCTATTATCGGACTCCTGTAGCGAAACTCTGAGGCGATATCTATCTCAACAGGTATCCCTGCCAATTCCTCTATCATATATTTGCCGCACAGGGCTGCGTGCCATGACGTGCCGCAGGCGACTATGAATATTTTTCTTGTCCTGCTTATTATCTCTTTATCAAGCCCGAATTCGTATAAATTAACAGTTCCGGTACTGAGATTAGCCCTGCCTGTTATAGTGTCTGCTATGGCGCGAGGTTGTTCGAATATCTCCTTTAGCATGAAATGCCTGTAGCCGCCCTTTTCTGCCATCGATGGGCTCCAGGTTATCCTTGTCGGGTCTCTGTGAACTAGCGCCCCTTCTGAGTCCCTGATGATTACGCCTTCCCTTGTGATAACCGCCATCTCTCTATCTTCCATAAATATGACATCGCGTGTGTGACTCAAAAAGGCCGGTACATCGGAGGCGCAGAAATATTCCCCGTCACCAAGCCCTATGACAAGCGGGCTGTCCTTTTTGGCGCATATAATCTTTCCCGGGTCTTTTTCACATATCACGTTTACTGCGTATGAGCCGTGCAGGAGTTTTATCGCCTCCAGTACTGAGTCCTCAAACGAGTGCCCCTTCTTGTAAAACGACGCTATCAGGTGGCACATGACCTCGGTATCAGTTTCGGACTTAAAAACTGCCCCTTCTTTTAACAGCTCTCTTTTGAGCTCTATATAATTTTCTATTATACCGTTGTGTACTATGGCTATATCGTCCACTCTGTGCGGGTGGGCGTTGATTTCCGAGGGGCTGCCGTGGGTTGCCCACCGCGTATGTCCTATTGCAACGCTGCTCATTACGCCATTTAGGGTGGGCCTGTTTATCAGTTCGCTTATCTTGCCTTTAGCGCGGACTATGTCCATCAGGCCGTTGTCTCCTCTTATAAACGCCACACCAGCAGAGTCATACCCCCTGTACTCAAGTTTCTTTAGTCCTTCGAGGGCTATCCCTATTGAATTATTTTTTCCTGCGTATCCTATTATTCCACACATAGTTTATGCCCTCATGTATTCTTGCTTATTTTTTAAACTTCGCCTTAACCCAGTCTATAATTGTGCGCTGCCTTACGCGGCTTATCGCAAGGGCATCAGCCGGGACATCATGTGTTATGGTTGACCCTGCCCCTACGAATGCACCCTTGCCTACTGTTACAGGGGCAACCAACTGTGAATCACTCCCTATGAATACGCCGTCTTCTATCACCGTCTTAAACTTATTCACACCGTCGTAGTTGCATGTGATTGTACCGGCGCCAATATTTACGTTATCACCAACTGCGGCGTCCCCTATGTAAGACAGGTGTGATGCCTTTGTGTTATTGCCAAGAGTGGATTTTTTTATCTCAACGAAATTCCCGACCTTTGCCTTTTTCCCTATCACAGCGCCCGGCCTTAGGTGGGCAAACGGCCCAACTGCCGCCCCTGTGTCAATCTTCGAGCCCTCTATCAGCGTTGAGTCCTTCACCACAACATCACGCTCAATAATGGAATCCACTATTCTTACATTTGGATATATGACGCAGCCATCGCCGATGACGGTCTTTCCCTCTAATATCACGTTCGGATATATAATCGTATCGCGCCCTATTGACACGCTTGATGAGATGAGTGTCGTGTTTTCATCCATCAGTGTAACTCCCTCGTCCATCCAGTGCCGGTTGATGCGGTGCTTCAGGGCGTTTAGGGCCTGCAGAAGTTCAGCCCGTGAGTTTATCCCTATGAACTCGTCCTCATCCAGCATCTTTTGTGCATCGACTCTCAGCCCATGTTCAGCCGCGACTGAGACGATGTCAGTAAGGTAGAACTCGCCTTTTTTCGCATTGACCTGAATCTTATCCAACAGTGGCAGGGCGTGTTGACTAAAGACGTAGATGCCGCTGTTTACCTCGTTTATTTTTCTTTCCTCTTCGGTGGCGTCAGGGTTTTCGATGATACACTTGAGAGTGCCGTCTGGATTTCGTATTAATCTGCCATAAGACGATGGGTTTTTTGATACAAAACTCAGCACCGTAACGGCATTGCCGCCACTGATGTGTGTATCTATAAGGCCCTGAAGCGTTTCACCTCTGATAAGTGGTGCATCTGCCGTTGTGACTACTGTATAGTCAAATTGCTCACCGCTGAGGCCGTCAAGCCCAGACTTAAGGGCGTCCGCCGTGCCAAGTAGGTTCTCCTGATATGCAAACGATACCACAGGGTCGTCTTTAAATATGGCCTTGAGTTTGTCTTCTGAGTGTCTTCCGATAACCAGCACGATTTTCGATACCCCTGTAACGGCCTTGACCGCCTCTACCGGGTATGTGACAACGGGTCTGCCTAGCAGATTGTGGACAACCTTGGGCGTTGCTGACTTCATTCTCTTGCCAAGCCCTGCGGCAAGGACAACGGCACAGGTTTTCATAGACTATGTCCTCCGGTCTGTCATTATGATTTCAGCTCCACGACACAGTTTACGACAATTGTCTGTGAGCCGCGAATGAGTTTTACTGCAATAATGTCATTTGGTTTTTTGTCCTTGAGCGCCTTAGATAAATCCTGCAGGGAGTTAATCTTTACCCCTGCGGCCTCTAAAATTATATCGCCACCCAGGTAGATAACCGTGCCGCTGATTTCAACCGGTCTGTTACCTCCCCTGATGCCGGACTTGTGGGCGGGGCTGTCCTTGACAACCTGAGATACGAGTACCCCTGTGCTGACAGGAAGGCCAAGCGCCTTTGAGAGCTTCTCCCAGAGGGGAACTCCAACAATTCCAATCCACGGCCTTCTGATCTTTCCATACTTAATCAAATCAGGGACAAGCGCCCTTGCGACATTTATGGGAATGGCAAAACCGATGCCGACGTTGCCGCCAGTGGGGGTGAAGATGGCGGTTGTGATACCTATAATTTTACCGCCGGTATCGATTAACGGGCCGCCGGAGTTGCCGGGGTTAATGGCTGCATCTGTTTGAATGACGTTGTCGATTACCTTGCCTGAACTTGTTGTGAGCGGGCGGCCAAGGGCGCTTACGATGCCCTTTGTCATGGTGGAGTTTAGCCCAAAGGGGTTTCCAATAGCATAGACATGCTGGCCTACTTGCAGGGATTCGGAGAGGCCCATCTCGATAGTCTTAAAGGCGGCAGGCTTGTCAGTGATAATTTTTATCACTGCGATGTCGTTGTCCTGGTCAGCGCCTATGAATTTTGCGGTGTATTTTTTGCCGTCAATCATTGTGACGCCAATCTCAGAGGCATCCTCTATGACGTGATAATTAGTGAGAACATAGCCATCCGGGGTTATAATCGTACCTGAGCCGGAGCCTTTTTGCGGGTAGACGGAGAAGAAGTCCTGCACCAATGTAGTGGTGGTAATATTTACTACAGAGGGGCTTGCCTGCTTGTATATGGAGACAGAAGTCTCCTCTTCCGGGGACATCTTAGCAGTGACAGGGGCAGCATAAAGTGGAGTTATGCCGGTTAATAACGTAATAATCAGCAAAATATAACCAAGCGCCTCACAAAAAGGGCGGCATGTTGTGTTTCGGCGCATGGGGAATTCCCTCATTTTGCTTATTGCAGCTCCTCGCCGGGTAATTCGAAATTAACGTGGACATTTTGGACATCCTCAAGCTCATCAAGGGCATCGATTATTCGCATCATCTTTTGTGCTGTAGGGTCATCGACCTGAATATAGCTGCCGGGGATCATAGTAATCTCTGACGAGGAAACGGCAATAGATGCCTTCTCTAAATGTGACTTTACGGCAGCCATGTCCTCGGCGGTGGTAATTAGTTCATACATGTCGTCATCGGGGTCGTTTTTCAGGTCATCAACTCCGGCCTCAAGCGCCTCGGTCATGAGGGTATCTTCGGATACGGCCTTTTTATCGATTAAGATACAGCCTTTTTTGGAGAACATCCAGGCGACACAGCCTGATTCGCCTAGAGTTCCGCCGTGTTTTGTCAGGGCGTATCTGATCTCTGCAACTGTCCTGTTTTTGTTGTCAGTCATGGCCTCGATAAGGACGGCAACGCCCCCAGGCCCGTAGCCTTCGTATATTATTTCTTCGTACATAGCGCCGCCAAGCTCACCGGCGCCCTTTTGGATAGCCCTTTTGATGTTATCAAGCGGCATATTGACTTCTTTGGCCTTGTCAATAGCGGTACGCAGACGTGGATTACCTTCAGGGTCTGACCCGCCCATCCTTGCGGCAACGGAGACCTCTTTAACAATTCTGGAGAAGACCTTGCCTTTACGCGAGTCTGTAACCGCCTTTTTTCGTTTTATTTGTGCCCATTTTGAGTGGCCTGACATTAATATCCCCCAAATGCTGTATTTACATCGTTGTATTATATCAAATATTGGCCGGATATGCAAATAGCCGCAGGTACTTAATTGACAAGGCTGCCTCATTTTGGAAAACAAAAACATAGAGCTTCTTTTTAGAAAATATAAAGTGGTTGCCAGCGATAAACTATTAATTGTCAACATTTTTAACTGTATCAGGGAAGCCTTACGTATGAACCCTCAAAGGGTTCATGGCCTCACAAAGCACACTTGTTAGAAAGACAGCTTAAATTTCATTGTCACTTCTTCGGTTTTTCTGTCGATAGTGATTGCCCTTTCGTCTTTGCCGGTGATAAGCGGCAAGCGGCTTGCCTGTTGACATTTCCATAAGGCCGCTCAGAAATTTTATTCCATTTTCGAGGACTTCTTCAATTTTATCTGGCATATGTTCTGGCGGCAGCAATTGACTGTTGTCTCTGCTGCGATTTTGCTCATTTGATTCAGGTGTGTCGTCATTGACATCTAAACCGGCAGAGGCTTCTTCCTCGGCAGAGACATCTATATCTCCCATTGCCTTCAGTCATTTATTAAGGAATCAGGTCGTTTTCAAAATATGCCTTAATCGCATCGGCCTCTTTGATCAGATTATCGATTTCTGCCTGATATGATTTCTTAAAGAACTCAAGCACCTCAGGGTGTTCTTTCACAATTTCTGAGGCAAGCGTTCTGTTTATTTCGTAAAGCGATGTATCCTCGGCGGCTATCACTGTTGCTGTGCGCGGTTTTCTATTGAAGAAATCAAATTCACCAAATAGTTCTCCACTGCCGATTGTGGTAATGCCGCTGACATTTTCAGACTCAGGCGATGTGCCCTGGGGATAAACCTTAACTGAGCCGGTTTTAACTACATATATGGCGTCAGCCTCTTCCCCAATATTCACAATCGTCTGCCCCTTTTCGTATTGCAACTGCACTGCCTTGTCAAGATTCCTTCTGAGTAATTCATTGAATAACGCAAGGAAATTCATACAGGTATCTGGAACACCGGCCATATGCGGCTCAGTGTGCAGCTCAGGTGATTGTTCCGGTATTAAACGCTGAAGTTTATCCAATGCGTCATATAGCGGCCTTATATTCCTGACAGTCACATTGTTCATTGCCTTAATGATTATCTCATTAGCGGCAACGGTAACAATATCCCTGAAAAACAAGCGGGATATGCTCAGATATAAGACCGCCGCCTCTGCCTTCCGGTTTGCCGCATATAGGGTCATCACCTTCCTGAGTCCGGTTTCTACAAGTGATTTCGGGTTAAGCGAAAAGTCTGTCTCCTCCTCCGAGCTAGAGCCTGCCCCTAACATCATAGAGGTGTCTGTATAGTTGCTGCTTTTATTGTCAGGCATTACCGCTCCTAACAAGGCTCCAAACGCACATGCCTGTAGTTTGCCCTGTTCACTGTTGAGGAATTCCACCATAGAATCAAGTCTTGACACGTAATATTCTCTGAGCAGTGAGCGCAGGTTTGGCTTGACGGTCATGGCCTTTTGGAGTGATTCAGCGGTTATCATCAAAAGCTCAACATCTGTATCGGCAATAGCGCTGACTGCCATCGGCTTTGATGAAAACAAGGCCGATTCGCCAAAAAAATCACCAACCGAAAGATTCGACAGGGTCTTTGCGCCTCTGGTAAACAGCGTGGTTATCAGGTGATTCAGTAAAACAGGAGGCAGCGGGACTAACGGACCCTTAGATTTTGCAGACTTTTTTGATATACGCACCGTACCGCTTACTATTATAAACAGCGAGTGATCATGGACACCCTCTTTGCAGATTGTCTCATTATGTTTATATTTGACCAGAGATATGTTGTCGAACATCTGCAGCGTGTTTTTATCGAGTAACTCTTGAAAAAATTTGGGTACAGTATTCTTGTCTATAAATACGAGGTCAAGTATAAGCATAAACGTCTCATATGCCTCATCCACATCTGCTGATTTTATCTCTTCGTAGAAACGCCTGATCAGGTAACTAAACGTATTTTTGTCCATTTAATACAACCTCCCGCACCGGTGCAATTAGATTTGTATTTGCCGTATCTGCTATGGTAGTATAACAACTTAGAAAATATAAGTACAGGGGGCAGTATGGAAGTAAAAATAGAAAAGAAAGAAGGTATAGATGTAATTTCACTAAATGGTCGTTTGGATGCGTCGAACGCCCCCGTGTTCGACGAAAAGATGAGGGATGTTTTAAGCCAGAAGCCAGGCAAGGTTATCGTTTCACTAAAGGAGCTTGAGTATGTGAGCAGCGCAGGGCTGAGGGTCTTTCTTGCCGCTGCTAAGGAGATAAAAAAGATTGACGGCAGGATTGTCTTTGCCGAACCTGCCGAACATGTCTTTAAAGTGCTGAAAATGTCTGGACTGGATACCATTTTAAAGATTTACAAATCAATGGATGAAGCGGTGAGCGGGTAGCGCCCTAGTAGCGCCTGTGTAGCGCCAGAGATACGCACGGTTTAAGCTGCCACATCAATCAATAAGCCGTCTTCGTAGTCTCTTCAGTGCGAGGTATCCTGCCAGTGCGATAAATGCGGTAATATACAACACATCAAACAGTAACTCCAATCTGAGTTGTCCCAGGCAAAGGTTGCGAGCCAGCCTGACAGGGTGTGTCAGAGGAAGTGCCTCTGCTACGTACCTTAACACCTCTGGCAGCTCCGCCAGTGGAAACACCACGCCTGATAAAAAAAACATCGGAGAAAGAAACCCCGTGAAATAAAAATTGAAAAAACTTATAGTCTTCACATACGATGTGACCAGAAGCGAAAGCGATGCAAACATCAGCCCCGTGATAAAGCCTATAAGCGGCATCACCAACCCCCCGGGCAGTGGAATAACCCCAAACGGGACTGTCACAACAAGCACTGCAAAGGCAAAGAAAAATCCCTTTGTCGCCGCCCACAGCATTTCCCCTATGATCAGATTGTTTACGCTGATGGGAGCTGCCAGCATCCCGTCATACACCTTGTTGAATTCAAGATTGATAAACGTGCCAAACGAACACTCAAACGCCGCCGTCATCATTGCCGTCGTAATGGGCAGCCCCATGGCAAGGAATACGACATATGGTACATTTCCAAAGCCGGGCACATACTTGCCCAAGCCCAGCCCTATGCCTGCCAGAAATATCAGCGGCTCAAGAAACGGTGGAAGCCCGTTGCTCAACAGATTGCTTGAGTAGACACGCATGTGGCGGTACCATACTGCGTATATCCGGCGTGACAGCGGTGGATATGGGCTGCTGTTATCCTGAGTCATCAAGCGCCCTCCCTGTGGCCTTTATAAACAGGTCTTCGAGATTCGCTGCCCTCAGAAAATAATCCCCCGGCTCAAGCTGTGAGGCAATCTCATTCAGCTCCGTAATGTGATTGCTGTATATGTGCAATGTCTCCCTTGATATATCTGCCCGTAGTGATGGGGAGTTCAGGCAGTCTTTTATCTTATCCATGCGTTCTTTGTTTACAATGTCAAGGACGTACTTCTCTATGCTTTGCTCAAGGAGTTCTCGCGGCTGGCCCTCAATCACTTTCTCCCCCTTGTGCATTATAATCAGCTCATCGCAAAGTTGAAATGCCTCTTCCATGTAGTGGGTAGTCAGGAGCATGGTGATACCGTCTTTTTTCATCAGCCTGAGTTTATCCCATATCATGTGGCGCACCTGGGGGTCAAGGCCGGTTGTGGGTTCGTCGAGTATCAGGATTTTCGGGTTATTAAGAAGGGCGCGTGCTATTATCAGCCGCCTTTTCATCCCGCCAGAGAGTTCACGAGTCTTTGAGTGTCTTTTGTCTGTCAACTCCATCATTTCGATAAGATGATCTATTGAGGTTCTTGCGGCACTGCCCGAAAGACCGTAGAACTTTGCAAACAGAGACAGGTTTTGATAGACGTTGAGCCCTACGTCGAGATTATCATCCTGGGGGACGACGCCAAGCAAGTGTCTGACATTGAGCGGGTCATGCTGCGGGTCAAAGCCAAGTACATTTATTACGCCCTCCGGTTTGGCGTCTCTTTCTGCCTTGCCGTAGACCATTTTCATCATTGTAGTCTTACCGGCACCGTTGGGGCCAAGCAGACCAAAACACCCTGCATGTTTTACACTAAACGACAGACCGTTTACCGCCTTTGTCTTCCCATACGATTTATGTACGTTTTGAACGCTTATGGCGCAGGGCTGCTGCATTAGCCGGTCAAGTTAGTGTTTTTCATAGCGTTATATATTTAATAACAGTTCCATTGCAGTCTTTTCTTTTTCAGATATCCCTGCAAGTATCACAGAGGCCTGGTTTATGTATTCGACATCTTTAGTCTTGCCTGTTTGGTCAAACAATGCGGCGATTTTCGTCCACAGTTCTGCCGTTTCAGCGAATAGTTGGTATGCCTTATCTATTGCAGTTATATCTGTCAGTTCATAGGCTTCCTTTAAAAAATCCCTGTACAGATTTCTAAACAAGGCGCCGCCGGTTCCTCCTTTTTCCATAAGGATTGCGGTTGTTATAAAATCTCTTTCAATGTTCCCGCTGTTTTTAAACCACTTTTTGATTTCATCAGCCGCCTTTAATACCCCTTTATATCCAATATTCTTTATTGGCGGGTTCAGATAATCTGCTGCATTATTGCGTATTGCCGTCAGGACGGCTTCCCTGAAGTCTTTGATATTGCCTTGAATCGTATAGCTCAGATTTTTTGAAGACATAGGGCCTTTTTCATTTCTGGCTGATTCAAGGCTTTTTAGTGATGTCTTTACTTTAGTGCCTTGCTGTGTGGTATCGACCAAATATGCGAAGTCGTCATCATAGCCGTACATGGCGACATAGTGCGCGGCAAAGTGGAATTTTTTTGTGAAATATTCCAGATAATAACAATCGAGTTTAAGACCGGTGGCAATGTTCCTGTCGATATTGTTTTTTAATGAATCCCATGCCTTTTTGGGCGATGCAGTTTCCTCAACATTTAGCTTTAAGTTCAGATTCCTGGCGATGTTCTGAGTTAATGCTTCTGGCTTTATTCTTCCACCAAGGAAGGGGAAATCCATAGTTTTCATGTTCCAGAATATGAATCCTAACCCCTCTCCCAAGCCAAAGAGCATAGGTTCAGAAAACGCCGTCACGCCCTGCCCAACCCCCATAAGTTGGTTAATAAGTGAACCAGTTGCAGTAGATTCGCAGTGCTGACCGTAAAACGGTGTAAAACTTGCAATGATGCTAGCCACATCTATAACGTATTACACGGCAGCCCCCTTTGTCAAGCAGATTCAACGCCAGTGTCAACAAATGTCTTCACGCAGTACGTAGAAGTGCTGGCAAAACTTGTATTATAAAACAAATGCTTGACATCAAGTCTGCAGCGTGATATGCTAATAGTATGAGGTGATTATGCTAATACTAACACACCCTACTTAGAGGGGTTTATCTTAAGTCCACTAAAAAGTGGTCTTGACATAGGGGGTCCACTTTACAGCGGGGTGGAGGAGCAGAGCTTACAACAGTCTTCGCTGTTTTCAACTGCTGGTTTTTAGAATCATAGTTCTATCCTCAGCTCACACCATCCACCAATATTTCTTGCCGATATCGTGCCGTTCATGTTCTTCTCAATTATAACCTTTGCCATATATAGCCCCATTCCAGTTCCTCGTGTTTTGTCCTTGGTGGTAAAGTATGGATCAAACACCTTATCTATTATATCATCAGGTATATCACCGCCGTTGTCCATAATGCTTATGATTGTTTTGCCTGTTAATTCTTCTTTGTATAATTTTATCTTTATTGCAGCGCCTGTGAGGTTCTTTTGTTCAAACTTGTCCTTTGCATTCCTCATGATATTTAAAATTACGTGTGCAAACTCGTTTGGATAACCTCGTGTATTCAACCTCTCATCTAATTCATTCTCAATAACTATATTTTTTTCTTTAATGTATCCAGATAGAAGCAGTTGAGATTTCTTTATCTCATCTGATATGTTGAACTCCCTCTGGTCTTTCTCATGGATATACATCTTTCTGAAATTATCTATAGTTTCTGACAGCATGTTCAACTCAGACATGGCATTTTCAATAGTTCTATCTAAATACTGCTCGTCTAACTCATCATGGTGATATGCATCTTTTATCTCCTGCACCGAAAGCCCTATCCCACAAAGAGGCTGTCTCCAGTGGTGCGATATATTGACAAGCAGCTCACCCATCGATATGTGGCGGGACTGTTCATACATGAGCTGGTCCTTTACCCTGCTCTTTTCAACCTCCTCAGCCACTCTCTTTATCAGGGTTTCATTTAGCGCTGTTAAGGCGTCCTTGTTCAGTTTTTGCTTAGTGACATCTTTCAGCGTAAGCAGAAACAACTCAACATCCAAATCTTTATCTAATACCGGCACTAACCTGATATCCCAATATGTTATGCCCCACTCAGGATGGTCAGGGAAGATGAAAGGACGCTCTGATACCGAGTACGGAATTTTTCGTCTCTTAGTTTTTTCGGCTTCGAGTTGAAAATCTGTTGGATAGATTTCAAAATGATTACGCCCTATTAGTTCAGCTTCGTCCCGCTGGCATACATTAACATAACTCCTGCTCACTCTGATAAAATTAAAGTCCTTATCAAGCAGAACCATGCTGTCCATTACATTTTCAAAAATAATGTCAAATAATTTAGCGCTATATTCGTTTTGAGCCTCTAATCTTAATCTTTGTGTGATGTCTCTCGATATGATACATAATACTTTGCGTCCCTTATACATGAACACCCCGATGCTGGTCTCAACGGAAAAGATTGTTCCATCTTTTCTCCTGTGTAATAGATCAGGGACCCTTGCACCCCCTGAGTTTATTACGTCTTTTCTGAGTTCTATGGTCTGTTCAGGTTCTGCTGATATACTGAGTACACTCTTACCTCTCATTTCATCTTTCGTATAACCGTATTGATTGCTCCATGCATCATTTGCATCGATAAATTCCAACGTTTCCGCATCACAGAGATAAATTGCGTCATTTTCATGTGCAAATAGTAGTGTCTAATTGCAAAAATAAGCGATATATGTTATATTTTCTGGCAGGAGGTATCTATGGCCAGGAAAGCAGCGC
>JAMOAZ010000017.1:0-64667 GCA_039908505.1 Nitrospirota bacterium
AACACAAAGGAAAGAGTGCGCTCCATCGTGGCTTGGCCCTGGATTATTAGTTCATCATTGATTTAGAAATGGAATTACCCTTAAAGTCTATGGCTATATCTCTTCTCATTCATAGTGTCATTGCCATATATTTTATGGTCTGAATTATTTTCTGAAATTATTATATACTAACCGCTGTGTCAGAGGTATTTGTAATAGGGGGCGGGTTAAGCGGCTCTGAGGCGGCATATCAGGCGGCGGAGCTTGGCGCTTCTGTAACAATTTACGAGATGCGCCCCGGAAAGATGACCGAGGCACATAAGACCGGCTTACTTGGCGAACTAGTCTGCTCAAATTCACTGCGTTCTGAGTCTTCTGAGTCGGCACACGGCCTCATCAAGCAGGAGCTTGAGGCGGCAGGCTCTCTCATCATGGCAGCGGCACGAGCAACGTCGGTACCTGCCGGGGGGTGCCTTGCAGTTGACAGGAATCTGTTTGCTGAGTTCATTACCGCTAAGATTAGGGTACATCCAAATATAAAACTGGTATATGAAGAGGTGACCTCTCTTTCGTCGTTTGATACAAAGTCTGCCGTTATTTTGGCCACTGGCCCATTGACATCGTTGACTTTGGCTGAGGAACTGCAAAAAATATTAGGCGGGCAGTCACTCTATTTCTATGACGCCATCTCGCCAATCATTGATGCCGAATCCATAGACTATGAAAAGGCATTTTTTGCCTCGCGCTACGGCAAGGGCACTGGTGATGATTACCTGAACTGCCCTATGAGCGCTGAAGAATATGATTTATTTTATAATTCCCTGGTAAATGCCGATAAGGTAACTGTGAGGAATTTTGAGGACGAAAAGGTGTTTGAAGGCTGTATGCCTATTGAGGTAATGGCAGGGCGAGGAAAAGACACGCTGCGCTTCGGGCCGCTGAAACCAGTTGGCCTCATTGACCCGCGAACTACGCTCAAGCCATATGCCGTAATTCAACTGCGGGCAGAGAACATCGAAAAGACCTCATATAACTTAGTCGGCTGCCAGACCCGACTGAAGTATACCGAGCAGTCTCACGTATTCAGGCTTGTCCCCGGACTTGAAAAGGCAGAGTTCTTACGATACGGCAGTATTCACAGAAACACTTATATAGATTCGCCAGGACATCTGAACAAGAACCTGACGCTTAAATCTATGCCGCACATTTACATAGCCGGGCAGATTACCGGCGTTGAGGGTTATCTGGAGTCAACGGCTATGGGGCTTCTTGCTGGCATCTATGCCGCACGCAAACTGAGGGGGCTTGCTGAGGTGCTGCCCTCGCGCTATACTGCATGCGGCTCTCTGATTGAGCATATCACAGGTTCTATTGCAGCCCGGCCATCAACATTTCAACCGTCAAACATAAACTTTGGCCTACTGCCCCCTCTTTCTGTTTCAATCAGGGACAAGGCAAAAAAGAGACAGGCAGTTGCAGCGCGTGCATTGACCGACTGGGAGACGTTTGTTGCTGCGTCATATAGATAATTTTTACAGATACATGGAGGTCGAAAAAAATGCCTCCCCACATACACTTAGGGCATATAAAAAAGACCTCGATGAGTTTGCTGCCTTTGTTAAAAAAGACCCTGCCTCTGTAGACCTGTATGACATCAGGGGATTTGTGGCCGCACAGTCAAAACAGGGGCTTGCAAAGTCATCAGTAATGAGAAGGCTGTCAACTGTGAAGGCATTTTTTAATTATCTTGCAAGCATAGGGGCAGTTACGGCAAATCCAACGCGTCTGGTTCCTTCGCCTAAGGTTCCAAAACATCTGCCGAATTTTTTGTCCAAGAACGACGCCTTTACGATGATGGAAAAGGCCGAGGGGATAGGCTTTACCGCTGCGCGCAATAAGGCCATGCTGGAGCTGTTCTATTCAAGCGGCCTGCGTGTAAGCGAACTTGCCGGTGCCGACATGGAATCAATAAACCTGAAGCAAGCCATGGTAAAAGTTCGCGGCAAGGGGAAAAAAGAGCGTATTGTGCCAATCGGTTCATATGCGCTGGGGGCGTTGAAGACATATCTTGTTGAGCGGCTGCTAATAAAAGATGACATAAAGCGCCCCAGAATATCAGAAGACCCCGCAGCGTTGTTTATAAACACATCAGGTGAGCGCCTCACTGACCGGCACATACGCAGAATCGTGGTAAAGTTTGCCCGTCTGACGGGTGTTGAAGGCGCTGTCGGCCCGCATACGCTGCGCCATACGTTTGCCACACACCTGCTGCACTCCGGGGCAGACCTGCGTGTAATCCAGGAACTACTAGGGCACGCGTCACTGTCAACCACGCAAAAGTATACCCACCTCGATATTCAACACCTCATGGATGTTTACGAAAAATGCCACCCGCTGGCTTAGGCTTAAAGATGCTGCTTTTTTAAGTTTATGTATGCTTGACTATTCACTGGCATAATGTTAATATAACAACATGGAAGGATGTACACCGGTGCTGTAATCACCGAAGTTTGAGTTATTATGACTGGGATATTGCTGTGGGAACGACAACTGAAACTATAAAAGTGACTCGAAGTAAGCTCAAGGTGCTGCCCTGTCTCTCACGACTTGGCACTGAGGAGCTTAAGTTAATCGAGAGGAAGTCTTATGTAAAAAAAATCGCTAAAAACGATGTGCTTTTTTCCTCGTCCGATGAGCTTAAATTCTTATACATTATAGTGTCAGGGGCAGTTAAGTTGTTTAAGGCATCTGAGGAAGGCAGAGAGATTGTTATAAAAATGATGACTGCCGGAGAGCATTTCTGCTGTGCCCCGCTCTATACAGACAGAAAGCAGGTTGTAAATGCAATTGCTATTGAGGAGACTTCTGTAATATGTATACCTGCTGAGACATTTCTTGAGATGGTGTGTGACGGCTTAAGCGGACAGGGTATTAAAATACTGCAAACTCTTTGTGCAAGGGTGCAGCATTTGTCAAAGATAGTCGAAGATATGACATTCAAAGACGTAGAACATAGGGTGCTTTCATGTATAATAGAGTTGGCTTCTGAGAAATCACCTTTAGACAACATAGTCTCTTTAAATGTGACACATCAGGAAATCGCCTCAATGACGGGAAGTGTCAGAGAAGTAGTATCCCGCACGATGTCCAAGTTAAAAAAAGCTGGGATTATTATAGAACGTGGTGTAAAGGAGTTCAAAGTAGATAAACAGCTTGCTGCAACATTTCTAAAGCAATAATATCGATAACGGCGAGGACATTTTAACTGCCTGTTTAAATATCTTCTACTGGAGGGAAATCAATGCCACTATCCACAAACGAACTTGAGCGTTATAAAAGACAAATTATGATGGAAGGCTGGGGAGTTGAGACACAGGACAAACTAAAGAATTCAACCGTTTTTATAGCCGGTGCAGGGGGGCTTGGCTCACCTGTATCTATCTACTTGGCCGCCGCCGGTATTGGACATATAATTATCTGTGACTTTGACTCACCAGACTACTCAAACCTTAACAGACAAATCCTTCACAACCCCTCACGCATTGGAGTAAATAAGGCATTGTCGGCGAAAATCACATTGGGTACCGTAAACTCAGATATAAAAATAACCGCACATACAGATAAAATCACTGCTGATAACGTAGACCAGCTTGTTGCAAACTCGGACATAATCCTTGACTGTATGGACAACTTCCCAACGCGCTATATACTGAATGACTCAGCAATCAGAAAAGGCATTCCACTCGTGTATGGAAGCATCTGGGGCATGGACGGCAGGATGTCCTTTATTAAAGCGCCGGAGACGCCATGTCTGAGGTGTTTATTTCAGGAGGCGCCGCCTTCAGAGGTATTCCCCGTGCTTGGCACGACCCCAGGGGTTATTGGTACGCTTCAGGCGCTTGAGACCCTGAAGTATCTCTCTGGAGTGGGCACAAACTTAAAGGGCAAGCTGCTTGTCTGGGAAGGGGCATCTGTGGATTTTCGGAAATTCAAAATTTACAAGGACCCAAACTGTCCATCCTGCGGCGGTAAATAAGTGACAGCGGTAAATACGTGGTAGATGCCGAAGCGCCGTCAATAAGCGTAATAATACCAACTTTAAATGCGTCAGGACTGCTTGATACCATAGTGAAGGCAATCAAGGGGCAGCTTGTGGCCGTTTGCGAGATAATCGTAATCGATTCTGCCTCTGAGGACAACTCTGCCGCCAAGGCAGCAGAACTGGGCTGTAAGGTAATAAAAATCGACAGGAAGGTGTTTAACCATGGCTTGACACGCAACGTCGCTGCCGCTGAAGCATCAGGCGATGTTATAATATTTATGACACAGGACGCCGTACCTGCAGATAACAGGCTGACACAGGAGCTTATTGCCCCACTGAGAGACCCACAGACGGCAGCATCATACGCCAGACAAATCCCTGCAGTTGACGCTTCTCCTGTTGAGAAATTCTCGCGCCAGTTCAACTATCCGGCTGTGCCCGCACTAAAAAGCCTCGAACTATTAAAAGTACTTGGAATAAAAACTTTTTTTTTCTCCAACGTATGTTCTGCCATAAAGCGGGAAGTCTTTGTGGAATCAGGCGGGTTTAACTCTGTCATTATGAATGAAGACATGATGTTGTCCTCACGCCTTATCTTATCTGGCTATAAAACTGCATACTGTCCCGGGGCAGTGGTGATTCATTCACACAATTATTCGTTTATAAAACAGTTTAAGAGAAACTTCGATATAGGCGTCTCACTAAATGAAGGCAGACTGTTGAAATATGCCAGTCCCGCAGGTGAGGGGTTAAGATATTTAAGACAAGGTGCTGCCATGTTACTCAAAGAAGGGAACTTATACTGGCTGATTTACTTCATTGTTGATGCCTGCTTCAGATATGCCGGATATGCAATGGGGATTAGATATAACACGCTGCCAAAACAATTTAGACGCTGGATGAGCGCTCACCCTTTTTACTTCAGCTAAATATTTGTTATACCAAATCTTGCAAAATACCTCATCAAGTGATATATTATAGACATGATTAAGCAACTGAAAGACATAGAGGTACTTTATCGCATTGCGTTTCAAAAATATGGTGCAGCTGCCTTATGGAGCAGCCGTCCCGTGCCAAATCCAACCCGCGAAGATGCTTTAGCCATCACACGGAGCCTTAGAACAGAAGGTGATCTTGAGGCAAGACGGTTGGCAGAGCAGATTGAGAAAGCTTGCCGTGCCGCTGTCTAAAATACAGACCGAGATTTTGTGTCTACTGGCAGCTCACCGTGACCCGGAAAGTTATGTTGCTGGCAGCACACCGCTAAACAAGTATGCGCCTCGCTATTCCGAAGACATCGATATTTTCCATGACCGTGAAGAAAGAGTGGCTCAGGCGGCAGGTGAGGATAGCTCTGTCTTGCAGGTCAATGGTTACGCCCTCCAATGGTTAAGGCGCGAACCGACCATTTACACCGTGCTGGCCTCTAATGAAAGTGGGACAACAAAACTAGAATGGGTTGTTGACAGCGACTTCCGGTTTTTTCCGACTGTGCAGGATGAGGCTTTTGGCTATGTCCTCCACCCTGTCGATCTTGCTATGAATAAGGTTCTGGCAGCTGCTGGACGACGAGAGCCGCGTGACGTGGTGGATTTAATAACTATTCATGATCGGATTTTACCGATAGGGTCCGTTGTCCTGGCCGCTGTTGAGAAGTCCCCTGGGTTTACGCCCGAAGGACTTATAAACGAAATCCACCGTCTTGCTATTTATACAGAGGCCGACTTTCGGCGAGTTGCCAGTGAGCCGCCAGTTAATGTCGCGGCGACTATGACGCGATTACGACAAATCCTGAATGAAGCCGACGCCTTTGTCGCCAAAATACCTACCGATAAAATAGGGCTGTTATTCTTGAAAGATGGAAAAGTGGTTCAGCCTGACCCCGACCACTTGGGTGACTATCAAACCCATACGGGGCAGCGGCGCGGTCAATGGCCTTCAAGCCCTGAAATTGCAACTGCTATGTTAGAAAAGTACTGGTGTTTAATGTCACGAGTAATGCCTCAATAGCGAATTCACGGCTTCCACTATTTTCTCAGTGTCAAAAATATTTACTTTTAATACTTCCGGCGGGTGCTGTATGTAATAAATAAGCTCCTCAGCATTAAATGCCCTGTAGCCAAGATACTTGGCCCAGTTCTTTGAGTTGAAATACTTGCAGCGCGGGATTTGATGTTCATATGTGGCAATCAAAATCGCCGGTGTGCCCGATGCTATCAGCTCATAGGAGGTCAGCCCTCCGGCACCTATGGCCACATCACAATTCATGTACTCTATAAACATGTCTTTTATATTTTGTTTCACCACGTGTCTGATTTCTGATTTCGACAGGGCAGTCTCCAGCTCTTTTTTAAACATAAACCCAGCCCCGGTTATTACGGTAATTTTCATATCTAATTTGTATTCTAATAGGGCGTTGACGACCTTCCCCGTAAAGTTTAACTCGTCAGCCCCGCCCATTGCAATCAGGAGATTTTGTGGCCTTGGGGCATAGGTGCGGGCAGCGATGCGCCCCCTGTTGAAATTAGGCGGCAGTATGATATATTGCGGCCCTATGAGAAACCTCGTCTTCGGATATCGCTTCTTATCGAAATAGGTTGTGCCTTCGATATCCCAGTTAATCACTATGTCTATGTCATCAGGAATGATGCCGTCAAAGTTTACGGAGACCTTTTTCACCCCCGGAGGTAAGCAATAGTCGGTGAGTTTCCTCTGCGTAATTTCAAGAAACAGGACATCTATGCCTTCTTGAACTATGAGATTCTCAATCGCCTGTTGTTCTTCCTGTAATGGGCACTCAGGGGGGACAACGGTTACGTTGCCCCTGCCTTCCATGATTGTCCTGCCTGCCTCATAACCGCGAATAAGAAAAAACGCCTCCCAGCCGTCCTGTTCAAAATAATAAGACAGACTTACCAGCGACATCAAATCCCCCGTACCAATCGGTGGATTAGCGTCGCCTCTGAAGAGAATTTTTTTCATATGCAAATGCGGTTTTTCATGTTGTCACTCCAGTACCGTGCGTGCTGCAACAATACCGAATACACTGTGGGCGCCCGCCTTTATAAGTGTCCTGGCACATTCGTTTAGCGTTGCTCCTGTAGTCATAACATCGTCCACTACGGCTATCCTCTTACCTTTTACGCTTACGGCTGAGGCGAAGGCATTTTTCAGAGAGTTTATCCTCTGCGTCCCTTTGAGTGTGGTTTGATGAGGCGTTTCTTTTACTTTTAGGAGTGTATCATATGAAAGTGGTATTGTTGTGAAGTCCGACAGGGCCTTTGCTATTAAAAGGCTTTGGTTAAACCCCCTCTCGGTTAGTCTTTTCTTTGTCAGCGGAACTGGCACGATTAAATCGGCCTCCGGTATTTCTACCTCTTTAAATAATTCTGCAATTGGACGCGCAAGCCTGCGCACGCCTGAGAACTTAAACAGATGTACCGCCTCTTTCATAACATCTGAAAATTTGGCATATGCCCTGATTGTTGAGTAAAAGGGTTTTTCTGCATAACAGTTACCACATTTGAAAATTCCTTCAACTTCAAGTGGTTTGGCGCAAATCTGGCATACATTTGCTGGCAGACGGCTCATATTCGCCCAGCATGCACCACAGATAGGCGAGGTGTCCAGCCGATCAGAGGGTTTGGCACATATTGGGCACCACGCAGGGAAAAATACGCCAAGCGCCCCCTCTAAAACCCGCCCAAATGATGACATATTATCTGTAAATTATATCGTCCCTGTCTTGCCCTGTTGATACGATAACAACTGGAACCCCAAGCGTTTTCTCTATGACCCCAATGTAATCCTTTGCCTTTTGGGGCAATTTGCCATATGAACGAACACCCGCAGTGCTGCTGCCTCTCCAACCGTCAAGCTCCTCATATACCGGAGTGCAGCCCTCAAGAACTGGCAGTTCTTTAGGAAAATCCTGCAACAGCGTATCTCTAAACTTGTAGCCAACGCATACCTTTATCTTTTCCATATCATCAAGTATGTCGAGCTTTGTGATGATAAGCCCGGTAAGGCCATTAACCCTTACGGCATGTCTGAGAACTACAAAATCGAGCCAGCCGCACCGCCGCGCCCTTCCTGTAGTTGCCCCATACTCTGCGCCCTTTTCTCTCAGAGACTCACCTGTGGTGTCAGTGAGTTCCGATGGGAACGGCCCCTCACCCACGCGTGTCGTATAGGCCTTCGCAACACCGTACACCTCGTCTATAGTCTTTGGACCAACGCCAAGCCCCGTCATCGCCCCTCCGGCAGTGGCGCTTGATGACGTTACATATGGATATGTACCGTGATCAACGTCTAGTAGTGTCCCCTGGGCGCCTTCAAACAGGACATTTTTGCCGCTCTTTATTGCCTCGTCTATAGTTATGTCGGTGTCATCAACGTATGGCTCAAGCTGTTTGCCGTAGGAGATATATTTATTATAGATTTCATCGGCGTCTAACTTCTTTACATCTGGAATCTGCTCCAGCATACAGTTTATGTCGGAAATATTTGTGCTGAGTTTTTCCTTAAACTGCTCAGGCCAAAATAAATCGAGCATCTTTATTCCCGCGCGTGACGCCTTGTCGGTATAGCAGGGGCCGATGCCGCGCCCTGTTGTCCCGATTTTCTTGCTTCCCTTTTTCAGTTCCTTCCAGCCGTCAAGCAGCACATGGTATGGCATTATCAGATGGGCGTTTTTACTCACCTTCAGATTCCCCGTGACCGAAATGCCTCTGGCCTTCAGCTCATCTATTTCTGTAATCAGGGCCAGCGGGTCAACCACTACGCCGTTGCCAATTATGCACATCTTGTCTTTATGCAGGATTCCCGATGGTATCAGGTGAAGGATAAACTTATCTCCGCCGATTACCACCGTGTGCCCGGCGTTGTGCCCACCCTGATAGCGTGCCACCACGTTTGACTTTTCTGTCAGGCAGTCCACTATCTTGCCCTTGCCCTCGTCTCCCCACTGTGTCCCTACTATTATGATATTTGCCATCGCTCCTCCGTGAAGGCCTAGCCGTTCATCGTTATTTTCTTTACTTCCAGTATATTGGGCAGCTTTCTTATCTTATCCAGGACGTCGTCGCCAATGCTCCCGTCTACGCTGACTACCGATACGGCCATTCCGCCCTTGCTTTCCCTTCCGAAGTGCATCCTTGCGATGTTTATGCCAGCTTCGCCGAATATGCCGCCTATGCTGCCTATGACGCCCGGCCTGTCGTTGTTATTTATATACAACATCGTCCCTTCAGGGATTACTTCGATTATGAAATTCTCTATCTTTATTATCCTCGGGTCCTTTTTACTGAACAGTGTGCCTGAGATGCTGAAGTCCTTCTTCGCTGACTTTATTGAAAGGTCAATACGCGTGTTATAGTCACCCGCGTCGGCATTTTTCGTAACCTTAACGACAATTCCACGCTCCTTTGCTATGTGCGAGGCATTGACGAAGTTTACCGTATGCTCAAGCACAGGGCTTAAAAACCCCTTTACTGCGGCTATCTTGACGGGTTCGTTCATTATATCGGCAGCCTCACCCCTGAGTTCTATGCCTATTTCCTTGACCTCTTCTTCGGTGAAATATGAGGCAAAGCACCCCATCTTCTCTGCCAGCTCTATGTAAGGCCTGAGGGTATTGACCTGATCAGCCGGTATAGACGGGAAATTAACGGCATGACGAATCGTGCCGTTTACAAGGTAATCCGCTATCTGGTCAGCCACCGCAAGCGCCACGTTTTCCTGCGCCTCATGGGTTGATGCACCAAGGTGAGGGGTACAGATAACCTCATCAAGGGTCATAAGAGGGGAATTGTCAAGCGGCTCCTTCTCAAACACATCGAGGGCAGCCCCTGCTACCTTCCCGGACTTTATCGCATCATAGAGGGCGGCCTCATCGACTATCCCGCCGCGCGCGCAGTTGACTATTCTCACGCCGTCTTTCATCTTTGCAATTGAGTCCTTGTTTATAATGTTTCTTGTCTCGCTCGTCAGGGGCGTGTGTACTGTTATTATATCGGCGTCGGCAAATAACTCATCTAATGAGACCTTCTTTATGCCAAGATTGCTGGCAAGCTCTTCATTTAAAAACGGGTCATAGCAGATGGCCTTCATGCCCAGGCCAAGTGCCCTCTTTGCAACCTGTGAACCGATGTTTCCCAGCCCTAGAATGCCGAGGGTCTTGTCAAACAGTTCAACGCCCATGAATTTTTTCTTCTCCCAACTGCCCCCTTTCATCGACTGAGTGGCCTGGGGGATTTTGCGCACGAGGGATACGATAAGGGCAATCGTGTGTTCGGCTGTGGTAATGGTGTTGCCGCCTGGTGTGTTCATTACGACGATTCCCTTGCTTGTTGCCGCTGCCTTGTCTACATTGTCAAGCCCGGAGCCAGCACGCCCAATCACTTTTAAGTTCGTTGCGCATTCAATTACGTCTGCTGTCAGCTTTGTCGCACTTCTTATCACTATACCGTCGTACTGCCCGATGCACGCCTTTAGCTCATCAGGCTTCATACCGGTCTTTACGTCAACTTCCAACGATGCGTTTCTTAATATCTCTACTCCTCTTTCCGAGATATTATCGCTTACAAGTACTCTCATCAGGCAATCCCCCCCGTATTAGTTTTTTTATAACAGGATTTCTTCACAGACTGCAACCCCCTTGCCAAGCGTTACAGGGGCGCCCAGTGTCTTTAGGGTCATCTCAATAGCCGAGATAGCCGTTATGATGTCAAATCTGTCTGAGTAGCCCAAGTGGGCGATGCGGAAGATTTTCCCCTTTGCCTGGTCCTGCCCTCCGGCTGCGGTAACACCGTATCTCTCTCTAAGTACCTTGTATATCTTCTGACCGTCTACGCCCTCTGGTGCCTCGATAGCGGTTACTGCGTTACTTGGCATCTCTTTGGCATATAACCCCATGCCTAGTGCCTTGACCGCCTCGCGCGTGGCATGGGCAAGCAGGGCGTGGCGCTTGAATACGTTATCAAGTCCTTCTTTTTCAATTATCTTTATCGCCTCGTTCAGACCTATTATCAGTGTAACGGCAGAGGTGAAATTGGTCTGATTGTCCTGTTGTTTCTTCCTTTCAACTTTGAGATTAAAATAAAACTTCTCGATTTTGGATTGCTCGGCCATTTTCCATGCCTTTTCAGACACACTGATAAAGGCCAGCCCGGGCGGGAGCATCAGCCCCTTCTGTGAGCCGCCGACCATAATATCAATACCCCATGCGTCTGTCCTGAGATCATGGGCAACCAGGGAGCTTATCGCGTCGACGACCAGCAGGGCCTCTTCGTGTTTTTTGACAATACCGGCAATGGCCTCGATGTCATGGTTGACGCCGGTTGAGGTCTCTGTAGCCTGAACAAAGACTCCTTTCACGCCAGATTCCTTTTTAAGAACCTCCTCAAGCCGTGCAGGGTTGAGTGTATAGCCCCAGTCAACATTTATCTCAATAATCTCAAGACCGAAGGCCTTACAGATTTTAATCCAGCGTTCGCCGAACTTTCCGCCATTGACTACGATGACCTTATCGCCGCGATTAAAGAAATTAGTAACTGCGGCAACCATCCCGCCCGTGCCGGTGGAGCACAGAATGAGGACATCGTTGCTGGTTTGATAGAGGTGTTTAAGACCTGTCCTTGCGGCGTCAAATATTGGAATAAAATCTGGGGCGCGATGATGAATCATCGGCATAGACATGGCGGCAAGGGCCTCGGGTGGCACCGGTGTTGGCCCCGGCGCGAGTAAATACTTTTTTAACATTACAGACCTCCGAAAATTATTACCGGCCAGTTATCCACCGACATTCGCGGCTGCGGCGGCCAGATAACCATTTTCCGGTTATTTGAAAGACAATTCGTTATTTGCAAATAAATTTTAATTTCATTGTTTACAACACGTCAACCTGACTATTATAATAAAAACGATGAAAAATAATACAGCCGTTTGTAATAAAATAATTAGCTCAGGCTCCGGCCTGGAAAACAAGGGAAACAAGGGAAATAGGGGGCGGCGCGTTTCGCGCGGCATCAGGTCATTAACAGATAGGGGGTGAAAGAGTAGATGACGAATTTATTGCGTCTTATTGTTTTTGGCGTCTTTGTCATGATGGGTTATATCTTAATCAATCCGCATGGATACACGTTTGAAGGCCCAGCCGTTGGGGCAATAATCGGCATTTTGGTGGCAGGCTCAGAGGTTTTCTTAAGAAAGCTCCGCATGGGTAAGGTAATAGGCGGACTTATAGGGCTTTTTATAGGTATTGTCATAGCCAAACTTATAACATATCCGATTCGGACACTGATAAAGGACTATCAGCTTATAACGACTGCCATAGATGCCGTATCATCCTATATTGGCTTATTAATTGGTTTTACAAGGGGTGATAATCTTTCGATTGCAGGTACGGTGAGGCTTTTCAGGGGGCAGGGGGTCGATGAACATCTGAAAATCCTCGATACCAGCGCCATAATTGACGGCAGGATTGCCGATGTCTGCGACACAGGATTTCTTGACGGTGTGTTTGTTGTTCCACAGTTTATTCTACAGGAACTTCAGCACATAGCCGACTCTGCCGATTCTATGAAGAGAAGCCGGGGGCGGCGCGGGCTTGACGTGCTGCACAGGGTACAAAAACTATCGGGCATCACAGTGAGAATCATCGATGAGGATTTCCCGAAGATAAAAGAGGTGGACTCCAAGCTCGTTGCCCTGGGCAAGATGTTGAATGCCAAAATCGTAACAACAGACTTCAACCTGAACAAGGTTGCTCAACTGCACGAAGTTCCGGTGTTGAATATTAACGAGCTGGCAAATGCCCTCAAGCCGGTTGTACTTCCAGGAGAGTTGATGAAGGTGTTTATAATCAAAGAAGGCAAGGAATCCAATCAGGGGGTTGCCTACACGGACGACGGCACGATGGTCGTTGTGGAAAGCGCCCGCAAGTTTATCGGCAAAAATGTCGATGTTATAGTAACCAGTGTATTACAGACAACGGCGGGGAGGATGATATTCTCCAAGCCCAACACAGAATAGTAATAATATGTATACAACAGCTATAGTGCCCGCTGCAGGGTCGGGCAGCAGATTTGGCTCTGTCACAAATAAGGTCTTCCACCCCATAGGCGGAAGACCTATTCTGATAAGGGTGCTGGAGATACTTGATACATCATGGACCATCGATGAGGTAATCGTTGTCCTGAAGGACAGCGATAAGGCTGCAGGGCTGGCGCTTATCGGGAAAAACGGCATCAGCAAGGTAAAAAAGACCGCCAAAGGCGGTCAGACGCGCCAGGAATCTGTACACAATGCCCTTAAACTCATAGACAACAAAGACTCTGTCGTCCTTGTACATGACGCCGCCCGGCCTTTTTTATCTCAGGAGCTGATTATCTCAACTGTGCAATCGCTTGAAGGGTGCGACGGCGTTGTCTCTGCCGTAAGGTTAAAGGACACGATAAAAGAGGTAAAAGACGGCTTTGCGCTAAAAACATTAAACAGAGATACGCTTGCCGCCGTTGCCACACCTCAGGTGTTTCACTACAGGATAATCTTTGATGCCTATGAAAGGGCTGCCGCTCAAGGGCTGAACTTCACCGATGATACATCGGCAGTAGAACACTACGGCGGCAGGATTAAGATTATCCCCGGTGACTATAACAACATCAAGATAACAACACCGGAAGACATAGTCTTTGCGGATTACTTACTCTCAGCCACTACAAAGCGACGCAGATGACAACTGGCATAGGGTATGATTCACACCGCCTGACCGAGGGCAGACGGCTGATAATAGGCGGAGTGGAGATTCCATTTGAAGGAAAGGGCCTTGCCGGGCACTCAGACGCCGACTGCCTTGTCCACAGCATAATTGACGCACTGCTTGGGGCTGCGGGGCTTGGCGATATAGGAATGATGTTCCCGGATACTGAGGCGCAGTGGAAAGATGCAAACAGCATAGAGCTTCTGCGCGCGGTTGTCAGGCGTATCTCAGAGTGTGGCCTTGAGGTAACATGGCTTGATTGTGTGGTAATAGCAGAGAGACCGCGCCTGAGACCGTATATAGACTCCATGAAACAGGCGATAGCGGCCTCTGGCATCGGAGCCGGGTTAATTAACATAAAGGCAAAGACAAACGAGACAATGGGTTTTATAGGCCGTGGCGAGGGTATTGCGGCCATTGCAACGTGTTTACTGCAGAAGCGCCAGGGCCTTAAGATGTAATTTGTACAACTGAAATTTTCTTCACTTGACACTGTGAAATCCCATTAGTTAGCATACCAGAGTGGCAGCTTTCAAAATGCGGACGAAACAGAGTAATGGGATAAACGTAGAACAGGGCTGCGATTATCAATCGAAACCAGTTATTTTTGCCGCAGTAGTGGTATTGTCGATAGGTGTATCCGAATATCTCACAATGTTATTTCTTGATAAATTTAATATTATACGTTACAGAGACATTATCGACTCAGTGGCGCTGTCATTTATCGTTTCTCCTGTTCTTTACTATGTCGTATTTAATCCGATGCGAGAGAAAATCAATAGAATCAAGAACTTGTTGGAAGATAAGGATAGATTGAATGATTCTTTATCGCGGCAGGCATCAATATATAACGAGTTGCAATTCGAATACAGGTTTCTCCTTGATACTCTTCCAGATATTGTATATAAAATTGATGCTAATGGCAATTTCACATTTGTCAACAATGCCATCACACGCTTAGGCTATACTCCAGATGACATCATAGGAAAGCACTTTAGTGTGTTAATCGAACAGGACGAGGTAGATTTAATCAGCAGTGCGAGTGTCTTGTCAAATTATCAAAGCAAGACAACCGGCGATGACGCCGCACCAAAGCTCATAGATGAAAGAAGAACCGGCAACAGGTGTACGCGCGGATTAGAAGTGCATTTAGTTAAAAGACATGTAACAAGTAAAGATGAACTAATCGTTGGTGAAATAAGCAGCTCCGGTATTTATCAGCTTGACGCCGATGCAAGCAAGAAAGCATACACTGGCTCGTTAGGGCTGATAAAGACACATAAATACGCGGGAACATCTGGCGTAATAAGAGATATCACAAAGAGATACAATGAGATAGATAGTATGGTAAACATTAAAAATATGCTTGAGGATATAACACAGGGAATGTCTCTTGGTATAAGCCTTTTAACAGACGACAGTGTGATATTATGGGCAAACAAGACGGCAGAGATACATGCTGGTCGTACATTGCAGGATATGATAGGGAGGCACTGTAACGATATACTTCACCCGCATGAAGAGCCTTGTGACTCTCCGTTTCACCCGTGTCCATTACACGAAGTTAAAGAGACAGGTAAACCATCAGTAAAGCTGCATATGCATTTTGATAATGACGGCAATAAGAGGTATATAGAAGTTACAGCGTATCCCATCACTGAAAGTGATATGGGCGTAGTCAGATATATCCATGTAACAAACGACATAACGGACAAGCATATGCTGCAGGAGGAGCTCAAGCACAAGAATGCTATGCTTTATGAGATAAATAAGAGTCTCGGAAAACTTGTCGATGATAAGGTGGCTGAAATAAGGCATAAGGAACAGTTGTTGATTCAACAGTCCAAAATGGCAGCCATGGGCGAGATGCTGCAAATGATAGCCCATCAGTGGAATCAGCCCCTAAACGCCATAAGCTTAAATGTGCAGGATATAAAAGATGCTTATGAATACGGTGAGCTTGACCAGAAATATATGGAAGAGGTTGTCGATACAACATTGACTCAGGTAAACTTTATGGCAAAGACTATAGAGGATTTCAGAAACTTTTATACGCTTTCAAAGAAGAAAGTCTGTTTCGATGTAAAAAATAACATAGAGGTGCTATTTTCGATGTTTGCTCAGGTATTCAAGAAAATTGATATAGATGTTTCTATAATGGCAAGTTCAGATACGCTGCTGTTCGTAGATGGTTACCCAAATGAATTCAAGCATGTGATACTCAACATGTTGAATAATTCAAAAGACGCTATTACCACGATAAGAGACCAGGGTACCCTGCCTCACCTACAAGGGCGGATAGAAATTAATATCTACAATAATGAACAAAGAGATAAAGTTCTGATTTCAATAAAGGACAACGGCGGGGGCATTCCGGCCCATATAATAGAGAGAATATTCGATCCCTATTTTACGACAAAAGATATGAAAGGTACGGGTGTCGGACTGTACATGTCAAAAACGATAATTGAGACACATATGGGTGGCACTCTGACGGTTATAAACCTGGAGGAAGGAACTGAGTTTATAATCACTTTAGATGTGGCAGGCACAAGCGATGAAACCATTGATTAAGAAAAAAATACACGGGTAACCGGAGCTGATCAGTACCTGCTTGACAATCAGGTTTTTGAGTTGACAAGACTACTAATTAAGCGGTATCTTATTATACATTTGGCTTGTATGCAAAGACATGAGGTGACATGGTGAATGAGACAGCAGCAGATGGCAGTAAAAGCGGTGATAATAAACGTAAACCTCCTGTTGCCGCAATTTTCATAATTGTGGCGATGGCTGCCATTGGTATATACGGCTATTTCAGCGTTTCTGATACAAATAAGTCAGGGCAGCTCGTTACAAAAGCTTATGAAGCAATCAAGTCAGACAACTACAAAGAGGGCATAGATGTACTTACAAAGGCGATAGAAGCAGACCCTCAAAACGCCGACGCCCACATGCTAAGGGCCATTACCTACGGGAAACAGGGTAACCACCAACAGGCTATAACCGGTCTTGATAAGGCCATTAGCCTTAATCCCCATCTTACAGAGGCATTTATTAACAGGGGGGTGGCCTATGCATCTATTGCCAAACACAACGAGGCCATTTCGGACTACGACAAGGCAATCCAGTTAAATCCGCAGCAAAAGATAGTCTACTCAGCCAGGGCGCGCTCATACACGGCAATTGGCAGTCATGATAAGGCCATAGACGACTATAAAAAAGTAATCGAACTAAACCCAGACGACCCATCAGGGTACTTTAACTTATCGTGTGCGTATTCTCTGGCTAAAGACATATCAAAGTCATGCGAATATCTGCGGAAAAGCATAGAAAAGGGCTTGTCAGCGTTCTGGGAGGTCAAACAGGACAAAGACCTTGACAACGTTAGAAACAGCAGTTGTTATAAGAAAATAATGGAAGGGAAATAAACATGCCGCTGAGCGTATGCGGCGCCGCTCCTCTTACGTGTTTTTGATGGGTGTGTTTTTCCCGGGCGGTTTTTCTTTCGGGCACAGGATAAGGCGCAGTTCAATTTGAAAAACAAAATCAAAGGCAGGTGTACCACACCCACCGGCACTAGCAGCAGCGGCAACAGCATGTTTCTCTATGGCTTTGTCCTGAGTTTTATGGCCCTTGGGATATTTAACATCATGCACCATGAGATGTGGCGCGATGAGCTTGAGGCTTGGATGATGGCCCGCGATGCGCCCACCATTGGTGAGCTGTTTAATAATATCAGGTATCAGGGACACCCTGCCCTCTGGTTTTTGTCCCTGTATGTGCTGGCAAGGATAACTCCAGACCCACTGATAATGCAATGTTTTCATCTTGCCCTTGCCGTGGGTGTTGTGTATGTTGTGCTGAGGTATGCGCCTTTTACTAAGCTCCAGAGAGTACTCTTTATATTTGGGTACTATCCGTTTTACGAATACTGCGTAATCAGCCGGAACTATTCCTATGGGCTGCTTCTGCTTCTGATATGTTTGTCCATGTTTCGTAACAAAAATGGGACAAGAAACTATATTGGTCTTTCGATAGTACTGTTCCTGCTGTGTCAGAGCAATCCCTACGGGGCTGTTATAGCTATTGCCTTAGCCCTCCTGCTCATCTTTGACTTTATCTTCTTAAGGGGAGACTCTGCCCCTATTTCCACGCAGTCGAAATGGAAATTTTCTGCCGGTATATTAATTTTTATTTGCGGCCTTTTAATCTCGGCGATGCAGATGCGCCCCCCGCGCGATTCCGTATGGTTTCATCCGACCTTTATTTATGATGACAAGCTCCTGATGCTGACTAAACTTCTTGAGGCTGTCGGCTTTATCTGGCGCGCCTACATACCCGTACCCCCATTTAACCAGCACTTCTGGGGTCATAATTTCATTAGCTACTTTTTTGATAACCCGGTTAATGCAGTAAAGGCGACCGTTTTTTTGTCCATTGTGCTGGGTGGGTTGTCTCTGATGTTATTTTTACGTCGGCGCGCGGCGTTGTTTTACTATTTTACCGGCACACTTGGGATAACTCTGTTTAGTTATGCGATTTATGGCGGGTCGATAAGACACTGGGGGCACTACTTTATTGTCTTTGTCGCGGCTGTCTGGATATCAAATCTCTATGAGGAAAAACCGTTTAAGTTCAGCCCATTAAACAAAATCACTATATTTTTTGAAGGTGAAAGGACTGCCTTCTTTACATTTGTCCTTTTTGTAAATGTAGTTGCTGGCGTTGCTGCCAACACACTGGACTACCTCTATCCTTTCTCGTCGAATAAGGAAGCGGCCACGTATATCAAGACAAATGGATTAGATAAGATGCCCATACTTGGCGACCAGGACTTCTCGGCAAGCGGTGTAGCGGCTTATTTAAACCGTCCTGTATATTACCCTGCAACTGGCAGACACGCTACCTTCATCAGGTGGGACAACAAACGCCGGGCTTTTGATGGTTCCACTATAATCAAAGAGGCAGAGCTGTACTCGTCTCATGAAAAACAGGATATCCTGCTTGTCCTGAACTATCAAATTACCCCTGCGGCATTTACCCCCTACAACATTCAGCCTATTGCGGCATTTACCGGCAGCGTGTTGTATGCCGAAAGATTCTATCTGTATATAATGAAATACGTACCGCGCCGGTTATGAGAATACTTCAGATTATATATGAGAGCGCTGGCAGTCCGTTTGGGTTTGGCGGGGCAGGCGTTCGGGCATATGAAATATATAAAAGGCTCAAAGACAGACATGACATAACACTGTTGTGTATGAAATACCCTGGGGCAAGAGACGGCCTTATCAATGGTTTAAACCACATATTTGCCGGAGTACAAAGTACCAGCCTGACTAAGAGCGTCCTTTCCTATACTCTAAAGGCCGCTCTATTTGTAAAACAACATGGCAGAGATTACGATGTGATAGTTGAAAACTTTCTGCCTTCAACGCCTTTTTTCTCAAAACTCCTGACAAACACCCCCGTCATTCTGCAAGTTCAGGGTATAATGGAGCATCACTCGATAAAGAAATTCAACCCTCTATACTCCATCCCCATGTATGTAGTGGAGAGTTTTTATCCTGCCCTGTTTGACAACCTGATGTTTGTCTCCTGTGTTACCAGAGATAAGGTTATGAAGCGAGTTGGTCTGAAAGGACATACTCACACAGTTATCCCAAACGGCATAGACGCCCGGCTTTTGGAATTCACCCCTGACGCTTCCAGAAATGAAAACAAATACATACTGTTTTTCAGCAGAATCGATATCTATACAAAGGGCCTTGACCTGTTAGTCGAGGCGTTTACAGAGATAAACCGTCACATCCCTGATATTAAACTTATCCTCGCCGGATATGAGTTCGACAAGGCAGAGACACTCAGCGCAAAAGTCCATCCCGATGTTGCAGAGAAAATAGAATATGCCGGATTCGTAAGCGGCGCTGAGAAACAATCCCTGCTTGGCAACGCCTTGGTATTTGTCCTGCCATCGCGGCATGAGTCCTCACCGGTGAGTATCCTTGAGGCCGCAGCTTGTGCAGTGCCGGTTGTAACCAGCGACATTGAGGAACTTTCTTTTGTTTCACAAAACAACATTGGGCAGTCTTTTAGAAGCGGTGACAGCGCATCCCTTGCCGGTGTCTTATTAAGACTTATCAAAGATGCCCCTACGCGCGTGAGCCTTGGTGAAAACGGGAGGAACTACGTAAGGGGCTTTATGTGGGATGAGATTGCCGTAAGTTTCGAGAAGTATCTCGCAGAAACCGCAGGCAATCCGCCACTAATGCAGTAATTCAGGGCTGTGCCTGAATAGAGCTATAGCAATTAGTGTTCCAGTTCTTTTACATCAATAAACGGCATATTTTGAGAAGTAACCTTTGGCAGTATCCCGTTCCACTTGTCTATCGCCTTGATTGTTGCCTCGATTCTGCGGAGCTTTATCAGGTCAGGCGATATGTTTTCTTTTTGAAGCCGCAGGGCCTCTGCCTCTGCCTTTGCCTGTGTTATCTTCTGTTCGGCCTCAATCTTGATTCTATCCAAATCCCTTGATGCCTTTAGCGCCAGCTGCTCAGCGGTTTGTTTTGATTCGATGGCCTCCATGAAAATCTTGGAAAAGGAGAAATTCATTATGGAAAACTCATCTACCACAATTTGATGCTTAATCAGGCGCTCAACCAGACCGCCCCTCATCTCAGCGCTGACCACCGGTCTCTTTGTTATTAATTCCTCGGCAGTATATCTGGCCGTTACAGCCTTTACAATCTCCTGAACTGCCGGGTCGATTATCCTCTCCTTGTAGCCTGTACCGATGGATTGATAGATAATGTTCGCCTTATCGGGAAGGATGTGGTAGTTTATAGCGATTACAGACGTAACCTCCTGCAAATCCTTCGACGAAGCCTCGGCATTTGTTTGGGACTTGTGTACTCGGACGTCCATCTTGATGACTTTTTGCACTATGGGAATCAGCACATGAAGCCCCTCGCTAAGCACGATAGGCTGTACCGCCCCAAAGTTAAGCACTATGCCCCTCTCTCCGGCACCTATGGTAACAAAAGGATTAATAATAAGCAGCACCAATGCTGCTGCAATTGCAATTGTAATGAACACATACGATTTCTTTGGAACAATTTTGGGGATTTTTGGGTCAAATCCGTCAAAAACTCCTCCTGGCATATTCCCTCCTCACAATTTAATACATAATTATACACATTTGTTATCCATTTTGCAAATGGCTCTATTTTTGCTAAATATGATATAATAGTGCCACCATATGGAAAAGCTTCGGATAATGCTTGCAGACCTGTCGTATTTGAACAGGTTGACGTTAGATTTGGTATACGTACCGCTGAATATTGGCTATGTAGCCTCATATACAAAGGCTAGATTCGGAGACAGTGTTGATATAAAACTCTACAAGGACCCTGTCAGGTTTTTAGATGACATTACCTTGTTTAGTCCGCATATTGTTGGTTTCTCATTATATTTCTGGAATACCGACCTGACTAGGATTCTTATTAGTGCGGTGCGCGACAAACTGGGAAAAGAACCGGTCATAGTGGCAGGCGGGCCTTCCATAGACATTGACCCTGACATTCAAATGTCGTTGTTCAATCTGTTGATAGGTGTTGATGCAATAATACCAAACGATGGGGAACTGGGATTTTCAAATATTGTAGGCTGTTTGCTGGGCAGCCGTAAAGGCATACTACACAATGGACCTATAGATGGTGTTGTTATGCGTGATGTCACTGATTTAGTTGTCGGCAGAGAGGTTGGAGCAGCTTTTGATTTGAAAACACTTCCTTCACCATATCTGACAGGGATACTGGATAGTTTTCTGAAAGCGCCGTATCGTCCATTAATTCAAACAGTAAGAGGGTGTCCTCACACCTGCAAATTTTGTGCTGCAGGAAGAAGCATCGATAAACTCAGACAATTCCCTCTGGAGCAGGTAAAAGAAGAAATTACATTTATTGTTAGCAAATATAAGGGCATGAGCAACCTGCCTCTGTTTGTTGCCGACCTAAACTTTGGCGTCTTTGACAGAGATGTTGACATAGCCGCCTTTATCAAGGAAAATCACATAAAAACCGGATATCCAGACAGTGTGGAAGTATACACAGATAAGCGGTTTTCTCAGCGTGCGCGAGCTGTTATGGAACAGCTCCTCGGACTTAATGTATCGGGGTTAATAGTGGCTCTGCAATCTGAAAATGAAGATACGCTGAAATCTGTAAAACGGCGTAACTTGGAAAGTCAGGAAATATCAGAGGCCATAAGCTGGGCAAGACAGCACAATATAGAATGTAGCGCTGAGATAATATTCGGCCTTCCAAACGAAACACTTCAGTCCTTTATTGAAATGCTGAGGCGGGCATATTTTCGTAAATTTGACTTTATCCACACTGTAAACCTTATTCTGTTTAATGGCTCTGTGTTAAACAGGGCCTCTGAGCGTAAACAACATGGGATTGTTACCAGGTTTCGAGCTCAAGGACCTAGTTATATGGAAATAGATGGTCGTTTTTCTGCGGAAACATCTGAGGTTGTAATTGAATCAAATACATTTTCTTTTGATGATTACCTGGAGTTGAGAAGGTTGAATTTTATACTTTTTGCTATTGGCAGCCCAGGGTTTTATAAGTTGTTTTTCAGGGGGTTAGATGGTTTAGGCGTGGAAACATTTGATTTTTTCCTGAAGTTTATGTCACCGAATCCGGACAAGCAGTGGAATAAGGAATATATTGGTTTTCTCAGCGATTTGAACAAAGCATTCCGCAGTGAACTCTATGAAACTGCCGATGCTGTGAAAGAGAAGCTGTTTAATGATTATCGCAGGGATAATAATGAAGTAACAGTTGCTAATACAATAAATGTCCTTTATACTGCAAGGTTGATTTGGATTGAAAGGGCATGGCACCATGAAGTCCTGTTGGAGCATTTGAAAGATTTTGGTATAACTCCTAATCATGATAACAAGGCTTGGGAAGCAGTGAATGATCTGCTTTGGATTGGCAGCAAGGAGCGGGTTGACTTGCGTAATACCACCAGACAAGAAAGCCTTGTTGTGAGGCATGATGTTGTAGCATGGCAGAAAGACAATTTTGAGGCTTCACTACAGAAATATCGGATTTCTTCCCCAAAGCGTCTTATGTTTTTTACTTCTTCCTCCGATAAGGTTAAATTTGATGACTTCAACAAAGAAAACAGTGATCTTGACGACGAGTCATATTATTACAATGCCCTTGTTATTATTAAGCCAAGATCAATCCTCCGATGCCAATGTGCGTGGGAATAAACGACAGGTACATCATTAATCGATTGCATGTTTAACAAAGTGTATCAGTATGCCATTAAGAAATGATTCCCCTCGTTATTGATTAGTCTCTTAAATATCTGAGTATTTGTTTTCATTAATTATAGGTTTTTGATATGTTACGGTTTTGAATACCGAATCGAGTTTTAACCCGAGTTTAAGAGATAACGCGGTCAGCTTCTCCGTTACCGTATCAACGAGTTTACTGTCAGACATGGTGGTCAGATTTATATGAAAATCCTGCCTGTCGCCGATTCTCTCCAGATACTTGACCTCATCTGTGATATGACCATTGTTTTTTGCCCAATCATATATGGGTGTACCCGGCAGCGGAAGGATAAAACCCACACTGGGAAATATATTGCACTCTTCACATACCTTGATTGTCGCCTCTATTGACTCAGGGGTTTCCTGCGGGTATCCGAAAATAACACTGGTCAATGGCGCCACGCCACCTTTCCAAAGCACATTAGACTGCTCGATGAACTGCTCTACCTTCATTTTTTTATTCATAGCCGCAAGTATCTCAGGGCTTGCGTTTTCCAGGGAATAACTTATGCTGTCACATCCTGCTTCCCTCATCCTGTTGATTAATTCAAGATGTTCATTCTTAAATAAATTCCCTCTGGATGAAGCCTCCCACACAATTTTAAAATCCAGCCCCATGATTTTATTAACCATGTTGTCTACACTTTTAATAGTTGAGAAGGTCAGTTCATCCCAGAATGAGATAAAGTTGCAATTATACCCATAGTGCAGCCTTTTGATTTCATCCATTACTGCGTCTTCTGAGTATTTCCTGTATCTTTGTCCCTTAAATACGTGATAACAAAACGAACAGTTGTGCGTGCATCCCCTTGCGGCATTCAATGGATATGAAACCACATTATCAATGGCCGATGTGTTTGTGTTGACCGCTGAATAGTTCTCATATTTCTTTAGATCGAATAAATCCCAATCTGGAAAACCAATCTCATCAATGTTCTGTACCGGTGGGCGCGGCGGAGTATAAAATATCTTTCCATTGTCTTTAAAGGCGATTCCTTTAATTTCTGACAGCGGCTTTTTTGTCTTTATGGCTTGTATAAGCTCAACTATCGTTATATCTCCTTCACCCATTACGCCAATATCTACTTTTGTATTATTAAGTAGTATCTCTGCAATAGAACTAGCTACCGAATTGCCAGCAATAATTACAATATTGGGGTTTGACCTTTTTGCAATATCAGCAATTTCTCTTGCGAATCTGAAGCCTGTTACAATACATCCAAAGGCACATATATCGTATGTTGTATTGTTCATAATTGACGTAAGCTCAGACATGTTCATATTATTGATGTCCATGTCGATAAGGTCGAAGCCATAGCCGGCCTTTTTAACAGCCGTCATTATATAAGCAAGCCCTACGGGAAGTTGTCTCCGCTTTGACTCAGGTCTTAATGAGGGGTTTATAAACGCTACTTTCATAAGCTCACTATCCTCTAAAGTTGATTATATCACAATAGTGTGCTTATTGCAAACACTGATTTACCTGTGCCGATTGGCGGCTCCCCAGTAGTGTAATACAGTCTTTGTAGAATCAATCGATGTAAAGCCATTTCTGATATAAAAATTTAAGGCAGCGGTGTTTTTTATCTGTGTCCCCGTGAAGATATTGTATCCGTCAAAACATGCAACAGTTTTGTTAATGAGTTTTGAGCCTATTCCCATGTTTCTAAATTTATCTATTACCGAAACGAAGAAAAAAGTGGCATCAAAAGCGCTGGTATTTACAACGATAATACCAGCGACATCATCGTTTATATTTGCCGTAAACAGATGTCCAGTTGGTGAGGGGCGATAGTTTTTCAGATAGCTTATCCACAACTGGTCGGCTTTTGAAGCGCCAATGTGGAAATCCGTATGGAATCTCGTATGCGTAAACGCAACTCCAAGCAGTTCACAGGGAAGACCGGCTGTAGTGTCCGGTCTTTCTATCGTCACATTTTCAATACCGCAATTGTCCCCCGTGCGCCCGTGCCTCACGTATCGAAGCCTTACCTCTGTATCTACGTAGTAAAAGCCGCAGTCCTCCAAAAAACTGATTGTCTCTACCCCAAGTCCGGTATTTATCTTTGCTGTGACGAAACTATCGTTAAGTTTATGGATTATATGTTTTTTCATTTCGGAACTTGGCTTAAATACTAATTTATCAGTGTCAAGAATGTATGACCTCCTGCCAAAAAATTCAGTGTCCCAGGGGAGATACCTAAAGTAAAGCACACACCCGTTACCGCTTATGATTAAATCACTCATTAACTGCCTCAACCGCCATAGCAGATTCCTCCTTATTTACTTTTCCCTGCAAGTTTCTTAATATCGCATAATATTAAAATTACTTACAATATCAGCTCCCACGTAATGGGGTCTTCGAAAGATACGGGGCTTTTTGCCTTTATGTCATGCCCCTCAAATAACTTTAAATACACAGGGTCAAGGCCATGCCTCTTTTTACCCGGGCGCAAGATAGAAATGTCTTCGGGTCTGATAGTCTCACCTTGCCGTATGTCTTTGTTAGCAAAGAGTTTCATAAATGCAAAATCCCTCAAATATTTCTCATTAGTACCAACGGTCTTAGCCGTGCTGCCGTAGATTAAATTGTCTATCTCGAAAGAACCGAGTTTATAATCGGACTCAGCCTGTCTTATTGCCAAAACCATATTGTTCAGGTCATGCGGCTCAAGGGCAAAGAAATGGTCTGGGCCGCTCATTGACCTATCTAGTGTTATGTGTTTTTCGATAATCTGCGCGCCTAGATATACTGCTTGAACCGGCGCTTCAACAACCTCCATCGTGTGGTCGGAGTAGCCTGTGGTAATGCCCGGGAAAGCATAGCGAAACGTCTCTATCACGCCAAGATTACAATCGGCAAGCGCAGTCGGATACTGAATTGAGCAGTGAAGCAGAGATAATTTGTCGTGATACTTCGCGACAATTGAGACGGCTGTTTCCACTTCGCCCAGCGTTGCCCCTCCTGTGGACATAATAATTGGCACACCGGTCTTGGCACAGTGTTCGATTAATACCGTGTTAGTGATAGTGTAAGACGTGAGTTTTATTTTCCTAAGTCCTTTTGCAAGAAGAATGTCCACCCCGTGTGGGTCAGAGGCTGACGATAAGAGATCGATATTTTTAGATGTACAATAAACAAACAGCTTTTCTATCCAGTCTTCGGGAATTTCAAATCCCTCAACCGCCCCATAAATATTATATGAGTATTTGCCCTTTGAATCTCTCCAGTCCAACTCTCCGGCAGTTTTGGGATATAAATGCTTCGCCCTGAAAAATTGCAGTTTTACCGCGTCACACCCCGCCCCAACAGCGGCGTCAACCATTCTGAGGCAATTATCATACGACCCGTTATGATTTATTCCAATCTCCGCTATAATATAAACCCTGCCGCTATTCATCGAAAAACCTCCTGAACCATAACTCTAAATTCATTATCTGCCATAATACCATCTGATGATTAATCATCCCAGAAACATGCTCTTCAAACATTCTATTGAGCTGCCTGATGTCGAACAGGTCTCGCCTTTTCAGTGATTCGGAGTTTATCAGGGCATACATCTGGTCTCTGTTGATAGTCCTGAACCACTCATCGGCAGGGGCAATAAAGCCTGATTTATCTTTACGTGTCCTCACATCTTCGGGAAGAACGCCTTTCATTGCCTCGCGTAAAATCCACTTACCCAGACCGTTTCTTATCTTTAGTCTGCCAGGCAGGGAAAAACAGAACTCTATTAATCTATAGTCCAAAAACGGTGAGCGCGACTCTATTGACTGAGACATGGTGTTCCGGTCTTCCGGCCTCAGGGTTGCCGGTACTGTTTCATACAATAATTCCAGATAGAGCCTCCTCGATAGTTCATCAGGGAACTGACCGGGTTGGCTCAACACGGTCTTATATTGTTCGACAATGTCCTTTTTCAGCAAATACGAATAATCTGTAAACTTAGCAGGCTCTAGTTCCCTGTTTTTTTTCATCGATGTAATATATTTGATTGTCCTGTTGACTTCGTCTTTAGCGCGCCTGTGATTGTCCCTCCATGCGGTAATCTCGTCATACATCGTATATACTTCGCCGTCTTCAAATAGGTCGTAAAAGTTATAATGGTAATGGTCCCAGTACCCGGCAAGCAGCTCATCACCGGCGTGGCCGTTTAGTACGACTGGGATTCCTTCGTTTTTTATTTTTTTCGCGATTAGATATAAACTGTACCACGTTACAGTACATATTGGTTCGTCATGAAATCCAAGCATCTCCTCTACAGTATCGAATATATCCGCAGGGTCTGGTTTAATATAGTGATAATCAGCGTTGGTATCTCTTATTACGCTGTTTATATACTCACTCTCGTCGTATACACCTTTCTGGTTGCCGGTTACACCGGAAAACGTCACAATCGGGTTTTTTAATAGCTTATACGCGGCACAGGTTATCGATGTCGAATCCATCCCTCCGCTTAACATAGCGCCAACAGGCACGTCGCTTCTTAGCCTTAGCCTTACGGAATCTACAAATATGCACCTGAATTGCTCTACCGCATCCTCGTCTTTTATGTCGCGGCGAATGAGATTAGGATTGAGACGCCAGTATGTGGTTGTCTCTGAATTCAGCGCCTCGTCTATTACCATAAAAGAACTCTTGGGGACTTGGTATATGTCCTTAAAAAAGGACATATCGTCTGAGTCGACGTACCGGTAACTGCGGCTAACATATCTGAATATTTTATCTAAATTAGGCTCTTTTTTAATTTTAGGGTGACTTAAAATGGCCTTTATCTCCGATGCAAAGACAAAATCTGTAGATGTCCTGTAATAATAAAGGGGTTTTACTCCCATTCTGTCCCTCGATAGTATGAGCCTTCCTATGTTTGTATCAAAAACGGCTATAGCCCACATGCCGTTAAATCTACTAAAGCACTCAGTCCCCCACTCTTCATATGCCTTTAGGATTACCTCGGTATCGCTTGTAGAGACAAATGAGGCACCGGCGCGAGTCAGCTCGTCTTTGAGTTCCATGTAATTATACACTTCGCCGTTATAGCAGATATAAATAGTGCCGGAGGAGTTAGCCATCGGTTGATGACCTAAGCTGGACAGGTCTATGATCTTTAAACGTCTGTGACCCAGGGCGGTATACCCTTTGCCAAACTGAAGCACCTCACAGCCCATATCGTCCGGGCCTCTGTGGGTCATGGTGAGCGTCATTTGCCGGATGATTGATTCTGCGTCAAAATCAGGTTTAGAGATAAAACCGGCTATCCCACACATTTATTTTTCGGCCAACCAATCATCAAGCCAGCAGAGTATGGTGTTATTTTGATTTGTCCTGAGGTATTGTTTAAACTCATCGATTTTATCGACTTCTACAGCGTTGACATACAACTGCCCCTGTTCATTTATAACCAATGCTACCTTGAATCCCTGGTTTTTTAATCTGCTATTTACCGATGGGCCTAAGTAAAAACCCCAGTCTTTTGCAGCGAAATCACATTCCCTGCCGCTTTCTGTAACAAAGGAAACCATCTCGCCGTCTTGCAGGTACACCTTGCCATAGTCTTCTATTCTGAAACCTTTAAATTCAAACACACGCGGGGTCTCTTTAAAATCATATCTCATGCGGCTGTCCTTTCAGCGTTTATTAATAGGTATCGGGCCAAAAGCCGAACTCTTCTACAAGGACAGGCAAATACCATTGACCGTTGTTGTTTTGCTGCCATATGTTAAGATTCCTGTGCGCCTCGGCTATCTGCCAAAATCTCTCCACCGTAATATTCAAAAAATTGCATAGGTTTATTATTTGCAATTCAGGGATTGGCTCCGGATTGTGTTTAATATAGTTGACAGCCTCTTCTCTGGTTAGTCTGTTGTTTCTTATTTCAATCGATAGGTTGTCCCAAAGCCTTGTAATTCCAAATTTATACCACTTAAAAAAATGATGAATAACAATAAAATCACAGTCCAAATCGGCATAAGGATAAAGCCCAAACACCGGCTTTTCTGCCCACTGAAATCCAATTGTTCGTGAAAACTCGGCCACCTCAAGCGGGTCCCACCTGAGGTACCAGCCCAGAAATATGGACTTTATTCTTGCCTCCGAGAGTTCTGTCTCGGTTGGCAGTGTAAAAGTATATAGCTCATCCATTGTTAAATCGTCGTTTGCCCAGTCAGCGGCAAATGTACCATTTGTGACGCCGTATTTCTTTATCCAATCGTGATTCAGGTATGGATTACCCCTGTCTTTTTCATTACCGCCGTACTCAAGCCCAGGGTTTTCACCCCATACTACGAGCTTTATGCCTAACCTGACGGCCATCTTCAGTGTAATCGCCCACATTGCCATATGCTCAACAAGTGAAACAGAGCCGTTTTTCTCCAGAGACTTCAGCATAAACTTTCTCTCTATATCCGGGTTGACCGTGAAATCAATGTGATCTACTCCTATATTTATCAGATTATCCAGATTCTTTTGGCCTAAAGGTGTCCTGTATTTGCACTTGTATGTCAACGCCAGCGGTTTTAGCCCATATTTATTTTTCAATGTATATGCCTGCCAGGTGCTGTCCTTGCCGCCGCTTACCGGAACTATACAGTTATATTGCCCGTTTATGGCCTTATGTTCCTTTAATAGCGCTACAAGTGAACGCTCACGCTCTTCCCAGTTTATCGTTTCCTGCTTCTCATGTGCCCCGATGCACGCGCTGCACACACCATCGGCATTTAGCTCAATGCCAGGTCTTGAATCAGGCAATATACATTTTTTACAGTATTTCATTTGTCCTTATCAGCGGTTACTGCCGCTCAGAAATCTTCCGCGCCGGAGTTCCAGCTAAAATAGTATACTCTTCATATCGGCCTTTTCTGATAAGCGACCTCGCCCCTATAACGCAGCCGTCGCCTATCTCTGCTCCCTTCATTACAGTGACATTTGCCGCAAGCCATACGTCATTACCTATTGTTATCTTACCATAGGTGTGTCCCTGATTTTTTATCAACTCACCTCTTTTCAGGCTATGCTCGGATGACTGGACATGGACGCCATGGGCTATCAGGCAGTCCCGCCCAATCGTAACATCAACACCACAGTTAAATATACAGTAGGGGCCTATCCCAGTCCCTTTTCCTATTGTTAACACTGCATCGTTTGCCGCTACGAATCTGCAATCGTTGTCAATTTTTACATCATCCTCAATTATTATTCTACCATTTTCTCTGTTTCTTATGTCAATGTTACCAAAAATTGATACGTTGTTTCCTATAGTGATATTCGATGCCTTACCTGCTATCTTTAATTTTGGCGTACCCTCGATGTAAAAACCCCTCCCGACTTTTATTCCGTAAGATTGAAGGATACCTTTTATAATCAGACTGTGTAGCCGCCAATATCTTTTCCTTGTCACAAGGGCCAATAAGTCAAACATTTTTTACCTTAAAGTAACTCTCCATTTTCGTTCTAAACCAATTGTATCACAATGCGGTGATTTTTGTGGACATTGATGACTCAAAAAGGTTATGATGTACTAGTCCAACATTATAATGGAAGGTGGAGAAATGGGCGAAATAAGGGTACAGGTAGAGCTGGAGAACTTTGGTGACAGGTATTCATATACAAAAAACAAACTGCTTGAAAGCGAAATAAGGAAATACACGACAACTGCCCTTGTAGATACGGGCGCTGTAATGCTGATGTTGCCGAGGGATGTTGTAGAAGAACTGGACCTAAATATCTTACGTAAGGCAATCGTCCGTTACGCCGATGAACGAAAGGATGAACTCGATGTGGCTGGCACTGTTACCATTAAAATCGGCAAGCGATTTATGAACACAGACTGCCTCGTAGGACCACCGGCAAGTGAGCCCCTGATTGGGCAAATAATACTCGAGGAGCTTGACCTTATAGCCGACTGCCAGAGGCAGACACTATCACCAAGACCTGAGTCCCCGATATTGCCGCTTCTAAACATGAAATAACATTGTCACGGTACCTTTTTTCCTCTTAGAATAATATTATTGAAAAATGTTATACTTGAGCTATGCTGACAGACAACCACAATGGAATAAATCTTAAACACATCTGTATGGCTGCAAGGTGCATGATTATACTGTCAGCGTTACTTGTGGCGTCGGCTGCATCGGCTGAGAACTTGGTAATGACCGGCTATGTAGACGGCTATAAGGTGACAATGGCTGTGCGTGCAGACAATCTGCCTGCTGTGGGGCCTAACCAAGCCACGTTTGACCTGAGAGATGCCTCTGGCAGAGATGTACCAGATATTGCCGACATTGGAGTAACATATGAAGTGGCAGGCGTTCTGCCAAGAAGAAACATGCCACTTTCAAGGGCAGGCACTTCTTACTCTGGTATCTTAAACATATATAAGGCAGCCCCCTACGATTTATTTTTCGTGTTTGAAAGGCGCGGAGAAAAGCAGCGCGTCGTGCGCTTTTCCTTTCAAACGAGAGATAACACGCAATCCGGTCAGCAGAACAGATAACAGCTTAAGTACACGTATGCCCTCTAAGCTAAATGACAAGGCGCGCGGACTGAGCCGCAGGGAGTTTCTGATAAAACTCACAACAGCAGCGGTAGCCTCAGCAACCTGCGGCGCGGCAGCCCTCATCTTTCACTCAGGGGAACCTGTCAATAGAAGAAATAATAAAATCTATACATTCAAAAATTACCGTATTACAGATATCTCTGCTGCCCTGCCCAAACTTGCCATCGTACACGGCAAGGACGCCGGTAAAATGGTACGGGCGGCTGTCGATAAACTTGGCGGCATCGGGCAGTTCATCAAGCCCTCAGATAAAGTTCTGATAAAACCAAACGTAGGCTGGGACAGACAGCCTGAACTTGCTGCAAATACCAATCCCGATGTCGTTGCCGCCGTAGTGCGGCTTTGTATCGAGGCCAGGGCGTCCTCTGTATGGGTCACAGACGTATCAATAAACGACCCATACAGGAGCTTTGCGCGCTCAGGGATAGAGTCAGCCGTCTCAAAGGCAGGCGGCAAGGTGAAATTCACCACTGACAACGATTTCCTCGACACAGACCTAAAGGGTGAACTCTTAAAAATCTGGCCCGTATCAGCCTTTTTTCATCAGGTCGATAAGGTAATAAATATCCCTGTTGCAAAACATCACTCCTTAAGCAAGTGTACGCTTTCTATGAAAAACTTGTACGGCACACTTGGCGGACAGAGAAACCGTCTCCATCAGGACATCAATGTCTCTATCGCAGACCTTGCCGCCGCCATAAGACCGACCTTAACGGTAATGGATGCAACACGCGTCCTAAAGACAAACGGCCCGACCGGGGGCAGCATTTCAGACGTGGCGCAGGGGGATACAATAATCGCCGGTGCTGATGATGTTGCTATTGATACATACACCCTATCATTTCTTGATTTAAAGGCCGCCGATGTACCGTATATTCAAATGGCAGAGCATCGCGGCGTTGGCACATCGGACTGGAAATCCCTTAACCCTGCCGAGTTTTCTGTATGAAACCGTCGAAGAAACTCATAACGCTTGTAAACGTGCGGCGGGTATATTCTGTATTTTTTTTCACCCTGTTTCTGGTATTACTTTATATAACAGACTTCCGGCATATGAAAGGGTATGAGACACCGCTGTTTTTAGAGCTTGACCCGCTTGTTGCCGCAGCGGCATTTTTCACGAGTTTTACAGTATATAAGGGGCTTGCGCTTTCACTTTTGATAATAATTCCAACGATATTTTTGGGACGCTTCTTCTGTTCGTGGGTGTGTCCTTTTGGCATATTAAACCAGTGGATAAGCCATGTGTTTAACAAGCGGCGTGCGGTGGACGACTACAGGACTAATGCGTACAGGGACTCATACAGGATAAAATACTATGTGCTTGCGGCACTTTGCGTATTAGCACTGTTTGGCGCCTTGCAAGTGGGGCTTTTAGACCCTATCGCCCTGTTGACGCGTTCCTTTGCTGTTGGCATATATCCGGCAGTCAGTTACATATCAGGGGGGATTTATATTAAGCAGCCGTTATTTATTGGAGGGGTGCTGGTGTCGGCAATATTTCTGCTGATACTTGCGGCAAACAGGTTTATAACTCGGTTTTGGTGCAGGGTGTTGTGTCCTTTGGGGGCGCTGATGGGGGTATTGTCAATGGCGTCTGTGCTGCGAATTCGCCGCGATGTTGACAAATGTACGGACTGTCAGAGGTGCCTGAGATATTGCCACGGGGGGTGTGAGCCGCAGGGGCAGATAAGATACAGCGAATGCCACCTGTGTATGACATGTATAGAGCAATGCCCGGAGGGGGCGATTCACTACGGCTTGTCAGCAGAGGCAAGCTCTGTTCACCGTCCGGTTGACGTAAGCAGGCGCAGAATAATAGAGACAGTAGTAGGTGCTGCGGTGCTGTTTCCAATGATGAGAAGTTCGGTCAATGGAAACAGCTTGCCGCAAAGCGCTCTGATTCGTCCACCCGGGTCAATCGAAGAAGAGGATTTTTTACGGCGCTGTATTAAATGTGGTCAGTGTATGAGGGTATGCCCGACAAACGTGCTTCAACCTGCACTCTTAGAAGGCGGCTTTGAGGGGTTGTGGAGCCCTGTTTTGCACAATAAGATAGGCTACTGTGAACACAATTGCGTCCTATGCGGGCACGTATGCCCGACGGGGGCAATTATGCCGCTTACGGTAGAAAAGAAGATAGGAAAGAAGCCTGACATAAAGCCTACTAAAATTGGCACCGCGTTTTATGACCATGGTCGGTGTCTGCCCTGGTCGATGAACATTGAATGTATCGTGTGTGAGGAGGTGTGCCCGACATCGCCAAAAGCGATATGGTTTAAAGAGGAGGAGCTAAGACTAAGGGATGGGACTCTCAGGAAGTTCAAGCGCCCTATTGTGGATACCAAGCTATGTGTCGGCTGCGGCATCTGTGAAAACAAATGCCCTGTGCATGACAAACCAGCAATAAGGGTAACGCCAATCGGTGAGACACGCTCAAAGACCAACCAGATGATTTTGAATGGCTAAGAAATGGGTCATAGGAAAACACAAGGAAATGCTTATTAAGACACCTCAGGAAACATATAAGGTGTTTGAGACATTAAGATAAGAGTTGTCATTACACATTGTTTCCACCCCATTTGGTCATACAGTATAGTTTGTCCCATTGGGATAAGCCAATTGTGTTGAAGGAAATATCTCCGTTATTATTTACAAAGAATAAGGGTATTGTATTTGGCCCTGGCTTAATATTAGCGTTTGCGGCATTTTCCGATATGTCTTTTCCATATGCGGCAATTGCCAGCCTCTGTCCATGAACATTGATAATGGCGTGGATTTCCATATTAGCTGATTCATGTTCAACATCCGATGCCGATGCAAATGTCGGAGCGGCAATCGCAGCAGAACTCAGGGCTACATGGATGTTGAAGTGCTTTTGAATCATCTGAGCGAATTCACTGTCGAATATTCTCAGCACCACGCGCATATGTGACTTCACAGCTCTGGCGTTCAGACCAATCTCAAGGTTTTTCATATCATCATCCGTAGCGCAAATAATAGACTTAGCATGTCTTAGGTTAGCAAGGCGCAGGGTTTCCTCCAGTGCGGCATCTGAAATTATAAATGGTACATTGCTCTGCCTGAGTATCTGTATGTATTTATTTTCCGGATTTTTCTCTATTACCAGCACCTTTTCGTTGAGCGCCATGAGGTCTTCAAACACCCTGACTCCTACATCGCCAAAGCCGCAAAGAATGATGTGGCCCTTTAAGCCCATCTTTTTTCTTCCCATAAACAACTCCAGGCGTTTCTTTATCAATCCCCCTGTGATAATCGCAAACAGTATCGCAGACAAAGAAACCCCGGAAAGCATTAAAATCATCCCAACTGCCTTTGCCCCCAAGTCAGAGTCCTTTAGATTTATATCCCCAAACCCAACGGTCGTTAACACCGTGATTACAAAATACAGGGAATCAACAAGGGAAAGTCTCTCTGAATGATGAAAATAAGACACGGAAAACGCCGCAATCCCTATCAATGCCAGAAGCGTATATAATAAGACCGTGTCGATTTGCCAGCGGTTAAATAAACTGCTCCGGTGTCTTTTAACCGTGTGGTGGCGGGCATCTGATTGTCTGACCCCGGAAACCTCTTTTGCTGTTGCATATGTTGAGAACAGGAGCAAATCGTCATCGGCAGCTATCGTGGCTTTATCGGCCAGGACATTAGGAAAGACTATATCATTAACAGCGACAACCTTAATATCCCTTGTGCTTTCAATATCAAGGACTGTCTTACCCTCGAATGCGCTGCCCTTTACTTTATATGTCACCATTATCAAGCCGTTTATCTTAAATGACCTGATGGGTCTTTCAATCAGCGCCGATGTCGCAAAAGATGATGAGGCGGCGGCAGATACACTAAGTACCCTGATGTTTTTAATGCTGGCCTCAAGTTTTCTTCCAAGGTTCAAATTAAACAGCCTGACAACAATCCTGATGTCCGGGTTTATTTCTCTGACAAAGAGGGCGGCCTGCAAGTTAAAAAGCTCATTTTCACCCGGCAGGACAATAGATTCATATGTGGTTAAGTCAATAGTTTTCAAGGCAGCAAGGTCGCATCTCCCTGAGAAAACCAACTCTATTGCCTTGTCATGCAGGACTGCGCTCTGTTGTCTGGCGTCAGCAGCCACAAAGACCTTAGCGCCGGTGTCGTTGAGAATTTCAGCAATCCTAAGCCCCACGTGAGACAACCCAAATATCAGTACACCTCCTGACATATCCCCCTCTACACACATTTAATGCTGTCCAAATATAATAGTATATGGTTAATATAAAATGCCATTTCGGGAGGTGGAGCCTGTATTTCGTACTGCATAGCTTTCAGTACGGTGGAAATAACCTCCTGAACCCGTGAAATAAGACAATGGCAATAAATGCGATATTTCTGATAAACTTCCCGATATATGAAAACTCAGGGGGGCTGCCGGACGCTGCCGTCTCAGAAAGGGCTATGCCAAGCCGTTCAATCCACCCGGGCGTCACAGGCCACTCATAAAGATTCTGGATATAGTCATCAGGGATACCGGCCTTGCCAACCCTTGCCCCAATAATCCCGCCAAGTATGGCCGCCACTGTATCTGTATCACCGCCGCATCGTATAGCGGCCGTGATAGCGGTTTTATAGTCCGCCGGATGCCTGAACCATGTGTGCAGTACCATTAAAACTGTATGATAGATATAACCACTAACCGCAGAGCCCAACCCCATGGCAGCAGCAAAATCCTCCGTACTTTGACCGGCGCTCTCAGCGGCTGTCTTAATCATTTTCTTAAAATCATGGTTATCTATCAACCCATCGAGTCTGCTTAGGTACTCACGGGGGGCGTCAATATGTTTAGAGGCCATAGCAGCAGCCAGGGCTACGGCCAGGGCACCTTCGTATGCCTTCGGGTCGGTGTGTGTTACAATTGTGGATAAATACACCAGCGACTTCATTTTGTCCGGGTCATCACATAAGAGTACACCAATGATAGGGCTTCGCATTGCAGGGCCGTTACCGGCTGAGTACACACCGCTGCGTTTGAATCCAAGCCATAGCTTGAGGATTGCCCTGAGTGTGGCATATCCGGTTGCGGCAGGAAGCATCAGCAGCCATATCCTCAACCTCTTGCCAAGTGACGCGGTGAATGCCCTTTCGTCAAACAATGTGTCATGCTTTCGTGCAGCTATCAATGCCTGGGCAGTTATGCAGGCATGTTCTGTGTCGTCGGATATCATTCCCTTGCCAAAAAAGAAGTGATACGAATCTATGTCAGGAAAGATTTTCAACTGCCGTTGCCTTGACAACCCCTCCATCGGCAGCCCCAGGGCATCCCCCACGGCAGTACCTAGTAGACAGCCAATTAAGGCGTCAGAACTTTTTTTCTCTTCCAAAGTGAGCTCTCCTATTTTCTTGCAAATATATTTGTGGCATAACCAGCCGTGCCTTCCCCGCTGACAGCCCTATTGCTGCCGATGCCCCAGCGTTGAACTTTAGAAAATCGCTCTCTATCCCGTCACTGAATATGACGCCGTTTGCTGGCATATGGGACTCAACAATCAGCGGGCCGACATTTGTTATCTCACCGGCAATGAGCGATGCCTGCGAGGTCTTACTTATAAACGGCTCCCTTACTACATAGACCAGCATATCTGCTGACCAATCAAATCGCCGTGGGGCAAGCGCCGTGCCACCGTAGAATTTGCTGGTGACACCCGCAGTCATATTAATTATCGAACTCAGCCACCCCGTTGACCCCGCACCGGTTGAGACAATTATCCCGCTTGATGAGTGCTGCTCACGCACACTGCCCTGTGAAATCTCATACCTTGCCGACACATGTGAGGCAGCCCCGATAAAAAGATCGTTAAAGGCGATGAGCCGCTGCCCGTCGTTTAGTTTCGCCTCAGCCATTGTCACATCCTTAAATGGATAGTGCCGCCCCGCAGCTACAACTTCCAACACCTTCAGAAAATTATTTGGATGAAACGGCAGCAGCACCCCGTCATATCTCCCTGCATCTGGATTTATACCAATAATAGGCAGCCCCCCTACATATTTTGCAGTGTTGGCAACGAGGCCATCCTGCCCGACAACGACAACTATGTCCCTTTCAGAAAACAAATACGTGGGCAGAAACGACCGCTCTATGGTCTTTGTCTTAATCACGCGCTCAAGGCAGGTTTGCACTGTCTCAAGCGATGCGTAGTACGTATCGTGTTCGGCCTCGTAGTCAGAGAAATTGCCGCCCGCGCGTTCGATATAAAATTTACCTTGCCGACGCGTGTTGAATCTGTCTATGAGGTGTTCAAGTCTTGTCCTGGTCTTTACTATGACGGCGTACTCGGCTGTCATTTTTCGGCGTTTAAGAGGCTCTCAAGCAGGTCTGGTGAGATATTCAGCGTGCCGATTTTCTCTGCCCGTTCGGCAAGTTCTCTGAAGGCCAGTGCAATATTGAGGCGCGGGTCAAGGGCGTCTTTGTTGATGGCTGAGAGGATTCTCCAGTCCATGTCTTTATATGGGCTGAGTGTAGCGGTAAGGGTATAGCCTTGTGAGTCGGCCTCTTTTTTATCGTTTTCTACTTTAATATCAATGTGTGATTTTCGCAGTGTCTCAACAGCAATATCGGCGTCCATTGCCATCTCGCGAATGCGTCTTTTGTTTTGTTCGATGAGGATTTCCGCCTCCATTTTCTTTTCAGTGATTTGTTTCTTTTTTTCTTCGACGGCTATTTCTGTATTGAGTTCGCTTTCTTTGATTATACGCTCCTGTTCTACCGCGTTATGTCTTCGTTGATGAATGGCGTGGTCGGCCTCTTGCTGAAGGGCCTCGCGGGTTTCTGCCTCAAGTGCGCGCTCCATCTCAGGGGTTGCCCGCACAGCAAGGATATTCACACTTAGAGGGGTAACGCCAAGTATAGAGACGGCATTTGACGACTTAAGACCGGTAATGATTTTCTCTTCAATCTTTTTCGCACTCCTGATAGACTCTCTCAACGTAAGCCCCTGGATGAAGGCAGATGTCGCTGTCTGTGCCTCGCAAACAAGACGCTGATTGAGTTTTTCATGGTCTTTATTTTTATAGCTGCCTTTTTCGTCAACACTGAAGTCAAGCAGTTCGGCAAGCTGCCTGGAGTCTTCTATTTTATAGACTATCTGCCCCTGAATGGAAACGGTCTGAAAGTCAGCGGTGGATTCGTTAAAGATAAACTGCATATCGTTGCTGCCAAGGGGGATTGCCACAATGGAGGAATTCGGCGCAAAGTAAAAAAACGACAGCCCCCTGCCCTCACGTATAACCTTCCCGTTCTTATAATGGATGACATATACCATCGGGTCGAATTTTATGTATTTAAAACCAAGCATAACTATTCCTCCAAGTGCAGTGCTGCTGTAGTCTAACATAAGAATCCACCATCAATAAAGGGATGCTGGATTGATTGATTATAAGTTCAAACAATCTGAATCGTATCTTTTACTGTAAATCCGGTTTCATTTTTCCCGATGGTTACGGCAGTGTTTTCAGGGTCATGCTGAAAGAACACAATCCAGCCTTCTTTGTAAGCCCGCCTCAGGATTTCGTCCTTTTCTCTGAGCGTTACAAGGGGGTCAAGGTCATATGCCATAATACAGGGTGGTTTAAAGTGGTAAGCAAACGGGAAAAGATCGCCTGCATAAAAAATGGAGGTATCGCTGCTGAATACCCTGACAAGTTGTTGAGACCTTGTATGACCGTTAAAGACTAATAACTCGATTTCGTTATCTAATTTTGTGTAGCCGTCAAGCAAGGTCAGGACTTTTGCCTCCATAAGCGGTATAAATGTGGTTTCTATAAAACTGCCTTTGTCCTTGTCAGAGGGCTTTAATGCCCACTCAAACTGCTCTTTCTGAATATAATATGATGCACGTGGAAACTGAGGCAGGCGCAGGCCGTTTTCAAGTGCAACTGCCCCTCCGGTATGGTCAAAATGAAGATGTGTTAGTACCACATCAGTAATATCTTCGGCAGTGAACCCGCATGTCTTTAAAGATTCCACAATCGGATTAACTGAGTAGGTGTAGTTATAAATTTTCCTTGATTTCTCAGGCCAATCTATCCCCATACCTGTATCAACAAGGATGTTTCTGCCGTTGCCTGACAGCAGCAGACTTCGCATCTGTACCCGTACACGATTCACTGAGTCCGGCGGTGAAGTCTTCTCCCATAGCGGTCTGGGGATTATACCGTATAGTGCCCCGCCGTCAAGACTGAAACATCCGCCATCAATCGGGTAAACGGTATATCTGCCAATTTTTATATCTGGCATTCCTGGCATTTCCGTCCTGTCAGAATGAAAAATATGGATTTACCTAAATGTTCCCCTAAATGTTCCCCTAAATGTTCCCCTAAATGTTCCATAGTTACCGGCTGTCTATCCTGTTCAGGCAAACCAGCTTACAAAAGAACAGGCAGACTTGCATATGATTATAACATTAATCTGACAATAGTTGACAGTCTATGACGCGTTATGATACCTTGTATACATTGGTAAATCAAATACTTAGACAATGGGAGTGCATGGGGTTCTGGTGTCCCTCCCGGACTTCAAATCCGGTGTTTCCTGCCAAAAGCGGGAAGGGTGGGTTCGATTCCCACACGCTCCCGCCATAGTAAACATGCGGGGTTGCAGAGAATCCATATCATCATTTAATCACCCTTAGATTACCGTTTGAGTTTGCACTGTGCCCAAACTGAAGTGGACCTCAAAAATGAGGCAATAGGCTATAATAGAGCCTAAAGTTTCAGAAGGAGGGGTAGAAGATGAAAAATAGAAGGCAATTTAACAAGGAGTTCCGTGCAAAGGTTGAGCCGACTTTTGGTCCTAATAGCGCTGTTGGCTGATTCACACAGTAGCTGCTTCACGTACCGGTTTCCTTTGCTTGACCGGCCACTCTTTTTTTTCCCTCCACTTTCGTTATTACCAGGGCATATTCCTGCCCATGAGCATATCTTGCCAAATACGCTCATATCAGTTCCGATCTCTGACACTAACATCGCAGCACTTATTTCGTCTACACCTTGGTTTGTAATAAACCCCATTGCTGCTTATACGGCTCCATTGCCGCAACGACCTGAGCATCGATTTCCAAGACTATATTGCCGCCTTCATCATCCTTCAGGACTGTATATACTACTGTCGCACATCTAACCCAGCACAACTCTTTAACATTGCTTCCATAGCACCTTTTCACCTCCTTTTCCTGTGGTCAGTTATTGCTATGGTAGGAATTGCGGATTTCCTTGCTTATACTTTCGTACAAGCAGGTCTTTTTACCGTGCGTACTGTTGCCTTATTTGGCATAGACATGCGGGGGTTAGTGCCACAATCCCCAGATCAGTTTCGCTATTTGGGTTGACCCACCTATCGACCATTTCCCTCTCTTAATTATAACTGGTTTACCGTAAAATGAAAAACTACTAAAAGTATCGTTGCTTAATTTTCATGGGCGGGGGCGAATATTGCTCATATTCATGAAATTCGCTGGAATGACAAAAAAAAGAGAACGAAAAGACAAGTTCAGGTGTTTGTTTTTGTTCTGCCCTGTCTGTCACTCCAGCGAAAGCTGGAATCCAGTCTATAAGATTCCTATTGTAATTTCCAAATGCGATTGCCCTGGCTCAAGTGGGGCGCGCTATGTTTTTGTTTTATTTTGCGTTTTCTTTGCGTAACTGTTCCTTGCCGATTCCATATTTTTTCTCTTGAATATATTCTTATCCATGTGGGCCATCAACTTGATAGAGGGCGGGATTTTGCCGTCATTGCATGTCAGTATCATCTTGTAGAATTCGCAGTCCTGACACAGGACTTTTATTTTCTCTTCCCACGATTTATATTTTCTGCCGCCGCCGCAGATGTCAAGTGTGGCGTTTATGTACATACAGGCACGTCCGGCGTTGACGCCGTCCAGAAAACCATCTGCATCGACGTTTACAAACGAGGGGCACTGCTCAAAATCCTTACATTTTGTAAACTCCCAGCAGTTGATAAATTTATAGATGTCCTTGTGTACCTTGATCTTTGTTATGTTGTGCTTTATCAGTTCCCTGACATGCGTGTCGTCTATCACAACACCGCACTCGACCAGGTGTTCGTCCTTGCCCGGTATATATACATTTTCTGCTGCTACCAGACCGCTTTTTATTAAGTCAGGCGTAAGGTTCTTGATCCCCAGGTCTAATGCCTTTTTCAAGCCAAAGGTGGTTTCTATGTATGAGTAGAGACGCTTTATCGTGAACGGCCTGATGATTATATCTATAACAATATCACACTGTGAAAGGAGCTGGCGCACCTGCTCTAAGTCGGTTTTAGAACTCATTACGGCCAACACCTTAAACGACACGTTTGAATATTGAATGTGATACATAAACTCACAAAAGGCGTCTATGTCCTCAAAGTGGCACTCATCAATGATTAACAGGTCACACCGCCGCGTAAACAGCACCAGCTCAAGGCTCCTCAAGCTATAGTACCCGCTTGCAACCGTAACCCCCCTGTAGTACTCAAGCAAACTCCATGAGACTGGTGCGGCTATATCTTCCCGAAGAAATATAAATAGTTCCTTCTTGTTTACCTTTCTTCTTTTGATTAGGTTATTTAGGGCAATAACCTTTGCCTTTTCTTTTTTCAGCGCCTTTGCCGTTTCAGTGATGGCATCGATGTTAAAATTTTGCTTAACAAACTTATCCAGTGTCTCTATTGCCGAGTCGGATATCTCCAGGATGCTGAACTCAAAAAACGGGCTTTTATCCAGCTGGCTTGCCTTGTCTATATTCATATAAAAGCGGTAATTGATTCCATTGGTTAATACGGCTATTTTGGCCTGCGTCTGAAGAAACGCCTCACGAATAGAGTTGGTCTCGACATCGAGATTCATACCCCAGTGCTTACACTCGATAATTATTTCCGGTTTTCCTCCGCGCAGGAGCGCATAGTCAATTGCGATGCCGTCGCTGTGGTCAACAGACACAGAATAATCGGGGACAACCTCAGACGGGTCAAACACATTGTAGCCGAGGCTGTTAATGAAAGGTAATATCAGGGCAACTTTTGTCGATTCCTTGTTTTTTACAAAATCGTACCGCTGACGAATTTCACCCGAAAGTGCCTTGATCTTTACTGCTAAATCCAGCATTCAGTAATTCCTTTCGTCACCTCTGTTAAGAGCATAACATGTTATCGGCAGAAACGTCCACTTTCATTAGCGGCAGGGGCAAGGGCAAGCTCAACATAGCGTCATTTCTTTACATGATTGTAAAACCAGCCGGTTCTGTATTATACTGTATGATGTTAATACAGATTCTTACGATTAAAGGCGGCTGTCAGCAAGGTTGTATTCATATTAATGGGGGTGTGTGATGTCTGTGCCTAGAGTGCTGATTCTCGATGGGTTATGGAATAAGACGCTTGCCGCTGTCAGGGCGCTGGGTCTGAGGGGGTTTCATGTAGCTGTAGGGGAATGGACGCGCTTTGCAGCGGCCTTGTTCTCGAACTATTGCAGCAAGCGGTTAATTTACCCATCGCCAAAGGAGAGGCCGGCCAAGTTTTTAGATTGGCTTGAGGGCGAACTCAGGAAAAACCACTATGATGTGCTGATGCCGATGGAGTTTACGACACAGACACTGATAACGTCGCAGATAGAGCGGCTTTCAAAGTATTGCCGCATCCCGTTTGCTGGTGTTGACCTGGCACTCAGGCTCCACAACAAGGCATTTTTGATGAAATATGCCCGTGAAAAGGGTTTTGACATTCCAAAGACATATATTATTGACGACTTAAACCAGTTGGAAGCACTTACGGCAGAGCTGCCCTTTCCTGTTGTCATAAAGCCGCAGATGAGTTCAGGGGCAAGGGGGATTAAGTATGTCAACAGAAAGGAAGACTTCGTCAAGCAATACGAGAGGGTACACATGCAGTACGAATTCCCCATAGTGCAAGAGTTTATTCCTGACGGAGGGGATGCCATGGGTGTGTGCCTGCTCCTTAATAATGACTCAGATGTAAGGGCATCGTTTGTCTATAAGCGGTTAAGGGAATATCCAGTCAGAGGCGGGCCAAGCACACTGAGGGCAAGCATAAAGAGAGACGATGTCAGGTATATTGCCGAGTCGCTGTTGAGATATTTTAAATGGACGGGTGTTGCCCATGTAGAGTTCAGGGTAGACCCCAGAGACGGTACGCCTAAGCTCCTGGAGATAAACCCCCGCTTTTGGGGCTCGTTACAGCTTGCAATCAACGCAGGTGTTGATTTCCCCTATTTATTGTATAAATTAGCAATGGACGGCGACATAGACCCTGTAAACGATTACAAGACCGGTGTGATGTGCAGGTGGATTATCCCCGGCGATATAATGCACTTTATTACGAATCCAAACAGGTTTCACATGAAGCCGGGGTTTTTTGATATGAAAATAAAGGACGACCTGTTGTCCTTAAAAGACCCTATGCCGGTAATAGGGCGGTTGTCATCTGTAATAACGCTCCTCTATGACAAAGAGATGCAGGACATATTTCTGCGAAGATAGCACGCCCCGTCCCATTTTAGGAAGAAAGCATTTGACTTTTTTCGCCTGAAAGTATTAAATATAGTGTATCGGCGAATGGGGTTTGGTGAAATCATAAGAGCATAATCTTAAGCAGAGAGGTCAAGATGAAAAAAACTACAGTAATAATTGTGGCGTTATTTTTGTTTAGTGCCAGCATATTAATGGCGGCAGAGGTTAAGCTAGACGAGGGCATAGCAGCGCTGAAGGAAGAGAATTTTGAGGAGGCTATAATATTTTTCAAAAAGGCAAAGCTCTCTCAACCAGGCTCGTCCGCTGTTGCGTACTACTTAGGAGTTGCCCTTAAGAAAACCGGAGATATAAAGGGGGCTGAGGAGAGTTTTACCGAGGCCATAAACATAGTGCCGCCGGTTGAAGAGGCATACACAGAGCTGATAGAGGTTTGCTACAGCCAGGGTAAACTGAGCGCTGCTAAAGACTGGATAGCAAAGGCAGAGGCCGCAAAGGTCAGACCCGCCGCCGTAGCCTTCCTCAAGGGGCTTGTCTTGTTAAAGGAAGACGACAACTCAGGCGCTATCGAGGCGCTTAACAAGGCAAAGGAGCTTGACCCGTCGTTAACTCAGACGGTGAACTACCAGCTTGCGGCTGCATACAACAAGGAACGGAAGTTTACCGATGCAAAAACAGCGCTTGAGGCAGTCATAGAGGCCGACCCGTCGTCTGATATGGCCTCATTCGCAAGGGAATACCAAAAGGCCGTCGAGGACAATATCGCATCGAATAAGGAATGGCGATTTACTGTCGGCATAGCCTACAGATACGACGACAATGTCCTTCTAAAACCTGAAGATGGCATTCCCGGCGTAGATATTTCAGGACAAAGAGACAGCGCCATACTAAATACCTTTAGAATAGACTACCAGCCAAACCTGGGCAGCAGCCAGTGGTTTCTCAACATGCAGTACAATCTTATAAGCAACTACTACTTCCATAATGAAAGTCACAACCTGTTTATCCAGTCACTTACGGCAAACCCTGGATATAATTTCAAAGACGGCGCCGTATATTTGCCCGTGACTTACAACTATGCCCTGCTCAAAGGAAAGAACTATATGGGGCTGTTGTCCGTTAAACCCACAGCAAACTGGATGTTTGAGAAAGACCATATCGCTCAGGCATTCGCAGGCTATGAAAGAAGAGACATGCTTGGCACAATATCAGACCCGGACGAAGACAGGACAGGCAACAGATACCTGACCGGCGCAGGTTATATCTATATATTATCACAGGGCAAGGGGATGCTGAACTTCAGATATGAGTACTCCCAAGACCTGACCGAAGGGCAGAACTGGGCGAACATGGGTAACAAGCTGACTGCCGGGGCCACACTCCCAATTATTGATGACCTGTATGGCATTTTAAACTTCGAGGCGTTTTTTCAGAAATATAAATACGACCACACCGTGTTCGGCTATAAAAGAAGAGATGATACCTACACGGGCACAGCAGGCGTCGTCTGGCAGGCAACAAAGTTCATGGACGTGAGCGTGCAATATTCACATACGACGGCGTATTCAAATATATATCTCTATAAATACGACCGTAACATGTATACAACTGGTGTAGAATTTAAGTTTTAGGGTAATTAATAATTAATCAGGAGGGATGGTTTTATGATAAGAAAAAGGCTAAGCATATACATAGCGCTCGTATTGTCAGTGCTTTTAATATCAACTGTGGTATACGCCGAGACAGAAATTGGCAAGGTAACATTTGTAGAGGGCAAGGCTGACATCTTAAGGGGTGGGAACCTCCCAGCTAAACCCCTGCAGTTGAACGACCCTGTCTTTGAGAAGGACACAATCAGGACAAAGGCCGCGTCAAAACTTGAAATATCATTCAAAGACGGCAACGTGCTGAGGCTTGCCCAAAGCACTCGCATAGACATCAGTGAATATATCTCAGACAACACTCAAAGCAAAAGCATGGTGAAACTCCCTCGTGGACATGTGCGCGCGGTTGTTGATAAAGACATTGCAAAGCGCATTGCAGATGCACCCGCGGCAAATCGTTTCGAGGTTCATACGCCTAACGTAGTAGCAGGTGTTCGAGGCTCTGACGGTGATATAATGTTTGAGCCTGCATCAGGTGACACTATTGTAGCAATCCGTGAAGGCGTCTTTTATGTGTATAATATGCGCTTCCCGGACAAATCAACCGATATAACCGCCGGTAACATGGTAGTAATACCACAAGGTGCACCACCAGGGCAGCAAAGACCTCTCTCTAATCCTGAAACTCAAAGGAATGAAAAGGCAACCGACCCTGGCAAAAAAGATACCGGACAGTCCGATACGAAAAGTTCAGTCACACCAGGGACAACAGCACCAGTAAGCGCAGCAGCGCCCGTCAGAGAAGCAGCACAAACTCTGGTTGCAGACAGCACAGTTAAAAACGTGATCACATCATCGAATGTCATATCACCTGACACAAATGTTTACCAGCCGCCTATTACACAGTACGATACATCTCCGATTACGTCTCCGGCGACACCGGCCCCAACAACAGCCCCAACACCGGCTCCAACAGCAGCTCCAACGCCTACTCCAACGCCAGCACCGGCTCCAGTCCCAACACCAACCCCTGCAAAGACCTATGATTTTGGCGGGACGATTACAGCCTCTGAATTTGCGGCATATCTTGGCTATTCAAACAGTTTCAGCAAAAGCGGAACAATTACCGGCAGTATAACAGCAGACACATACTCAGGGGCGAATACGCCGTTTAGTTTCACCGCAGCAGGTTTAGCTAACCAGCCGGATGGATATCCCCTTTGGGCATTTTCTGTCGGGAGTTCGTCGGCGAACTCTTACATAAACATGAACGCAGTTGCCGGAGGTGTGTCAACCAGTGTCGGCACAATTGGGACTATAGTGGGTAAATATACAAATTCGTTTGACAATACGCAAGGGTACGTTGTGACCTACTCCCAGTCAGACGGTAGCTTGTTCTATCCTGTGACTAACGGCAGCGGCGTATGGAGCGCCTCGGGGCAGCTTGTGGCGGTTCCGATTGATCCAAACCACGGGATATATGGCTATGACGCGTATTACTATGGGTTTAACAACATCACCAGCCCGGGCAGCAGGGTTGACTACAGTAATGATAAATATTTCAGCATAACATCGTGGAACAGCAACGGCCTTGTGTATGGAACGAGCTACGGTACAGCGGCAGTAGGGAATGTCCCGGTCATCTCAGTCGGCACTGCAATGGGGTATTACGCTAACGGGATATTGCAGTTGACAGATATTTATAAGTATATGGCGGCCTCGCAGTATCTATATCTTGCTTGCGGTGATGAGACCGGTGCGGCAGGCTGTTCAAAGACAACGCCTGTCACTTCTCTGACATATCTGAACATCCCGTCTGTAGAGATAGGGCGCACGAATCTCTCTGGTTCGCTGATAAGCGGTGCAGACTATGTCAACTTAAACATGAACAATGTCGTGTTCTTTGCGCCGTCTTCAGGGTCTAAACCGTCCATCTTTGCAATAGGAAACATAGCCGGAACATACAGCTTAGGGACAAACCTGACGGCCTCGTCCCTCCTGTCTACATCGAATCAGATATATCTCTCTGATTTTTCAAAAAACGGAATAAGCATATATTTTAATTTCGGCATGTGGAGCGGCGGCAAGTGGAATGGCACAATCGGGCCGTCATTTACAACCGGCGCCCTCTCAGGCGGAAACCTGACAGGCAGCTCATGGAGCGGCACGGTAATAATGAATGGATGGGCTGGCGGGTTATTTAACGGTGGGATAATCTCCGGTAACGGCATCGGGATTATCAGATGAGATTTAACTCAAGCAGGAGGCTGATATTTACATTGTGTGTCATGCTTCTGGGCACAGTGCCGCTGCATGCTGAGCCGTTAAGAATCGGCGTATTTGACATACAGCGTATAATGAACGAGACCGCTGCTGTAAGTACATACAAGCAGCGCTACCAAAGCACTCTTGAGTTGAAGAGAAAACCATTGTTACAAACAGAAGAGGAGTTAAAACAACTCAAGGAGAAAATCGACAAAGGCGGACTCAAGCCCGAAGAGGCAATGGCAGCAGACTTGGAGTTCACACAAAAAGTCCGCACTGCAAAGCACCAGAGAGAAGACCTCGACGCCGAGGTAACGCAGATGGACAGGTGGTTAAAGGCGCAGATTTATAAGGATATCAGCGAGATACTGGTAGAGTTAAACAAAAAAGAGGACTATGCGGTCATCCTTGAGAGAGGTGTTGTAGCCTACTACAAAAGCACAGTGGACATCACCAGCAAAATCATTGAGATATATAATAAGAAGAAGTAACAGGTATGAGGGCGGCATTGGGCTGCCGCCCCACCCCATGTTGTCAGTGCTGACCGTGGATTAAGCTAGGCAGACAGCGAACACAGGTTACTTTTTTCTCACCCTCGTGGTAACACTCAAAGAAGACTCTGTTCTTGTCGGTCGTGCCGCAAACAAAACACTTTAATTCCATTTTAATTCCTCCAGTGGTTTATTGACTATCGAGTGCGTTAATCTCATCGACTATTTTCTGCGGGTCCATGTTGTGCATCATAGAACCAAAGGCAATTGTCTCCATATTGATGCCCGGGCAGGTGAAGCAGCCGCCGCCAAAATATTTCTCTATAATGGCCTTAGCATTCGGAGATTCTTTGATTGCAGTACCTATTACTGAGTCCTTCGTAACTTTTCCCATACAGTCCCTCCATGTTAATCAAGTTATCACATATATTGTCGAACAAACCAGCACAGCGTGTATATGATATATATCAGGCTAGTAAAATAATGAGGGAGCAGTAGTCATACTCCTCGGCCTTTTACCGGTAACTCCGGTCATAAAAGGGATTGTTTCAACCATTTTCTGTCAGTGTACCCGTGTTATTTGGAAAAGAGAGTGTAGAACAACCCGCTATCAGCATGACTACTGTTATCAAAAGTATAGATTTCATTATTATCCTTTCTCAATTTAGTTGTGAGCAACCTTAACGTGCGATAAAGCATTGAGTTTATAGTCTTAAGCGATCAACCCAAACACAGTGTACCATAGTATACAGAGTTGTTATACCAAAATGCTTCAATATAAGTAAAGAGATATGACAAACCCATTAGACGGAAAATGCCTGTGCCTTCAGCTCTGAGCAATGCTTCCCTATCAACAGGGAAGAAAATTTCTGGTGTGCGTTTGCCCTGTGTTCTGCCCCCTATTGACAAAACAGCGGCGGCCTTGTATTATATATGAGTTGTGCATATACGCTTTTATCTCACATTTGAATGAGATCAATATTTCAATCTTTGGAGGCTAAGATGGCTAAAAAATCTACCGGACAATTTGACGACATTATTGAATCAGCCGCAAAATTCGTGGAACAGCAAAAAGGCGTTTGGGACCACACCGCGTGGACAGACTTTTTATCAGGCATTAGTAAAATGGGGTTTGACATAGACAGTGAAATGAAGGCATATCTGGGGTCATTGCTTGAGTCTATGAAGAAATACTACACCGCAGCCTCCGCTACCAGCGGAATATCCTCTACAATGAAGGGAATCGCCGAAGATACCGTCACCTTCATAACTAAAACTAAGGGCAGCTGGGACCACTCTGGCTGGGAAGAATATCTTAAAGATATGCATAAAAAAGGTGCTGAACTCTCTGAAGAGACAACTAAATATCTCGGCAGCGTACTCGAAATCTCTAAAGAACTCTATTTTCTTCCCTCGCTTGCATCAAAAATGATGTCAAAGGGGCTTTCAAAGAAGTCTTGACCAAATTATTTTGAGAATAACTCACAGCCCTGCCAGGCAGCGGGTACCTGATCGTGCCCGATTATAAATATGTCGCATTAGCGAAGGCAAGTCTGTCAGTTAAAGCGGTTGACGCCGCTCACTGGCAAGAGGAGTGTAACGATGAGAAAAGCCGTAGTTTCGATGTTGATTCTGATAGTTGGATTGTCTCTGGCCGGGTGTGGTTATGTCTCAGACGGACCGTTCGGATGGATGATGACTAACCACATAACTCCTGTTGCAAAGGGAAGTGCATCGTCAGGGTTCAAAGAGGGTCAAGCATGTATTTATTCCTTTTTTGGCATGGTTACTGTTGGTGATGCAGGAATCGAAGCCGCTATGCGAAACGGTGGTATAAAAGATGTATTTACTGTTGATAGCGCCAGCCAGAGTTTTTTCGGCACATATACACGTCAGTGTACTGTGATAATAGGCAGTTAGCTGCCAGATTGAATACTGATTCTGTGCAGCTTGACGGGACATGTATAGGATACTGGTATTGCACCTTTGACATAATCTCATCTCATTTGGTAAAATAATAGCTCATGAAAATCGCAATTACAGGAAAAGGCGGTGTTGGTAAAACCACGCTTGCAGCGATGTTGAGCTATTTGTATGTACTAGCTGGCAGGAGGGTTATAGCCGTTGACGCTGACCCCGATGCAAATCTGGCCTCAGCCCTCGGCCTTTCTCAGTCTCAAATCAAGGACATAAAACCCATTGCAGAGATGTCTGAGCTGATTGAACAGCGAACCGGCTCAAAACCCGGCTCTATGGGCGGAGTGTTTAAACTAAACCCGCGTGTAGATGACATTCCAGAGGCGTGCAGCATTGATATTAATGGCATAAAGCTGCTGGTCATGGGTAAATCCAAAGAGGCGTCATCGGGGTGCTATTGCCCTGAGAATGTATTCCTTAAAAGGCTACTCAGGCACATTGTTCTCGACCCCGATATGGTGGTTATAGTTGATATGGAAGCAGGTATAGAGCATCTCACGCGCGGGACTGCCGAGGCGGTTGACGCCTTTGTTGTCGTCGTTGAGCCAGGCTCAAGGAGTCTCCAAACCGCCAGAACAATCAAGGAAATGGCTAAAACACTTGGCGTTAAAAATGTCTTTGTCGCGGCAAGTAAAATCAGGGATACTGCCGACTTAGATTTCATCAAAAAGAACATAGAAGGCATGAAGCTCATCGGGCATATCAGCTTTAGCCCGGACATCGTCAGGGCAGACATCAACGCAGCGCCGCCGTTTCTTCACGCCCCCAGCGCGGTTACAGAGGCTGAGATGATTAAAAAGTCCATTGAAGAGGCCATTGAGCGATGATTGCAGCGCTAAATGACCCTAAGGCGGCGCTGCGAAAAGAGGCGCTTCGGCTGCGGGATTCTATTGACCCCAAAACTAAAAAGACCAAAGATAGTGAAATACACAAAAATTTATTCCAAACAAGAGAATTTACTAAGGCCAAATCAGTCATGTTCTTTGCCTCCATCAGGAGTGAACCCAATACGCTGGACATGATTGCTGCTGCGTTAACGTTGAATAAGATAATAGTTCTACCACGTGTTAATCTTAAAGAGCGCTCGCTTGAGCCATATATTATAACAAATCTGTTTGAACTTGTCCCTGGATATATGAACATCCCTGAGCCGCACCCTGAACTGGCTGCAAAGTGCTCTGCAGAAGAGATAGATGTCATTGTCATGCCAGGCCTTGCCTTTGACAAGTCAGGCGGGCGTGTCGGCTATGGCGGCGGCTACTATGACAGATTTATCAGCGGGATAAAAGGTCAACGCCCTGTGCTTGCCGCTGTCGCCTATGATGAACAAGTCATGGAATCTGTGCCGGTCATGAGTTATGACCAGAGAATAGATATGATTGTAACTTCATCGGGGGTTTTCAGGGTGTCTGCCGCGTGAATAAACAGAAAATAGAGGAAGGCATACGCCTTATACTTGAGGGCGTTGGAGAGAATACCTCAAGGCCTGGCCTGAGAAACACACCGGGACGTATTTCTGAGATGTACGAGGAGATTCTCTCAGGACATGAGACATCGATAGAGGAAATACTGCGCCCGATAGAGGGTGAAAGCCACGAGGAGATGGTAATACTTAAGGATATAAGTTTTTATTCGATGTGCGAACACCACCTGCTGCCATTTTTTGGCGCCGTAAACATAGCCTACGTACCCAACGCAGGTAAGATAGTAGGCATTGGGTCGCTGGCGAGGGCGGTTGATATTCTGGCCAGGCGGCTTCAGGTGCAGGAGAGGCTCACTACAGAGCTGGCTGATTTGATAATGGCAAAACTCCGGCCAAAGGGTGCTATGGTTATTATTGACGCCGAACACCTGTGCATGAGTATGCGTGGGACAAAGAAAAACGGTGCAAGGGTAGTTACATCGGCGGTAAGAGGCATATTCAGAAATAAACAATCAACCAGAGAGGAAATGCTTGCTCTCATAAAAAAGTAAATTCAAGGAGGTTTTTGTGTCGGCAACAATTATTGATGGAAAAAAGGTAGCTAAGGACATAACAGAGTCATTAAGGCAGGAAGTAGAGGCACTGAAGGCAAAGGGCGTGGTGCCCGGCCTTGCGGTCGTCCTCGTAGGTGAGAACCCGGCGTCAAAGAAATACGTATCAAGCAAGGAAAAGACTTGTGAATCGCTTGGAATAAAAAGCCTGGGCAACAAAATACCTGAAAACACCACTCAGGAAGAGCTTATGAAGCTCATAGACAATCTTAACAACGACCCGAAAGTTCACGGCATTCTCGTCCAACTGCCCCTGCCCAAACACCTCAACGAAAAAGAAGTCATGCACGCAATCTCAGCGGCAAAAGACGTAGACGGCTTTGGGCCTGATTCACTTGGACGGATGGTGCTTGACGAGCCGGGCTTTCTGCCATGTACGCCGCACGGCTGTATGAAACTGCTTGAGTCCTACGGCGTTGACCCCAAGGGCAAACACGCAGTTGTCGTGGGAAGGAGTGTTATCGTAGGGAAACCCATAGCGCTGCTTCTGCTGAGGCAGCATGCAACGGTAACAATCTGCCATAGCAGAACACCAGACCTGAAGGAGACATGCCTGAAGGCCGACATACTCTGTGCCGCAGTAGGCAAGGCAGAGATGATCAAAGGCGACTGGATAAAAGAAGGCGCCGCTGTTATCGACATTGGCATCAATGTCAAAGAAGACGGCAAACTGGTCGGCGACGTGGAGTTTGAAAAGGCAAAGGAGAGGGCTGGGTTTATAACCCCTGTCCCCGGCGGCGTTGGGCCTATGACTATAGCCATGCTCATGTACAATACAGTTGAGGCGGCTAAGGCAACAGTAAAATAAATAGCAAAAGTGAGGACAACATGATTATATCAAAAAAGAAATCTCACGAAGATCTCATGGAGAACTTCAAAAAATATGACAGTTTCTACCTGATTGGCTGTTCTGAGTGCGCTTCTCTGTGCGGGACAGGAGACGAGGCAGCCATGAAGACACTGAAAGAGGAACTTGAAAAGGAAGGCAAGACCGTAACCGGAATGATAGTGCCAAAGACGGGGTGTCAGACGCTTGGTACAAAAATAGAGTTGAAAAAAGACAAAGACGCCTGTGCGGCCGCAGATGCAATCGTAGTAATGTCCTGCGGCGCAGGGACACAGTCAGGGGTTGAGATATTCCCTGATAAACCCGTATATCCGTCAAACGATACCATGTTTCTGGGAAACATGACCAGGTTTCAGGTGTTTGACGAGAGGTGTTCCCTGTGCGGCGACTGCATTATTGACAAGACCGGCGGCATCTGCCCGATTACGAATTGCCCAAAGGGGCTTTTAAACGGCCCCTGCGGTGGCATGAAAGACGGCAACTGCGAAGTCAGTTCAGAGATCAAGTGCGCCTGGGTACGTATCTACGAGAGGCAGAAAAAGGTAAATGAGCTTGATAAAATGAACGATATACTGCCGCCCAAAGATTGGTCAAAAAAGCAAAACCCGCACGCAATGGCAAGGCCGGACAAAGATAAAAAAGAAAAGAAGGCCTGAGGATAAGACCACAAGCAAAAGGCAGCAGCAGGACTTAAACTGCGGCTGCCTTTTGCAACTGTAATTACATGCTATTACTGGAGGAGGAGCTCAATCATGATAAAAAAAACTTACAAAATATGGAAACAGCCTTGCCCTTATAATCGACAAAGGTGTGCTTGATATTCTGAACATTGACGACAAGACACCCCATGAATATTTCAACTGATGGGAAGGTACTCACTGTTTCTCCTGTGAGAGGCGAAGCACGCCATAAGAAATTCGAAGATGCACTGGAAAAGACTACCCAGAAATTCAGCAAGGCTTTGAGAAATCTGGCTCAGTGATGATGAATGAAATAGAGATTAACGCAGAAGAGGAGAGTTTTGAGAAGATGGTTTGTTCTGTCGCTGAGGAAACGATGGGTAAAGCCGATGCAACCAGATTTTTCCGTGAAAATGCTGTAAATAAAGCGCTATAGTTTAATCACTATAGAATAATTTTCAACAATATAGCATATCAACTCAAGCTCTCAGCGAGAGTTCACGTCTCCAAATCAGAGGTTTCTATTACTACAAACTACTTCCACAATTTAAAGCGCAGTTACTCCAATCCATTAGTAACCATATTATTTCCCTTAACCCTTGAAAACCTATTACGTATCAGTGCCTTAAATGCGGTTATGCGCAGCCTGGTGCATAGTTTTCATTTTGAATAGTAATACAGGTTAAAAACTGAACCACATTACAGTGTAAGTATGATGTTTGTAAAACCGCGTGGAATCTATCGGGGCGAGAGGATTCGAACCTCCGGCCCCCTGCTCCCAAGGCAGGTGCGCTAACCAGACTGCGCTACGCCCCGATACTCACACTTCTAAATTAATCTATTCAATGACTAAAAGTCAAATATATTAATACTGGCAGCCAGCACATGGGGCTTTGTAATAATGCCTCGAGTTTTTGTAGAATATCACGTGCTGAACAATCATGAAGAAGACAGGCTAAAAAACACTGGGATACAGGACCCCCACCTGTATATTATCAACTCGATGCTGAAGATATCACTTTTGCATGTTTCCACGAAGGACCAGTTGACTCAGATTTTGAAACTCATAATGTCTGCGCCATGGATTTCACCAGCCGCAAAGGGACTTGTTTATCTCTATGCAAAAAGGACAACGATGCTGCAACTCAGCGCTAATTATAATTACACAGCAGAAGAGTTAGAGTCCTGCCAGCCAATTTCTCCCAATTGCCTGAGTAAAGGTTCAACTTGTGAACATGGCATAGTATTCATGCCAACCACCGCTCTCAGCGACAAAACACAGACACGCGGCCACTATTGTGTCCCGATTATCTCCGACGACAGGCTGCTTGGTCTTATTAGCCTGGCCTGCCCTGCCGAAATTAGAGAAATCGGGGGTGATGCACCAGCAGAGGCTATGGACTTGTCTGCCCATTGCGAGAGGGAAATGTTTTTGAAAATCGCTGCAAACACAATAGCCGGTATAGTGCTGCGTAAAGAAGCAAACGAAAATCTGATGCACAATTATCTGATACAAGATGTGATAAATAAGATTCTGCACCTTTCGCTTGAGCCAATATCCCTTACAGAGCACCTGCAAAAGACCCTCGACATCATTAGCAATGTCTCATGGTTGTCAAATAAGTACACAGGCAGTATATTTCTAATAGAAAGCCGTCCGGATATACTCATTATGAAGGCCCACAGGGGGTTTCCCTTAAACCTACACAATGTTTGCTCGGTGCTGCCCTTGGGGAAATGTCTCTGTGGACAATGTGCTCTGATAGGAGAAATAATATTCAAGTCCACGATAGACCAAGACCACGACGTAAAATACGACGGAATGCCTGACCACGGACATTATTGCATTCCTATAAAATCAAAGGGACAGGTGTTGGGCGTAATAAACCTCTACGTAAGAAGAGGGCACGTAAGGACTCTGGAAGAGGAGGAGTTCCTCGTATCAGTAGCCAATACACTTGCTGGCATTATAGAGCGAAAAAGGACAGAGGACGAGTTAAAAAAACACCATAACCAGCTTGAGGAGATAGTAAAGGAACGGACAGACGAGCTGGTTGTCGCCTGCAAAAAGGCTATAGATGCCAACGAAGAGCTGAAACATAGTCAGGAGATGTTAATACATTCGGAAAAAATGGCGTCACTAGGTCAATTAGTAGCCGGCGTAGCCCATGAGATAAATACCCCCATAGGGATTGCTGTAACCTCGGCATCTCATCTTGAGCTGGCTACGAATAAAATCACATCTATGTTCAACGACAAACAAATAACACGTACAGACCTGGAAAAATACTTATTCGTCGCAATGGAAGACTCAGATTTAATAGTCAAAAACCTGTTTCGCGCAGGGGACTTGATCAGGAGTTTTAAAATGGTCTCGGCAGACCAGACAAGCTGGGAAAAAAGGCAGTTTAATCTGAAATCATACTTAAACGACATAGTGATAAGTCTGAGACCTCAGTTGAGAAGGACGCCGCACATTGTCACAATAAACTGTGATGAAGCCCTTGAGCTGAACAGCTATCCGGGGGCATTTGCCCAAATAATCACAAACCTGTTGATGAATTCCATGCTTCACGCCTATGACGAAGGGACAAAAGGAACTATACTGATAGAAGCCATTCCGTTAGATGATGAAATCGTCCTAAGATACAGAGACAACGGCAAGGGCATCCCGGAGGCAAACATAAGAAAGATATTTGATCCATTTTTTACGACAAAGCGCGGTCAGGGAGGCTCAGGGCTTGGACTTTATATTACATTTAACATTGTTACTCAGACACTCAAAGGCAAGATAGTATGTGAAAGTGAAGTAGGTAAAGTAACCCTATTTACAGTTACATTACCGCTTGCGGTATAGTATAATATGTTTGCAGGTGAAATAATATGAATGATTCAGATAACCTTTTTTGCGACGATAGTTTTTTAAAGGTAAAGGAGGAAGTCTCACCGAAAGACCACTTCGGCGAGATAAACTGGAGGGTCATGGTTGTTGACGACGAAGAGGAAGTCCACAGGATGACCAGGGCTGCCCTAAGAGATTTTACTTTTGACGGCAGGGGGATTGATCTTGTCTTTGCATCATCAGCGAAGGAGGCAAAGTCTGCGCTGAATAAGCACAATGACACGGCATTGATTATACTTGATGTGGTTATGGAATATGAACACGCTGGCCTGGATGTCGTAAAATATATACGTGAAGTCCTCAACAATAAATTTATGAGAATTATTCTGCGGACAGGGCAGCCCGGCATGGCGCCAGAGAACGACATAATTGTAAACTACGACATAAACGACTACAAGACTAAAAGCGAGCTGACGATTCAACGTCTTTACACATCGATAGTAACATGTTTACGGTCATACAATGATTTGATAAGACTGGACGAGGCATACAAAAAACTCAAAAAAGAAGCCGAAGAGAGAATCCTTATAGAGAAACAACTTGCCGAAAAGGAATATCAGGCAGCAATAGGCATAGCTATAACTCAAATAGTCCACGGCGCCAAGAACATCCTTAATGCGCTCAAAGGTGGAGAATATATGATCAATACCGCATTGAAAAAGAACGATAACGAGCTGCTGATAAAGGGTTGGGAGGCTGCCCAGACAGGCATATCGCGCATGTCGGCGCTGACCCGTGATCTCCTTGATATTTCACGGTTCAATCAAATTGAATTCAAATATGGTTCAATAACCGCCCTCGCCGAGGAGGTTGTAGGTATGTTTCAGGACACAGGGAATAGCTCTCAGGTTGAGGTTTTGGGAGAAATAGATAAATCAATCCCGCCGCTTTTATTCGATTATGAAGCCATTCACACAGCGCTGATGAACCTTGCGTCCAATTCGATAGATGCCTGTACATACAAGCAGTACGATGACCATGACAAAGGCAGAGTAATCATACGCGTATATTCAGAGGTTAAAAGCGGTTTTGTAACCCTGGAAACAGAGGACAACGGACACGGGATAGAGGAGGATGTGCTGGATAAGATATTTGTGTTGTTCTACTCTACAAAGAACTTCAGGGGCAATGGGCTGGGGCTTCCAATAACCAAAAAGATAGTGGAAGGACACGGTGGAACATTAGACGTTACATCACAAAAGGGAAAAGGCTCGATCTTTCGGATAAGGCTGCCCTTGAATAAATAAGTCATGAAAATCTTAATCAATCACTGGTAAGGAGAAACGGGATGAAAAAGAGAGTGCTTATAATCGACGACGAGAAGGCAATAAGGGAATATCTTTCTACAATACTGAGTGAAAGCGGTTTTGATGTGACAATGGCGGTAGACGGTGAAGATGGATTAAACAAGGCAAGGGAATTAAAACCAGACCTGATAACCCTTGACGTGATGATGCCCAAAAAGACTGGGATATACGTATTGGGCGAGTTAAGGAGAGACCGCGAACTGGCAAGTGTGCCAGTAATAATGCTTACTTCGGTAAAGAGCTTTATAGAGCAGTCATACAAAGAGCTTGACAACGTAGAGACAATAAAGCAAATGGAGACCTTGCTTGATGAGCCGGACAGCAAGATACAAAAGTTCTTTCTGCGCTTTAAGTCTTTCCGTAAAATGTTGCTCATAGACAGGGACTCGATGGTAGATCAATTCAAGAAGGGAGAGTTAAAACTTGGTGGAATGCCGTCACTTCCCGATATATTCCTTGATAAGCCGGTGGAACCGGAGGAGTTTACACACGCGGTCGATAAATTAATCGGGCGACGACCAAGTTGATACTGCAGCTCTGACGATGGGGGCACGTTTGTGGATTGCTGCATCATAACGTTTTCATGGAACTGAACATACTGATCTGTAGGCAGGGGCAAAAACAACTTTGCCAATGTTGTTTTTTAGCGATACGCATTCATTGATACCTATATCCAGCTATACCGTTGATACCCTTCGCCTATTTATGTCTTTGCTATGTTACCCTTTTGATTACACTTCTACTATGGTCAGGTTATCTAAAGTTAGACAATATCATTACTGTACTAATAGCATGATGATACTATAGATTGAGTGGGATATTACAGTAATAGAAGGATTTTGACATGGTGTTATAACACAGTCTGCTGGGAATGACAGAAAGTAGAATTGTGCTGTGCATTTGCCGTGCGGGACGCTTCCCCACCCCTTTTTTATTACGGGATAACCAGGGGTGGGGAGCTCGGCTTATGCTTGCTTTGACCTGTAGTCCTCTATGGCCTTTCTCAGGGCGTCTGCCCCAAGGTTTGAGCAGTGCATCTTCTGCGGCGGCATCCCGTCTAATGCGTCCGCCACTGATTCCTTTGTTATAGCAAGGGCCTCTGTTAGCGTCTTGCCTTTTGCCATCTCCGTTATCATGCTTGATACCGCTATAGCAGCCCCGCAGCCAAAGGTCTGAAACTTTGCCTCTGTTATCACATCGTTTTCTACCTTGATAAACAACTTCATAGCGTCACCGCATGTCGGATTGCCTTCCATGCCTACGCCGTCGGCATCTGCTATTTCCCCTACGTTTCTTGGATTTGTGAAATGGTCCATTAGTTTTGCGCTGTACATTTATGCACCCTCCTTGCTGTCACCCTCTTCAGCCCCAAGAGCACCCCAGCCCTCTTTGGCAAACGGCGACATGTCTCTTAGCCGCTTCACTATCTGTGGAAACTCCTCTACGCAGCAGTCAACTGCCTCTGTCGTATTCCCTATCCCAAGACTGAACACTATAGAGCCGTGCGCCATTGAGGTAGGAACTCCCATTGACACCAGCACCGGTGATGCCTTAAGCGCCTTCGACGTACACGCCGAACCGCTGGCGGCATATATACCCTTGGCAAGCAGCAACAACAACATCCCCTCACCCTCAATATACTCCACGACAAAGCTGGCCAGCCCCGGAAGCCTCTGCTGCGGATGCCCAGTTGCGTGTACCTTTTCTATCTTTAATATCCCCTCAGTCAGCCTGTCCCTTAACTGCCGTACATGGAGCATTCGAGCAGGAAGGTCTGCCGCTGCCAATTCAGCCGCCTTTCCCATGCCAACAATTGCCGGTACGTTTTCTGTCCCGGCGCGCCTGCCTCCTTCCTGTATGCCACCGTATATGAGCGGCAGGATGCGCTGCCCCGTCTTTAGATACATTGCCGCCGCTCCCTTCGGGCCATAAAACTGATGCGCCGACAGACTCAACGCATCTACCCCCAAGTCCTTTACATCTACGGGGATATTTCCCACCGTGGCCACCGCGTCCGTGTGAAAACCTATCTTGTGTTCCTTTGCGATGGCGGCTATCTCTTTAATCGGCTCAATGGTGCCAACCTCAGAGCTTGCGTGAATTATTGAAATCACTGTCGTCTCTTTCGTTATTGACTTTTTTACCGCTTCGGGGTCTACTATCCCGGTGTTATCAACAGGCACATATGTAACAACAAACCCCTGTTTTTCGAGTGAACGGGCGGTGTTCATCACAGAATGATGCTCCGCCTTTGATATAATCAGATGCTTGCCGTCGCCTTGCCGCGCAAGGGCCATCCCCTTGATTGCAAAGTTATTGCTCTCCGCCCCGGACGAGGTAAATATTATCTCCGAGGGTTTGGCGTTTATCAGCTTTGCAACTTGCTCTCTGGCCGTGTCTATAGCCTGCTTAGCGTTCATTCCCAGGTCATACATGCTCATCGGATTGCCGTACTGCTCCTTGAAATACGGCACCATAGCGTCAAACACCTCCGGTAACATTGGATTTGACGCTATGTGGTCAAAGTATTTAACGCTCATTGTATGTTCCCCCTTTTCTGATGTATATTTTATAGTAATCGTCCTCTTCATCTATCCCAAGAAAGTCATTTCCGGTCTTTGTACACCATGCCGGAATGTCCTCAAGCGCACCGTCATAATCGGTGAGCAGCTCAAGCACCTGACCGCCTTCAAGTTCTTTCATGTGTTCCTCAAGTTTCAACAAGTGCATAGGGCACATCATATATACTATATCGCTTGTAACATCCGCCTTCACGTTTTCGACGAATTTCAGCGGCACACCGCCTCCTCAAAAAGTCCATGCTGCAAAACCGGGTTGAAATGCCTGCCTTCGAGAAGGTCCCGCAGGGTTATCGTAGTCAGAAAATCCTCTATTTGTCTTCCAAGCGCCTTCCATAGGTGTTGGATTACGCAGTGGTCAGCCTTAAGGCACCCGCTGTCCTGTGTTACACACGCGGTAATAGAAATCGGGCCTTCGAGTACCATTAGTATCTCCTCGATGGAGATTTCCTCCGGTGCTGCCTTAAGCATGTAACCTCCGCCCGGGCCTTTTACGCTTCGTATCAGGCCGGCCTTTCTGAGTTTTCCCAGTATCTGCTCTAAAAACGCTACAGACACGTCCTGTTTTTCTGATATAACCTTTATCGTCACCGGAGTTTCCGGGTAGCCGCGGGCTATCTCATACATGGCCCTTACACCGTACTGACATCTGGTCGATAGTCTCAACATGTTTCTATTTTATAATAGTGTACTAATATTGTCAAGTATTATTTGCGGTGTTTTTTGACGTGTATATTGTTTAATAAATATTGTATATTAGTCCGGGACATATGTTAGAAGATATTATAAGTAAGGAGGCTGGACGATGAGTAAGCCATTTTCGATAGGAGTGGATTTGGGCGGAACGAACCTTCGCGTGGCCGTTGTCTCAAGAGAGGGGGCAATAGTTGACAGGATAACGGTATCATCTACCGGCAACGTTATAGAGAGCCTGATAGGGGCAATAGAGCGGTTGTTCTCGGACAAGATTAACGGTATAGGGCTGGCCGTTGCCGGTCTTACTGATGGAAAAAAGATATTATCTTCCCCGAATCTGCCCATATTAAAAGAAATAGATTTTGTCGATATGCTGCAAGGCAGGTTTAACACACCGGTATACCTTGGCAATGACGCCTCTGTGGCCGCACTTGGTGAGAGCATCTCAGGGGCGGGAAAGGATATGAATACGTTTGTGATGTTAACGCTGGGCACAGGCATTGGCGGTGGGGTTGTTTATAACCGGAGATTACTGAACATAGCGGGGGAGTTGGGGCATGTGATAGTTGAGCCGGGGGGCAGACTCTGCGGCTGTGGAGGCAAGGGATGCCTTGAGGCGTATGCATCTGCAAGGGCAATGTCTGCGGTTGCTGCAGAGGCGATTGAACTTAAAAGAGATACGATGATGACACAATACGGCAGCCGCGACATAATGCCAGCAGATATTTATAAATACGCATTAGAAGGCGACCCGCTGGCAATAGAAATCTTCAAGACCGCCGGGTTTTACTTAGGGATAGGCATAGCAAATTATATAAACATATTCGGCCCAGACGCGATAATCCTGATGGGGGGACTGATTGGGGCATGGGACATATACGTAAAGAAGGCTATAAAGACAGCCGCAACGGCAGCCTTCAAGGAGTTATACGCAAAAACGGCGATAATACCATCGAAGCTGGGCGGAGACGCCGGTATCATAGGTGCGGCAGAGCTGACGTACTGTTGAGCAGCGGGTTAATAGTTAGGGCTCGTATAACCTTATCATCCTTCTAAAAGCTCAGAATGCCTGATACTAAGTTGCAGACAAATATATGATTTCATCAGCAATAGACAAAAGAATCCTATTTGTCTATTGTTCTTTAGATTCCGCATCGTGCGTGTTCTTGACAATAACTGGTTCAGCCGGTAAGATATGAGATATGAACAGACGAAAATTGCTTAAAGAAATCATTGGTAATTCTAAGAATATAAGATTCTCAGATATGGTAAATCTTGTTAGCGGTTTCGGTTTTGTGCTATCAAGAACTGAAGGCAGCCACCACATATTCGTCTGCCCTGATATTCCTGAACTCGTGAACCTTCAGAATGTCAAAGGCCAGGCAAAACCGTCACCAGTTCCTGAAACTGGTTGAAAAACATAACCTTAAACTGGAGGATGAGTAATGCGTGATTATCATATAAATATTTTCTATTCGGAGGATGACAACGGATACATCGCCGATATTCCCGACCTTGAGGCATGTTCCGCATTTGGCGAGACGCCTGATGAGGCATTGCATGAAGTTCAACAGGCCAAAAAAATATGGCTTGAGGCTGCACAGGCAGCGGGAAAGCCTATCCCATCGCCAGAATATAAGCCGATTATCTATCAGGCGGCGTCAGCTTGAACATGAAAGATAAGGATAATAGGTCAGCGCTCACTAAGATGACGTGTCAAACAGCACCGGGAAATTCTATTTTGAACGTGCGTGTCATATTGACGCCAGTACAGTGTTATCATTATGTCATTGCAAGACCTGACTCCATCCTTGCTTGGTAGCACATGAAAAATAGACAGAAGAATCCTTTTTGTCCAGTTTTGATTGGCTGTCTCAGAAATGGCCTAATATAGCATGACGGAATATTGTACAAAATGTACAGCTGCGATATTAGCAGTGTGGCAAAAAGGGGGTTTAACGAGGTTTTCATATTATGATGGTTTTTCCCAAAAATTTGCAGAAAAACATATTGCTATGCTACAATAGACGACAATCCAAACGAACCAAGACACTATTTATGGGGGAGGGATGGAAGAATTAGAGGAAAAAACAAAAAAAAACTAACAACACTTATGCCCAAATAATTGAGCAATATCATATTTTTAGAATTAAATATATGAATCCTAAAAATGTTTTGGATTATTATGCATCTATAAAATATCCGCAATAATCGGTGACAATCATAGCTATAGACAGGTGCGATACCTGTAATATCCACAAATTATACAACATGGTTAACAATCCGACAGAAGAGATGACAAAAAAAGCACTCTATAGATGTCCTAATGAGCAAATTGTATTGTTATGCACCGATATTTATTTGGCAGAGAAGAAAAAACAGCCAATCTCCCAAAAAACAGAAAAATTATGTGAGAGTCTCGAATTATTAAAAAGTACTCTCAAGACATTTTATGACGAGCCAAATACTACCGGTAGAATCATTGGATGGACAGAGGCGACCTATGGAGAACCTCGAAAGCTGACTACGGAAGAGTATTTAGAGCGTGGGGGCTATGACTCAGCGGACTTTTACTATGTTACAGATTGCATAAGTCCAAGTAGTCCTATATATGAAACTAATCCAAATAAGGGAATCTTGTTTCAAAAAATTCTAAATGCTAAAAGCAAGTTTATTGAAACATATCGGGATTATAAAACATGGTAAAATTGCATATTTAGAGAAAATCTATCTTGAGGCCCTCAGAGAGTTTCCTTCGTAACACCACTACCCCTCGTCAAATGCCGTCTCTGATTGTATAAAACATAGACAAAATGTATCATTTTGTCTATTCTTTCTCCGATGACCGCCTGTAACCCCGCATGTTTATTGAGGGCGGGCAAGGCAACATTAGACAATAACGATGGAGCACACGCCTGCATTTTATAGCGAGTGTCAAAATAAAATTCCGAAAGATGTCGTATTCATGACTTGTCCTGGATTATTTGTGAGGTCAAGAATAGCCTCATCAAGGCGTGCAATGAGCTTTTCAACATTACGGCAATGGACGTTATTAAACCA
>JAMOAZ010000018.1:0-59226 GCA_039908505.1 Nitrospirota bacterium
TCGAGGGGAGGTTACTATTGGACATTGATGTTAAGGGCTAAAACCGGGCCTGACACAGTTTAGTTAACAGACCCTAAATTCCTTGTCCATTAACTACTCCCTTTCGTGAAAACCCCTCATTAAAATCTGTTATATTATAACATTGTTACTCCAATAAGTCCTAACTTTCGGCTCTGTGCTGAAGAGTTTAGACAGAGAATGAATACGAATATTCACGCCATAAATTAGCCTTTTCTATCTCGTTGTCTATGAAATCCCATGGCAGGGGCTCGTCATATTGCTTTTGGCGAAATATGTATTCAGATGGGTCAACTCTGTGCAGCTCACAGGCCTTTCTCCAGTCAAGGCCGTCTGCCAATGATTCTATTACCGGAGAGAGGCGCCTGTCTCCCATTGCCAATAACCCCTCTGTGTACGCGAACTTCAGTGCGTCGTGATTGACCTTTACGTTTTCTCTTTTCAGGCCGTCTTTTAACTGCTTTAACCGCTTCGTGATTACCGCAGGCTGCTCCATTTTATGCCACTGAAACGGCGTAAACGGCTTTGGCACAAACGCACTTACGCTTAACACTATGCGCCCTGCCCTGTTCAGTCCCCTGATTTCCCTGACCAGCGCTATCATCTCCTCTATATCTTCACCGGTCTCAGTTGGCAGCCCTATCATAAAATAGAGCCTCAGCATCACAATCCCCGACGTCAGCACAAGACGCGACGTCTCAATTATGTCTTCATATGTTATCTTTTTATTTATCACCGCCCTCAGTCTCTTTGAACCGGCTTCGGGGGCAATCGACATGCTTTTCTTATTTCTTATCAGCGATGTTATTTCCGCAGCCCTCCTGCTTGCCCTCAGCGACGACAGTGAAAACTCTACCCCTTCAATACACAATAACTCCCCAATATGTGGGTAATCAGTTAACGATGCCCCTACTACCCCTACCTTTTTGGTAATACCCATGACATGCTCTATCTCTTCACGCATCGAACTCAGCGACCTTGTCCTCGGCTTGCCGTATATCCCACTGATGGCACAAAAACGACACCTCCACGGGCAGCCCCTCATCGCCTCTATAAGATACATCGACGAAAACTCCGTATCCGGCGTCAACAACTGCCCTGCCCTTTGCGGTGCGTCTATATCTTTCAGAAAACGCCTCTTTACACTTGTTGCTTGATCTGCCGGTATATACAGGCCATCCACTGTTTTTAATGCCTCAAGGAGTTTTAATTTATCGCCGTATTCTCTACATAGATTCATTAACTCATCAAGAACTTCCTCCGCCTCCGCCGCTACCACTACGTCAAAAAACTCCGCAAGCGGCTCCGGATTCATAAACGCACACGGCCCGCCCATGATTAACACTGGATAGCCCACCCCCCTGTCTCTGGCGTAAAGCGGTATGCCGGATGCCCTTAGTATCTTAACCACGTTTGGAAAGTCGTTCTCATATGATATTGAAAATGCCATTATGTCAAACTCTGAAGGCATTATTTGGGATTCTACAGTGTATATTCGCCCCCGTGCGCCTGATTTTCCCCCCGCCTCCGGTAAAAATGCCCGCTCGCAGACAACATCATCTCTTGAGTTTAACATACTGTAGACAATCCTGAACCCGAGGCTGGACATCCCAATTCTGTATGTGTTAGGGTACGCCAGACATACGCGGGTCTTGCCGCCGTGGTCTTTGTAAACCACGCCTGTTTCATTGTACTGATGGGGCTTAGGATGTGCGGGGCGCCGCTGTTTGTTGTTTTCTTTCATAATGTATGGCATGTACGGATTTGGCATCCTCTCTCTATGAGAGGAGGGTAGGCAGAGGACGTCATGGGGGGTAGTCCTCTGCCCTTCCTGGTGGAGAGACTGATAACTCTATTTATTCTGGTTTCTTCTGTTTTCTTATAAACGTCGGGATGTCCATATCGTCTTCATAATTAGCTATGAGTTCCGTGGTCGGAATTTTATCCTCTTTTGAGAAATCAAAGAGGGACTTTGACAGTATTCTGTCCGAACCCCTTGAGAAGGTGCGCTCTTTTTCCTGACTTTTCCACTTATTTAGTTCCGGAATTGAGATTTTGGACTCTTTCTTTTCCTCAAACCCTGTGGCTATAACTGTGACCTTTACCTCACCGCTTAGTGATGGGTCTATGACAGCGCCGAAAATAATCTCTGCGTCATCATGGGCCGAATCGAAAACCAACTCTGAGGCACCCTGAACGGCATCCAACGTCAGGTCAGGACCTCCGGTTATATTAATCAGTATCCCTCTGGCGCCGTCAATCGATGTCTCTTCAAGCAGCGGATTGGATATCGCCTTTTTTGCCGCATCTATATGCCCCTGTTCGCCCTTGCCTCTTCCAATTCCCATTACCGCCTTGCCGGAGTACTGCATTATTGTCTTTACGTCTGCAAAGTCAAGATTAATAAGGCCGGGTAACAGTATCAGGTCGGTTATGCCCTGCACTGCGTCTTTTAATACATCGTTGGCCACCTCAAAAGATTTTATCAGCGGTGTACCCTTTTCCACTACCATTGAAATCTTATCATTTGGTATAACAATCGTTGTGTCAACGAACTGATTGAGTTCCTTGATGCCGAGGGTTGCATTGCTCAGGCGCTTTCTGCCTTCATAGAAAAACGGTTTTGTCACTACCGCCACTGTAAGCGCCCCAAGGTTCCTTGCTATCTCCGCGATGATAGGGGCAGCGCCCGTGCCTGTGCCGCCACCCATACCAGCTGTTATAAACACCATGTCAGCGCCGTCGAGTACTTCCTTTATCCTCTCGCTGTCCTCGAGGGCTGCCTCTCTGCCTACCTGCGGATTAGACCCCGCACCCAGCCCCCTTGTTATCTTTTGGCCTATTTGCAATTTTAGTTCGGCGTTTGATGAATTCAATACCTGTAAGTCTGTATTCACGGCTATGAACTCTACATTTTTCAACACCGCTGCTATCATATTGTTTATCGCATTTCCGCCCGCCCCGCCTACTCCTACTACCTTAATGTTGGCCTTTCCGTCATTTGACTCCACCAGTTCAAACATGCCTTATCCTCCTTTTGATTATTTATTAAAAAACTTTCCTACAAGACCCTTAAACCACTTCGACATCGAATACTGCCCTGTCGTAAATGTGTCTGATGAACTGCCCTCGCAGAACCTCTTCCTCGTGTATGAAACCAGCCCAACGGTCGTTGCATACATCGGCCCGCGAATCTTATCACCTATCCCTGACAACTGGCATGTGCCTATTCTCACTGGCAAATCCAATACGCTGGCTATCAATCCCTCCAGCCCCTTCAGCTCTGCCACTGCCCCCGTTAATACCACTGACCACGGCTGCCAGCTAAACCCCGGGATACCCAGTATCGCGTCTTTTATCATACCCGTTAGCTCTTCACTCCTTGCCTTTATTATCTCAGTTATAAATGATTTCGATATCCGCCTCTCTTCCATGTCTGCCGTTACGGTTATCTCCTCACCAAAGTACTCATCAGGAAAGGTTGCCATGCCATACGCCTTTTTCAACCTCTCTGCCTCGGCAATCGGAAGCCTCAGCCCTACGGCTATATCATTCGTAAACTGGTTGCCGCCTATGTCTATTACCGCCGCACCCATAAATGCACCATTCTTAAATACCGCTATATCTGTCGTGCCACCGCCGATGTCTATCAGTATCGCCCCGTAGTCCTTTTCATTTTCCCTGAGTACTGCCGCCGCAGACGCAAGGGGATTAAATACTATATCCGCAGCCTTCACACCGGCCATTTCACAGCACTTTATCACATTTTGTATCGTATTAGACGACCCTGCCACTACCTGTACGTTTACCTCAAGCCTCATTCCTTTCATCCCTACGGGGTTATATATCTGCCCTTCGCCATCAACTATATACTCTACGGGGATCATGTGCATAATCTCCTTGTCCAAAGGCACATATACTGTCCCGGCGGTCTCCATCACCTTGTCAACATCCCGCTGTGTTATTGTATCGGTTGTCAGCGCTATAGCGCCTGTACTCTTAAAACTCTTTATCTGCCCATCGGAAATTCCCGTACAGACCTCTTTTACCTCCACGCCGGAGATAGCACGCACCTTCTTCACCGCCTCTCTGATAGCGGCAGCGGCGCTTTCAATGTCAACGATAACACCCTTCCTCACACCGGCAGAAGGCACTATGCCCACACCTGTAACCTCAGTTGTGGTCTCAGTTACCCTGGCCACTACAGCGACTATCTTAGAGGTCCCTATGTCAAGCCCTGTTATATAGCTCCCTTCACCCATTTCATTTCCTTTTTTACCGGCTTTACTATCAGTCTGTTTGCAAATCTCAGGTCTATGTACTCTATGGCTATATTCCTGCCCGCTATCTCATCTTTGAGCGAAAAATAACTCGCTAATTTCTTCTCGTAATCACCAAACCCCATAAGTATCAGCAAACCATTTAATGTCAGCGATATGTCCTCTGGCCTCATGCCCGAAATCTCTATAGTTTTACCGCTTAGTTCGCCTGTCTTATTTATCACATTTACCAGCCTGACTGCCTCTGTGTACGCCCTCTTATGCTTCTCCTCTATGTTTATTACCGGTATGCCGGGCATGGGTTTTTCTATTGTGTCGAGTTTTACTCCAGAGTCATCTATCAAATACATCGCTCGTCCATCGTTTAACATGGCCGCAGGGGACTTCTCTGTTACCCTCACCAGTATTGACGACGGCAGTTCCTTTCTTACATATGATGTCTTTATCCACGGCGATGCCTCAAGTCTCCTAGCCAGTATCTCAGTGTTCACTGATAGTATGTTTTTTCCCTTTACATCCATCAGATCAAAGATCTCGCTGTCTTTTAAGTGGCTGTTTCCCTCGACCCCATATTTGTCTACTTTGAAAAACTCAGCACTCAGCGTGTAATGCCCCATAAATATTACAAACCCCATCACCGCTAAAACGCTTATGACAATGCCAATGACACGTGCGTTTATCACTTTAGGGCGTTTATACGCCGCTGCCTCTTTCTTTGCCTTTTTCATACGACTGTTGTCATAACCTGTGTATTTTTTCTTAGTATAGCATCTGTTAACATATCCTCAAGTAATTCAAGAAATGACATACCGGCAGCCTCTGCTATCTTTGGCAGAAGCGATGTCTCTGTCATCCCGGGCACTGTGTTTACCTCAAGGACATATACTTCATTGTCCTCTGAGAGTATCGTATCCACCCTTGCTGCCCCCTTACAACCCAGACAATCATACGCCTTTACGGACATCTCCACGATTTTATCGTATGTCTTCAGACTTACCTCAGGCGGCAGTATGTAGTCTGTCATGCCGCTGGTATATTTAGACTTATAATCGTAAAACTCCCCAGAGGGCCTTATCTCAACACCACCCAGCACTCTGCCGTTTACTATGCCTATCTGAATTTCCTTTCCCTTTATAAATTTCTCCACAATTGCCTGATTCCCATAGATAAAGGCCTCCCTTAGTGCCCTTGCATAGTCAGCCTCGCCTTTCACTATGCTCACACCCACGCTTGAGCCTTCCTGTGCTGGTTTGATTATCCAGGGGAAATCAACTGCCAGTCTCTTCTGCCCGCACATCGCTGCTATGCTGAGTTGTGCGCTGTACTCTGGCCCCTTAAACTCAAGTATCTCAAACGGCGGTACGCTGAGTCCGGCCCTCTCGAACAGGTACTTACACATCACCTTATCCATAGCCAGGGCAGAGGCAAGCACCCCAGACCCCGTGTAGGCTATCCCCATAACTTCAAGCATCCCCTGAATCGAACCGTTTTCGCCCCAGCCGCCATGCAATGCAGTAAGCACCACATCCGGCTCCAACGATGTAAGTTTCAGCGCAACCTCCAAATCCGCATCTATCAGCCACACATCATAACCACCGGCCTTTAGTGTGTTAAACACCGCCATGCCGCTCTTAAGTGATATCTCCCTCTCCGACGACAGCCCGCCGGCCAATACCGCGATCTTTTTTTCGCTTAATTCTTCTTTCATACCATATCCCCGATTATTCTTATTTCTGGAGACAGTTCAACATCAAACTTTGCCCTTACCATCGACCCCACCTGCTCCATCAGGGAAAGGTAATCGGCAGCCGTACCGCCCCCACGGTTAATGAAAAAATTCGCGTGTACCATGCTTACTTCTATCCCGCCGTGAGTCAAGCCCTTACACCCGGCGTGTTCTATCAATGCCCCAGCATATCCATTTGGCGGATTTTTAAACACACACCCTGCCGAGTGAAATGACAGCGGTTGTGTCTGCCTTTTTTTAATTAAACACTCATGGGATTTAGCGGCTATTGCGGCTGAATCCCCTAAGGGCAGCCTCATATCGACACTCACAATGACTGTATTTTCTGCAATGCCCGACTTCCTGTATGAAAAGTTTAGTCCATCAGCACGTCCATCCCCTTTTCTCAGCACCCTGAGCTGACCGTCCATGCTGACAATCGTTACAGCAATAACGGCGTCCTTTATCTCAGAGCCAAATGAACCGGCGTTTCCAAATACCGCGCCACCCAGTGTCCCCGGTATCCCTGCAAGACCTTCTATGCCCTGCCCTGATTCCTTCTCAGCTGACAGCACTACCTGCGCAAGGGACACCCCTGCACCAGCGCGTATAAATAAACCCTTGTCTGTCACCTGCGTCTCAATTGTCCTAAACCCCTTTGTGCTGACTACAACACCGTCAAATCCAGCATCACCAAACAGTACGTTGCTGCCCCCACCTAAGACCAAAAAGGGAACTCCCTGCGCGTGTGCCCGCTTCATAAACTGCGTCAGTGAGGCCAAACCCTCCGGCTGGAAATACACCGCAGCGCTGCCGCCTATTTGCAGCGATGTGTGTTCGCTCATAGGCTCATTGTAGGAGACCCGACCTGAAAGGCCGGACATCATGTCTGCCGTCAGTGTTACCGTCTCTGCGCTGATCATTAAGCTGCACCCCGCTGTTTAACAAGTTCCTCTCCTAGTTTCCATATATCCCCGGCCCCAAACGTGACCAGTACATCACCATCCTGAAGCGCCTGACCTATCTTTGCCCTGGCCGTTTCCTGAGCCTCACAGTAAACCACATCTACACCATTTTTTCTGAGCTTTGCAGCCAATACCTCAGACGATATGCCGTCTATCGTAGGCTCCCCAGCCGAGTATATATCCAGCAGATAGAGCTTGGAAACACCTGAAAATGAAGCTGCAAAGTTGTCCATCAAATCGCGCGTCCTTGTGTATCTGTGCGGCTGAAATGCCACAATAAGTCGATTTGAGACATGATCCTTTATTCCCCCTATGGTTGCCTCTATCTCCGTCGGGTGATGACCGTAGTCGTCATAGACCTTTATGCCGTCAAACGCGCCCTTAAACTCCATCCTGCGTTTTATGCCGGAAAATTCCCCCAAAGAGGCGGCAGTGCTGTCTACTTCTACACCAAGTGACTCAGCAGCGGCTATAGCGGCAAGCGAATTTAACACATTATGGGTGCCTGCCAGACGTATCTCAAACCTTTTTATAAACTGACCTTCTTTGTAATGGTCAAAACTTGTACGCATAAAGCCATAGTCAATATTTTTAGCCGTATACTGCGCGCCGCTGTCAAGTCCATATGTTACATATCTTCTGTTGACCCTTGGAAGGATTTCCCTTATATTAGGGTCGTCTGTACATACAATGCCAACACCGTAAAATGGTACCTTATTAAGGAAATCAACAAACGCGCCCTTAAGCCTTTCCATCGTTGAAAAATAATCCATGTGTTCTCTGTCGATATTCGTGCATACTGCTACCGTTGGGTTGAGTTTAAGAAAAGAGCCGTCACTCTCGTCAGCCTCTGCAACCAGATAATCCCCCCTGCCTACCCTTGAGTTACTGTTTGATTCGTTTAATTTGCCGCCAAGTACAACAGTAGGGTCAAATGTCCCCGCTCCCATCAGTATAGTTGCAATCAACGACGAGGTAGTTGTCTTGCCATGTGAGCCGGCAACCAACACGGTATACTTAAGTCTGCCAAGCTCGGCAAGCATCTCAGCCCGTGGAATAACGGGGATGGCACGGCGTTTGGCCTCTTCTACTTCAGGATTACCCGTGCTGACCGCCGATGTTATTACAACTACATGGGCGTTGCCGATGTTTTCGGCCTTATGACCAATCATAACAGTTATGCCAGAGTTCCTCAGCTTTTCCACCGTTGAGGAATCTTTAATGTCCGAGCCTTTGACCTCATAGCCAAGGTCATTGAGTACCTGTGCTATGCCGCTCATCCCTATGCCGCCAATGCCTACGAAATGAATTACTCTGTAACGGTTAAACATGTAAACTCCCTTATTTAGGCAAAGGAACCGGAAACCCTTCGCGATATGATTGTTTTTTATTTTTTAACAGCATAATAGATATGTTGGCAACCTTTTTAGCGGCGTCCGGCTTGCCGAATGTCATGCAGTCACGGCTAAGCTTTGAGCGCAGGCTGTCATCATTAAAAAGCCTTTGGATATACTCTGCGAGGACCTTTCCGGTTAACTCACCCTCTTTTATCATCATGGCTGCACCGCTTACGGCAAGCCTCGATGCGTTTACCTCCTGATGTGCAGATGCGGCATACGGGTACGGTACCAGCACTGAGGGTATCCCTATGGCCGTTATCTCGGCAAGTGTTGTTGCCCCTGCCCGCGATATTATCATGTCACACGAGGCATATGCCTCTGGCATCTTGTATATAAACGGCGCTACTGTGCCACTCATCCCATACCTTAAGTAGGCCGCCTTGACGTACTCAAAATCCTTCTCGCCGGTCTGATGCAGGAACTGTAACCTGTCCTTGAGGTGCGTGAGCTGCTCAAGGGAATCTACCACTATCTTGTTCAGGCTTGACGCCCCCATTGACCCGCCAAAGATAAATACCGTAAAGCGCCCTTCCTTCAGGGAAAACATCTTCTTGCCTTCGGTTTTATCAGCCTTAAGAATCTTTTCTCTTACAGGATTGCCAGTCAGTATGGTCTTATTTTTTGGAAAATACGAAAGTGAATTCTCATAGGTTATACAAACCTTTTTTGCAAACTTAGCGAGAATCCTGTTGGCCTGCCCCGGCACTGAGTTCTGCTCCTGGATTACTGTGGGAATGCCTAAGAGCATGGCCGCAAATACAGGAATAAACGAGGCGTATCCACCAGTGCCTATAACAACATTAGGCCGAAGCCCCCTGAGAAACGCGTATGCCTTAAAAAACGCCATTATAAACTTAAACAGGGCAGTTGTCTTCTTCCTAAGCGATACCCCCACAAAGCCATCTGTCTTTAACAGCTTTACGTAGTAATTCTCACTGGGCAATATCCTTGCCTCAATACCCTTTTCCGCACCCATGAAGATAATTTCCACGTCCTTTAACTGTTTTTTTAACTCCTCGGCAATCGCAATCCCAGGATACAGGTGTCCGCCTGTACCACCCCCTGCTATAACAACTGTTGCCTTTGACAACCTTTTATCGCTGGTTTTATTTTGCATATGTAAATATCCTTCCCTTTCTCCGGTTTGAATCTGCATCTTTTGTAATTGCATGGGATTCATGTCTGACTATAACCTCTCCTTCTGAAAGGTTCAGAAGTATGCCTATTGCAGCAGCATTTAAAATCATCGACGACCCTCCATAACTTATAAACGGCAGCGGCAGTCCCTTTGTCGGCAGTAATCCTGAGACCACCGCCATGTTTATCACCGCCTGTATTGATATTAAAAGCGTTATTCCAACTGCCGTGTACATATAAAAACCACCCTTTAATCTGTTGACAATGGAAATACCTCTGAGAAATACGATGAAAAATAATAACACTACAAACGCTGCCCCTATCAGCCCTGTCTCCTCACCTACGATTGCAAATATGAAGTCTGTCTTGGCCTCTGGCAGAAAGAACAGCTTTTGTGTGCTTTTGCCTATTCCAACGCCGTCAAGCCCGCCATTACCTAGTGCAACAAACGACTGTATCAACTGAAAACCACTCCTTTTCTCATCTGCCCAGGGGTTTAAAAACACAAGGACGCGTTTTAATCTGTATGGCTCCATTATCAGTTTTACTACTACAGGTATCAATACAATACCTAACGACAAGATATACTTAATCCTCACCCCTGCCAAAAACAGCAGCACAAATGTTATCACCCCGACTATCGCTGCTGAACCGAAATCCGGTTGTAAGAGCAGCATAGCCTGAAGCACCAGCATCAGCCCTACCGGCTTTGCAAATGCCTTTACGCTGTCAGGGACAAATGAGCCTCCGGATAAGTACTTTGCCATAAACAGCACCATTGACAGCTTTACCAGTTCAGAGGGCTGAAATGTTATGCCTAAAACCCTTATCCAGCGCCTTGCCCCGTTTACAGTAGCCCCGATGCCAGGTATCTTGACTGCTAACAACAGCAGAATAGACAGAATCAACAGCGGCAGCGCTGCCTTCTTAAGCGACTCAGAGTTCATCTTATACATAACTGACATCAGGACAAAACCTAAGATAATCGAGGCAAGGTGTTTCTTCAGATACCTCAAATCAGTAAGCGACGCAGCCGCAGCCTCAGTCCTTGACGGCGCCACAACAGACGTAGCGCTGTAGACCATGAACACACCGACAAGTATGAGACACAAGACCGATACAAATAGTATTGTGTCGAACTGTCCCTTTTCCTGAATTACAGGATTTGTAATTTCTTCCACTGTCTCCTAATTTCCTGCAACAACTGCGTCCATGACCGTTCTGGCGCCAGGCAGACGCAAGACTGCCTCTTTGAATATCGCGCCTCGTTCCTCAAAATCTCTGAACATATCAAAACTTGCGCAAGCAGGTGACAGCAGCACTATGTCTCCGTACCCCGCTATCTCCTTTGACTTTGTAACAGCGTCCTGCATCGATGAGGCCATGTGAACTTCTGTAATGGATTTTACGGCCTCCTTAATCTTCCCTGCCGCCTCGCCTATTAATACAACTGCCTTTACCTTTTCCTTTATTAAATCCTTGAGCGGTGAGAAGTCCCCGGCCTTGTCCCTGCCGCCGGCTATCAACACTATAGACTCCTCAAAACCCTCCAGGGATTTCACCACTGACCAGATATTCGTCCCTTTTGAATCATTAAAGTACTTCACACCATCAACCTCTTCCACAAACTCAAGCCTGTGCTCCAGCCCCTTGAATGTCGTCAGCGTTGAGTATATGTCCGCCACAGAACAACCACTGACAAGTGCCATCAGCGATGCAGCCATTGCGTTTTCTATGTTGTGTAGCCCCTTAATTTTGAAATTATTCGTATGAAACACCGGCATCTCATGTACGACAAGCTCCGGGCACAGCACCTCAAGCTCCGGTATGTTAAAGGTTATTATGCCCTTTGAGTAATACGCACCTCTGACCTGCTTTTTCCTGCTGAAGTAGAGTATCTCTGGTCCCATTGGTTTTACCTTTTCTACGATTTTTGGAGTCAGCGGGTCATCTGCATTGAGTACAAGGAAATTCATCTGGTCCTGGTTCTGGAATATCCTGCATTTTGCCTCGAGGTATTCGTCCATTGTATTGTGCCTGTCCAAGTGGTCCGGGGTCACGTTTAATATCGCCGCCACTTTTGGTTTAAACTTCTCTGCCGATTCAAGCTGGAAACTCGACACCTCGGTAACAATATAGTCAGGACTTACGAACTCGCGGGGACGCTCAAAATCCTTTACCAGCTTATTTATCTCCTCAGTCAGGGCCTTTCCTATGTTGCCGCCGATAATGGCGTTAAATCCACTGTGAATCAATATCTCATACAGAAGCGTTGTGGTTGTCGATTTGCCGTTTGTTCCGGTAATCGCCATAAACCCGGCGGCTCCGGTTTTTCTCAACTCCTCAAGCACTTGATATGCCAGCTCCAACTCTCCAACTATTCTTATGCCCTTCTGACGCGCCCTCTCAAGTATTGGGATTGTAAGCGGCACACCGGGGCTTGGCACCACGGTGTCCGCAGTGTCTATGATTTCCTCATTGTGATGGCCTAATTTAATTGTGACAGAGGGGTCAAGCTGCGCAATATACTTGGCAAGCTCATCAGCGCCTTTTACGTCCATAACTGTCACTGCTGCCCCAAGCCTCACAAGCAGGTTAGCCGCACCTACTCCGCTCCTTGCCAACCCCACCACGACTACATGTTTGCCCTTGTAATTTTTATACATTTCCATGTTCATCCACCTATGTTCTGGATATTATCTGATGATGCCGCCAACACTATTTGAAAGACATTGGAATTGGAGCTTCTGACAGATGTGCAGTTCTTTTGCTTGACGCCCTTGTAAGCAGTACGGCACGGGGCGGGCTTCTTTGCCACTTGTTTTAATTTCTCCGATTTCACATTATGAACTTGTGCCTTAGATTTGTTTGCCTTAGATTTCTTTGCCATGTAATTGTTGGCATCGTCGCCCTGAGTATCCTGAGCCATGTCCAGGGCTGCTATGTTATCTGTGCGGTTTCCTTTTCCAACCTTGTGCCTCTTTGATTTGTGCTTTTTGCCTTTGCCTGCGCGGCTCGTTTTTGCAATTTTCAGTACCTTTTCATCGGCTACGGTGCTGTAGTAGATAACAGGTTTTGAGTTTGACTCTGAAATGTCATGCCCCTTAGACAGTACAAACTTTGCATCCCTCCAGAGGTCAGACCTTCTGTCGTCTCCTAACAGGGCTGCAACCAGTGTATTGTCACCCTTTTCAGCCGCAAACGCCAGACAGTGCCTCGCCGCATTTGTAAACCCTGTCTTGCCGCCAACAAGGTCATCATCACTCCACAGGAGCTTGTTCGTGTTCGATAAAATAAATGTCCTTCCGTCCAGAGAACTGACCGTCTTTGTCTTTGTATTTATTGTCTCTTTTATGAGGCAGTAGTCCAGAGACCTCCTCATTATATCTGCCAAGTCGTATGCCGTTATATACTGTCCTTCACCGGGAAGTCCGTGAGAGTTTATAAATCTCGTATCAGTTGCCCCGATACTCCTTGCCTTTGCATTCATTAATGCAACGAAATCTTTCTCATCACCCGATACCGCCTCGGCAAACGCCAGCGCCGCACCATTTACAGACCTCATCAGAAGCAGGCTTAACAGGTCTTTTACATAAAACCTCTCACCCTCACGCAGGGCCAAGTTCGGCGAGTGCAGCCTTGCAGCATTGCCCGTTATGGTTACTACATCGTGTGGCTTCATATGGTCAAGCACCACCATGGCGGTTACCAGCTTTGTTGTGCTGGCAGGGGGCTGCTTGAATGTCGGGTTTTTTGCGTACAACACCTTATCCCCATCCATAATGACAGCAGACCGTGCACCTATCTCCCTGCTTGACGGCTCATAAGCAAACGTATTAACCGATAATAATACAATACAGATTACAACTGATAAGAATACACACGGCTTGAACTTTGATAAATAATGCCCTTTCATTATCGTCACCTCAATTTAATAGTTGCCAAGCTTAGCAATGCAAGCATAATACCCACAATCCAAAATCTTATCACAGTCTTTGGCTCCGGCCAGCCCTTCAGCTCAAAGTGATGATGTATTGGGGCCATCTTAAAAATCCTCTTCCCTGTCAATTTAAATGACGCTACCTGTAAAATAACTGACAGTGTCTCTACTACAAAAAGACCGCCTACAACAAGCAATACTATCTCATGTCTCGTTATTGTTGCCAGCGTGCCAAGTGCCCCGCCAAGCCCTAAAGAACCTACATCTCCCATAAAAACCTCTGCCGGATAAGTATTGTACCACAAAAAACCTAGTGCCGCTCCCAGCATCGCTCCGCAAAATACGGTCAACTCGCCAATGCCAGTTATATATATTACCTGCAAGTATTGTGCCAGCCCAGCGTGCCCAGATATATACACCAGCAGCCCCGTTGCAAACACCGCTATCCCTACCAATCCTATCGCCAGCCCGTCTATGCCGTCTGTCAGGTTTACCGCATTTGCAGACCCAGCCACCACTACGGCAGTAAATGGTATATAAAATACACCTAAGTCGAACAGCCATTTCTTAAAAAACGGTATTATCAGCATTGTCCTGTATGGGTCTGATGAGTCAAAATACTGAATCAGGCCAATTGCCAGTGCTACTATAATTTGAAGGCCGAACTTGTACTTACCCCTCAGCCCTTTAGGATTACGCTTTGAGACCTTCAGATAGTCGTCTAAAAACCCTATCGCCCCAAAACAAAACGTTGACACAATCATTATCCAGACGTACTTATTCGCAAGATTCCCCCATAAAAGCACTGATACCAGTATGGATATGATTATAAGAATGCCGCCCATTGTAGGCGTACCGGCCTTGGAGAAATGCGTCTTTGGGCCGTCGTCTCTGATTTGCTGCGTCTTGCCTATGCGCTTAAGAAAGCGTATTGTCTCAGGGGCAAGCAGAAAGGTTATCGCCATTGCCGTGATAACGGCTATAGCAGTACGAAATGTTATGTACCTGAATACATTCAGCGGCGAAATGACATCTCTAAGGCTGTATAAAAGATAATATAACATAGTGTATTACTCCAGTACCCTCTCCATTTTTAGTCCACGTGAGCCTTTAATCAGCACCGTGTCATTGGCAATTAATTGTTTTAGTATACGCCCGGCCTCAACCGCATTAGCGGCATGTACTGCGGCGCCTTGCACAGATACCCCGCGCGAATCATTAAACGCATCCAGGGTAGTTCTCATCATACTGCCCACGGCTATGAATACATCAACCGGCTGTGACGCCATCCATCTGCCCAGTTCCCTGTGATACCGCTCAGAATACTCCCCAAGTTCAAGCATATCCCCAAGCACTGCAATCTTGCGGCCCCTGTCCAGTCTAACCAGTTCTTTTACTGCATTTGTCACAGAGGCTGGATTGGCGTTGTAAAAATCACAGATTATCATAGAGCCGTTAATCTCCCTAAACTCAAGCCTCATCGCCACACCCCTGAAATCAGACAGGGCCTGGCGTATGTCTTGTCCCTCTACACCCATCAGAAAGCCTGCCGCTGCCGCTGCAAGGGCGTTGTAGAGATTGTGCCTACCGCCGCTTTTGATGCTTACCTGCAGCTCCTCACCATTGGGAAGCCTTATAGCCGTGTTCAGCGCCGGGCCGGCTCCATCAACAAAACGCCCTGTAAGCGCCGCGCTATTTTCAACACCGAAGCTGATAATCTCCCTTTGCAGTGTCTTATTTCTTTCTAATACAGCTTTCATAAGAAACTCATCGTCTGCATTAACTATGATGGTCTTGGCATAGTCCATGATTTCAAGTTTAGCTGTGCGCACACCTTCAACGCTGCCAAAACCCTCAAGATGTCCTGGGCCAATATTTGTCACGATTCCATAGTCCGGGGCGGCGATTTCACAAAGTTCGGCAATGTCGCCCGCCTTGCTTGCCCCCATCTCAAGGACTGCCGCAGTCTCTTTATCAAGCCTGAGAAGCGTAAGTGGAAGCCCAATGTGATTGTTAAGATTCCCTTCTGTTTTAAGAACAGGATATTTTTTAGCGATTACTGCCGCTGTCATCTCCTTTGTAGTTGTCTTGCCATTTGTGCCTGTAATAGAAACAACCGGTATATGACGAATGTGTCTGACATAGGCAGCCAGACGCTGCAGCGCCCTTAGTGTGTCATCTACCATGATAAGGACAAACTCATCTGAGGGACACTCTACCACACGTGAGATAACTGCCCCGGCACCAACACGCGACACGGCATCAATAAAGTTATGGGCATCGAACTTATCCCCCGAAAGTGCGAAAAACAGGTCCCCTGCCCTAATCGTCCTTGAATCAGTCGATACACCCGTAAAACAAGCCCCCAGGATATCACGGGAACTCACTGTCCTGCCGTTAACAGCCCTAAGCACTGTATCAAGGTTTAACTGTATCACCGGTGTACCTCAGCCGGACGCTCAGGATGTTTAAGCCTTTTCAGGATAAACTTCTCGGCCAGCTCCCTGTCGTCAAACGGGTGTCTGACGCCCTTGATATCCTGATAATTTTCATGCCCCTTACCGGCAATCAGCACCACATCACCTGGGGCAGCCATATTGACTGCCATTTTTATGGCGTTCTTCCTGTCCGGCTCAACAGCATAGCTGCTGCCTTCAATACCCTCGAGGATTTGCCTTATTATATCACCTGGTTCTTCGTACCTAGGATTGTCCGACGTAACAATTGTGTAATCGCTGAGTGTTGAGGCAATCCGCCCCATTATTGGGCGTTTTCCCGTATCACGGTTACCGCCGCAGCCAAACACGGTTATTATCCTCCCTGAACTGAGCTTCTTCATGCTGTCTATGACATTATGAAGGGCATCGTCAGTGTGCGCATAATCGACTATTACAGAGAAATCCTGTCCACAGTCTACCGGCTCAAACCGCCCGCGTACACTCTTGAGCTTCGATATGCCGCTGATGATTGCTTCATAGGGAATCCCAAGCGCTGTTGAGGCCGAAAATGCCGCAAGTATGTTGTATATATTTACATATCCACGCAGGTTTGAAACGATATTAAACTCTGTCCCTCTGTATGAGATATCAAAATCCAGTCCATTGGCAAAACGTTTTATATTCACAGCCCTGACATCTGCGCGGCTGTCCATGCCGTAGGCAATCACATCTGAGCCATTGTGCAACTTTTCCTTTATAAGTTCCTGACCAAACTCATCGTCAGCATTTATTACAGATATGCCGCCGGGCTTTAACAACTCATTGAATAGTCTCTTTTTAGAGTTGAAATAATCGTTCATATCCTTGTGATAGTCGAGATGGTCTCGTGTAAGATTCGTAAACACCACGACATCGAATTCTGCCGCATCAACCCTGTACTGGGCGAGGGCGTGGGAGGATATCTCACTTACGGCATATTCACAGCCCTGTTCAAGCATTATACTCAGGTACATTTGAAACTCCGGGGCCTCCGGTGTGGTGTGATGGGCGCTGTAGACGGTATCACCGACAAGATACTGAATCGTTCCAATCATGCCTGATTTCTTTCCATAGGCTGTGAGGATTGAGCGCATCAGGTAGCATGTCGAGGTCTTTCCGTTAGTGCCTGTAACTCCGGTGAGCCTGAGTTCTTTAGATGGGTCGCCGTAGTATCTTGCAGCAATGTATGCAAGCGCCCTGCGGACGTTGTCAACCCTGACCAGCAGAATGTCCTTACTGCTAAAGGCATCAACATCGATTTCGTCTTCATAGATAACCGAGTGCGCGCCTTTTTTTATTGCCTCTTTGATGTATGCGTGACCGTCAGAGTGCTGTCCTTTTACTGCGAAAAACATCGTCCCCTTCTCTATCCTTCTGGAGTCATAGGAGATACCCTCTGCGCTTTTGTTCAGGTTGCCATTTATCTCCCTGACGCCAATTTTGTCCAGTATTTTAGCAATATTCATCAATCATTCCTTTCTTTTTCCCCGGCTGTTTAGTTGTGAGGCTTTTTACCGGTGGATGCGTTTTCGACAACCAAAGTGGTGTTTTTTAGTTTTTCTTCTTTTGGCACGTTCAAATAAGTAAGCGCCTTTGTAGCGATGTTCTTAAATACAGGGGCAGCAACAACACCGCCATAAATCGCGCCACGAGGTTTCCACACAACGACAATCATAGAAAATACGGGCTTATCGACAGGCACAAAGCCGACAAATGAACTGATAAAGTCGGTGTGTGAGTATCTGCCCTGCGCCCTGTCAAATATCTGAGCTGTACCTGTTTTACCGGCTACGAGGTTGCCTTCGACGCGCGCAAATGTTGCCGTACCACCTTCCTGCGTAACCATTGTGAAGGCGCTTTTGAGTATGTCTATGGTCTTTTTTGATATAACCTGCTCAGTTCCATCGTATCTTTTACTGATAGGATGGGCCTTGCCGTCTGTGTCTGTAATTTCCTTTACAACAGATGGAGATACCTTATAGCCGCCGTTGGCAACAATTGAATACGCAGTCAGTACCTGAAGCGGTGTAGCGGCAACCTCCTGGCCTATTGGGATAGCCCCAATAGAAACACCCGACCAGCGCTCAGGATTTCTCAGGCGCCCGGGTATCTCACCGGGTAAGTCTATGCCTGTCCTTTCACCAAAGCCGAATTTCTTGATATAACCGTGAAGCCTTTGTTTGCCCAGACGCTGCGCCAGCTTTATCGTCCCCACGTTGGAAGACTTTTGTATAACCTCCATGAATGTCAGAACGCCGTGCGGGTGCGCGTCCTTTATCCTCTTACCGCCGACCTCTATCGCACCGCCGAGGCAGTCAATCCTGTCATCCGGCTTGGCAAGGTTCTCCTCTAGTACCCCTGCTGCTGTCACTATCTTAAATGTTGAGCCTGGTTCATAGAAGTCTGTAATAGCGCGGTTTCGCCTTGATGCCGGGCCATACTTACCGGGGAAATTTGGGTCAAACGTCGGGCGGTTTGAAAGGGCAAGTATCTCACCCGTATATGGGTCCATCATTATGGCAGTAGCAGCAGAAGCCCGCCACTTTTCCATCGCATCGTCAAGTTCTTTTTCCACTATGTACTGAAGCCCTTGGTCCAGTGTCAGCGTCAGGGTATTTCCTGTCCTCTCATTTTCGTTCGTATTATAAAACATGTTGCCGCGGGCGTCTTTCTCGACAATGTACTTTCCGCCAAGCTCGACAAGCTCTTTGTCATAGACGGCCTCTACACCCTCAAGCCCCTTGTTGTCTATGTTTACAAAACCCAGAACATGCGCGGCCATATATCCAAGCGAATAGTGACGCTTAGGCTCGGCCATTAAGCCGATTCCGCTTAATCTCATCTCCTGCAGCTTATCGGTCTCTTCAATAGGGATTTTACGTTTAAGCCACACAAAGTTCTTTTTTCCCCTGACCTGTGTCAACAGCTCATTGAAACTAACGCCTATGACGTCTGAGACCTCCTGCAGCCTCTTGTCGCTTTCATTATAGTTGGTCTTGTCCAGATATACAGAGTTATTCTCAAGGTTTACGGCAAGCCTCCTGCCAAGCCTGTCGAGTATTATACCGCGGCGCACCTGCACGTCTACCTCTGCCATGCGCTGGTTTTCAGACTTCTTTACGAACTTATCATGTTTTATAACCATGATATCGAAAAGCCGTGCTAGTAACACAAAAAAACCGACAAAGACTAACCCGTAAATAAAAATAAACCGTCTATTCATTTCCACCTCGCCCCTTATTCTGGGGCGCAGCTAGCCCTACCCCCGTAGGTTATAGCCGCTCTTTTACGTAGATTACCCTATTCCTGTCTGGAAACTCAAATCCCATCTTCTTTATAGCAACACTATCAACGGAATTAAGAGACAGGAGATTCTCCTTCTGTGCCATAAGATTTCTTTGTTTCTTAAGGAGTTCGTACTGTTTTTGCTGCATGTTGCCAAGCTTATACTCAAGTGACTTAATAGATGACCTCAGCCACAGCGTGTAAAACACACTGACCACTATCAACACCGCGCCAAGGACCAACAAAACGTTACTCATTATCGAACATCTCTTTTCACAAATCATAACCTTTGTCCTCCTCTGAGTTTAGCGCTCCTTGCTGCAGGGTTCTTTTGACGTGCCTCCAGCGCTGATGGCGTGATTGGTTTCACAGTCAAAAGACTAAAGCTACCCTTTGCCTTTTCATTTTTAAAAAAACTCTTCACAAGCCTATCCTCAAGCGAATGATACGAGATTACGCATAAACGCCCGCCTGCCCTTAGCGCTGCTTTCGATGCCTCAAGCGCCCCCTGCAACGCGGTTAACTCACCGTTTACGTATATTCTGAGCGCCTGAAATGTCTTCGTCGCAGGATGAGTCTTTCCGCGCCCTCCGTATTGCCTTTCAACAAGTGCCGCCAGGTCGCGGCATGTATCTATGGAGGCACGCTTTCTGTCGCTGACGATTGCCTTTGCGATTTTAGCGCTGCGTGACTCTTCCCCATATTCCCTTAATATCTCTTCAATCTTTTCCATCTTATAGCGGTTCACCACTTCCCATGCCGTTAGTGACGCCCTTGTGTCCATCCGCATATCAAGTCGGCTCTCTGAGTTAAAACTAAACCCCCTGTCCATTGTCTTTACCTGAGCCATCGACATCCCCAGGTCAAGCAAAATACCATCTATAGCAGCATACCCACAGTCCTTTATAATATGACCTAAGTGAGAAAAATCTTCTCTCACATAGCACACACGGCTGTCCTGAAGCCTCTTAGCTGCATAACTCAGCGCGTCACCGTCCTTATCGACCCCTATGAGCCTGCCATTGCCTCCAAGCCTCTTTAATATCTCAGCGGCATGACCGCCCAATCCCAGCGTGCCATCCATATATACCCCTTCACTTTGCACGTTTAACATCTCCATTACCTCTTCCACCATTACCGGACAATGAAGCGGCTTCAACTCTTCCAATTGTTTTTCCATCTATATCCAATCTGCCAGCTCCTCTTCATAACCAGCCACAACGGAGTCATCGATGTCCATATACTTTTCTACCCACAAGTTCCTGTCCCAGACCTCCAGCCTGTCCGTAGCCCCTGCGATTATTATCTCACCGTTGAGGGAAATACCTGCATCCTCACGAAGAGCGGGCGGCACAAGCAGCCGTCCCTGCTTGTCTATCTCACACTCAAACGCTGAACTTACCACCTTTCTGATAAAGAACTTTACAGATTCCTTTGCCTTAGGCATTTCTTTTACCTTTGCCATCAAGGCCTTCCACTCTGCATCTGGAAATATATTAAGACACTTGTCCCTGACTGCACAGGTTACGTAAATCTTCGGGCCGTAGCTCTTCTTAAAAATATCCCTGAAAGAGGCTGGCACTATAACCCTGCCCTTGTCATCTGCCCGTAAATTGTATCTTCCTATAAATCCAACTGACTCCAACCAATCATCCCTCCACTTACTACCACAAAATACCACATTTTCACATTTAAGTCAATAAAAATCTTTCCAAAGTGAAAAATATATTTACTCAGACACCAAAAACAGAGAATACCCTGTGAAAACCGGCATAAACAGGGGCACTTTTTAACAATTGTTATAATACATCTTGACAATCATGAAATATTTGATATACCCTAATTCTAAGGGCAGGTGCATTGTCACGCATGGAAACAGCAGCTGCCATATCTAAATGAATGCAGGCTGATAACCCTATTATAAGGAGGATTAAATCATGGCTCTTGGGCATTTAACCAAAAGAATACTATCTATAGTGATATTGTTAATAGCTGTCATTTGCATCAGTCCCTACGCGTCCGCCGGAATATCCGCAGGTGGATGGCACAACGCTGGGGTAAAAAGCACTGGTACTCTGTGGACATGGGGCTATGGCGGTCAAGGCCGCTTAGGAGATAATGCAACAAATACATATCTCAACATACCGGGACAGATTGGTATAGCTATAAATTGGTCATCCGCAGTTGCAGGGTATTATCACACAGTTGGGATAAAAAAAGACGGCACGCTCTGGGCTTGGGGCTATAACGGTTACGGTCAATTAGGTGATGGTACGGTCGCAGATAAATACTCGCCGGTGCAGATTGGGACTTTTACATGGACCTCTGTAGCAGTAGGCTTATATCACACACTAGGGATAAGAAGCGACGGCACGCTCTGGGCTTGGGGTGATAATTCCTACGGTCAATTAGGTGACGGCACAGTTATCGCTAAATACGTACCTGTTCAGATTGGAACAAATACAAATTGGGTAGCAGTAACTGCTGGTTATGAGTTCTCATTAGGGATAAAAAGCGATGGCACGCTCTGGGCTTGGGGTTATAACGGCTATGGTCAATTAGGTGATGGCACGGTCGCAGATAAATACTCGCCGGTTCAGATTGGAACAGATACATGGAGTTCTATATCCGCTGGGTTATATCACACAGCAGGGATAAAAAGCGACGGCATGCTCTGGGCCTGGGGTTATAATGCCTATGGTCAATTAGGTGACGGTACAGTCACTACTCAATACTCGCCGGTTCAGATTAGCACTTCTATGTGGTCAACAATATCCGCTGGCAGCTATCACAACTTGGGGATAAAAAGCGACGGCACGCTCTGGGCTTGGGGCTATAACGGCTACGGTCAATTAGGTGATGGCACGCTCACAACTCAATACTCACCGGTTCAGATAGGTACTTATGCGGGGTGGTCAAACATATCCGCAGGCGGGTATCATACTTTAGGAGTACAAAGCAACGGCACTCTCTGGGCCTGGGGTTTTAATGCCTACGGTCAATTAGGTGACGGCACGATCACAGATAAATACACACCAACTCAAATAGCAGGATGGCTAACTGCGGGAACAGCTCTAACCTCATCCCTAAATCCCTCAACCTATGGCACATCTGTAACCTTTACCGCAACAGTTACCGGTATCTCCTCACCCACAGGCACTGTTACCTTTATGGACGGCACGACCACGCTTGCCACAGTTACGCTTAACTCAAGCGCGCTAGCCACCTATACAACATCGGCACTGTCCGTAGGCACACATTCAATAACGGCAGTATATAGCGGAGATGCCCTAAATCAGCCATCCACATCGGCAGCCCTTATTCAGACCGTAACAAACAGCGCCACACAAACAGCTACCTTTACAATCACCGGCAGTGGTTCTGTTTTGGTATATGATGACAGCTTTACACTTCAGACAACCCTAACGCAGACCGGCAGTGTCACCGTGCCTTATGGTTCGGTAAGACTGTTCTACTTTCTGCCTGCAACAGGCAGTGTACTTTCACAGATTTCGGTAGATGGAAGGTCTATGACGCCGGTTAGTGTTATAAGGGCTTACATGGTTCAAAATTACGCACTCAGCGTAGTTTACTCCCCATAAAAGGAATTTTACTCAATGAAACTCCCCGCTGTGCAAGCAGCGGGGAACGAAACCACAAGAGATTCAACCTTGTTGAACTACTGCTGATATAAATCCGGATACGTTGTATATATTACCTCGTCCTCTATGCTTCCGGGCATTAGGTAGTGTTTGACAAATGCCGCCTCTCCTGTGTCGCCAAAGTAGGTCTTCATTTTAAACATTACCCTGAGCATTTCCTCTTTTACGTTCTTGCCCGTTGAGTCTATCACCACCTCAAGCGGAAAGGCATGGGCATGGTCTATTCCAGGACAAGAGTTCTTGGCTGTCACACGCTTTTCGCCGGTTATTGTAAACGCAGTCTTTTCCAAGTCCTTCTTGCTGATGCCAAGGAATACTAGCCCCTTGTCCCGCATATCGAGTGAGTAAACCGGATAATATCCTTTTGCGCTTCGCTTCAGACTATATTGTATGAACTTTGTAATTGTGTCCACAAGTTTTTCGGTCTTATATTTTCCCGTATAAATCTTAACGATATTTTCTTCTAGTAATCCGCCGCCTAAGCCCGGAATCCTGTTTCCATCAAGCAGGGTACCTTCTTCTTTTACTAAGTTATTACCTTTAACTGCCCCATGAAATAACCCCGACAGTGTCTTAAGTGTCTCCAACGACACTGCTTCAAGCTCAGGGGAAATCATCCTGTTTAGCGCAACCGGATTGGTTATAGAGATATTTGTACCGTTTTCGTCGCTATAAATATTGACTTTTAATGGATATACAAACTTTGCATACTGAGATACCCTATAAATTTTCTGCCAGTAGTGTTCGTTATGAATTACCAGAACTTTTGTTCTATACCTGCACTTCTCAGGCACGGCAGGATAAAAAGCCCCAACCACTTCCCAGCCATTTGCCTTCAACACATCGGCTGACTTGGATGACACCTCATCTACGCTGTCCATTATCTTCTCAACCAGTCTGACATATATCCTTTGATTGTCCTTAAACGCCGCCTCGTCCTCCTGGGTCTCAGCAAAAAGCTCTACCGGTACAAAGACTAATGCTATTAACAATATAGGAATGTATCTTCTAACTATATCTTTCATCCTGCTCTCCTTATTATGGGTTTAGTGTTAAACTATGGGAATGTCCATTAAGCTGTTTGGAACATCCCATTATTCACTCTAATCTATCCTGTCAATCCTTGTCAAGCTATATTGAGATGTTGGTGACATGTTGGCTAAATTAGGTCAACTGTACTAAAATTACAGGGGTATGCCGCTGCCCTTATTAACTATCGTCAGGATAACTCTCTCAATGTCAGTAAAAGGTATCTTAATGTGCGATATATTAACTTCTGATAAGTCCGCGAGTTCTTTTTTATAATCCCTGCCTTTTCCAAGACATATCAGGCCGCCGGGCTTAACCAGTGGTGATACCTTAGAGATAAACTCGTGGGCTGTGAACAACGCCCTCACAACAGCGGCATCATATAGACGACGAGGAGGTTGAAACGTCTCAAGCCTGCCTTCAATGATTTCAACATCGTTGAGATTTAATTTGTGTACGATGTGTCTGAGAAATGCGGCCTTTTTCCCCTTCGGCTCAAGCAGGGTAAGCCTAAGGTCAGGTCTGACTATTTTCATTGGAATTCCAGGGAATCCAGCCCCGCTGCCCACATCTAATATCCCACAGTCGCTGCCTCTTAGTGGAATCGTAAAAAGCACTGAGTCCAAAAAGTGTTTAACCGCTATCCCCTCTTCGTCTGTAACGCTGGTGAGGTTGTGTACCTTTGTCCATTTTTTTAGTTCAGCGGCATAAATTATAAATGCCTCGATTATCCCATCTGAAGGATTTATGGAGAGGGCAGGAAGCGCCCTTTTAAGTATTGAATTCACCATTTAATTCACAGGGTAGTTTTCTTTTTAACTTTTCGATAACGACCAGTAACAGGGAAACTGCCGCCGGAGTAACGCCGGGGATTCTTCCGGCTTGTCCCACTGTCTCAGGGCGCACTTCTTCGAGCTTGCCTAAGACCTCACGCGATAGACCGCTTACGGTGCGATAATTAAAATCTGGCGGGATTTGCTTGAACTCAAGTTTTTTCATTCTTTCAACCAGCCTCTGCTGCTGTCTTACATAGCCCTCGTACTTGATTTCTGTCTCAACATACTGTTTGGCATCAAGTGAAAGGGCGGCGGGGGATGGATATATTTTCTCAATTACATCATATGTTACTTCGGGGCGTCTCAGGAGCTGCTCAAGCGTGGTCTTTTCCCCGACAGCGGTTGTACCAATGGCGATAAGGGCATCGTTTATTTCGCCGGGGTCTGCCCTTAGCGTCTTAAGACGGCTGATTTCCTCTGTGATGAGGTCACGCTTAACGGTAAAACGACTGTAGTCCTCTTCAGTGACAAGCCCCGTGCGCTGGCCAATTTCCCTTAGTCTCATCTCTGCGTTATCGTTTCTTAGGAGCAGTCTGTACTCAGCCCGTGATGTGAACATCCTATAAGGCTCTTTTGTGCCGAGCGTGACGAGGTCGTCTATGAGTACTCCTATATAGGCCTCGTGTCTTTGGAGTATCAGCGGGGGCATGTCCTTAATTTTTAGGGCTGCGTTTATGCCGGCAATAATACCCTGTGCTGCAGCCTCTTCGTAGCCCGATGTGCCGTTTATCTGACCGGCCAGATATAGCCCAGCGATTGCCTTCGTCTGAAGCGTATGTCGAAGCTGTGTGGGATAGACACAGTCATACTCAATAGCATAGCCCGGGCGTACAATTTCAGCATCTGCAAGACCTTCAATGCTGCGTACCACGTGCAGTTGTACGTCAACGGGAAGGCTTGTCGGGATGCCGTTTGCGTAATATTCTTTTATGTGAAGACCCTCAGGCTCTAAAAACACCTGATGACGCGGCTTCTCAGCAAACCTGACCACCTTATCCTCAATCGAAGGACAGTAGCGCGCCCCTACCCCTTTTATTACACCGCTGTAGAGGGGCGAACGCTCCAGAGACGCCCTGATAAAGGTATGAGTTGTCTCGTTCGTATAGGTTATGAAACACGGCAGTTGCGGGTTTGTTATCTCCCGCGTAGAAAAAGAAAACGGCTCTGGCGGGTCGTCACCCCACTGCGGGGTAGTCTTAGAAAAATCAATAGTCTTCGCGTCGATTCTTGGCGGTGTTCCCGTCTTAAGTCTGCCCATTTTAAATCCCAGCCGCCTCAGTGAATCCGAAAGCCCCACCGATGAAAACTCCCCTGCCCTGCCCGATGGATAATTCGTAAGCCCAATATGAATCAGCCCGTTTAGAAACGTACCCGTTGTGACAACTACAGCCCGTGCCTCATAGGTCTCGCCTGAGGCGGTCAGGACACCGGTGATTTTATTACCTTCAACAAGTAATTCCTCTATAGCGGCTTGTTTTATAGAAAGATTTGGTACCCTGTCAAGGGCATCTTTCATGTGAAACTTGTATAACGACCTGTCGGCCTGTGCCCGCATAGACCAGACAGCAGGACCTTTAGAGCGGTTGAGTACCCGGAACTGAATACCTGCGGCGTCTGTAATCTTTGCCATTTGCCCGCCGAGGGCGTCGATTTCCCTGACCAGATGGCCCTTTGCAAGCCCACCTATGGCGGGATTACACGAAAGCTGCGCTATTGTGTCAACGTTCATCGTAAAGAGACACGTTCTCAGCCCCATGCGCCCGGAGGCAAGCGCGGCCTCACATCCGGCATGTCCCCCTCCGATAACTATTACATCATAGGAGCCTATGCGCGGCACTTACTTTTTCTTCTTCTTGCTGAAATCGACTTTCAGAACTTTATTGTCCGACTCAGCAACCGGCGCGGGGTCATCTTCTTCATGCCCTTCCGGTTTTTCTGGCATTTCCGGCATAGGGGCGGCATCTGCCGAAGGCACTGCTGTAGCGTGGACCTCCGTCATATATGTCGTAACAAACTGCGTCTGCAGCTCCGGCGAATATACGGCTATGATATGCTCAACGGGGATGAGGCAGTCCTCTGTCTTCGTACCAAATACGAGGTTTGCCGCGATTAAGCCGTCTTTGTCCCATGTGAAATTCATCTTTGAGTTGAACACTAGCACGAGGCCGTTTTCCTTTTCGGCCTTTAAAAATCCCCTCGTACCGATTTGCACATCGTCTGAGTAACGCACTATTACAAATACACGGCCCATGACGTTTAACAGTTCATAAAAAACCGTTTTCTTAAGTTCGTTCAATTTTGACATAGCATCGTTATTATCGCTCACCAGTCCTCCAATTTATTTAATCCTTTTTGACATTATTTTAAATTCGTCAGTGCCTGCCCTCGCAAGCATCTGAAAGACGACGGTCTCAGTGGAGGTGATAACCGCACCGGCCTCATGCATTAGCCCAATTCCAACTGCCTTGTTTGTCTGAGTCCTCGATGACACACAATCGCTGACCACATGGACACCATAACCTTCAGCGATTAGACCAAGGCATGTCTGTAAGATACAAATATGTGTCTCTATTCCACAGAGGATTACCTTATTTCTGCCGTATTGTCTGAAACTCTCCAGAAATCCCTCTTCGGCACAGGCACTGAAGGCCATTTTTTCAAAAGGTTTAATATCAGCAATGGCGTCACTGATTTCTGGAATCGTCCGGCCCAGCCCCTTTGGATACTGCTCTGTCAGGCAGATGGGGATTTTTAACAGTTTAGCCAGCTCGATGACATGCAGGGTATTGGCTGTAATACTATCCTTTTCAGACATAACTGCGGCAAGCCGCTCCTGTATGTCAACAATCAGAATGACCGAATCATAAGCCGTTAATCTATGCTCACTCGACATGAACTAATTTACTAAAAACGCTGGGAATAATACAAGTATTAGTGTCCAGAGAAAGGATTTATGTATCATTAGCCTGAAAAATGACGATATAACCATAGTAATTCTTTGTTTAGAATGATAAGACCGATATAGCTGCTCGTATTGAGATGAGAAAGGACGTTTCAAAAGAGAAATAAAGTTTTCGAACCAATGCCTTACTAATCTTCAATAATGAGATAGTCTGCTTATTTTTCTAAGGAAAAAAATCTTTACCGAAACCTAAAAAAATATTGACATGGAATATCTGATTGCTTTATTATTAGTACGTTGGGGATGAACTCTAAAACAATAAAGCGAATAAAATATATATGACATATAATAAATTACAAGTCAACCTTGATGGGGTTCAGCTTGAAATATCACGTCAGCGAATACCTGTCTCAAAATTATTTCTTGACTTAGAAAATCCACGTATTCAATATTTTCTTGATACAAGGTTGCATGACGATGTTACTCAGGAGAAAGTGAAATTTGCTTTGTCAGAGGGTAATGACCAATATGACAGGCTGAAAGAACATATAGAGCGCAATGGCGGTATATATGATCCCATATGGGCTGTCCAAAAAGATGAAAATATCTACACGGTCATTGAGGGAAACACAAGGTCGTTTATTTATGAAGAGCTGGCAGAAAAGTATGTAAATGAACAAAAATGGAAAGCGATTGATGCCTATATTCTTCCCCATAAGATTGACAGGAACATTGTCAACTTTATTCGACTTGAGAAACATCTATTCGGCACAACACCTTGGGCAGCATATGAAAAAGCAAGGGAACTATACCGTCTGTATACCGATGAAGCTTATTCCCTAAAACGCCTTCAGCAACTTACCAAACTGAGCGCTTACGAAATAGGAAACAGCATTCAGGCCTATAAAGACATGGAAGAGCAATATCTGCAGAAGTATAATAAGCCCTCTGAAAGATTGAAGTTTAGCTATTTTGTTGAGTTTAGAAAAAATAAAGAATTGAAAAAGCTTGTAAAAAATGGAGAGGTGTCTCTTATCGACTTCTGTGAGTGGGTTGGGCAAGGAAAATTTGCACGAGGTGAGGATATTCGAAAATTATCTCTTGTTTTAAAAGATCCAGCAGCAAAGCAGGCCCTTATAGATGATAATTTCATGGCAGCTCTCGACCAGCTTGGGCAGATAAATCCAGCGGCTAAGTCCAAATTATTTGAGAAAATAGAAGAGGTAATCATAGGACTTGAGAAAATGCCTTTTGGTGATTTAGATGAAATCAAACGAGGTCTTCAACCAGCGAAGGTTGATTTATTAAAAGGGCTTTACTCAATAACAGACGATATTCTGAAAGATATCGGCTCGATAAAATAATGCCTACACAAAGGCATCAGTTCATCTTGGGTCTTGTTATTAAGAAAATGAGAGGAGATGGCTTCACCATAAATATGATAGATGGCAAATATGCCGGACTCTTTGGAGAGCCGTTGCCACAGCCAAGCACAATCCTAAGGCATCGGCCAGATGCTATCGGCATTAACATTGACGGAAGAGTTGGTATTGGAGAGGCTAAAACCGAAGGCGATATTTCTAATTCAAGAACGTATGATCAGCTTTATGACTTCACATCTGTTGAATTAAACGCTGTAAAATGCGAGGTGTATATCGGTATTCCAAAATCTACAGAATTTGATTTCAAGCGTAAACTCACATCTCTTGGACTGTCAATAATAGATAACTTACATGTGCTATATGTTCCCGATGAGATAATTAATGGCTAAAGTAAACATAGATTTCTCAATCAAAACCGCTCCACTCCCCCACCAAATAGAAGCTATCGATTATATCAAAAACCATGAACGGGTGGCATTGTTTGATGAACAAGGACTTGGAAAGACAAAAATCGTAATCGACGCATTAAGTCAACGTATGAAAAATAGATATATTGATGGTGTACTTGTCGTGGCACCGATGTCTTTACTTTATAATTGGGAAATGGAGGTACAGAAGCACTCATTTTTAATACCTATTGTATTAAGGGGGGGCAAAAGGGAAAAAAGATACAAGTTTTTAACAGGGGCAAATTTTTACATCACGAATTATGAGTCTGTTATCTCTGAACTCACAAGGATGAAGAGATTCTGTAAGAGCCAAAACATTGCCATTGTTTTGGATGAATCAGCTAGAATCAAAGACCCAACAACAAAAACAGCTCAAGCCTTGTTCGAACTTATCCCCTTATCGAAACAAAGAATCATAATAACGGGGACACCAGTAGCAAACAAACCGTATGACCTTTGGGGGCAATTCTTTTTTCTCGATGAAGGTGTATTGTTAGGAACTGATTATAATTCCTTCAAAGCTGATTTATCTGAGCGGAAGTTGGATTATCGTGACAAACTTCAACACCTGAGGGAAATATTAGAATCGAATTCTATACGACGCTTAAAGGCAGACGAGCTTGAATTACCGGACAAGAGCTTTGTTAATATCTATGTAGAACTTATTGGTAAGCAAAAGGAGCTATATGAACAGCTCAGGGAAGAACTGCGAATAGAAATATTAAATACCGATGGCGATGTAATGGTGGATGAAGCGCAGAACATTTTAAAGAAACTTCTTAGATTGACTCAAATAGCCAGCAACCCTGCTTTAGTCGACAGGGCATACGCTGAAACACCTGCAAAGCTGGCTGCTCTGGATGGTCTTATAAAAGACATTTGTGCAAAAGGTGAAAAGGTTATTCTCTGGACAAGCTTCATTGACAATATCAAGCTGCTTAATAATAGATACATAGAATATAAACCACTTATTATATTTGGAGAGACCCAAATTGCCGATAGAGCTAATATCGTTCAACGTTTTCAGGAACTGGAGAGTAACCGCATACTGATTGCCAATCCTGCCGCGGCAAGAGAGGGATTAACCCTGACAAAGGCAAACAATGCCATCTACTTTGACCGAAATTTTAATCTTGTTGACTATCTGCAATCTCAAGACAGAATCCATAGAATTTCTCAGACAAAAAATTGTACAATATACAAGCTGTTAGCAAGAAGCACTGTTGACGAATACATTGACCGATTGGTGGGGGTGAAGCAAGACATCGCTATGTATATACAAGGCGACACCGACTCAATAAAAACCGAAAGCTATGAGTTCTTATTGAATAAGCAGGAACTTTTGGGTATTTTAGGATAATATGACAGCACAATCCATTACAGTTCTTGGGCGTAAGATTACTTATGAGATAAGGGAGGTGGATATTTCAACTGTAGAATATTACCTTGAAAACCCAAGAGTTAATTATATAATCAGCAAATATCCTAAGGAAAGAAATACACAGGATTTTATAGAGAAAGCGTTGTTTAACAACGAATACACTAAGGAACTGATCAGGGACCTTGAAGCAAATAAAGGGCTGATAGACGAAGTATATGTCTTAAACAATAAAGTCGTTGAGGGCAATACCCGCCTATGCGCATATCGCTGGCTTAGCAAGAAACATCATAGTGAACTCAGATGGAAGACGATTAAGTGCCGCGTGCTTCAGGAAGATGTTTCCGATGAGGAACTTTTTTACATTCTCAGCACTTTCCATATAAAGGGGAAAAAAGAATGGGACGCGTATGAAAAAGCGGCCTATATTTACAAGATGATTCGAGTGTTAAACAAGTCACCTGAAGAAATAGGAAAGCAGATTCGCAAGCATAGAAAGTCTGTAGAAGCTATGTTAAAAGCGTATGAAACAATGTCTCAGAATTATCTCAAAGAAACACCAAGCGATGACCAGATTAACGCATCACGAGATGAGTTAAAGAAGTACAGTTATTTCGAGGCGTTTTATCTGCAAAAAGACCTCGTTAAAAGGGCTGAAACACCGGGTTTTGTCGATGAATTTGTTGAATGGGTTCGTGATAATAGACTTAAAAAAGCTGTAGATGTACGACAGCTTCCAGAGATATTGAAGTCTAATAAGGCAAAAAAAGCATTTTTAGAATCAGAGCCAGAAAACGCTTTTGATGAAGCGATGCAGGTGATATATGTGGATAGGCCTGGAAAGGTTGACCTGTTTTATAAGAAGTTGCGGGATTTCCGTGAACTTCTCGAGAATGCTGAGGTTCGCAAGATTAAGAGCGAAATCGCTCAGAATACTAATAAGAAATATGAACTTAGAGAATGCCTGAAGGTATTAACACGATTTTGTAAGGATGCAGGGCTTGAGGTTAAATGAGATGCACAAACAATTTTGTGTGAAGGCAATTGAAATATATCAACATGAGAAAAAAATCTATCTTTTTTCAATTCCTGCGAAGGATTTGTTAGAAATGGCTTACTTTAACCAAAGAGAATATGACCGCGAAACAGGAATACAACGACCTTTTAAGGAATTAAGAAGTAGGGAAATCGCAGAATATCTTGAAACTGAATCATCGACTCTCTCTAATAATATCATCATTAATCTGGAAAGTGGCAATGTAGCATTCAAAGATGGCGAATTGTCGATAGCCGCAATAGCGGGGTCAGCGTTTGTAATTGATGGTCAACACAGGCTGAGAGCATTTACTTCAGATAAATCAGATAGTCCTCTTTCAGATTTCCCTCTTATTGTGTCTGCCTTCACAGATCTGTCACTATCCGAAATTGCTGAGATATTTGTGAAGATTAATTATTATCAAAAGCCGGTCAGTAAATCACTTGCCTATGACTTGCTTGGCATTATTAAAAATGATATTAAATTCCTTGAATTTTACGAGGCTCATGAGGTCACAAAGGGTTTAAATGACCTTTCAATATCACCGTGGTTTGGTTTGATAAAGATGCTTGGCATTGGGAAAGGAATAATAACACAGGCTGCCATTATAACTGCTCTTGAAAGAAATAAAATACTCGAAGATGTTTTAGCTGATTATTCAATAGATGATAAGACACACATACTAATAAATTATTTTGAAGCAATTCGGTTGCTATTTCCTAAAAAATGGGGGAACAGAGACTTTTTTGTATCTAAGACTGTTCCACTAAATGCATACTTAAGGCTTTTCCCGGACATTTTTAACTATACCATAAAAGCAAGAGAAAAATTTATTGTTGAAGATATACATAATATTATAAAACCTTGGAAACATTTCGATACAGATGAGGTTCGCGGATTAGGCGGAATTGGAGGTGCAAACAAACTTGCTAATATTTTAAAAGAAAAACTTCCTGAGTTAAATAAATGATAGACCTCGGCCTGGAAAAAATCAATCCTGATGATGATATGAAGCGAGTTATCAAGGAGGTATTTGATGGATTAGGAGACGAGAAATCCCGTTATCTTAAATCTATTAGAAAGAATCAAAAGATGTTAAATCGTTTCATAAGCCCTGGGAACCGTATAAATGAAAATACACCTTCATTTATTTCCATCCTAAGAAAATGGAATTCTTATACACCAGTTCTTCCAGCTAATATGGGGCATTCAAAGGGTGGGGGCTATTTTATTTACCATGCAGGTGTCGGGATTGTAATAGATCCTGGGTTTAATTTTATACAAAACTTTTTTAGACAAGGGTTTAAGATTGATGATATCGATGTTATAATAATCACTCATGCTCACAATGACCATACTGCCGAACTTGAATCAATATTATCTCTATACTTTAAACGAAACAAGAACGTTAAAAAGAAAGAGAAGAAGAAAATAGATATTTATTTGAATGTTGGAGCATTTAAGAAATATTCATCATTTTTTGACCTCTCTACACCAGATAAACCAGACTATATTGGAAACATCGTTCCACTCGATAGTTACAATGAGTATCTGGTTCCTAAGAATGACAACTCAGATGGCAATTCGGACATTTCTATAATCACAAACAAAACACAACATCATGAGATGATTACGGCTACATATGCTCTTGGTTTTATTCTTAGGATTGGGGATAAATATATTAGATTCACAGGTGATACGGGATGGGACAGTGATGTTGAGACACAAAATAATAAATATTTTGAAGAAAAACAAATCGAAAAGATTGATATCCTAATACCGCATATAGGGTCAATTGAGAAAACCGAATTTCAATTTGACTTTACTAAGACTATCAAAGAAAATAAGGGTAATTTTTATAAGAATCACCTAGGAATATTGGGATGTATTTGCCTTGCATATCAAATAAAACCAGAGATGATAATACTTTCAGAATTTGGGGAGGAGTTACGAGATATTCGTATAGATATTGTTCGAAAAATTCATGACATTTTAAGAATACCTTCGCTTCCAGGTGATATTGGACTACATATAAAAATTGATGATTTAACGGTGTTTTGCTGTAGGAATGGCAATTTTGTTAGTCTTGATAAAATTAAACCATATAAAATACACGATGATATTTATTATTCTTCAGATGGTCCTTTCAAAGAATATGATAATAATTTTCCAAAGAAATTGTTTGATATTATCGAAAGAAAAAAATGAAAATACTTTTAGTTGAGCCATCATATCAGAATAAATATCCACCACTTGGGTTAATGAAGCTTGCAAAGTTTCATAAGCTTCGTGGCGATGATGTATCCTTTGTTAAAGGTCTCGACAAAGATAAGCGAGCTGAGAAATGGGATAGGATCTATATAACTACTTTATTTAGTTTTTATTGGAACATAACGATAAAAACAATAAATTACTATGAATTCAGTGCTAAAGATCCTAAAAATATATTCATTGGCGGCCCTATGGCTACTATCATGGCTGAGGAAATTGAGCAAAAAACAGGTTTTACTGTAATCAAGGGATTACTTAACGAAAAGGACAAGATTAATCTTCCAGGAGAGGAAAACATTGACAGCATCGTGCCTGATTATAGCATTCTTAATGATATTAGTTATAAATATCCATCCTCAGATGCCTATTTTACATATACTACACGTGGATGTGTGAGAAAGTGTGAATTTTGTGCAGTCTCTACGATAGAACCGCAATACATTGATTATATTCCCCTTAAAAAGCAGATTCATTCCATTAATGAAGAATACGGGGAAAGAAAAGATTTGCTCCTATTAGATAACAATGTGTTGGCTTCAGGTAGATTCGAGCAAATTATTGATGAGATAAAGGACATTGGATTTGTTAAGGGGGCAAAACTTAGGAATAGGCATCGCTATGTTGATTTTAATCAAGGTACTGACCATAGACTCCTAACCAAGCAGAAACTCAAGAAGTTATCCGAGATTCCGATTAGACCATTACGAATTGCATTTGATATGGTTCATTATAAAGACGCCTATATTAAATGTATTGAATGGGCAGCCGAATATGGTCTGTTAAACTTATCAAATTATATTCTGTATAATTATGACGATAAACCGGATGAATTTTATGAGCGTCTGAGAATCAATGTTGAACTTAATGAGCGGCTTGGCACTAAAACATTTTCGTTCCCAATGAAATATGTTCCGACTACGGCAAAGGATAGAAAATATGTAGGTAAATATTGGAACCGCAAGTATCTTAGGTCTATTCATTGCATATTAAACGCAACGCATGGTATTGTTGGACCAAAGTTAGATTTCTTTGAGGCGGCGTTCGGTAAGGACATTCGCGAATATCGACAGATATTACTGTTACCTGAAGATTATATTATTGACAGACACAAACATTCTAAGAATGGTGCCTCTGACTGGAATAATCTATTCACATCACTATCAGAAAAATATCAGAATGAGTTCATCGATATAATCACAGAAAATAGCTTTAAAAAAAAATCAAATTCACATATCCCAGCAATAATGGACCTATTAAAACACTATTATTGAAAAAACTTGTGTATATGGACAGGTACTATTACAGAAGCAGAGATTGCGTGTTCATCTACTTCTTACGCTTAAGGTGCGGCTCCTGAAAGGGTTTTAGCATATCGGGGGTGATGTTATCAAATCTTAATACCTCTCCACCGTAGAGTCCGGTAAAATTCTTTGCCATTTCCTCCTGTAGATATGGCTGAAACGGGTCTCCCATCGCACCGGATTTCTTTGTGTCATATATATAGTATGCCTTCTTCGCATCTATCCATTTTGTCTTCCAGTCTGCGTCGCCCATGTCGTTTGTGAATATGGCTGAGATATTCTTTGAGGTATCTGGCTGGAAATAGTATGTAAACATGTCCATCGTCCCGCAAAACACGTCATACTTGCCGTCTTTGTAGTGGATTTGACCCTTCGCACCGGGGAAATCTACCAGTATCATCCCACATACAACACATACGTGTTTCCTTGTCAGCTCTACTGCCTGAACAGGGCGTTCCTTTTCACCGGAACACCCGTTCAAAATCAGTATGACGAAATATAGCGCTATCGCTTTCTTAATAGCGGTTTATCCCTTCTTATTTTTCCTAAGTGACTTGTGAAGCCCAATCCCGGCTATCAGCACACCAAGTGCCACAACAGGCGGAAATACATACACCTGCATCGGCGTCGGCGGCTCCATCATCAGATAGTACCACGCCGAGACTGCCCCCTTTGTGACTCCATCCTCATCGTTGCGCCCGTCAAAGGCTGTTATTGAAAATGGTATGAACTTCCCAATCTCAAACACAGGGTCGTCCTTCGCTGATTTAAGCTCCTTTTTAAAGACGACACTGTAAAGACCATCATCATAGGATGCCATTACTGTGGCCTCCGCTTTGTCCTTTGGCTCGACTTTATCAGGGCCTTTTGCCGTCATATCAAAGACCTTTTCCTTGTCCGATGCCTTCCACTGCCACATGTTCACAGGCGCCTTGCTTGTACCCATAAAGAAGTATGGCAATTCCGAGCCTTCGTGTTTTTTAACAGGGAATTGGATGCGTACAGAGTCGGCAGGTTTGCCGTCATTGCCATCGTTTGGCTTTTTATCTGTCCACTGAAGCAGTATTACCAGCTCCTTCGATGTATACAGCCCCCTGACCCTGACGTTTGTAATAACCGGCGTGAAGTCGCGCTTATCAAACATTAACTGTCCGCCCATCGGCAGGTCTAAATAGTCTACCTTCTCCCATGCAGGGTCGTTCGGCTTTGAGGGCAGACTTTCTACTCTCCCAACCTTAAGCGCAAGACCCAGCTTTCTTGTGAGCTGGAGGGATGTTATAAAATGTGCCAGCGCCCATCTCTTGTCATCTGGAAGCGAGTCGAGATAAGAAGTCATCGGCGTACCACTAAGACCAACAGAGATTGTCCGATATATGTCCTCAAGGGTTGAGCCGTTTCTCAGCTCCCAACCGTGTGTGTAGTCGGCGGGGGCAATTCCATAGCCCCAGTCTGTCTTAAAATCATCCTGCCAACCCTTATCACCGTCTCCTCTGCCTGTCTTGCCGTGGCAGTCAACACACTTAGCTATCTTAAACTGCTCCTTTCCTTGTTCGATTATCTCTTTACTTGCCTTGGGCGGGTTACCGATATTAATAGGTTTCCTCTCCATAGCAAACGTATCCGGAGCGAACGACTTCACATGCTCTACAACTGCCTTGACCTCTGCATCGGTGAATCTCGTCCACGGCGGCATAGAAGTGCCTGGATTGCCTTTCCTTATGATCTTTGTTATGTCCTCATCAGTAGGCGGGTCACCCGATGGTGTAGAACGAAATTTATACGTGCCAAATGAAAAATCCCTCGGCTGGGGCAGCGACACATCCTTCGTAAAAGAGTCGGCATCCCCCTTGTAGCCGTGGCACTGGGCGCACCAGCCGTCATATACCTTCTTTCCCTCCGGATTTGCGGCAGCCTTCTCCGCACTAAACCCATATACAGGGAAACTCATTGCTATCAGTAATGCTATAAGAATCCTCATACTTAAGAACCTCCTCAACAGTGTCATTCCCAGCTCCTCGGCTTATTGCCCGTGGACTCATAGATGAACATTATGACCTGCCACACCTCTTCCTCTGTCAGGAAATCCTCAAACGATGGCATCGAAGAGTTCCACGGCCCAGACCCCGCAGGAAGTCCACGCCATCCCTTAGCCACTCTCCAAAACACAAAGGACTCCGGCAGCTGGGCAATTGTATCCGTACCCCTGAACGGCAGTGGGACAGGATTAAACGCATCTGCAATATGGCCCTTGCCATCGAGGTCATCACCATGGCAGAAGAAACAGTTCTGGTAGTATATCTTCTTCCCTTCTTCTACGTTTTTGGCAAAGTTGGCAGTATCCTTTCTCAATGGATTCTCAAGCCCTAGCACGTTCATGGTCTTGCCCTTAAAGTCCATCTGCGAAGGCGGCTCCGGATGCACTATTCTGGCTGAGACCGGAGGGTCATATGTAGGCTTCACCTTGACATATGTCAGGTATCCCGCAAACAACGGCAGCGCTATGAACGCTATTATCAGCCTTAAGAACTTTTTGTTGTCATCGGCAAACAGCGACCTCATCGGCTCCAGAAATGCCTTGAATGTCTCCTCCTGTATTGAGAAATAGATTATAAAGGAGAATACGCTCATTGCCATGTACATCAGAATTACCTGGGCTGGCAGCGCTGGCATTATGTAATCCGCACTCTTCAGCAGTCCATAGATAAGTATCTGTAATCCTACGAAGTTAAAAAAAGGAGACTTTTTGAATACCGAGCTGATTGATATCACCAGCCCAATAATCGCTATTATTGGATATATCTTCAGCATTATCCATTACCTCCTTTTTTTGTTTCCTTCTTTATCTCATCTTGCAGTATTGGTACAGAGTCAGGATAATTTATTGTTATATTCGCACCTTTACTCTGTAAAAATGCCGATACTGCTATCAGCTCGCCCTCAGTTAAAGACGTCGGAGCCTTATGCACTGGCGGCATCATGTTCTCGAATCCCTTTTGGATATATTCAGCAGGATTTACCAAACCCTCAAAAACATAGTTTTCTATAGGGATATTCCGTTCCTTTGCTGACTTGACCATGTCTGCCCCTATGGTTGCAATTGCTGGCGCCCTCATGCCTGTCTCAGGCTTCATCGGGTGGCACACCATGCACTGGCCCTTGCCGAATATTATCGTTTCGCCTGCTGCGATTAATTCGTCCTGAGGTATTCCCTTCTCTATCTTTATCGTCTTAGGTGGAAGCGATTGAGACTGAGGGAGGAAGTACAGCCCTATATAGGCAAAAAATATGTTTATCCCTATAACTAATACGAAGAGTTTTATCGCACCGCCTTTCATGCCTTTGCCCCTCCTTGTCCGCCCTTTTTCTCAAGCTTCATTATTCCGTAAAACAAGAGACCCATCAGGGCAAAAAAGATAACTGTCAAGATGGACGTTACCACTGAGGCAAATCCATGCGTCGGCAAAAAGGCATCAGGCGATGTATCCTGCATTATTCCGTATACGTGCCAGTACTGCCTGCCGCCTGACCTCATATAACCCATCATTCCCATGAGCCATGTAAATGTCACGGTTATACCTATCAGGGCATACTGAGACCTTTCGGGCATCTTGCCCCAGCGTGGTTCACCTAAAATCTTAGCGCCTTTAAACATCTTGGCATCCAGAATAAACAAGGCTACAATCGCAAGGAAAAATACCCCAAACTGTATCGGAGAGAGTATCTTTACCCTGACTGCCGACGATACCATATAACTGTACACACCTAATATCAGCACAATAACCGTAGAGCCTATAACTATAAGGCCCCTCAGTGCGTTTCCTAACTTTGCCCACGAGACAACGGCTTCCTTGTTGCTCATCTTAAATATGGCAAAACTCAGAAATGTCGCCAGATAAGTTATTACAACTGCCGTGTTCTTGGCAGCCATAACGCCGAGATTACCAAGCACCGGGTGATATGTCCCCATCTTTCTTGCCTCATCAAGACTCAGCGCAACACTATGCGGCGTCAGCCATACTGCGTAACCAAGAAGCATCGTTATAAAAAGGTATTTCACATACTTAAAATATCTCTCCCCGCCGGGCATCTTATTCAGAGATATCCACAGATAGTAGTTGACGAACATCAGAATCGCCCCGATAAGGATTGCCTGCATAACCCAGAGCCACGCAAAGAATCCACCCATCAACTGAATACCCATCTGCTCGTTAAACGAATAAATCTCAACACCAAGCAGATACCCTACACCGGGCAGGATGAGAGAAAATCCAATAGAAATCATCGCAGATGTATATCCCATCCAGTCATAATAAGCGCGGTCTTCGTCCGTCTCCGCCACTATGAACCTGTATGCCGCATAAGAGGCCGCAATTCCCGCCCCAAAGACGACATTGGCACAGAGCCTGTGTATTGACAGCGGTATCCACATGTGGGTCTTGATGGCCTTCCACCTGCTTAACAGCTCTCCCGTTTCTGAAACGCCAGCAGGAGTTGTCATATATCCAACCCATGCGCTCGTTATCAGGAGCATTATAACACCCATTATATTCAGGAGTCCGCCAATGGCAACGTGCGTCCCCTTATTGTCCTTCATCTTGTGCCATGAGTAATAGTAGTAATAGCAGACCATTACCTCAACATACATAACCACAATATAGAGCCACCATGTAGGGCCCAATATTTTCATCATATGGTCCATAAACTTTGGATATAGTACGGGCAGGCTTATCAGAAGAAGCGTTCCTACAGCAGCAGTAATCGTATATGCCAATGTAAATAGCTTCGTAAAATCATATGCGATACGATCAAGCCTCTCATCTGAGCGCCTCCAGCTCAAAAACTCCATCGATACTGCAAAAATTGGCACTCCAAGCACGAAGGCTGCAAAGTTCAGGTGCAACTGAGCTATTATCCACACCCATACCCTGCTCCCTATTAACGGGAAAACCCTGTAACCGTCTTCAGTCGGCGTGGGCAAGAGCTTTCCTAGTACAAAAAGGAAGAGAAAGCTGATGCCAAGTAACACTGTCAGCTTTATCACTCCCTTTGTTAAACCTTTTTTAACACTCACATCAGCCATATTTTTCTCCATTTTTATAAGGGGGCGGCAGCCTGAAATTAGAGCTTCCCCCCCTCGCCTGATAGCAGGGCTATTTTTTAGTAAACGTATGGTCAAGCGCGGTTGCCTGGCCGGCTTTAACCTCTACATCCTTTACAACCTCTCCAAAGCCCTCATGCCAAACCTTTACCTTATATTTGCCTGGCAGCAGGTCCTTTATCTCAAAATCTCCCTTGTCGTTCGTTACGGCTGCATATGGGTTTTTGCTTGCATATACATATGACCTCATCCATGCGTGCGCATCGCACTGTACTATCTGAAGGCCAGGGACTTTTACAGGCTTCTCTATTACCTGGTCCTTGTTCGGCAGGGCAAGATTATACACTGTTCTTTTTTTGCCTTCTCCGAGGATTATTCCCAGCGAGGTGTTGTGAAATATCGGGTCGCTGTTCTTTATTATGTACTTTCCACCGACATATGCTACGGCAACAATTGGCAGGAACTCACACTTCAGGTTATCGATTACTGTATCTGTCTTTGGAATCGCCTTCCCCTTGTCAGCATCCTCAACGGCTACCAATACGTTTTTCACTTCATTCGCTGAAGATATGAGGTACTCATGTTTGGATATGGACTTTCCACATACGCTTTCGTCCTTTTTAATCTCCAGAACCGGGTCAGTAACAGGCCCTGATGACTTGATCTTGCCTTTGATCGAGCCGCCATCCTTTACGTCAACGACCTCATAGGGCTTCGTGTCCGCAAACGCAATTACCGGCAACAACAACATGACTACCAACGCACTAACAAATACCTTTTTCATTGCTCTCCTCCTGCAACACTACTAACAAATATTTTACACAGACTGTAACGGTCTGAAAATCAAACCTCTACAGCCCCAACAATAGGCACGCGCTATTTTAGCATTTCTTTTATATAACCGTGAAGCTCTTTTTCATGTATGTAGTGTCCAATTATTCTTCTTACAGTTTTCCCCGAATCCATGAATACCAGAACTGGTACGTAGTTGACTTTATACGTGTTTAAGACATCATCTCTGTTGCCTGCAAGCATCGGAAACGTAAAGCCCATGTCTTTCTTGTAACTTTTGACCATCTTGCCGTCTTTTGCCATTATATTTATCCCTATGATACCAATGTTTTTAGCGCCGAACTTCACCTCAGCCCTCTTTAGCAGCGCTATTATCTGAGTACAATAGTGGCATGAGTTGTGTGTGAAATAAACGATAGTAGGTTTGTCTATCAGTGTTCCTATATCGGTCATTTTATTGTTTTCATCTGCCATCGTAAACAGCGGAAACGGCTGGCCTTCTTTCATGCCCACAGCATACGCAGGAGCTGCAATTAATATTACTATGAGCATTATGATAGACAGTCTTGTGTTCACCTTGTTTATATCTCCTTCCTGATTAACTCATACTTTACGAATGTCCTGTAGTTATGACCATATATCATAGGAACTCCGTCTGCCTCGGCGTGCGTATATGAAAATGTATTGAGTATCTCCGACTGAGGCGGCCTCAGTATCAACCCCCTGCCGGTTGAAAATTTAATCCTGTTCGGTGTCAGGCTGCCAAAGCAAAAGTCCCTCAGAGCAGGCCATCGCTTGGCCTCTGATATGTCAACAGGAACAGACTTACCCCCTGCATAGAATTTGAGCCAACTGTGGGAGTTTATACAGTCGGCTTCAACTGTACCCTTCTTGTTCAGCACGGGGCGATAGGGAAGCATTATGCCCTGTTCCCATTTGACTGGTATATTTTTATAGACAAGCATTGTCCTGAACATGGCGTTGAAATCGTCGCTTCTTCCAGATTTATCCTCAAAGGCAATGGCGCTTACACCCCTTGAACACAGCTCATGCACATACTCCATGCGGTCGATTATTCCGTCGTAGAGCCTTCTGCCTATGCGCATTGGGTCAGTCTCACCGCCCACGATTGTCTCTACATATTTTGTGATTGCCTCGTCGCGCTTCTCCCACTCGGAGAGTTTCAGATATTTCTTCGCGGCATCCACATCATCACTAACGGTAATGCCGACAGCCTTCCTTTTAACCGTATATCGCACTGTTGCGCACGTGCCCTTTTTCTTAATACCACCGGTCTCAATATAAACTACGCTGTTGTCCGATGCCTTGTTTACTGTGTATGGATACATCGCATCAATGGACAGGTGTGTAATCTCCTGTTCAACGTCCTCTACCGGCAGGGGTATCCACATCCTTACCGCCTCTTTTGCCGTAGTATAGAACTCCGTCAGGTACTCTATCTTGTATGTGAGGGATTTTAGGCGCATGTCTGTTGGCTCTGGTGGGACAGCGGCAGCGCCAAAGGCATGGCTTTGAGCCATCATATAGCCCACGCATGAAAGTGCCCCGGCAATAAATGCCCTCCGGCTCATATTGCCAGGGAGCCCGGACACCGCTTTTATATTATATTCCATAGTACTGCGCAACCGCGGCTTTCAAGGGACAATCTCTCCATGTAATACAAGGGTTATCATTCCTTTTTCCTCGTCGTTAGTCCACACCTCTACTGACTTTTGAGCCTTGCCAGGCGCTGTGTCTATCAGCACTTCTACCGTCACTGTACCTTTATCTCCTGGCGCTATTTCCACCGAACTGGCAGATGTCTTTGTGCATCGCCTTCAAGTGGGGATTATGTTCTTTATTATCAGTTTTTCTGTGCCGGTATTTGTCAGTTCAAATGTGTGTACAACGGTCTGGCCCCATTTGACCGGGCCGAAATTGAAAGTTGTCTCATTAAATGACGCCTGCGCCCTGCCGCTGGTTGATGGGGTAGCATCATCACCTGCGGTCTTGCCCGTAACGGTTATATCTATCTCTATAGGTTTGGTCTCTGCTGAGACCTTTATCTTCTGCTCATACGTCCCCATACCCTCGTGCCATACCTTCAGAATGTAATCACCTTGGGGAACGTTCGTCAGCTCAAACTTGCCTGCGTTGTCCGTAACCACGGCATAGGGCTGGTCAAACACAAACACGTACCCCCTCATCCAGTCATGGGTATTGGATTTCACAGATATATAGCCTGTGTCTTTTGTCAGCTTATGGTAGCGTCTGATGGGTTTATTAATTACCTCATCCTTGTTCGGCAAGGCTAGGTTCAAAATTGTAGAACCATCTATAAGCGGCCTGCTTGACATTGAATTATGATATTGCAGCCCAAGTTTTAACTGAACGGTATGTAAGATAGTATCTTCGTTTTTTATGACATAGTCACCGCCTACAAAACCCACGTTGACAAGCGGTTCAATTTTGCAGCCCTTAATAGAAATAGCAACATCCTGTTTTGGCAGGGACTTCCCGTTTTCAACGCCCTCAAGCCATACCACCGCGTTTTTTACCCCCTTGTCAGTAGATACGACATAGGCGCCAGGCTTTTGCTCTTTCCCGCATACTGCTTCGTCCTTTCCTATGCGAACCGGCTCTTCTTTTGGCGGAGTACCCGAATATTTTACCACACCCTTTACGTCTGCTCCGCCTTTCAGCGCTCCCCCTTCATAGGCGAAAGAAGCGCTATACACACCCAAGACAACTAAGACAGCTATAACTACTGGCTGTATCAAACGTTTTATCATATTATGGTCTCCTTTTCACTCTATATTTTTATGATAGATACCTCTTTTTAAAGACATAATAACCTGCCAAAAGCGGCACTACAATCCATACAACAGTCACCGCCCAAAGCACGGATGGACGGATAATCCCTGGGACATCCACCGAAGCCAGCCCCATCAGCACCGAATACTCTCCTATGGTTGTAAAATTCAATATCCTGTACACATCCACAGGATTAAGCAGTAACATAACAACAAGCGCCGACGGCGTCAGGGCATCCTTCGTTGCTATCAAAACCCCAACAAGCCCAAGGTCATAGATAATAGTAAAAAACAGCCACACAAGCACCGTAAACCCTACCACCTTGCTGCGCTCATAAAACATCACAGACGTCAAAAAGGAAATACTTAAAAACACCAGCCCAAGCGCTACAGAGTTAATCACAAACACCATATAACTGCTAAAAGAACCAACCCCCGTCTTAAATAATATTATCAAACCAGGTATACTAAACCCCAGCAGCGACGGCAAGGCAAGCGACACAGCAAGGCCGATATATTTACCCAAAATAAACTCTGCTGGCGTTATCGGAGCAGACAGATACAGGTCAAGCGTGTGTCTGTCCCGCTCATCGGCAATAACCCCACCGCCAAGTGTCAACGCTAACAACGGTATAAAATATACAACAAGACTCGTAAGACTTGCAACTGTGGCCCCCATATTTCTAAAACTGACAACACCCGATGCAGCAGAACCGAAGTAAAGAACCACGAGTGTCAGAATCGTAAAGCAAACGGTTATTACAGCAACCCACCTGCTCTTGAGCCTGTCTGAAAACTCCTTATATGCCAGAGCCCTTAACGGTGACGGCAACGGTGACGGCAGCCCGGCCTTTTCAGTGAATGCCAAAAAATACCTCCTCTAACGATGGCTGTCTCAGTGTGAAATCCACGAATTTATCTTTTTGCCCCAGAATCGACGCGAGCATGTTCAATTTATTTTTCACCGGCAGCTCTGCCGTAAGCTGCCCTGCTGCGTATGTTATGTTCACAGCTCCCTCTTGTTTTAGAATTTCCGATAGTAATGCCCCTTGAGAGTCGTCTTCATTTACAAGTATTATCAATCTTAATGGCAGATTTAATCCCCTGTACAGCTCGTCAAGCGTGCCGGTGGCCTTGAGGACGCCGTTTTTCATAATACCTACCCTGCTTACCTTTTCCTCCACCTCAGCTAGCATGTGAGTGGAGAGCACTACTGTCAGCTTTTTCCTTTTCCTCACACCATCAAGTATATCATAAAGGAGCCTCGTCCCAATGGGGTCAAGCCCTGAGGTCGGCTCGTCAAGCACCAGAAGGCTGGGGTCGTTTAATAGTGCCTGGGCAAGGTTCAGGCGCTGGCGCATACCCTTTGAGTATGTGCCTACTTTACGGGCAAGGACTTCCTTTGAGAGGAGCTGTGCAAGTACATCTTCAATATTTGTTATGCTGCCGCCCTTGATGCTTGCAAACAGCTCAAGCGTGGCCATACCAGTCAGGTTGTCGTAGAATGATACCCGCTCTGGCATGTAGCCGATTAATCTTCTGAAATCCAGCCAGTCCTTGTCCTTGAGCGCTGCCCCGCCGACCAGGATTTGCCCCGTCGTTGGTTTTATAATACCCAGCATTATCTTTAACAACGTAGATTTCCCTGAACCGTTTGGGCCGACAAGACCAAACATCTCCCCTTCAGCAAGCTCGAATGATACGTCATCGGCGGCCTTTACATCGTCGTAGTATTTCGTTACCTGCACAAATTTCAGCATCACATATTGCCTGTCATATTTATAATTTTTTCCATATCCCCATAGTACTTAGCCGGTACATACTGCGCGTACTTATTGATTAACTCTTTCCAGTTCGCGTGGTATGGCGCCATAGCCGGGTTTTTGTCCACAACCTTGGGGACTTTCAGTATTGGGAATTGTTTCTCCAGCACCTTTAGCATATGCAGCGCCGGACTTGCAAACAACAATTTTGAAAGCGGATAGCGCCAGAACATATGGTCAACCACTGTATTAGATTCATAGGGAATATCGCCGACACCCTTTCCGGCCATGTCCCAGCCGAGGTAGTCGCTCCAGTAGTTGCTGCTCCAGTACTGGTTTTTTGAGGCCACGAACTTTACCTGTACCTCATTATTAATGAATGAGTTGTGAGTAATCGTATTTTCTTCAGAGCCGCCCCAGTTATGTACACCCATGTTGTTATTCATTATCAGGTTTGATGCCATTTTGTTTTCTATAGAGTTGTATATAAAAATCCCCTTTGTGTTGCTTATGATATTGTTGCCGGAGATTTCGCTCCTCACAGTCTGGTTTAGGAGCAGTCCGTGGGTCTTGTTACCTACGGATAGGTTACCGTTTATCTTCGAATGTTTTGTGTACATGATAGCCATACCCACAAGGTTGTCATAGATATTATTATAGCTGAAATTGCCAGTGTCTACCCACATAGTATGAATCGCATAGCGCGATTTCGATATATCGTTATATGTGACAGCCGAATCGTGGCAGACCTCCATGTATATGGCGTCCCGGCAGTAGGACATTTTGTTATTTGTTATTGTCGCCTGCCACGAGCCGGTAAGTGTTACACAGTTGCCTCTGTCATTTTCCTCAATAGACTTATTGCCTGTAAAAGTGTTGTTGTCTATCCTCAGATTAATGCCCTCAAGATTGCGAATGCCAAACATTATGTTTACCATTGTGTTGTTTTTTACTGTTACATTGTCCGATGCTTTTGTGACAACAAGGGCAGTACTATCTGGGGAAAATCCATTACCCTCGAATTCAATAGTAAAACCCTCAAACTGCACCTCCGAGGTATCTATGATTATGGGGAAATCGCTTGCGGCCAAAATCACCGGGTTGTTTATACCTTTCATATGGACGGATTTTGTTACTTTAAAAGATTCTTTATATCTGCCCGGCCTGACCTCTATCACATCGCCGTCTTTGGCCTTATTGAGTGCCTCTGAGATAGAGCTGCTGCCAGCCCCCCCGGCATCAACAACAAGCGTTGATGACAGCGCGTATGCAGGAATTAACAGTACAAACACAGCAATAGCAGCGGCTGCCGTTGAGGGCTGTGCGCCTGTGTTCTTACGGCTCAACAGCTCAGGGCAGCGCCCCGCATCATGATAGTTCATCTGGCACTCAAGACAGTACATACACACGGTATCCATTATCCTACCGCTGTCATCGATAGCCTGATATACGCAGTCGTTGCGGCATATCCTGCACGTGGAACACCTGGCATATCTTTTCAGCTTGATAATGGGCAACCACTTAAAGAAAGATGGCAGGGCAATTGCACTGCCTAACGGACATACATACTGGCAGAAGGCACGGGTCACAAGCGCTGAGACAATCAACAAGGCAAAGAAGTATAAAAGAAAATACCATGGCCTGTTAAGCTTAAGTACGAGTGTCTTAAACGGCTCTACTTCTGTCATATACTCGCCAAGCATGAAATTGTAAAACGATACCCCAACAATGGCGGCAAGAATGACATACTTCAGGTAGAGTGCGCTGTTATGAATCTTATGCGGGATTTTCTTATAACAGACTTTTGGTGCAACCTTTGCAAATAGCCGATTAAAAAGGTCAGCAATTGCCCCAAACGGACAGAGCCAGCCACAAAATACCCCCCTGCCCCACAGCACGGCCGTAATCATTATAAAGACAAAGGAAAGAAAAATAAACGGATCCATCATAAAAAGCTCAAGCGGGAAGTCACCCTCTTTAAATGAATTCAGCGCTATTATCACATTTGTCGTTGAGGGCTGTGCCTTAAGCGCCAGACCGGCGTATATAAACGCAGTAGTGAGCGCTGCGTATCTTATGATATTAAGTAGTCGGCGATGCCTCGACAACCTGCCATTAAAGGCGATAACTGCACATATCAGGACAAGAAACACTGCAAAAATGCTCAGGGACAGCGCCTTTTGCACCCATATCAACTTCCACAGCGGGGCTTCAGCTAATTCATTCATAGTAGTCTTTAGTCCTCTGGTGCATTCATCTATTGCTCCATAAACTTATCCGGCAGCTTATAGTCTGAGACCGCCGGCTTAAACTTCTTTTCAATTCCAGCCCGGTAACCAACTATCAGTTTTAGTTTAAACGCCTTGCTTTGGTCGAAATCCTTTGCCCTTATGATAAAAATACCTCCTTCTTTAAGAAGGGGTGCGCCATTTGCGGCAACCTCAGTAAGGATTTTATAGTCTTTATCTGTGAACACATATGACCTGTCATCCTGTTCAATATTAAATCGCTCGAACACGCCGCCGCGTGCAAAACCAGACCCCTTGAACGAACCCGGACCGTTTGAAAAAATAAACACAGCAGACTCACCCGGCTTCAGAGATTCCATGACTTGTGCATAAATACGCTCACCAAGTACGTTTTTCCCTATTGAGGGTGGAGTGACAAGGCCATAATAGAGATCGATATAAGGGTCTTTTCCGCCTGGCTGCCCAATCTCTTCCTGTGTTACGAGAATATTTTTTGCAGCGCCTGAGTCCATGAGTTCCTTCCAACTGAGGGCATCGAACTTTTTGCTCAGTTTATGTCCCTTTTGCTCTGCGTATTTTATCAGGCCTGCCATCCCTGCAACCTTCTTTGCACTCTCTGCTATAATGGCGTTTTGCACAACAGCCGTAACCGTAGCCCCTGTGATAGCGTCCATTTTTATCTCATTTCCAACGGACATACTCTGTAGAATACTCTTGCCCATGTATTGCTTAATAAAGTTATCGTAGTTTTCCTCTTTAAGCCCTATCAATACGATAGGTTCGGCATGAAATATTATCTTTACACCGGTAATCGCACCCTTAGTGTCGAATCCGACCAGGGTTTCCATATGTTTGGCCGCATAACCCACATGCTGGGGCGTCCAGTCCTTAGACAATAAGACATATCCTACGAGTTTTCCGCCGGTATATGCCTCCCAGTAGCGGTCTTTCTTCTCATATTTATCAGCCTTTAATACGTCTTCCAGCTTATATTCATATCTATGTTCCAGAAATTTTGGCTTGTCGGCAAATGCCGACGCTGAAAACGCGAAGATAACAAACAATACCACGAATTTTTTCATATTTTTTCCTTCTTAATTATATTTGAAAATATGAGCCGGTCAACTGACGGTTGACCGGCCCCATTGGTCAAAAGAATCTTAGGTAACAATAAATCTCATTCTCATCTCGAGGTGAAGAGCATGACAGAAGTTTGTACAATATGCCCAGTAAACGCCGGGCTTGTCCGCAGTAAAGGTCACGGATTTTGTCTGAAACGGCGCAACAACGAAATTGATGTTATAGTTGGACAAGGCAAAGCCGTGTCCGAGGTCAGAGATTTCGTCATGGTTTGTTACAATGACAGTAACCTCATCGCCCTTTTTCAACTGTACCTCCTGTAGGCCAAAAACAGGGGCATTGGCTGTCAGCTTTACAGTAACCTTTTTGCCCTTTCTATCAACACCGCTTTTAGTCACCGCCTGCGGATGCTCAAACATATTGAACCTGTCCTTGACAACCTTCTCTATAATATCACGCCTGACAATGATACAATCATGCGGCTCGATATATGTGGCCGAATCGTGGACGAGTTTTAGTTTATCACCGGTAATATCAATAAGCTGTTCACATTCGTTTTTTAATGGCCCGACGTTTAGAAATCTGTCTTTGGAAAACTTATTAAGCGACACGAGCCACTTCCCGTCAGCCTCTTTGGTTTCTGCCATTGTTGCCATAATGTGCCCGACCTGGTAGTTGACATCAAGGACATCGACAATATGTGTGTTCTTTTTCTTCTCTTCCGGCAGCTTTTCGTTGTCAATGGCCTTTTGGATGTTCCATTTGACATTTGTGCTGTCTATGAACACAGAGGTGATGGCATTGCCCCTGCCGTCAAAGGTGGTGTGAAGAGGGCCGAGTCCGATAAATGGCTGAGCGACTATACAGTCCTCCGGTTTTATCTTGCCGTTGAAGACATCCTCAAGTTTATCTATCGCCACAACTGTACATGTTGGGGCAACCTTGCCTGAACATACTGCGTACTTGCCGTCAGGGGAGACATTTATGCCGTGAGGGTTTTTCGGGACCTTGATTCTTATTGTCAGGTCGGACTTCCCTGCCCTTCCATCCAGGACCTTAACGCCGCCAATCATAGTGTGCTTGCCGTCTTTCAGGGCCTTCTTTATCCTATCCCAATGAAACACCAGCATGTAGTCATAATCTGAGCCAAGCATCTCTGAGACAGTGACGCCCTTTTCTATGTTATACGATGTGGTCATGGAATATCTGCCGCCGTAGTCGGTTGCGGCCAAATCCATGTTTTCATCCATCAGCACCTGGCAGACGACCTCCATTTTCTCGGCGTCTATGATGGTGTGAGCGCCGTTATATTGTGCCGGTGGCTGTGATGGATTGTTATTAGGCACAGGTATCTGGAACTCACTGTTGCAAACCAGCCATTCAGTCTTTGGAGCCCTCTGGGTGAACAGGCCGTGCATACCTTGAATGTTCGGCACATCGAGGATTTTATCGACTTCCATGTAGTCACAGCGTATGCGGGCTACTCTGTTGTTGAGTTTATCGTTGACGAAGAGATATTTCCCATCGTAAACGCCGTTATTATAAGAGCCATGTACATGGTGCGTGTCGCCGCAGAACTTACCCTTAAGCATGGCCTTACTCTCGTTTGTAATACCATAACCGGTGCCCACATCCATGTTAAATACGGAGATACGCTTAAGGTCTCTCATTGAGGGAATACCTAAGATTCTAACCTCTCCTGAGTGTCCACCGCTCCAGAAGCCGTAGTATGAGTCCAGCTCACCGGGCTTGACGTCAGCGCTGTGTTTCTGCGGAGCGGTCTGCGCCTCTGCCACTGTCGGGCCTACCCCTTTTTCCTTAGTTTTCATGCCCTCTGAGACAAGCAGACTTGTCCCGGCGGCAGCCCCTGCCATACCTAAATATTTTAAGAATTTCCTTCTATCTAAAGACATATAACCTCCCTGGCTGCTACTGAAGCCTTCCCATGAGTTTTAATGTGTATGAAACAAGGTTCCATCTGTCTTCCTCACTCAACGAATCCTGAAATGACGGCATTCCTGTACCGTCTAATCCAGTCGTATAAGCGGCATAGACATTTTCGGGAGCAAAACCCATCTTTGTCGCCCCGGATGTGAAATCAAAGGGCAGAACCTTATCGCCCCAGTCATCCTTCAAGGAATCACTCTTAGAGCCGTCGCCCCTGCCTTCCTTGCCGTGGCATTCCCAACACTTCATCTTGTCATACAACATTTCGCCTTTCTTAACGGACTCGGCAGTACCCACAAATGAGGCCTTTTTAATGGGGATAGGCTTACATGCCTCCTCTTCTGTCCATCTCTTGGAAAATGTCTTGATATACTTTATTACGGCCTTCACGCTCTCATCTGAAAGGTCACTGGATGACGGCATATATGCCCGTGGTATGCCGCCAGTAATAACTCTGGTAAGATCTGCGTCTGTGGGTAAACAGCCTGTTGGAGTTGAGCGAAACTTAAACGTGCCAGAGGTGAAATCCCTTGGAAATACGCTCCAGATCATACCCTTTTTTTCATTCCTGTGGACTACATCAACAAGACCCTTACCGTCGCCTTTGGCACCGTGGCATATGACGCAGCGGCTTTCGTAAACTTTCTTTCCGTCAACACCCTTGCCGTCAGCGCCTTTTACCGGCTTGTCTGCTGCGTTTGTGTTTGCCCAAAATCCTGCCAACAACAAACTTACCCCCACCAATAGCGCTATAATACCTACACGTATACGATTACTTGATGAACTATTCATTATCCTCCTCCGAATATTCTGTGATTTACGCACCACAACCTTCACTCTTAGTATAATCACCACCTTTTAAGAATTATTTTACCTTGCAGCGCCGCAGCAGCCTTTCTCCGAAGACTTATATGTGCAGCATTTACCCTCACAATTTACAACATGTTACATGATTACCTCAATAAATGTCAAGTGAAAAAAACACATAATGTGTGACATATGTTACACTAAAACCTCGTAAATAAATATAAATCTCTTATAAAATGATTTCTATCAAATCTTTGCGGGTGATTCTTCGTGGAACAGATGTACTTAGTTTTATATAATTGCCGGAATAGTTGCGGACACTACCGATTGTGTGATAATATTCTTTAATGAAAACTGATATTGAGTTCGAAGAAGAACTACAAAACGCTCTTAAAGAGAACCGGTATCTGAAAGATACAATAGGGGCGATACGTAAACAGCTTGAGTTCGCGCAAATTGACAAAGAGGACTCTATCAGAATGGCTGCCAGAGCAGCTAATGCCGAACTGTCGCAGCTTCAGGCTACCATTATAGAACTGAGAAAAGAACTCCAGCGCGTGAGCCAGGAAAAGGATGAACAGGTTCAGAAAACCGCTGCCACAATGACCGATGAGATAAAACAGATTAAGGCAATTGCTGCCAGAATGCGAGACGAGATGGAATCAATGTCATTTGAGTTCGACAGACGCCTTGACGATGAGCGTGCGGCACATCGTGGCGAAGTCAATCACCTTCAGAAGACTATTCAGGCGCTTAGACAGGCATTAGAGGAAAAACATAGACTATGAAGAAAAGCACAGACAATCCGCCATCTACCCATGACGTTGTGCAGACAAAACTGCATGAACTTGAGAGAAGCCTCAGACAGGCGGAGATGCTGCTTGGCATATCGCATAAGCTCGCCGCAATTGGCTCACTGGATGGGATTCTTGAGACATTTGTTAATATGGCCATCTATGAGCTTTCAGCCGAGCGCGGCTCTATTTTCCTCAACGACAGGGCCACAGGTGAGCTGTACTCCATAGTGGCGCAGGGCGGCTTTAAGCGTCAGATACGGTTTCTCAACACCAGCGGCATCGCTGGCGATGTGTTTAAAATGTCTAAGGGCGTCATAGTCAATGACGCATATAAGGATAAAAGATTTAACCGTGAAATCGACCAGCAGACCGGCTTTAAGACCAGAAACATGGTATGCGTACCAATAGTTACGGGAAAGTCCGAGGTGCTTGGTGTTGTACAGATTCTCAATAAACAAAACGGCAAGTTTGCCGTAGATGACATGAACCTGCTTGAGGCAATGACAACTCAGGCGGCCATAGTGCTGCAAACGGCTCAGTTCGTTGAACAGATGCAGTGTTCCCGCGCCCAGGAGCTGGAGTTTCTTGATATTGTGGCTGACATCACGTCGGAGATTGAACTAAGCACACTGCTTCAAAAGGTAATGAGTGAGGCCACGAAGATGCTACATGCTGAACGCTCCACGCTCTTTATCAACGATGCCAAGACCAATGAGTTATGGTCTATGGTCGGCGAGGGTATCGATGTTACACAGATACGCTTCCCCAATCATTTGGGCATCGCAGGGGCGGTTTTCAAAAGCGGCAAGTCCGTAAACATTCCCTATGCCTATGCAGACCTGCGCTTTAATCCCGCGTTTGACTATAAGACAGGGTTTTTCACGCGCTCTATACTCTGCACCCCGGTAGCAAACAAACAAGGCAAGGTAATCGGCGTAACACAGGTGCTGAATAAACGAGGCGGCCCGTTTACTGACGAGGATGAGTCCAGACTTAAGGCATTCACTGCCCAGATATCTATTGCCCTTGAGAATGCCAAGCTCTTTAATGACATTCAAAATATGAAAAACTATAATGAAAGTATGCTCCAAAGTATGAGTAACGGCGTCATAACACTTGACGAGGAAGGAAAGATAATCACGTGCAACGCCTCAGGGCTGCGCATATTAAAGACAGACATAAATCAGATAATCAGCAAAGAGACGGGGGCTTTTTTTACAGGACAAAACTCATGGATTGTAGATAAGGTCAGGCAGGTTGAGAACACCAGAAGCGCTGAGATAACCATGGACGCGGCACTTGTTTTTAACGGGGAGAGCGTATCGGCAAACGTGACAGTGCTGCCTTTGGTAAGCAATGAAAAGAAAAAACTCGGTAACATGATAATACTTGAGGACATATCCGGCGAAAAGCGCATGAAATCCACTATGTCGCGTTACATGGACCCGGCACTGGCTGATCAACTTCTGGCCGGTGGTGAAGATATTCTGGGCGGCAAGAGTACGCAGGCCACGGTGTTATTTTCGGACATTCGCGGCTTCACCACATTTACAGAGGAACTGGGGGCACATGGCACTGTTAGTCTCCTCAATGAGTATTTCACCCTGATGATGGAGTGTATCCAGGCCGAGGGGGGAATGCTGGATAAGTTCATAGGCGACGCCATTATGGCTGGCTTTGGCATCCCTATCCCGTATGAAGATAACGATGACAGGGCGCTGCGCTGCGCCATTGCGATGCTCAAGTCCCTGTGGCAGTGGAACACTAAACGCGCTGCCGACAGGAAGAAACCAATAGACATAGGCATCGGCCTCAACACAGATACCGTTGTCTCAGGGAATATTGGCTCGCCAAAACGCATGGATTTTACGATGATAGGAGACGGCGTCAATCTGGCCTCAAGGGTTGAATCTGCATGTAAACAGTACGGCGCAAGGATTCTCATCTCCGAAAACACGTACAACAAACTGCGCGGCATATATCAGATACGCGACATTGACGATGTCATAGTCAAGGGAAAGACAAAGGCTGTGAGGATATACGAAGTCCTCGATTACCATACTGAGACGACATTTCCATACCTCATGGAGGTAGTAGGCTACTTCAGAGAGGGACGCAAGTTATACCAGTTGGGAGACTGGGACCGTGCGGCGAGGGCATTCAAGGAGTCACTAAAGCTGCACACTGCTGATAAACTCTCAAAAATATATCTCGAACGGTGTGAACACCTGAAGACCAATCCACCGGAAGGACCATGGGACGGCATATGGACAATGACCTCGAAATAGACACAACAGCTATATATTTAGGTGAACAGGAGGCTTAGAGTAGGGATGGCCGACAAGGACATTGTACTTATCAACGAGAAGGTTAAAAGGGAAAGCGCATTTATCAGCCTGCTCTTATCGGAGCTTGAAAAGATAATTGTGGGGCAAAAATATCTCCTTGAGCGGCTGCTCGTGGGGATACTGGCAAACGGTCATGTGCTGCTTGAAGGTGTGCCTGGTTTGGCTAAGACCACAGCAGTTAAGGCCCTTGCTCAGGCGATTAAGACAGACTTCAGGCGTATCCAGTTTACACCCGACCTCCTGCCTGCTGATATAGTCGGCACTCAGGTCTATAACCCAAAAGACGGGACATTTTCAACCAAAAAAGGGCCTGTTTTTTCTAATATCATCCTTGCCGATGAAATCAACCGCGCCCCTGCCAAGGTGCAAAGTGCGCTGCTTGAAGCAATGCAGGAACGCCAGGTGACCATCGGTGACAACACCTATAAACTTAAAGAACCGTTCTTAGTCCTGGCAACTCAAAACCCTATCGAGCAGGAAGGCACATACCCGCTGCCTGAGGCCCAAACCGACAGGTTCATGCTCAAGGTGAAAATGACATATCCAGATAAGATTGAAGAAAGGAAAATCCTCAGACGCATGGCCTTTACCTCCAGGGAGGTCAGGGCCTCTGCCGTCATAACCCCTGCCGATATTATGAACGCGCGTATGGTCATAGATGAGGTCTATATGGATGAGAAAATAGAAAAATATATTGTTGATATTGTCTTTGCCACAAGAGTGCCGCAGGACTATAAACTTGGTGAGCTCTCAGGGCTTATCCAGTACGGGGCATCACCGCGCGCTACGATTTACCTTGCCCTTGCTGCAAAGGCATATGCCTTTATCCAGGGCAGGGGTTTTGTTACGCCGCAGGATGTTAAATCCATTGCCCCTGATGTCTTAAGACACCGTGTCATTATAAGCTATGAGGCTGAGGCCGAGGACAAGACATCTGAGACAATCGTCAACCGCATACTCGAAGAAGTGGAAGTCCCATAAAACCATACGGCCATGCTTCCAACCGATGTAATTAAAAACATCCGCCGGGTGGAGATAAAGACACGCCGCATGGCAGCGGATTTCTTTACCGGTCACTACAGAAGCGTGTTCAAAGGCCGCGGCATGGAGTTTGACGAGGTGCGCCAGTACAGCCCCGGCGACGATATTCGCTCCATAGACTGGAACGTGACGGCAAGAATGGGTGAGCCGTTTATCAAAAAGTTCGTCGAAGAGCGTGAGCTTACAATAATATTTCTGCTTGACCTTTCGCGCTCCTGTGTCTTTGCCACTACTACGCGGCTAAAGCGGGATTTGGCCGCAGAACTCAGCTCTGTGCTTGCCCTCTCTGCCGTTAGAAATAACGACAAGGTAGGGTTTATCGCCTTCACAGACAAGGTAGAAAAATATATACCTCCTGCCAAGGGCCTTAAGCACGTGCTGCGGGTGGTCAGAGAATCCCTGTATCTCAAGCCGCAAGGCAAGGGCACTGATATTGCAGCGGCCATAGAGTATCTGAATAAAGTCAGCAGCCGGAGGGCTGTCGTGTTTATTATCTCAGATTTCCATGCTGCAAAGTACGCTAAGGCACTGTCAATTGCCAACAAACGGCATGATGTTATAGCCGTAACGCTTACCGACCCTGTGGAACTGGCGCTGCCCAATGTTGGGATTATCACGCTTGAGGACGCCGAGACTGGGGAACTATTTGTTGTTGATACATCAAGTGCTGCAGTAAGAAATAAGTACAGGGAGCAGGCCACAAGGATTTTTGAACAGCGCAAGCGCCTCTTTACAGCAAGCGGCATTGACCACATAGAGATTACCACGGATGTGCCATATATTAAGACCCTGATAAGATTTTTCAGGATGAGAGAAAGGAGACTCAATCGCTGATTACTTTTGATTATATGGCGTCAAAGGCAGTACTGACTATATTTGTGATTTATCTTATGGCAGGTGCGGCGGCAGGCGCCCCTGATAACGTAACCGTCTCGGTGTTTAAAAACACCGTTGCCATAGGTGAGAGATTTCTTTATTCGATAGCCGTAAAAAATGCTAAAGACGTGGAGTTTCCCGTACCTGACGCCGATAACCTTACGCTTGTAAAGTCCACCCTTGTAACACGCGGGTTATTTAATAATGAATACACCATGCAGTACGTGATGAGGGGATTTGTTCCTGGTGAATATGTCTTAAGCGGCTATAGGGTAAAGTATAAAGTTGCCGGTATATCGAAAGAGCAGGACGTGCCGCCAGTTAACGTCACAATCCACAGTACGCTTTTTGATAACGATACGCTTGAGATAGCAGGCATAAAAGGCCCTGAGGAGGACACGGGCAGGCGTAATTTATATTTTATCATTGCGGCAGCGCTTCTAACGGCAGCCGTTGCCGCCCTGATTTATTACTTAGTAAAACGAAGGAAGGGGAAAAAAGCGCTACCCCCACCGCCGCGCCGCGCGCATGAAACCGCATATGAGGCGCTTCAGAGGCTGAAGGAAAAAAACCTAGACAAATCAGGGTTGATAAAAGAGTATTTTACAGAGCTTTCCTCTATTGTAAGATACTATATCGAAGACAGGTTTAAGCTCAAGGCCCCTGAGATGACCACAGAGGAGTTTTTGTTTATGGTACGAGGCTCTGAGGAACTATCAGGGGCTCACAAGGAGCTGTTAAAGGATTTCCTGAACAGGTCTGATATGGTCAAATTTGCCAAATACGGGCCGTCCTTTGATGAGATTCAGGGGAGTTTTATCTCGGCAAGAAAATTCATAGATGAAACGAGGGAGTTCCCTCAGGGCAACCGCATTTGAAAAATCAGGCAGGAATTGCCTATCATTTGGCTCTGACCAATGGTTTCCTGGATTCCCGCTTTCGCGGGAATGACAAAAAAGAGAAGGAAATGCTATATTTAGGTATTCAATTGTTCAAGCATTGTCTATTATTTCTATATTTTTATTCTGTCATTCCCGCGAAAGCGGGAATCCAGGAGAGGAAGTTACTATTGCAAGTTTCTAATGCAATTGCCCTGGGAGTTCCCTTAGAATGCCAGCAATGTTAGATTATATATGTTAGATTATATCAGAGGTCTGCCATTATTAAACGGGCTGCAATTTCACAACGGGGCTTTTTTGTTTTATGACCCATTGGTACTGTTATTAATCCCCATAGTGTTAGGCTTGTTTGCTCTGAGGTTAAGAAATACATCCATACCCGCTCTCAGGTTCTCAACGAGTGAGCTTTTAGCAGGTATCCCGGCGACATTCAGGGCAGTGGCTTCAAAATATCTGGTGATATTAAGGATTCTTGCCGTTGTCCTAGTGGTTATTGCCCTTGCAAGACCACAAAAACGGCTTGAAGAGACCACAGTTGATACAAAAGGCATAGACATAGCCCTTGCCGTTGACTTATCTACGAGTATGTTTGCAGAGGATTTTTCATACAAAGGCAAGCGGCAAAACCGGCTTGATGCCGTAAAGGAAGTTGTGAGGGATTTTATAAAGAATCGACACGGCGACAGAATCGCAATGGTGGCCTTTGCCGGGAGGGCATATACGGCAAGCCCGCTTACGACGGACTATAACTATCTGCTTGAGAATCTGAAACGAATCTACATCGGGATGCTTGAAGACGGTACGGCCATAGGAAACGGCCTTGCTGCTGCCCTCAACAGGATAAAGGACACAAAGGCATCATCAAAGGTAGTTATACTGCTCACTGACGGCAGAAACAACATTGGGACAATCTCCCCAATGACGGCAGCCGAGGCCGCACGGGCGCTGAACATCAGGGTCTATACGATTGGCGCAGGCTCCAAAGGCCCTGCCCCATATCCAGTGAAAGATGTCTTTGGCAATACCGTCTATCAGGAGGTTGAAATTGACGTAGACGACGACACACTTACTGATATAGCAATACTTACCGGCGGGCAGTACTTCAGGGCAACAGACTTCGATTCGTTAAAGAAAATCTACGCCGAAATAGATAAGCTTGAAAAGACACAGTTGATACAAAAGGCATAGACATAGCCCTTGCCGTTGACTTATCTACGAGTATGTTTGCAGAGGATTTTTCAT
>JAMOAZ010000019.1:0-58769 GCA_039908505.1 Nitrospirota bacterium
ACACAAAGGAAAGAGTGCGCTCCATCGTGGCTTGGCCCTGGATTATTAGTTCATCATTGATTTAGAAATGGAATTAGAATCTATCAGCAGACGAGATACCTTCTCTAAAGTAGCCTTCGGCAAGCTTTATGACCCTCTCGTAGCAGCCGATATTGTGAATGACAAAGTTCTCCCATTTTACGAGGAGCAGGAGGTTAAACTGCTGAGGATAGTCACAGACAGAGGTTCTGAATACAAGGGTGTAAGAGAACACCGCGATTAAGAATTGCATCTAAACTGTCGAGGATATTGAACACACATATACCAAAGTTAAATCACCACAGAGCAATGGTAATTGCGAGCGCTTCCATTGATTCCGCCTCACTACAGACACCCTTGCCTTTGGCTAACGGTTGGCACTATCAACCACCGTAGTAGAGTTCCACCACAAGTCTGTGCCCGTGCCGAGCGCACCCCAAAAAAAAAGGGGCAGCCTTAAGGCGCTGCCCCTTTTAACGTACTTTAACTAATATGTGAAATGCTGCTTTGGTGTCATTGGTGAATATAAGTCTGAGCAAACATAGCCTACAAGGTTACGTTTTGGGTTTGTTGTGCCCTGAAAACATGCCATAGGTAAATCCGCACATGACCATGTATTGTACGTACCGGAACCTCCAAGTACACCTGACTGTACTAACTTGATCCTGCCGCCATAAGACTGGTTGGCTGCCATAACAACGGCCACGCTGCCCATTGTCAAACCGTCGAGGTTTACATCAAGTCCCTCAAAGGATAACATACGTGTCTGATGCGAATACACTATTGCATAGTTACTCAGTGTATTATAGTTCTGCCATGTTGAATTTACGTTCAACGCTGAGTTCGCAGTTACAGAAAAGTGTATTGAGGCGTTGTCCATCGTCCGGTTAGAGATAATACAGTAGATTGGTTTATCTGTTGCCGTAGTCAGGTAAGGCAATGTGTACGTTACATTGTCATTAATACCTGCATGTAGCCCCTTTCCTCCCCACATAAACATCGCGCTCAACGCTACGACCGCCAGCATTAGATATAAAAAACTTTTCTTCATCATTTCCTCCTTAACGTTATTCCTTATTTATAAATCTCTTTACTCAGCAGTCCTTAAATTCCGACACTTACACTCTATGAGCATAAACATCTCAGTATCCCTTTCACTCACTGCTTAATACGTGTATATCTTGTTAAGCGCATTTGAAGAGCTGGCGCCTGTAGCAACAGTACTAGCCAAACTTCTCCTCATCGATTCGTCAGAACACATATATCCAACGAGATTTCTCTTTGGGCTTGTTGTGCCCTGGAAACATGCCATAGGTAGATTTCCACATGACCATGCAACGGCTTGGGCATTACCCCATTTCACTACGTTAGAACCATCGCCATCATAATTTGCAGCTGCCACCTGGGTAAGCCTAACACTACCTGAATAGTTTGAACTTGCATTGACTTTACCTGACAGACTACCAATTGACGTACCGTCCAAGTTAATACTCAATGTGTCAAAAGATATCATTCGCGTTTGATAGCCATATACATACGCGGAAGTACCTACTACGTCAGACAGTTGTGACGTTGACGTTGTTATTACTGCGGTGTCTGCTAATACATAGAAATGTATCGTCGCGTTATCTTGCGTCATGTTGGACAACATACAGTATACCGGCTTGTCACTGCTGCTCGTCAAATATGGGAAAGTATATGTTACGTTGTCACCCATGGTTGCATATACCTTACCTTGGTTACCTCCCCACATAAACAGCCCGGTTAAAACCACTGCCGCTATCATTAAATATACTATACTTTTCTTCATCATTATCCTCCTTGTCTTTCTTTTTGTCTAACAAGTGTGTAAATGCTCTCCCTGCCATGCAGGCATCTCTATATCTTTCGTTGTGTTCTTTACATCTTTTGCTTCTCTCTCTATCTATTTCCTAAACACCCCCTTTTCCACCATTAGCTCCTCACTCTTTAATGAGTTTTTTCTTTTGCGTTGTGTCCAACACAATCACGCGCTTAGTATACATATTGCCAACTCTTTTGTCAATACCTAACACGCTAGAATTTTAGAACATTCAAAGGAACCATTACTATTTCACACATCCTGCACTCTCTGTTTAGCATCCTGCGGTTTAGGCCTCTGTCCTTGTACAGCAATCCCACCTCCTTTATGGACTTCTGCCTTCCCTTTCTCCATTTAATACCTTTATCGGATATTGAGAATTAAAACTTAAGTTTTTATTTGCCTCTGCACCTCAAATATTATCTCCGGCACCTATATTTCCTGCTGGATTTTCTCATAGCCCACATTTACAGCGTGCATAACGGGATTATTTATTAAACCATTCAAAGCGCTCACCTATTTCCTTTGCTATATTATGGGCGTCATCTGTGTTTGTCAGGATTCTCGGTGTTATAAAAACAAGTAATTCCGTCCTTTTAACCTCCTCTGACTGTCTCTTAAATGCATAGCCTAGTATTGGAATATCTCCAAGAAGGGGGATTTTATTTTCAGTCATACTGAGCTTTTTGCTCCTTATTCCCCCAAGTATTACCGTTTGACCGTTGCCAGCAACCACCATGGTCTTAACTTTTCTTTTTCTTATTGTTGGTGAGTCTATATTTGATGTTGCATTGGTCTGGGCCTCGCTGACCTCCTGAGTTATTTCAAGCGTTACCAGTCCATCTGCGTTTATTGTCGGCTTAATCATTAATATAAGACCGGTATTTAAGTACTGGACGTTTCTCAGTATGCTTGGGTTTGACGCTGTGCTTGTAACGTCTGAGGACGACACCTCGCTGGATATTACCGGTACATCGTCTCCTACCTGAATAGTCGCCTCCTGATTGTCCATTACCATGAGATGTGGTCTCATGAGTATCTCTAATTTATTTTCTTTTGCAAGCAAATCAAGCACCATTGCAGCATTATTATGGTCTGTCAGGAAATTAAAGACTGTGCCTGTCGCCGAAGCACCCAGCTTAGAAAGCGTTGAGACGGCAAAATTGCCTCCCATCATCCTCCCTTTTATCAGCCCCTCAAACCCCAGTTCATTTGATTCATCAATGGACAACTCTGCTACCGTCCCCTCTATCAAGACCTGTCTGGGGGGCGTATCTATTTCTTTCAACAAACTTAGCAGGCTCCTATATATCGATGGTGTGGTCATCATGATTATGACGTTTCTTTTGTCGTCCGATGTGATCCTTATCTGTACGTCAGGGGCATTGGGCAGGGTTATTATCGCAGCGCCTGTGGCAGCACCGGTTGCTGCAGTCGGTGACACTGCATTTGAAAGCATGGACTTGGCTGTTGTTGCAGCCGCTGACCCAGATGACTGAGATGTTGTGGCTGAGGCCTTTGTTGAACCAAACTCAGTCGATGATTTACTCTCCTTATCCAAGACAGTCTTAGTGCCGGTTGCAGGTGTTTGAGCTGTTGGGGTCTTTATCCCGTAGAGCCTCTGAATGGTATCTACCAGCTCTGTAGCCCTTGAGAATTTCGGAAAATATGTAAATGTCTTTTCCCCTGAGCCAGCAGACTCTGCCGTATCCAGGCGCTCCTTCCACTGCATCACAAGCTGGGCGGACTGCTCATCCGGCGCTACCGCAAGGACACTGTTTAAGAACTTTATAGCTATGAATGTCACCCCTGGTTCCTTCGGATTTGTTGATGTGCCAACCCCAAGTCCATTGAGTATTGCAGCCATCTGGGTAACAAACTCCTCCGGCTTCCAAAACGTTAATTTCAGGAGAATCACCCGTTTCTGTTTCAGATAGGGCACATCCATTATATCTACCAGATTTAGACATTCTCGTATCGTTGCCGCAGGGCCGGTTATCAGCATGGCATTTTCCTTAGTATATGGCTTTACTACAAGATTGGTCTTATAAAAATCAGCTATCAGCGTTGACATCTCAACGGCGCTTATATATTTCAACGCCACTATCTGGACTATCTTTGCCGAGCTTACCGGGACATTCCTGCCTACACGGACATCTACCGGCTCTCCGCCCTCCCCGGGCTTTAGTATATAGAGGCTTCCGGCCTTAGCGCCAACAAGAAGTCCCTGTTGTCTCAGCAGCTCTACCACTATCTCCAGCGCCCTGGCCGCAGGCATTTCCTGTGCCATGTGCAGCGTAACGGGGTTTTTCATTGACTTTACCGCCTCATCAATAAAAAACGTCACCCTCAGGGCCTCTCCCACCGCGTGGATTATGAAATCTGACAGCGGCATCCCGTCAACATTTATTAGTACCGGTTTTTCCTCCAGCACAAGCTTAGACGTATCTATCGGCTCAAGCTGCATCGCTGCCGCCCTGGACTCTGCCTTTTCAAAAGACGGAGTTTCTATCTCAACAGGTTTGTGAATGGGCGGTTTTTCACCAAGTATGTCTAATGACTTATACTTTTCAGTCGTGTTATCGCCTCCGGTTGTGGTGTTATCACCTGATACCACAGTCTTATGAGGCAGCTCCAGCAGATTTGCCATCGTTGTCATCTTAGTGGATCTTCGGTCGGTAACACATGAGACCGTTGTGAATAATACCAACACCAGCAGTGCCGAATACCAAATATATCTCGCATGTTTAAGGTTATATGTCAGTAATTTTACTTTTTTACAGAGAATATTTTTAATTTTATCTCACCTTCCTGATTTTTCAGCGTCACAGAGGTCATTGTCAGCTCACTTACAAGGGTTTCACTACTGTCACCGGGCAGGGACTGCCCCTCCCGCCTGTAATGGTACTGGCCTTCATTATCTAAAAGCACTGCTACTTTCTGCTGAGACGAAAGAACCCCTATCAGCTTATATGTCTTCTTTGTGTCACCTTTTTGCAGCGGGTCTGGGGGATATTTCCCGTCGGCTGTAAAAACATTCTTCCTGAATATCTCTTTGTAGTCTCTTTTTGATGTCTCCAGGATAAGAGCCAATGTCCTTTTCTTATTATTCTGGATACTTTCCATATCTCTGCCCCTAGCATTATAACTTATTTCAGGGTTTTTTACAATCATAAGCGGTATTCCCGCCGCAATTAATACTATAATAATTAAGTCTTTGGCATTTCTTTTCACCCATGCCACATATTCAGCAGCCCTTGCCGCACCTTTTCCGCCGATGACTGTCATATCTTCCTTATATACCCTGTTACTACAATCTTGGCTATGTAGCCCTTGTCCTGGACGTTTATCTCTACGCTTTTTATCCTTAGCAGCGGTTTGGCGCTCTGAATGGCCTTAAATAATCCATATATCGGCCTGAGCTGCCCCGCAACCCTGACCAGCACTGACGGCTCAGTTAATAATGTGTCCTCAGTACCTTCGATAAGCTGAAAGTTCTGCACAGACAGTCCATTTGCCTCTGCGGTCTTCGTCAGCAGATTTACTATCTCGGTCTGTATTGCCGTCCTGTTACTTCCTTTTGGATAGACCAGGGCAGCCAGTTCATTACTTATTTCGGGGTCGTCTTTTGTGTCAACCGCGAGGTATCTTTGAAGCAAATCCGATTTCGAGGCATAGGTAGTAAGGTAGTCCTCTACTAGGGCCGTTTTCTTCGCTACCGCCATCTTTGCAGGCACTACTGCAAATCTGGCTATCGATAAGATTATCAGCAGGTATAATCCCATCTTTTTAAAATTACTGCCTGATATATTCATTTTTTCTATTATCGGTGTCCCTTTAAAATATCTTATCAGTTTTTATTATTGCCGCAGGGCTTGATGCCATATTTGTAAGACCCGCGGGCGCCCCGACAGAATTTGGATTAGCATTTATTACGGCAGCAGGGATTGATGTCCTGCTGAAAGCCCCCTGCAACGCGGTAGCCTGTGGTACAGACGGCGTTGTGATAATAACAGGGGTTGGTGAGCTAGATGAGCTATTGGAATCCCCTGATATTACTTCACGCATATCTATGGATAGACGAAACCTGTAGGTCTGGCCTTCTCTGGCCGGTTCCCCTACGAGTTTTACCGCTTCAACCTCTTTTAAGCTGCTCAGTTTGCTTATCACCCCAGATGGGTCGGCTGAGACTATGTTGACATCTACGTTTCTGTTATTTATATTCAACTGTGTTACATAAGCGCCGTCGGTAATTACCCTGGTGAGAACCTCAAGGACATCAAGAGGCGGGGTGAAGTCGCTCACCTTTTTGGCAAGGGCAATGAGCAGCTTGGCTGTTACATCTTTGTCTTGCAGTTCAGCAAGTTCGTTTATCTTTTTTGTCGTCTTTGTGGTTTCCATTTCAATGTCCTCAAGAGACATGTCAAGTTTCTTTATCGACAGATAGGACGAAACCAGATACGCCGCCATTGAATACAGGGCAACCCTGAAGAGCAGCTCCGTGTTAAGCGCCGAGTGCCATGTCCTGGTCTTAAACGGGGTCAGCTTAAAGGTGCTTATGCCTCTTAAGGCAGCAGGAAATCCGTTGTCATCTATGGTATTTATGGGGATGTCCATGACAGCGCCACCCGGCATAAAATCTATCCCGTACACGTTTATACGCCTCACTAGCTGCCTGTAAGCCCCAAGTCCACGCAAAAAGACCTCTACAGCGCTTTCACTAAGAGGAGAGGTAAGACTGCGGAAACCAATAAAACCCTTTGGGCCATGTGCAAACGCATAAATCTTCTCCCCTGCGGCATATATTGTGGCCTCTGGTTCCACTGATACAAACAACAAATCCTCGGGGACAAGGTAGTTATAATAAAAATCCTTTGCAAGCCCCTCCACCATACGGCTCTCCCACGCCCAGATATCCACGAGCGTGTAGTTTGCATGGGACTCAAAGACACTAAAGCGGAACGCTGGGTTGGAAAGCATAGGGAACATGTCTGTAATATCGTTAGATATGATTCCACTTAGGTTCTTCTGAGTTTTCTGTAATAGAGGCGGATATTTTTCTCTCCAATAGTAGAGCAGCTCCCTGCCAATCACAAGGACGTTTTTCCCCGTTAGTTTATTAACCATCGAAGACGCCCTGCCTGTGGCTGTGCTTATGCCTGACTTCGATACCTTATAGAAATCGCAGCCGTCCACACGGGCATAGCAGACCATGAGCTGCCCGTGCCCGCTGGTTGTGGGCTTTGCCCCAGATATATTACCGGATATATTATTGCCAGATATATTATTGGAAGTCTTAAGCAGTTGCGCAAGTGCCTTCAAGTCTCTCAGCCCTCCTTCCAGTAGTACAGCGCATAGGGGGCAGAGGCAGTCGGGCGCAGCCCCAGCCCGGCGTTTATCGTATAGAGATTCTTTGATAGTCCATAGGTCACCGTGACCTCCAGATAACGCGACGGCTGAAATAAGTCATACTCAAGGCTGCGGATTCTCCTTCCTGTAAGGTTATAAAATAACTCATCTGGAATCTCCAGCCCCTTGTCTATATATTCAGCAAGGATTTTCCTGCTTTCCTCGCTTATATCGAGGGACGCAATTACTGCCACAGGTTCGGCAGTGGCCGGGTTAAACCCCGACGTGCCTGGGAAAATAGTAATATACGGTTTAACCTTCTTGTATAACTCCCAGCTCATCCCCCTGATCAGCAGCAGCTCTTCCATATACTGCATGGAGAAATTCCTGGGGGTATAGGGCATCCCGATACCCCTGTAGTACTCAGCCTCGGCACCAGAGGGCCTAGTTATGTCGTCGCCGTCAATCCAGTCGTTGATTGAGCCTGTGATAACCGTGACATTGCTTTTTTCATCCATAAGTTTGACCAGCCTCGAAAAATCGCTGTCAGCGCCGGAGTAAACAGATATCCTGCCGTTTGTGTCCTGCACGTTTATTGTTATGTCGTCCCGTATCTTTATTGGCTTATTGTTAATAGGGATTTTATCAAGCCCCATGATTGTGCTGTCAGAGACGTGTATCCTGTTAGTACCAAGCGTGCCTGTCAAGAGCGTATAGAGCAGGGTATCGAACACAGATATGGCTGTGGTCATCGCCTCAGCCTTTTCTTTTAACACCTCTGCTGTCTTGACGTGTTCTTTCACCAGCCAGTTAAAGGCAATCCCCACGATTATTATTATCGAGGCCAAGAATATGGTCAAAAGAACAGCCGAGCCGCCCTCATTTATTTCTATAAGTTTCGGTCGTATCATTAGATCATGTTTGGATTCTGGTAAATCGTCGCATTGGTCGCCACACTTAACAACAGGGCATTTAAGCGTCCATCCTTTTTATAGGCTATCCTTATGTACTTGGGCAGCTTCCCTCCGACTTTCCCATAATACTCACGGCTCCAGTCCCAGAGTTTCGTCAGTGGTTCTTCGACATAGCTTTCAAAGCGCACATCGCTCACGTTTTCAATTATAACAAAAGAGTTTCCTTTTTTATAATTGCCGCTTTGATAATCTTTTTCCAGCTCTTCCTGCTTTTTTACATATACAGGAAGCTCATAGTATACTACATTATAGTTGTCCTCGTGCCTCTCCCTGACTATCCACGCCACAACGGGCACGTTGTCGGCCATAGGAGATGCGCTGACATAGCTTATCACATCAGAGTTACAGACGTAATAAGGATACCATTCCCTGCGTTTTCCCTCGTCTATGTAGTAAAACAGCATCCCGGCGGCACTCTTGTGTATCCAAAAACTCCGCGCCACACGCCAGAGATTCACACCTTCTTCCATAACAGTCTTGTACTGCTTAAACCCCTGATTCAGCGCCGCCGTCGATAAAAGCACCATAGACGTGAATATCGCCGTTGCCACAACTACCTCTATGAGCGTAAAACCCCTACGGGATGTCATCTGAGTTGCCCGACTTCGGCTTATACTTAAACAGGACTATACGGTAGTCCCGTGAAAGTGTGTCATAAGTTAGTTTAAAGTCTACCCTGTAGAGGTAGATGTCGTACTGCGTTGGGGCGTTTATGAGGATTGACGGCGTCCCCTGGCGCTGAAGTTCCGTATCCCATGAGATATCTACTCCATCGCCAAGTGAGCCCTTACCGTGTGCGCTTTTCACGGCGAATGCCCTGAGATAGTTTACAGCCTGCGGTACTTTAGACGAAATAATATTTGAACCTTTCACCCTTGCCAGCGACTCAAATCCAATACGAAACAGGTACATCGTAGAGGCTATGCTTGCCGTTAATATCAGACCGGCTATCAGAATTTCTATTACCAGAAAGCCGTCCTCACGGTCATGTTTATCTATTGCTTTATCCACCTCAGTTCATTGAGATATTACCCAGCGGGGCAAAAATCTCCACAGTAAATTTTATGTCCTTTACGTACACATCGATATTGCCGCCGCTTGTCGTACCATTGTTAAAAAACATCACGGGGCGCTCCATAGATACGTATGCCGAGAGCTGAGGGTTGGGATTCTTTTCATCAGACTTGTCCACAATCGGCCAGGGTACGTCATTGGCATAGAGTATCCCATCGACGGCCTTTATGTATATCTCCTGTCCGGTCAGAAACGCCTCCCGCTGAACCTGAGTCACAAGAATGAGCAGACGCTCTGCATCAAGTGATGAGGCATATCTCTTGTACATATGTATCGAAAATGGAACTGCTACTGCCAGCACCACGGCAATTAACGCCGTCACTATCAGTAACTCTATAAGGGTAAACCCCTCTTGACGCCTCAAAACTTAATGTTCCCCACGCTCATAACAGTAAGTATCATGGATATGACGATAAAGGCCACCACCGCCCCCATCACCGTTATAATCAGCGGTTCTACCAGAATGACTATCCTTTTAATCGTCCTTTTGAATCTATCGTCAAATACGTTAAAAAGCTCCAGAAATATCTCCTTCATATTGCCGCTTTTCTCCCCCACCGTTATCATATTGGCAGCTATCTCAGGCAGCAGCTCGACCTGTGAGAACACCTCCCCTATCGGCCTGCCCTCTTTTATCAGCTTTATTGACGGCTCAATGGACTGCTTTACCTTGACATTTTGTATCAGGTCTATGGAAAACCTCAACGCCTTGATAAACTCTATCCCGCTTGATAGCATCGTATACATAGAATAAGAAAATCTCGACAGCTCAAGATTTATTATCATACCCCTCATCAGGGGAATCGACAGGGCATAGGCATAACCGGCATGGATTAATTTCTTCATGTCAACCAGTTTATAAATCAATGCGCCCGCTGCTAAGGCAACAATAAAGACCTTTATGTTCAAAAAATCAGACGCTTGCAGCATCACCTTTGAGGCAAACGGCAGGCTCTTCAACTGGTCCTGCCCAAAGACGGTAAAAAACTTCGGGATAATGAACTTGAACATGACAAAAAGGGTAACACAACTGGCAAATATAAGAAAAATTGGATAAGTCAGCGCATTTCTGATCTCCGCCCTGAACTGTATCTGAAACTGCAAGTGCGAGGCTACCTGTTCAAAGGACATGCGCAGGTTACCCACGCTCTCACCGACACGTATCAGCGACACCATGAGCGTATTAAAAAGTCCGCCTTTTTCAAATGACTCTGCAACGCTCTTGCCTGCCCTGATGTCCTTGAGGGCATTGTTGAGACTCTCCCTCATGGCTGTGTTTGATATGGTGCCGACTATGGTCTCAAGGGAGTTATCGATTCTAAGTCCTGCCTTAAGCAGTACGCTTAGTTCTCTGGCCATGTTGTAGATATCTGAGTCCTTTATTTTTTTGCTCTTAAAGCTGAAGGCAGTCCGTGGCGCGGCAGCCGCCTCAAGTGATACTACCATCAGACCCTTGTCTTTAAGCTTGAGGCGTGCCGCCTTAGCATCCGCTACCGCAATAGAGCCGGTGATTTCCTTGCCTGTTTGATCGACACAGAGGTACTTATAGTTTGTCACGAGACCCTGAGAACCTCTTCCACCGTTGTCGTACCGGCGATTACCTTTAACAGGCCGTCTTCTCTTAATGACCTGAAGCCGTGATTTTCTACAAGTGATCTCCTCATTGAGATTATGGACTGCTCCTTCAGGAATTGCTCTTTCAGGTCTTCCGTGTATTTAAACACCTCATATACGGCAATCATGCCGCGGTAACCAGTGCCAGCGCACTTACGGCAGCCTGTGCCGCGCCTCATATCGAATGTCAGCCCTAAGGCGTCCCTATATTTTTCATAGAGCTGCATAATAGGATACTTATCCAGGAGTGCCTTTGACGGGTCAACCGGCTTGGAACAAAACTGGCAGTTTCGCCTGATAATCCTCTGTGCTATGATGCCCAGAATCGATGCGTTTAAGAGATACCCCTCAAGGCCCATCTCAATAAGCCTGAACAGGCTGCTCGGGGCATCGTTCGTATGAAGTGTAGACAGGACAAGGTGTCCTGTGAGGGCTGACTGCACGGCAACGGCGGCAGTTTCGGGGTCTCTTATCTCACCAACCATGATAACATCGGGGTCATGCCTCAGTATTGACCTCAGACAGGCCGCAAAGGACAGGCCTATCTCGTCCTTGACCTGTATCTGATTTATCCCGTCGATTTTATACTCCACCGGGTCTTCGACGGTGATTATCTTTTTTTCTTTTTTATCCAAACTCGACAGCATTGAGTAGAGTGATGTGGTCTTGCCTGAGCCTGTTGGTCCTGTAACCAGCAATATCCCATAGGGCATGTTGATTAACTCAAGGATTGTCGGGGCAACATCCTTTTCTATTCCCAGCTTTGTTATGTCAAAGGTCAGGCGCTCCCTGTATAAGAGCCTCATCACCACGCCCTCGCCAATGGCAAACGGTATGGAGGAGACGCGGACATCAATCAGGGTTGCGGAGATTTTGGTGCTGAACTTTCCGTCCTGGGGCAGCCGCTTCTCGGCAATGTCCAACCGTGCAAGGAGCTTAACGCGGGAGACAAGGGCAAGGAAGAGTTTCTCGTTTACAGTCTCGGACTCATGCAGCACGCCGTCGATTCTGAGCTTAATGCGGCATGATGACTCTGAGGGCTCCATGTGAATATCCGACGCCCTAAGCTCTACGGCATTACTCAGTACATTGTTGAGGAACTTAATCACCGGTGCTTCTGAGGCCATTTCCCTGAGCAGTTCGGGGTTGTCGTCAACGGTAAGCGAGACAAGGTCTTTGTCGAATGTATGAAGCGGTCTTGCCAGCTCGTTTATCACCTGCCCGACTGCAAGCATAAGGACAGGGTAGCAGCCAAGCACCTTTGAGGCATAATCTAAGACTGATGACTTCAGTGGATCATTAGTGATAAAGACAATAGAGCGGCACCTGATGGGTGTGTCTTCCTGTCCTTCGGTGAATTCAGCCGCGATGGGCAGATAGTTTTGCCTTAAGAGATATTCGGTGTCTATTAGACCGGCAATCTTTGCGTAAAAATCTGTATTTATCTCAGAATGAGATTCTTTGTCAAACAGAGGGATGCCCAGCTGCTTAGACAGGGCAGCCATAAGCTGGATTTCATTAACCGCTCCCATGCTAATCAGTATTTGCCCTATATAGCCGCCGACTTCTTTTTGGAGTTCAAGGGCCTTATCTATTTCGCTGTTGCCGATGCCGAAGAGTTCAGATAACAACTGCCCTATTAGCATTTGATAACACCCTGGTGGGAGCCTGGGTTGTGGCTACCAGTTCTTGATGATCTTGTCATCAATCTTGCCGTTTGGGCCGAGAGAGAATATATCGAAACGACCATGCTCACCCGGGCACTTATACTGGTAGTCTCTGTGCCAGGGGTCCTGGGGGATAACCTGCTTTGAAAGATATGGGCCGCGCCAGTGCTTATCTGTAGAGGAAATAAGCTCATTCAGGGTAGTTGGACATCTGCCGACATCAAGATAAAACGACTGCACAGATGTTGACAGAAGCTCTATCTGGGCGGTGGTAAGCTGCTCTTTCGAACTCTCAAAGCGATTTAAAATATTCGGCGCTATCAAAGAAGCAATAAGACCGATTATCATTACAACTATGAGTATTTCAATGAGGGTAAAACCCCTTTCTGAGCCTAAACACGGCTTATGCGGCGCTGCATCCAGCCTTTCAGACACCCTTTTGACCTTTGGCAAACTGCCCGATATGTTCATAAACTTACCTCGCATATTATATAGCATACCCCAGCATACTCTATAGGAAAGCATTTATCAGCAGTTAATGTCAATAATGAAAACGGCTGTGCAGGGATTTGTCCTGTGCAGAGTAGAATATGGGTTTTCAGGTATTTTTACCGAGTTATTTGACTTCTCGCGTATTTACCGATTTTAAGCTGAACTGCTGCCCAGTATAAAGACTACTTCTTCAGGCAATACATACCCCCATATGTGCCTATTTACCAAAAACCCAAGTCAGATATCCAGACGGGAATCAGTTTGAAGCTCTTTGATGTATGCCTTGATACTTTTTGACTGATAGTATGCCCATTGGTTGGATGCCTGAGACTGCATAAGCACCGATTTTGTCGAGTAGTCGCCTCCTTTAAATGTGGACAGTGTAGCCAGCACTGCAAACAGTACGGTAGTCATGGCTAGGTAATTAAGCCACTGTTCCTTTTTTTCTTCTGCCATCTTTCTTCCTCCTCACTGTTAATGCGTATGTTACCGACTGCATCATCTTTTTCATGTCCTGCAGTGATTGAGTCCCTCATAGTTTTCAAAGGCTACCGATTTTAAATGTAATGAAGTTATTCGAGCAGATTAATTGCAAGTGATTCTACCCCTTCGTAGGTTTTCCAGTACCACTCTGGAATCCCGTTGCAGTGGTCATTTGCGTCACAGTCCTGACACTGACTTCCTTTTTGGGAATCTATTCCGATATTTGTCCTGTCTATCACTGACCTGTGAGGTTCATCTTTTTTTAAGACATCGAAGTAGATGCACTGCACAGGGCCGGAGTGCTTTTCAAAACAGCTGCATATCCTTCGCAGAGAGAGTTCCATTGGTGTTATGCACAGTGGCAAACCACTAAGAGGCAGGAGGCTGTGGCTGCAGTCCACTACTGTGAGGGCAGAGTAGTTGTTACCTTCTTTCTTTAAAATATTCAGGTCATGCAGGACCCTTTTAAATCAGCCTCGCTTGCAGACTTCCTGTTTTTATTATGATCGCTGCCGAGTCCGTCTATGCTTACGCCAATGCCCATATCAAACTCTTTCAACATTTTTGCCCAGTCAGTGGTAATCTTGTGGCGTTTGTCTGAATGGTATTGTTGAGCTTAATTGAAGAAGATGAGCCAAAGACACCCCGCTGCATTTCCAACATTTCACGGAAATCCCTGATGGGGACACACATTGGCTCACCGCCATACCAGCAAAACTGGACATCTTCTACTCCAAGCTCCCCCGCAGTTCTTCTTGCAAAGGAGAACAAATTGTATAGCGTACTGCCCGAAATAAAATCAGGGTAGTTATTGCCCTGCGAACCATTAAATCCTTCGCTGCCGTAGTAATAACAGTAGGTGCAAGTCAAATTACAGAAATTTGACACCTTTATTATATAACACTTTGGCTCAAACGACTGAGCAAATGACTCCGACAGCATCAACACAGCCTGTCAATCTCCCTGTCAATATCTCTATCAATATCCTGGGGGCAGTTGAGCTGTTACTTAGCCCTGAGACCACTGACTCCATTAATACCATGTGTATGCCTGCATATTAGACATATCTTTCTCAACGTTAACGGAGTTGGTAGAGATTGCCTTGTCAGTCAAGTACTTTTGAACCTCATCCATGACCACAAACTGAGCGGTTGCCTCAGTTGGGGTGCGATGCTCTATGCGGGAAAGTAGTTCCGTTGAGCCAGGCGTCATGGTGTACGTCTGTGAAAACAAAGTTACCAGAGAGCCAACCACAAAAACACCCGGTGTTGATTTTGCCAACTTGACAATTGTCTTTAAATTCAGATCAAAGTATTTGTGCCACATAGGGCAACCTTACTCTTCACATTCCGATGCAGCTACCTGACAGCCAGCACCGCACTCGTTGAGGGCCTTAGTCTCTGCTGCCTTTTTAGTCTTGCCCCAGCCGATTCCAAAGTACTTTTTACTTACAGCAACGGCACCGCATCCATCAAACCATACGCGGAACACGCATCCCTCACCGCCGTGGTCCTTACATGCCTTCATTGCACATAGTTTAGCCTCTGTCTTATCTGCTGCACCGGTACAAAAACCATACATTTCATCCGGATCGGAATATGCGATTGCCCCTATGGCAAATGCCTTCTCTGAAAAGCATACGCTGACAACCAACACTGCTACCAATAGATACACCAACTTCTTCATATATACCCCCTGATGGTATTTTTCCGGCGGTTAAACCGCCTTGTTCGAAGAACTAGGTGACGATAGTAACAGCTTGTCTCTCTCGTTTGTCAAGCGTTATTATTTGGATTCCTGCAACTGCCTGTCATTTATTGGCTGGACAGGTCTGGCGTTTTTGCCAACGACAGAAATAAATTTATCTATCTGTGCCTTCGATACCTCTATAGGGGTGCTTACAACATTCCAGCTTACGCCTTCGCTGCATGGAGGTGTGGTCAAAGACCCGCTGTAAACATAAAGGCTGTTCATTTTCGGTAACAGGGCAGTGGCGTTTATCTTTACCGCTGCTGCGGACTTTTCCTCATTGACCTTATCGGGCAGGTTATCCCAGATTGTCTTTATTGTGGCGTTTTCCTTTCCCTCTTTCATAAATACGCCTAACACTGCCAGTTCTCCCTTGTCGTTTTTATGCACTAAGTGCAGCTCCATGGGATAGTCCTTACCGGCAACGGTGTGTTCGCTTGGGTGATGAAGATGGAACTGAAGCAGCTGGTAAGTCTTACCATTTATGACGATGGTGCTGCCAGGGGCGTAATTAACCTGTATAGTGTGACCATTGTTGATTATCTTTAACGGTACAGCCTTGTAGTTGATCTTATAGGCATTCTTTTTTGCGGCCGTTTTTGCTTCTTTGATGTCTACCGGAGACTGCTGCATACCTGTTTTACATACGGCGCTCTCAGGCGACAAATCTCCCCATTTTTCTGGTCCGGTATCGCCTTCATAGCTCCAATGTGCCTTATGACCGTCTTTGGCGGCTCCGGTGTCTCCAGCAAAACCACTTCCTGCAAATACTAATAACACTGCAATACATCCCCCAATACTTCTCATGCTCAATCTGTTTTTCGTCCTGAGTGTCACAAATACCTCCTTACATCTTGATTTCTCTGTGATATGATTTGTGGGAATCCCACACGATGCCTAACATTAAGTTATCATAGAACTTATGTTTTGGTCAATCTTTTTTGGCAATGGGGGCTGTCTGTCTAATCAGAATTCTCTTTTTTCAAATGTATAAGTCTGCTAGAAACGTAACTTACCAGCTCCTCAAGCCCCTGGTGAGCTGCAGCTGAGACCGCAAAAAAAGGCATACCACGCTTAACACAGTATTGTCTTAATATATCCAGCCGTTGCCCATCGCCCGCGATATCAAGTTTTGTGCCTACAACAACTTGTTCTTTAGAGACAAGTGCCTCACCGTAAAAACCAAGTTCCCGATTTATTAACTCAAGAATATCAACAGGGCCGTCCTCAATATGTTCAGATATATCTACCAGATGAAGCAGCAGCGAGGTTCTCTCAGCATGGCGCAGGAACTGTAGTCCAAGCCCTGCCCCATCGTGCGCCCCTTCGATGATTCCCGGTATGTCGGCCACTGTAAAACTCATGTAATCTCTCAGCTTCACAACGCCAAGGTTGGGCACAAGAGTAGTAAACGGATATGGTCCAATTTTTGGCCTTGCTGCAGAGATTGCAGCAATCAGTGTGGACTTACCTGCATTGGGCATCCCAATAAGTCCGGCGTCTGCTATTAGCTTTAACTCAAGTACGAGGCGGGATTCCTCGCCGTCCTCGCCGGGCTGGGCAAACTTCGGTGCCTGATATGTTGAGCTTTTAAAGTGGGCATTGCCCTTGCCCCCTCTTCCCCCTTTTAATACAACAGCCTCGGCAGAATCTGTGATAAGGTCTGCAATGACCTCCTCTGTGTCAGCATTTTTAATAACTGTACCGGTGGGAACCTTAATTATGAGGTCTTCGCCGTCTGCGCCATGCATGTTACTGCCCTTGCCGTGACCGCCGTTTCTGCCCTTATAGTGTCTCTTATATCTATGGTCAAGGAGGGTATTTAACTGTACGTCGGCCTTAAAGACTATATCTGCACCCTTGCCGCCGTCACCGCCGTCCGGGCCGCCCTTTGGTTTGTATTTTTCCCTGAGAAAGCTGATACATCCCCTTCCGCCATGACCGGCCTTCGCATAAATAGTCACATAATCAACGAACTTCATAGTGTAGTCATTGTTTGTGATGAGTTATTATAAAAACGGGGAGTATTACACCCCCCGTTAATACATAAATATATTTTATATGTCTCAGGCTTGAACCGCTAGGGGATATACGCTTATTTTCTGCCTTGTTTTGTCCTTTCTCTCAAACTTAACCACGCCATCGATTTTTGAGAACAACGTATCGTCTGACCCTATGCCGACATTTGAACCGGGGTGAAACTGAGTCCCGCGCTGTCTGACAAGAATGCTGCCTGCGGTGACGGCCTGACCGCCGTATCTCTTAATACCTAGACGTTTTGCCTTGCTGTCTCTTCCGTTTCTTGTGCTTCCAACACCTTTTTTATGTGCCACTGTTTAACCTCCGATTATCTCTTCAATCTTTATCTTTGTATATGGCTGTCTGTGGACGATGTGCTTTCTGTGGGCCTTTCGGGGTTTCATCTTAAACACCTCGACTTTCTTGTCTCTGCCGCCACTGACCAGCTGGGCCTTTACCTTCGCCCCTTCCACATATGGCTTGCCCACTGATAACTTTTCATCTTTATAAAGCAACAGTACCTTATCAATTGTGATAGAGTCGCCGTCGTTGCCAGCAATCTTTTCTATCTTGAGAATCTCGTTGCTTGTAACCCTGTGCTGCTTGCCGCCCATTTCTATTATCGCGTACATCGTGTACTGGCCTCCTTAATGTGATTAAGCTCTCATTAAATCATACTAGAACTTACATTAGAGCATAAATTATATCTATTTGTCAAATTGCATTTCAAAGCCGTGTCAAGCCAAAATAGAAATGTCCTATTGGGTTAATAATTAAGTGGACGTATATCCCATGTCAATTGTCCCCATGTCAATCAGCGCCCCTCGGTCATCTTCATTCTGGTAAATGATTTCAATGTCGTCCTGCGCAGTGCCTCCCTTAATTCTACATCTTTTATATCGGCAGAGAGTGACTCCACATATGCAGTTTCACCGGCAGACAACACGGCATCTGACAACTCGGGCTCAGGTGGCTGATTTGACCATTCGACAGGCCCCGGCCTTAATCTTATCGAGGCTACTCCGAAGTCCTTCAGCTTAGAGACAATCGTGTCTTTGTGGAAGCGAAGCTCTGTCATCCACACATTGGAGCTGACATTTATTGTGAGCTGGGCATTTTTAAAAAAATCGGGTTGTGTGTTAAGCGATATTGGCGGGCCAATGAGCGCGTGCCAACGGTTTTTTATCTGCTCCAGCTTCATCGAATCCCCCAGCCCAAGATGCTCGACCAGGGATTCTATGAGAGACGCAGCCCTCTGAAGCCTACTCATATACGCCTGCTAAACGGCCTTTTTTATCCTTCCCGAACGAAGACATCTCGTACAGATGGATACCTTTCTCGGCCCCTTGTCAGTAATTGCCCTCACGGGCTGAAGATTGGGATGAAACCACCGCTTCGTCCTGTTGTTGGCATGGCTGACGTTATTCCCGACAGTCTTTGCCTTCCCACATACATAACAGCTTGCCACTATATTATCCTCCTCAGTCGGCTAAATTAATGAAGGTATTTTAACAAAGCTGCCCCAAATAAGTAAATTGCCCTGTTTATCATTATAGAGAAAATAATGTAGAATAATCCAAAGGAGATAATATCTATGAAAGACGACATGGAGTTCAGGACAGAGGCACAGGTACTCATAGCCATGAATGAAAATGAGCCGGAGGCGGTGAGGTTTATTGCCCCACTTCAGGGCGGCGGCCAAATTAATTTCATCAATGTAACCTGGCGCGATTTTCTCTCCTTTTCATCGAAGGCAGCCCTGTATCTTTCAGAGTTGGACGTCAGACCAAATACGAAAGTGGCAGTATATGCGAAAAATCGTCTTCAATGGCCATTTTGTCTTATGGCAATCCACGCCTGCCGCGGTGTATTCGTCCCCGTCTACCACTCTTACACTCCGGCGGAGGTTGAGTATATCCTTACGCACTCGGACTCGGAGATTCTGATAACAGAGCTGGACATGCTCAGTGTGCTGCTTAAAATATGGAACCGCCTGCCGCTTATCAGAAAGATTATTCTCATGGACATGAAACTGGATTTCACACAGAGCATAGCTGATTTTGATAAGCTGAAAGATAAAATCGTGTTTATAGACGATGTGTACGCAGACGGAGAGAGACTGCTCCGTGATGACCCCGATGGCTTTACACGTCTTGCCGCACAAATCACAAAAGACGACGTATCTACGATTCTTTATACCTCCGGCACAACCGGCCCCCCCAAGGGCGTTGTCCTGACATACGAAAACATCTACGTAAACGCCGGTGACTGGATAGATGTCCTAAGCCCGCTGATTCCTGAGACACGTGTAGACCTGCTCTGGCTTCCTATGTCGCATATATTCGGCTGGGGCGAACTTGGGCTTGGCAATACGCTTGGTTTTACTACATACTTTACAACACCATTTACCGTGCTTTCCGATATGCCCACAGCGAGGCCGACTATATTTATAAGCGTCCCTGCATACTGGGAAAAGCTGTATCTTACGGCAAAGGCTGCGTCTGAGGACAAGACTGAGCAGATGGCAAAACTCAGGGAACTGACCGGCGGACGGTTGAGGTTTTGTCTTTCTGGCGGCGCGGGGCTAAAACGCGAGGTCAAGGAGTTTTTCTACGAGGCCGGACTCCTGCTGATTGAAGGCTACGGCCTCACCGAGTGTTCCCCCACGCTAACTATGAACCGGAAGGACGACTTTGATTTCGACACCGTAGGAAAACCCTTCCCACGCGTAGAGCTGCGGCTTGCAGCCGACGGGGAAATCATGGCAAAGGGTTTAAATATCTTTAAGGAATACTATAAAGATCCTGCCGCAACAAAAGAAGCCTTTGACGAGAACGGGTGGTTTAAGACCGGAGACCTCGGCGAGTTTACAGAGCGAGGATTTCTTAAAATAAAGGGCAGAAAAAAAGAAATCATCGTCACATCGGGAGGGAAAAACATATCTCCACAGCTCATTGAACTACGCTTTAAGGACGACCCCTATATTGAACATATCGTCATCTACGGCGACGAAAGAAAATACCTTACAGCGCTGGTAACACTCAAGCAAGACACCGTCTCAGCATATGCGAAACAGCACGGCATAACATTCTCCGAATTTTCAGAGCTGGTAACAAACCAATCAATACTTGCCCTCATCCAAAGCAGGATTGACGAGGTAAACAAAGACCTCGCCTCGTTTGAAACCATTAAGAAGTTTTATATCTATGACGGGCATCTGATGCCGGGCAATGGATTCCTGACCCCTTCGCTGAAGCTGCGAAGGAAAAACATCCATGAGGCATTTAAAGACAGGCTCGATGCCCTCTATTCTCAGTGATTTTTTCGTTTATCTTCTATCAGCGTAAGCAGCGCTTCAAAGGCATCGATGAATTGCTTTACGCCCTCAGCCTCAAGCGTCTGTGCAACGGTTTCTAAGTTAATATTTAAGTCCGTAAGTGAATCCAGCGTTTCGTCAACTGTCTTGAGGTCAAAGTCGATAGCGCGGGATACCTTACCGTGGTCTTTGAATGCCTTCACGGTTTCAACAGGCATAGTGTTAATGGTATTAGGGCCAATCAATGACTCCACATAGAGGCAGTCAGGATAACGGGGGTTTTTTGTACTCGTACTTGCCCAGAGCAGGCGCTGGATTTTTCCGCCCTTGTGCTTGAGTTCGATATATTTATCAGATGAAAACAGCAGTATCATTGTCTGATAGGCCGCCTTTGCACAGGAGATTGCAACCTTCCCCTTAAGCGATTCCGCCCACTCCTTTTCGGCAGGGTTAAGGGCATGTTCTGTTCTGTTGTCAAGGATTTTGTCAACGGCAGTATCGATGCGGCTGATAAAGAAGCTGGCAACCGATGCTACGTTATCGATAGACTTACCGGAGTCGAGGCATTTTTTCAGGCCGTCTAAGTATGCGTTTGCAACCTCGGCATAGCGCACTACTGAAAACAACAGCGTGGCGTTGACATTGAGGCCCTCGGCAGTTAATTGAGTGACGGCCTTGAGACCTTCTTTTGTTGCCGGAACTTTTATCATAATGTTTGGCCTGCCAATGAGTTTAGCAATTTCTTTGGCTTCTGATATGGACTTGTCTGCATCATGGGCAAAGCGCGGGTCTACTTCTATACTGACATAGCCGTCAACGCCTTTTGATGATTCATAGATTGGCAGCAGTGCGTCGGCTGCGGAGGCGATGTCGGCGATTTCGAGTTTGTATAAGATTTCTTTTGCTGTGAGAGCTGTGTATTTAAACAATTCAGCTAACTGCCCGTCGTAGTCAGCGCCGTCTTTGATGGCTTTATAAAATATACTTGGATTTGAGGTTATGCCCCTGACGCCGTCCTGGTCTATCAATTGTTTGAGCGTGCCGGAGTTAATCAACCCCCTGCTGATATTGTCATACCAGAAACTCTGCCCAGCCTTATGCAGTTCTACCAGTGGATTTACCGCCATTATAAGCCCCCGTCAATATTTTTCTTCACGGCACTGTCCTGCCGCAGATAGGTTCGGTTCTACTTTATAAAGTATATAACAGCACGCTGATTTTTTGGTAGTAGGTCATTATTATTTTTAGTGGTATGGGTACAAAGGCATGCGGCACTTTAGCTGGCGGCACAGTATCATCCAAATCCAGCAATACAATTTGTCCAGAGCAGCCATCGATTTGTAACATAATTGTAATGAGACAGTAATAAAGATTTAATGAAACCTTAATATTGTTGTAATCTCCACTAAGTTATCATATATCATGGTAATGGATAAAAGAAATGAGGAGGGAAACCGGATGGCAGTATATCTCCACAGCGTACCCGGCAGGCTGCGTATTAAGTCTCCTGCACTAAAAGGTGACAAGAGGGAATTTCTCGAAAATCTATTTATAGGGTTTGACGGCGTAAAGTCCGTTAAGTCAAATCCCCTGACAGGCAGCCTTGCAATAAGCTACTGTCCTGAGCTAATCGACTCGGAGATCATAATGCATATGCTCGAAAAAAGAGGCGGCATCGATTTATCAAAGACAATAACCAATGACGAGTATCTTCACAATGCCTTTTCGAAGGCTGGGGGATTTATCAGCAAGGTTCTGTTTGGCAGCGCTATGGATATGGCACTGGAGGGCACAGCCTTGTCTTTTCTTTCAGTTCTTGTATAATTAAATATGACTGCACTGCTGTAAGGGAGGTTAATAAATGGATTTGTTTAAGGGAAATGCGTTATCCGGTCTGGCAATAGGGATAGGGGCGGCTGTGCTGTCACCTGTGATAATACCAATCCTTGCCTCTGTCGTGAAACCGTTGACGAAGGCAGCTATAAAGGGTGGTATCATTGCCTATGGCAGAGGGATAGAGTTAGCCGCTGAGATTGGCGAGGTAGTTGAAGACCTTGTTGTTGAGGCAAAAGCAGAGTTGGTAGAGGCTGCCTCTGCGGATAAGGTGGTCTAAGAGATGATTAATGAAGGTATTGTGTGTCATCAATCTCCAGGCAGGTTAAGGATAAAAGTACTGGCAGCTAAAGGGGATGCAGAGTATTTTGCAGACATGAAAAAGACACTTGCAGGGAATCCTAAAATAAGCTCCGTTGAAGTCAATCCCATTACAGCAAGCATTTTAATCCTTCATAATACGACTAACGACGAGATTTTAACCTACACCGGTCAACAAGGCTTAATAAAAATAACCGTGCCTGACAAGAAGGCCGAGAATGTCGCGAACAAAGTCTCCGGGCTGTTTAAGACAATCAACAGTGGCACCGTGGCTGCTACCGGTGGGGGTCTGGATTTGGCAAGGGTCTACTTTCTCGCACTGGTGGGCTTTGGGGTTTATCAGCTCAGCAGGGGGAATTTTGTAGTGCCACCATGGTACACCGCCTTCTGGCACGCGCACGGGATGTTTACCAAATATCTGGCAAAGTAATTCAGGATTAAACAGGCAGCAGAACACCTGAACGGGAAATCTTTGTTTATTAAAAACAAGGAATATTAACCATAGGTTATATGATGCAATGCGATTATGATTATTTCAAATGGGGGGAATAATGAGCGCTGTAACTCTGGAAAGTCGAGAAGCTTTGTCCTTGCAGGCAAATATTAATTGCCAGACTATAGTCCCAATGCATGTTAACATCAAAGGCAGGGCAAGGTATAAAGTACGCGGGCTTTACCGCAGTGATTCCCTGAAAGAACATATTTTCACACATCTTACCAGAGAACCCGGCATCACCAGTGTTGCCATAAACACCCTTACTGCAACCGTATTGATTAACTATGACAACGTCGGCACTCCAGCATCAGTATCCTCTTACTTGCAGTCCATAGTTGGTAATTATAAGAATCCCATAGACGCAGATAAGTTTTATTTACAGCCTTTTAGTGTAAGAGAAATTATCAAAGGGCTTTTAAAACATAAGATAACGATTAAAACCCCTGTCAAAGCATCACAACAGTCAACAAGTATCGAAATCAAAAAACGGCTCAACGACAACCCTCTAAACGAAAAACAAGATGTCATCTCGTGGCAAAACATGAAAAAGGACTATGTCATATCGTACTTTAACAGCTCACCGATAACGGGCTTATCTGCTGAATTCGCGGCGGAGCTGCTGCATGGATATGGGCGTAATATACTGCCGGAAGCGACGGCGCGATCAAAGTGGGCTATGTTTTTTGAGCAGTTCACCTCGTTTCCTGTGCTGCTTTTGGGGGGAGCTGCCGTGTTGTCGGCTGCCACCGGAGGTATTGCAGACGGGATTGTTATATTGAGCGTGGTATTGATTAATGCCATAATAGGTTATGTAACAGAGAGCCACACTGAAAAGACTATTAATTCTCTCAAGAAACTTGTAAGACCTTATACATTTGTCTTAAGAGACGCCAAGGCAATAGAGATAAGCGTTGAGGAGGTAGTGCCGGGGGATATAATAATTTTAAAGCCTGGTACATACATCCCTGCCGATGCCAGAGTTGTCGATTCTCACATGTTAAGCGTTGACGAGTCTGCCCTGACGGGTGAGAGTATGCCGGTTATGAAGCAATCGGGGCAGCTGAAAAAAAGGGACATTCCGCTTGCTGACAGAACTAATATGATATATATGGGAACGCTGGTCACAGGGGGTCAGGCGTTAGCAGTCGTAACGGCAACCGGAAGATACACAGAAATGGGGCAAATACAAACCCTTGTCGGTGAGGCTGACCAACCAGCAACCCCAATGGAGATTCAATTAGAACGCATTGGCAACAAGCTTGTGATTATCTGTGCCGGTGTGTGCGGTCTTGTGTTTGTTACTGGTCTACTGCGTGGATTTGGACTGCTGGAGATGGTTCAGTCCTCAATATCTCTGGCGGTTGCGGCAATACCTGAGGGGCTTCCTACAATGGCCACGACTGTGCTGGCTCTTGGTATAAATAAGATGAAACAACACAATGTCCTGATTCGCCGCCTCGACGCCGTAGAAACCCTCGGCTCTGTCCAGACAATTTGCCTCGATAAGACAGGGACACTGACCTTAAACAGGATGACGGCCGTATGTATTGTCACGATGTCACAGAATATCACCATATCTTCAGGACGTTTACTCTCTGAAGACGCCCAGATGGTGACTTCCCTGTCACCTGAGCTTGAAAGACTTGTTCACGTGGTAACGCTCTGCAGCGAGACACTGATTCGCAAAGAGGAAGGCAGCTATGTCCTCGATGGCTCCTCAACAGAAAACGCCCTCGTTCATATTGCTATCGGTCTTGGGATGGATGTCCTGCATATGAGAAAGAGTTACCCCCTGTTAAAAATAAAACACCGCTCTGAGGGCAGTAATTACATGATTACACTGCACAGGTTCATTGGAGTCAGTGCCTTTGGAGATGCTGCGGGAAAAAAACTTGCCGCTGTCAAAGGCTCACCGGCAGAGGTGATGGATTTATGTACGTCCTATCTGAAAGACGGCATCGAGTATGAATTTATAAATGGCGAAAGGGCACAGATACAAAACGAAAACGAGATGCTTGCCAGCAAATCGCTGAGGGTACTGGCAGTGGCATATAAATTTGTCGATGATGACGCGGCAGACCTGACCACAGGGCTGACATGGCTTGGGCTTGTAGGCATGGCAGACCCAGTTAAGCCAGAGGCTGCACAGTTTATTAAGGCATTTCACACGGCAGGTATAGACACAGTAATGATAACAGGAGACCAGCTGCCTACAGCCTATGCAATAGGGAAGGAGCTGAATCTTGGCAAGAATGACCAGATTGAAATCATGGATTCAACCAGTCTGAGTGAACTAAGCCCAGATGTGGTGAGCGCGTTGTGTGAAAATGTAAATGTTTATGCCCGTGTAAGCCCTGCTCAAAAACTGCAGATAGTGCGCGCATTACAAAGGGCGGGAAGGGTTACTGCTATGACTGGCGACGGGATAAACGATGGGCCTGCCCTTAAGGCTGCTAACATTGGTATTGCGATGGGACGAGCAGGGACTGACGTATCTCGTGAGATAGCAGATATAATTTTGGAAAACGATAATCTTGAGACGATGATTATCGCAGTAAGCCACGGGCGGGCTATATACAGCAATATCAGGAAATCTGTCCGCTATCTTCTCTCTACGAATATGAGTGAGATAATGGTCATGTTTGCATCAATAGCGGCAGGGTTTGGTCAGCCGATAAGCGCTATGCAGCTCCTGTGGATAAATCTTATTTCAGATATATTTCCAGGTATTGCCCTGTCGTTAGAGCAGCCGGAACCGGATATAATGAGCCAGCCCCCCAGAGACCCAGGCGAAGATATAATCGGGGTAAAGGATTTCAAGCGTATAGCCTTTGAGTCTCTGACGATGAGCGCTGCATCGCTTGGGGCATATACATATGGCATTGCCAGATATGGCCTTTCGCCGCGTGCCGGTAATATGGCATTTTTGAGCCTCTCGACCTCACAGCTCCTGCACGCCATAAGCTGCCGCACGGACAAACACAGCATCTTCGACAAAGAGACGCTGCCGCCAAATAAATATATGAACATTGCGCTGGCAGGGTCGTTCCTGCTGCAAATTCTTGCCCTTACTGTACCTGGGCTAAGGAATTTGTTAAAAATATCACCGGTAAATCTTACGGACGCGCTGGTGACAGGGGCGGCATCAGTCATTCCTCTGTTAATAAATGAGGCTACAAAAGTACCGGCAAAAACAGTAACTGCGGAGGTAAACACTCTATGAATAATGACTTTATGCTGACATCAGAGTCTGTAACGGCTGGACATCCTGATAAACTATGCGACCAGATAAGTGATGCAATAGTGGATCATTCCTTACAGCAGGACCCCCATACCAGAATAGTCGCCGAGTGCGCAGTGTCAACATCGATAGTGTTCATAGCCGCGATGTTCGACTCTAAGGCCGTCATGGATTTTGGTAATATCGCAAGAAAGGTAATACGCCGGATTGGTTACAACAAAAAGGCATTTAATGACAAAACATGCAGCATAATTACAAGCCTCAGGGAACTTAAGGCCGACCCGGACAGCAAATATGACGAACACAAGATGTCAGACGCTGAGATGGATGAAATAGCGGTAAAGAACAACGCGACCATATTCGGGTTTGCCTGTAATCAGACACCCTCTCTGATGCCACTTCCCATATGGCTGGCCCATAAGATTGCGACAAGGCTTGCAGGAGTACATATTGATAAGACATTGCCCTATCTTACCCCCGACGCCAAGGTGCAGGTTGGTGTGGAGTATAAAAACCGCCTCCCATACAGGATTCACAGCATAATAGTACAGGCGGCACAAGAAGGCTCTGACGTGCCATCAATTGAGAAACTCAGAACAGACATCAGAGAGCGGGTGATAGACGCCGCCTTTAGAGATGACCACATAGGGCTGGATGACAAGACGCGTATCTTTGTAAACCCGGACGGGGCATTTGTAACGGGCGGCCCTGCAACACACTCTGGGCTCACCGGCAGAAAGAAGGCAATGGACACATACGGCGGCTATGCAAGAAACTCCGACGCTGCCCTAAGCGGCAAAGGCCCGCTTAGAATCGACAGAGTGGGGGCATATATGGCACGTTATGCGGCAAAAAACGTGATAGCGGCAGGGCTGGCTCAGGAGTGCGAAGTGCATGTGAGTTATTCCATTGGGCTTGCCAGACCGGTAAGCATTCAGGTTGATACATACGGGACAGGAAAGATTCCTGACCAGAAGATTGAAGATATAATAGTGTCTTTGTTTGATTTCAGGCTGCCGGCAATATTAAAGAAATTCAATCTCAGATACCTGCCAAACAAGGCAAACGGGGGGAGTTTTTATCAGAAACTTGCAGTGTATGGTCACTTTGGACGTACTGAGATGGAACTGCCGTGGGAAACCACTGATATGCGTGATAAAATATTATCCCTAAGCGGTCTTTGATTTAACCCTTGCAAATATCACTATGTCATTAATCGTGTTTTCAACAATAACTCGTCATGAATCTGGTATAATAAAAACTAATTGAAATCGCTTACCGGGAGTTCTAACCGGCCATTTTGTTGTGATGTCAGCTGACACAAGGAGAACTTACGATGCACTTAAACGGTCATGACTGTGAAGATTTGGACAAGGAACCAGTTGATGAACAACCAGTCCCAACAGAGGACAAAAACATAGATGAGATGAAATACCTGCTTTTAACAGGTAAGGGCAAAACAAAAGATATACGGAGGGTTATTATTGGCGGCAATATCCTGTGACAAGGGCAGCGCAGGCCAGCAGACAACGCGACTATCTTGTCTTTTGTTCAACGGTTTATGCAGGATACGTACATATGAAACAGATATTGACCTTGAGACATCAATGGAGGACACAATGAAAACCTACCCCGCAGTGATTGAGCGTTGTTCAGATACAGGTTTATATGTGGGATATGTACCAGGGTTTCCTGGCGCACATTCTCAGGCTGATACCCTGGGTGAACTCAACCATAATTTACAAGAAGTAATAGAAATGCTGCTTGAGGATGACAGTCACTCATAGCAAATTCATATGAACGATAACAACAACGTTCTCACAGTTGCAGGGCTTAAGAAAAATTATAAGGACAAAACCGCTGTTGATGGCATCAGCTTTGACTTTTCGGCAGGAGAGTTCGTCGGGCTATTAGGCCCAAACGGTGCCGGTAAAACCACCACGATTAAGATGCTTACAGGACTGATTAAACCTTCTGCTGGCATGATTTACTACTACGGAAGCGACTTCAAACAGGAATCTCAAAAAACCAAATCACTCATCGGCGTCGTACCTCAGCAAAATAATCTCGACAGAGACCTTACAGCATACGAAAACCTCTACCTGCACGCGATTCTCTACGCCATCCCAAAGGTACTCAGAAAAACGCGGATAGACGAGCTGCTTGATTTCTCCGGCCTCACAGAATATCGCAACCGCCAGGTCAAGACCTTCTCAGGCGGTACGATGCGCAGGCTTGTCATACTGCGCGCACTCCTGCATGAACCAAAGATACTATTCCTTGATGAGCCAACAGTCGGTCTTGACCCTCAGATTAGGCGTGTCATTTGGGATTTCATCGTAAAGATAAACCGGATGAAAAATACTACAATTTTATTAACCACCCATTATATCGAAGAGGCCGAGAGGCTCTGCAAACGGGTACTGATAATCAACGACGGCTCAATTATCGTTGACGGCACCCCGGAGGCTCTTAAAAACGGCATTGGGCACTTTGTCCTTGAGGTCTATAAAGACGAAGGAGTCGAAGAGGAATTCTTTGACACCAGACCACTTGCCCTCGCAGCGCTTGAGAAATCTACAGATACTTGCAAGATACGAGAGGTCACGCTTGAGGATGTGTTTTTAAGGCTCACAGGAAGGAGAATCAATGTTTAACGGGCTTTATGCTGTGCTGTACAGGGAGCTGACGATTTATCGAAAGAGGGCAGTGAAACAAATGCTTTCATCGTCGCTGTCACCGCTCTTGTTTTTAATCGCCTTTGGCTGGGGCTTTGGCAGGGATGTTACAGTGAGCGGGCTGCCCTATATTGCCTTTTTAATTCCCGGGCTTATTACAATGAACAGCCTTAATCAGAGTTTTGCTATATCTGCGGAGATAAACATATCGAGATTTTACTTTCATACTTTTGATGAGTATCTCATAGCGCCGATCTCACACGCAGGGATTGTGATTGGCGAGGCGGTGTTCGGGGTCTTTCGCGGGCTTCTGGCAACGCTTATTATTTTTATCTATGCCTTTATTTTTAATGTTTCGCTGTCGTTTAATCCACTGTTTTTTGCAGCGATACTTCTTCATACATTTATTTTTTCCTTCCTTGCCGTTACGACTTCCATGATTGTGAAAGACCATTCGGGGCAGGCGCTTGTCAATAACTTCGTCATTACGCCGATGATATTTCTCTGCGGCACGTTCTACCCCATCGACAAGCTCCCCTATGCCTTTAAGCTGCTTGTGTATGTGTTTCCGCTAACGTACTCGACAAAGGTCATTCGGGCAGCCCTGACCGGGGGCGAGGTAAGTTTTATATATGTCGGTCTTATGATGTTTTATTGTATAATATTCTTCTTAACGTCGCTGTGGGCGTTGAGAAGTGCTGAGGCATGATAAAATATGAACAATAACATAGTCCACTCTATAGGGCTTGGTCCTGGTGACCCTGAGCTTGTAACAATTAAGGCCAAACGCATCCTCGAGACCTCAGACGATGTAATAGTCCCGCAGTCTGACGCCCTCGGCAGGAGTGTGGCCAAGGACATAATCGTCCACTATGTGGATTCCTCCAGGCTCATCATGTACTACTTTCCTATGAACAACAACAAGGAGCAGTTGAGGCAGAGATACACCGAACTGGCAGAGAAAATAAAGGCTCTCGTTGCCGATGGTCGAAAGGTATCATATGTCTCCATGGGTGACCCTACGATTTTCAGCACATCGAACTATCTGACTGAAACACTCCTTGCACGAGGGATTAATGTAGTGCATGTTCCGGGGATTAGTTCTATTAATGCCTCGTCATCACTTCTTGGCATTCCCCTGACCAGTAAGGGCGGTGATTTCGGGGTCTATGAGCTCCCGGAGGATGTCCAAAGGACAGTCGAACTGATTCAAAGACATCAGACCACCGTATTTATGAAGGTAAATAAAAAGCTGCCCGTGCTTCTTGAGGCCATAAAGTCAGAGCCGCCCGATGCCGCATATCTCGTAAACAGGGTTACGCTTGATGGACAGCAGAGCTTCGATTTACTAAACGAGCTGCTGCCAGAAGAACCCCTGTATCTTTCCATAGCGCTGGTCAAGAGAAAAAAACTCAAAGGCACTAAGTGAAACCCACGCTCAGAAAGGGATTTACAACCGGCACGGCAGCCGCAGCCGCAGCAAAGGCCGCCTCTATATTGGCGTTCACCGGACGCCTTCCAAATGAAGTCAAGGTAATGTTGCCAGACGGTCTGAGAACGCTTGATATAAAAATACACAAGGCAAGCAATAATCATGGCATCAACGGCAGAAGCGCTGCCTCTGTAATCAAAGACGGCGGAGATGACCCTGATGCCACATCCGGCCTTGAGATAATTGCGGCCATGAGCCTGATTAAGAATCAATCTGACACAGCTGAGGTTATCATAAAAGGCGGCGAAGGCGTCGGCATTGTAACAAAGGCAGGACTTCAAATACCAGTCGGCGCACACGCAATCAACCCCGTTCCACTTTCAATGATACGAACTGCCGTCAGAGAGGCTATCCCCACCGGTCTGATTGAAGTGGAGATAATCGTACCCGATGGACAGAGGGCTGCTGAGAAGACATTTAACAGCAGACTTGGCATCATAGGCGGTATCTCGATAATCGGCACTACGGGGATAGTGGAGCCGATGAGCGTGGAGGCCATAAAGTCAGCCATCACCTGCGAACTCGATGTGGCATACGAGGAGAACCCATCGACAGTCTATCTGTCGCCGGGTAAGATTGGTGAGGAGTCACTTAAGTCAATATTTCACGGGGTTCATGTGGTGCAGATGAGCAATTTTATTGGGGATTCCCTTCAGTACGCGATGACTAAGGGATTTAAAAAAGCTGTAATCGGCGGCCATCCTGGGAAACTTGCAAAACTCCTGATGGGGTATTTCGACACACATTCGGGGAACTCCCCGCAGGCCGCCGGGTTTGTTGCAGGATATTTTGGTCTTGAAGGTGAATATAACACGGTTGAGGAGATAATTGACAATATGCAAAATACGAAAAAATTTGATGCGATGGCATACGATATAGCTGTGAAAATAAGGGCGCTCTACGGGTTTTCATCTGTGGGCGTGTATTTATTCAATATGAAAAAGCAACCCATAGGAGTGGCAGCATGTACAAGATAATGGTGATAAGCGCTGGACCAGGCGGGGCACAATACATGACATACGCTGCTGTTAAGAGGGCGCGCGAATGTGAAATATTAATTGGCACGCGCGGGCAGCTTACCGCGCTTGATATTACCCCCTCGGAAAACGCCATCGAGGAAAACAGGATAGAAGAGATACTTAATCTAATCAGCCGCTATGAAGACAAACTCATCGGGGTCTTAGTAACCGGCGACGCTGGCATATTCAGCCTATCGCAAAAGATATATGACCGGTACGGGAAGGATTCTGTGCTTGAGGTAATCCCGGGGGTGTCATCCATACAGGCCGCGTTTGCAAAAATAAAGGAGTCATGGCTGGACATAAGGGTGTTTTCGTTTCACGGCAGGCAGATAGAGGGGGCAGAGGAATGCCTGCAATGCCCGAAGGCGGTCATACTTTGCGACAAACAAAACACCTCTCGGGTGATTTTAGAGGCCATGATACCATTAGGGCTTTTCAGCCAAAAGCGGGACATATATGTCTGCCAAAACCTGACAAGAGATGGCGAAAAGATAATAGAAATAAAAAATCCTGAAGCGCTTCATACAATAACACCAGCAGGCAAGGAGCTTATTCTTCTTAATCTTGGTCATACTTAGGTTACGCAAGATTGGTCGAATATATCCTTGATGTTGATTTGAAGCCCCACTATTATTTTAGACTCTATAACGCCTTCAATCTCTGCAATTGCATACTGCTCATACCCGTCGTTTTCGATAGTCAGGACTTCGATAGTCTTTAATTCAGGGATGACAATCCAATATTCCGGGACCTTATATTTCTCGTATATCTTTCTCTTTGTGGCAGCATCTCTGTTATACGTGCCAGGGGAAACTATCTCGCACACCATGTCCGGCACACCTCTTACCCAGTCCTGTTCAATATTTGAGTTTTCCTTTTTTATAAATAATATATCGGGCTGAAGCCTGTTAATCCCTTCTTCAAATATGACATCCAGCGGTGAGAAGTACAGCTCCCCCAAGTTGCGGGTCTCTATGTGAGAAAATATCTTACGCACAATTCTTGACGCAATTTTCTGGTGTCTTATAAACGGACTAGGCCCCATGACTTCCTCTCCATTAATGATTTCTGTCAAGTCCAAATCTCGTGCTATCATAATGATATTGTATCATCATCCCTAATATTTTGTCGATGCCGCCCCCTATGCAGTTCACTCCGGGTAATGTTACAATAGCCGCGTCGCATTGCTTGACTGTGTTTGACTGTAAATTGTATGAGAATGATAGATACCATGGACATTGCCGTATTTTGCATTACGCAAAACGGTGCCGCGTTAGCTCAGAAAATCGCCGCTGAGACTGCGGCAGACCTGTTCGTAAAGTCCGGCGTATTACCAGGCGCATTAATTGATACGAAGAGCCGCTCGAAGGTGCATACCTTTGATTCTATCTCCGCCCACACCGCCGAGGTGTTTAACCAGTACGGCGGTCTCGTATTTGTCATGTCCCTGGGGATTGTAAACCGTCTGATAGCGCCCCTAATGAAGAATAAACTCGAAGACCCTGCCGTTGTCACCATCGACGAGGCTGGTAGATTTGCTATCAGTACCCTCTCCGGTCACGAAGGCGGAGCAAATGCCCTGACATATCTGATAAGCTCAATCACTGGGGCACAGCCCGTTGTCACCACGGCAACCGACTCTCTCAGGATTTATACCTGCGGGGTTGGGTGCGTCAAAGGCGCAAAAAAAGAAGCGATCACTGCCGCCATCACCGAAGGCTGCAAAAAGGCCAGCATTACCACTGATAACCTGCGCTGCCTGGCCTCGGCATGGGTAAAGAAAGACGAACAGGGACTGCTTGACGCCGCCGCCGCACTCCATCTTTATATCAGATTCATACCAAAGTGGATGATTGACATGTACTACGAACGAAACACAACTGCCGTGAAGTCTGACATGGTCTTTAAGTCCATCGGCGTATATGGGGTCTCAGAACCTGCTGCCGTCCTCTGTGGAAGCAGCTCACGGCTGGTACTTCCTAAGACTATATTTGACGGTGTAACTGTTGCCATCGCTCGTGAGACACTTTTCCCCGGCCCGCCTGAGATGCCAGTGACTCCAGTTGCCCCTGACAATGGCCGCGCCCGTATCCTCGTACTTGGCGGTACGACTGAGGGCGTCAACATGGGACATGAACTGTCACAAAATGGCAAGGACTTCCTTGTCAGCTGCGTCACTGAGTATGGCTTTAATCTGTTTAAAGAGAAATTTGGCGATAAGGCAGTTTTAGAAACGTTTAATTCGCCCGACGCCCTGAAGAGATTTATTAAAAAACACGCCATCACAAAGATTATTGACTGCACTCATCCATATGCAGAGCTTATCACGCCTCTGGCGAAGTCTGTTGCAGGCGATTTAACAATCACCTATGAGTCAAAGGTACGGGATACCGGATTTGACAACGAATTTAATTACGAAAAACTCTGCTATGTGTCATCGCTCTCTCAGGTAATTGATAAAATCCTTGCCCTCAAGGTTAAGCGCCCCCTGTTTACGACAGGCTCAAAGGAGCTTGGCTTTGTCAGGCCGCTTGTGCAAAAGGGAGGCGTAGAGGTTTTTGTACGGGTGCTGCCGTTTGAACACTCAATACAAGGCGCACTTGAGGCTGATGTAAAAGCTGCCAATATCATAGCCATGCAGGGGCCGTTCACTACGCAACTCAACGCAGCCACAATAAGGCAGTACGCTATAGACTGCCTTGTCACTAAAAAAACCGGCAAAGAGGGCGGTTTTTATGAAAAGGTGAATGCCGCCATTGACTGCGGAGTCCACCTGATTGTGGTTGACCGATGACGAATAAGGTATTTTTTGTCGGGGCAGGCCCAGGTGACCCGGAGTTAATAACAATAAAAGGCAGAAGATTATTAGACAGCGCCGACGTAGTAATATACGCAGGCAGCCTTGTAAATCCCGCCCTTCTCACCGGCATACAGGCAGAGATATATGACTCCGCTGGCATGACGCTCCAGGAAATGACAGACTTAATGACACACGGTATCAGAGAAGGCAAGACCGTGGTAAGGCTCCACACAGGAGATACATCGTTTTATAGCGCTATATCTGAACAGATTGAAAAGCTGCGGGAAAAGGACATAGACTACGAGGTCGTACCAGGGGTCTCATCTGCGGCAGCAGCGGCGGCAGCCCTCAAAATGGAGCTGACCATACCAGAGGTCAACCAAACAGTGATATTTACCCGCTTAGAGGGCAACACCCCCGTTCCCAGCTCACAAGACCTCGGCGCGATGTCACGGCATGGGGCAGTGATGGTGATATTTTTAAGCATCTCGATGGTAGACAAGGTAGTAGAGAAACTCAAAGAGGGCTACCCACCGGAGACGCCGGTCGCTGTCATAGAGCGGGTTTCATGGCCGCAGGAGAGAATCATTCGCGGGACAATTGACGATATATCAGAAAAGGTAAAGACAACGGGTATTAAGAAAACGGCATTAATCTTAGTTGGCGAGGCGCTTAATGCGTCGGAATTTTCAACCGGCAGGCAGTCAAAACTATATGACAAGGATTTTAAACATGGTTACAGAAAATAACGCTTCACATCAAAAAAGCCGCGGTGCCATATACGTTGTAGGCATAGGGCCGGGGTCGGCTGAACATATCACGCCGCGGGCGACAGCAGCAATTGCAGCCTCCACAGTGATAGTTGGCTATTCGACATATCTGGAGTTAATCCCAGCGCTTATAAAAGATAAAACCGTCATCGGCACTGGGATGACACAAGAGGTGAAGCGCTGTAGCGCCGCCTTAGAGGAGGCCGCCCGCGGACAGGTTGTCTCTGTGATAAGCAGCGGGGATCCGGGTGTGTATGCGATGGCCGGTCTAGTACTTGAGTTAATCAAGGAGCGGGCTGAGGCCGGGGTATACCCCTGGAGTAATGGGACTGATGGGGGTGATGCGGCTGCGCGCCCCGTCGTTGAGATAATACCGGGTGTACCGGCGCTTGCTGCCTGCAGCGCAGCGCTTGGGGCGCCGCTCATGCACGATTTTGCCGCTATTAGTCTATCTGACAGGCTGACGCCGTGGGAGCTGATTGAACGCCGTCTCCATGCCGCAGCAAGCTCTGATTTCGTCATCGTCATCTATAACCCAAAGAGCAAGGGCAGGCCGTCTCATATAAATACGGCAAGGGATATACTGCTGAACTATAAAAGCGGCGAGACCCCAGTCGGTATTGTAAAAGGCGCTGCAAGGGTGGACGAGACTATAACTATAACTACTATCTCAGCAATGCTCAACTACGAAATCGACATGCAGACAACTATAGTCATAGGCAACTCACAATCCTTCAGCTACGGCAGTTGGATAATAACCCCGCGGGGATATAGATTCGCCGCGCCTGAAAAGAGTTCACAAGCGGACAAAGGCTAATCCCATGAAAATAATATTCATAACCGGAGGCTCAAGAAGCGGCAAGAGTTCCTATGCGATAACTCTGTCCGAAGGACACGGCGGCAGGAAGGCATTCATAGCAACCGCAGAGCCGCTTGACGATGAGATGCACCTGCGCATAGACGCGCATAAAAGGCAGCGCCCGGACGTCTGGGAGACCTTTGAAGAACCCGTGCACCTTGCTGAGACAATTGCCGGACTTATGACCCAGTACGAGGTGATTTTAATCGACTGCCTCACACTCTGGCTTACTAATATTTTCATGAGAGAGCCGTTTCCCGAAAGCGGGACTATTACATCTACAATCGATGATTTTATATCGAAAATAAAGAAACTCCAGGCCGCAGAATCAGCAGAGTTAAAAGACACACATCTGTACCTCGTCTCAAACGAAGTCGGCATGTCAATAGTGCCGGAGAATAAATTGGCACGGGTCTTCAGGGACGCTGCCGGAGTGCTTAATCAGCAGGTAGCCGCCATATCAGACGAGGTATATCTCGTAGTCAGCGGCTTGCCACTAAAATTAAAATAAGGGAGGATATACAGCATAACGTGGAAACAATCAAAGGCGTGTGCGGCAACATTGTTCCATTAAAGAATGAGTACTTTATAAAGGCCCAGAGCAGGCTTGATATATTAACCAAACCACAGGGCAGTCTTGGGCAACTGGAACAGTTTGCCGCTCGTCTTGTGACCATATACGAAGATGAAATGCCTTCGATACCAAAGAAGGCGGTCTTTGTATTTGCCGGTGACCACGGCGTGGCAGAGGAAGGCGTGTCGGCATTTCCGGCTGAGGTAACGCCGCAGATGGTGCTTAACTTTTTGCGTGGCGGCGCTGGAATAAATGTCCTTGCCAGACACGCCGGGGCAGACGTGCTGGTTATCGATGCCGGGGTGAATTATGATTTTAAGGATTGTCCCGGCCTGATACAAAAAAAGGTGGTCTATGGGACAAAGAATATCACCAAAGGCCCGGCGATGAGCCGCGATGAGGCATTAAAGTGTATAAATATTGGCATTGCCCTCGCCCGCGAATATGCCCAGAAGGGTATTAAGATGTTTGCAACCGGTGAAATGGGCATAGCCAACACTACACCGTCATCGGCAATTGCCGCCGTAGTAACCGGAAGGCCGGTTAAAGAGGTGACAGGAAAGGGTACGGGGATAGGGGATGCAGACTTATCAAAGAAAATCGCCGTGATAGAGCGTGCCATAGCCGTTAACGCCCCAGATGCAACTGACCCCATCGATGTACTGGCAAAGATAGGCGGGGCAGAGATAGGTGCGATTGCTGGACTGTGCCTGGGGGCGGCGCAACTCAGGCTTCCCGTTGTGATTGATGGCTTTATCTCCACGGCAGGGGCAGTGATTGCCTATGGCCTTAATGCAATGGTAAAAGAGTACATGTTCAGCGCCCACCGCTCATATGAAATCGGGCACAGGGCGATTTTAGAGCACATGGGACTGACGCCGATGCTGGAGCTTGACATGCGCCTGGGCGAGGGCACAGGGGCGGCCATAGCGATGACCATACTGGATGCCTCACTGAAGATTTACAGGGAGATGGCAACGTTTCAGGACGCCGGAGTCACAGATAAATCCTAAAGTTTACGCAGTTTACACAGATATAATTTGAAAGCACTTATCAATGAAGTGTATAATACGCTATTATGTCAACAGCAAACTCAGACAGCAGCACAACACATAGGATAGTCATAGGCGACAGCAGACAAATGGACGCTATCCCGGATGAGAGCGTTCAACTGGTAGTCACCTCGCCGCCATATTGGCAGCTTAAAGACTACGGCACTGTCAATCAGGTTGGCTATAACGATACATACGAAGAGTACATCAACAACCTGAGTATAGTCTGGGGCGAGTGCGCGCGCGTCCTGCATGAGGGCTGCCGCTTGTGCATTAACATAGGCGATCAGTTCGCACGGGCAGCGTACTACGGAAGATACAAGGTGATACCCATAAGGACAGAGATAATAAAGTTCTGCGAATGCGCCTCTATGGATTATATGGGGGCAATAATATGGCAGAAAGTTACCACCTGCAACACCAGCGGCGGGGCAACAATAATGGGCTCATTTCCATATCCAAGGAACGGGATAATAAAGCTGGACTATGAGTTCATCCTTATTTTCAAAAAGCATGGCGATGCCCCTCCAGTCTCAAAAGAAATTAAAGAGCAATCAGCCCTGACTAAAGAACAGTGGAATGAGTATTTCAGCGGACACTGGCATTTCCCCGGCGATAAGCAGACTAAGCATATTGCCACATTTCCGCAGGAGCTGCCCGCACGCCTGATAAAAATGTTTACATTTGTTGGAGAGACCGTCCTTGACCCATTTCTTGGCAGCGGGACTACCTCACTGGCCGCCCAAAATCTCAACCGTAACTCTGCAGGATATGAAATCAACGCAGAGTATATACCCTTAATAAAAGATAAACTGGCAATCGGCCAGGACTTGTACAGTAATGCCACATACACGATAGAGAATTACTCACACACTGAGATTAACACCGAGGAGAAAATTGCAGCGCTGCCATATATATTCAGAGACCCGCTGATGATTAATTTAAAAATAAACCCCAAGCGCATGAAATTTGGCTCGAACATAGACGGCGAAAGGCACAAGCGCGAGACCTACTACAGGGTTAAGGAAGTCTACTCCCCTGAGCGCCTTATTTTAAGCAGCGGCGCGTTAATCACATTGATAGGCATAAAGACCATCGAGGCAGTGAGGGCAGAGGCCATTGCATTTTTAGAGACATTAATAAAAGGACAGCGCGTATTTGTAAAATATGATAAACTCATACCGGATGAGACAATGTGTTATTTATTTTTAAGCAACAAGACATTTATCAACGCCCGTCTGATAAAGTCCGGCCTTGCCGGAGCTGACACAAGCACGGTATATAAACATAAAGAGAGGTTTTTGAGATACTCAAGCGAAAGAGCCATATAACAACAGGAGGTATTGAGATGTCGAAAGACAAAGAAAAAGACAAAGACAAGGAAAAGAACAAAGAAAAGGCAATAGAAGCGGCTATCGCACAAATAGAGAAGAATTTCGGTAAAGGCTCAATAATGAAACTGGGCGAAGACGCCATAGCCGAAGGCATAAAGGTAATCCCCACTGGTTCACTCACCCTGGACCTGGCAACCGGCGTAGGAGGCATCCCGCGTGGAAGGGTAACAGAGATATACGGCCCTGAGTCCTCGGGCAAGACCACCCTGTCACTTAGTACCATAGCACAGGCACAGAAAACGGGCGGGATGGCTGCCTTCATAGACGCAGAACACGCCCTTGATGTCAGCTATGCTACGCGCATAGGGGTAAAGGTTGCAGACTTGCTGATTTCTCAACCTGACAGCGGCGAACAGGCCCTTGAGGTGTGCGAAACACTTGTAAGAAGTAATGCCCTTGATATTATAGTCATTGACTCAGTAGCAGCCCTTGTGCCGCGGGCAGAGATAGAGGGTGACATGGGCGACCAGCTGCCGGGACTTCAGGCCAGACTTATGAGTCAGGCACTGAGGAAACTTACATCTGCCATATCTAAAAGCAGCACCGCCGTGATTTTCATAAATCAGATACGCCACAAGATTGGCGTCATGTATGGAAGCCCTGAGACCACCACAGGGGGGAACGCGCTGAAATTTTACTCGTCACTTCGCCTTGACATAAGAAAAATAGACAGCATTAAGGTAAATCAGGAGATTCTTGGCGGGCGCGTAAGGGTAAAGGTACAGAAAAACAAGGTAGCCCCACCCTTTCGTCAGGCCGAATTTGACATTTTCTACAACGAAGGGATATCAAAGGCCGGAGAACTGGTTGACATAGGTGCTGACAAGGGAATAATTGAACGCGCTGGCACATGGTACAGCTACGGCAGCATTAAACTTGGTCAGGGCCGTGACAATGCAAAGAAATATCTCCTTGAAAACGAGACCGTTATGTCTGAGATAGAGGCTAAGATTCGTGACCAGGGGCATATTTCAATTGCCGATGGAACCCCTGAGGAAGAATGAAAGGGGAAGAGTGAAGCCGCTGCCCGATATAAAAAGTTATGCGCTTAGATTATTGGGCATCAGAGACAGGAGCGAATACGAACTAAGAATGAAACTCCAGGACAAGGGCTACGACACTGAAATGATTTCCGGGACGATTGACCAGCTAAAAGACGCCGGTTTCATAGATGACAGAAAGACTGCCGAATCTATCATTCGCTACTGCAAGGAATGTAAGCTGCTCGGTGAAAACGGCACAAAGCACTACCTCAAAAAACGCGGCATCCCGGAAGAGATAATCGCCCAGATGACTACATCTGCCGGTGAGCAAATAGAAAATGCAAAAATTCTTATCAGCAAGAGAGAAAAGTATTTGAAAAAACTGCCGTTAAAGGTTAAAATTAACAGGCTCTATGGTCAGCTTCAGAGAAAGGGCTACGCCTATGAGATAATCAACAGGGTCATAAGAGAATATGAAGATTTATGCAAACGCGGCGCAGCGGCAGAATCAGAAAGGGCTGAGATGAGATGAAAGGAAAAGAGATAAGACAGCGGTTTTTAGAATATTTTAATGAGCGGGGCCATGAGCGTGTGAAGAGTTCTTCTCTTATACCGAAAAACGACCCATCGCTACTGTTTACAAGCGCTGGGATGGTTCAGTTTAAGGGTGCTTTTTTAGGGACTGACTCACCGGGATACAGCCGTGCTGCGACGTGCCAGAAGTGTATGCGTGCCGGAGGCAAGCAAAGCGACATAGAAAACGTAGGATTCACCGCGCGTCATCACACCTTTTTTGAGATGCTGGGGAATTTTTCATTCGGGGATTATTTTAAAAAAGACGCCATAGTGTTCGCATGGGAACTCCTGACAAGCTGGTATAAACTGCCCAAGGACAAGCTCTGGGTATCAGTATTTGAAGATGATGACGAGGCAATAGACCTGTGGACTCAGCACACGGAGTTGAAAGCTGACAAAATCGTGCGGCTTGGTGCGAAGGATAATTTTTGGCAGATGGGAGACACAGGCCCCTGCGGCCCGTGTTCGGAGATAATCATAGACCAGGGTGAGGCAATGGGCTGCGGGCGGCCTGAGTGCGCCGTAGGATGTGACTGTGACAGGTATCTGGAGCTTTGGAATCTGGTATTTATGCAATATGACAGGTCAGCAGACGGCACGCTTAATCCACTCCCTAAACCCAGCATAGACACGGGCATGGGGCTTGAGCGTATTACCAGTGTGCTGCAAAATAAGCAGAACAACTTCGATACAGATTTATTTGCACCAATTATAGATGCAATCACTGCAAAGGCCCATGTCTCATATGGAAAGGACAAGAAGCTGGACGTCTCAACACGGGTGATAGCAGACCATATCAGGTCAGTTACGTTTTTGCTGTCTGAGGGGTTGATGCCGTCAAACGAAGGGCGCGGCTACGTGGCAAGACGCATAATTCGCCGCGCATCCAGACACGCCCGGAAGCTAGGCGTAGGAAAACCCTTTCTGCACAAATTAATACGAGCAGTTGCCGAGGCATCAGGGGATATATATCCAGAATTATCAAAAGAGAGAGAGCGCTCCGAGGAGATATTAAAGTTTGAAGAGGAGAGATTTTTCAGGACACTTGATCAGGGTTCAGAGCTGCTTGATGAGATAATCGCCTCTGTAAAGGCCACAGGGTTGGGTGTTATACCCGGGGCAGAGGCATTCCGGCTTTATGACACGTATGGCTTTCCGATGGATTTAACAATGGAAGCGGCGAAGGAAAACAGCCTGAGGGTCGATGAGGAAGGATTCGACGAGGAAATGAAAAAGCAGAGGACAAGGGGGAAGCTCTCCTGGGCTGAAGACCAGGCGGGAATCTCCGGTGTTGTGAATTCCATATATAATAACGCCGTGAGGATAAGCGGCGAGACATATTTCCTTGGCTATGAGCTGTTAGAAACAGACGCTATAGTAACGCTGATGCTAAAAAATGGCGAACAGACAGACATCCTGCACAAGGGCGACGAGGCGGAGATAATCCTTGATAAATCACCATTTTATGGCGAATCCGGCGGTCAGGCCGGCGACAGGGGCATTATTCAAACCGAAAAGGCAGTGATTGAAGTAAGAGACACAAAAAAAACACCCAATAGTTTAATCATACACAGGGTTTATGTTAAAAGCGGCACGCTGAAGCAGTCTGAGACTGTCTCATGCAGGGTTGACAAAAGGCTCAGAACGGCAGCCGCACGCAACCACACGGCAACGCATCTGCTTCATGCAGCGCTCAGGGACCTGATAGGCGACCATATCAAGCAGGCCGGTTCACTTGTCACCCCCGACAGGCTGCGATTTGACTTTACACATTTTTATCCCATTACGGACGAAGAGAAGCAGAAACTTGAGGACATGATAAACGCTAAAATCATGGAAGACCTGCCCGTAGCAACACACACAATGGGCATAAACGAGGCCATTGACTACGGGGCAACGGCGCTGTTTGATGAGAAATACGGCGCCGAAGTACGCGTTGTAGAGATAGAGGGTTTTAGCAAAGAACTCTGCGGCGGCACACACTGCCGGATGACGGGGCAAATCGGCCCGTTTATGATACTCTCAGAAGGGAGCATCGCCTCGGGCGTCAGGCGGGTAGAGGCCATCACGGGTACGGCAAGCCTTGCCCTTGTAAGACATAAAATCGGTGAACTCAAGACAGTCTCTGAGTTATTAAAGACAGAGACGCCGCTTGAGAGGCTTCCCGCACTCATAAAAAAGAACAAAGAACTCGAAAAAGAACTCCAGTTGCTGAAGACAAAGGACATGGGGCGCGATATATCGTCGTTTTTGAGCGCTGTAAAAGAAATAGACGGCGTGAAGGTGTTGATTTCAAGGCGTGACGGCCTGAATCAAAAGGATTTAAGGGATTTTGCTGATAAATTGAAGGAAAAGTTAGGCTCAGGCATAATCATAGCAGCCTCAACAATGGACGAACAATCCTCGTTCATTGCAATGGTAACAAAAGACCTGACGGGAAAATACCACGCGGGCAAGATTTTAAAAGTGGCAGCGGAATTGGCCGGAGGCAGAGGCGGCGGCAGGGCAGACATGGCCCAGGGCGGCACCAAAGAGCTTAACAAACTGGAGGCAGCCCTAAACGGTATTTACAATATTATCAGGGCTAATAATTAATACTTTAGGATTTATTCGTAGAATCGCTCTTAAGTGTTTTTATAGTGGACTATACTGTTGAGAGCGGCTGTTATTTTTCTTTCGAAAAGATAAATAGTCGCTGACGCTATTTATGACCCGACCCAATGTTTTACCCTTTCCCCTCAACTATTGCAACCTCCTCCGGTGTAAGTTCATAAAGTTTATAAACAAGCCGGTCTATTTCATGTTCAAGTACCGTGGTGTCAGATTTCGGGTCATTTTTCTTTAGGGTGAGGATTTGATCTACAAGGGAAATTATCAATTTACGATCATTCATTAAAGCATTAGGAATTGGAAATTCTTTTACAAAATTATTTATCCAACGATTTGTTCCCATACCGCTGGTTTGAGCAATTAAATTTAAATAAAATTTAATAATATTGGAATTTAGAATTCCGAGTAGATATTTTGCAGGATAATCGTATGATGGTAAAAGAAAATATGCGCTGTTCAAAAGATAAACTTCATCAGAACAAAGAGCAAACCTGCCAGTATCAGCCAATTCTATCCATATTATTTTTTCTCTCTTAAAGTCATCATAAAAAGAACAAGCACGGAGATTGCTCCAATGATTACCTTGTGCTCCACGAGATTTAAAGGTATCTCCAAATGATTCTAAATGTTTATATATATCAGGGAATTCTTTTTTTACATCTATTCCATTCTTTGTTAGTAAAATATAATAACCTGGCAATATATAATTATAGCGTAATATATCTTTACCTCTTAGAATAGGCTTTATGATATTATTGTTTATACTGTTCTTAGTAATTAATTCACTTCTTTTGTGTTCATTAATAATAAAAGCATCATTACTACCAGTTGCTAATCCCAATCTTATTTTTATCCCTAGTCTCTCAAGAGTTTTTCCTCTTCCTTCAATCTTTCTTTGAAGAATAAGGACATTAGATTTCACAAGATTCCAATATTTAGTACTAAATTCTTTTTGCGAATATAAATAACTATTATTATATATAAAGTCTTTAAAATTAATTGTCTCCAATTGAAACTGAGTATTTACCACTGAACAATCAGATTTATCAATGAATCTTGTCTTGCTTGATATTATAATTGCAACCTCTACAATTGCATTATCAAAAACCTGGGCGTTCTCTATATTTATTAAATGCAATATATAATTATTATCTTTTATATACTTTCTTATTTGTACACCATATTCAGCACGCAGGTATGAATTTGAAGTTATAAAACTAAGATATCCATTCTTGTTTTGTAATTGTATTGCTATTTCTAAAAAATAGCAATATATATCAGCAAAGGGATTATATGAGTAATATCTGTCTTTGATTATATCCTTGTTTTTAATCTTTTCATGACTTATATACGGTGGATTACCAATCACCACATCAAACCCACCCCTTACTCCAAACATCCACTCTGCATTAAAGAATGGACTGACGGCATTCTGGTCATAAGGGTCCCATGCGGCAAGCCGACGTGCTGTCTCGTTCCCGTAACCATCGCTGATCAGCAGTACACCAATTTCATCACGAATGGTTTTATCTCTTTCCCGCAGTTCCCGCTTTGTCTTATGTGTTTTAGCGTTGAATAGCCTATGGCGCACTTTTTTAAGTTCTTCTTCCAGTGTCTCGATTTTTTTATTGTCAAAAAGGTGTAATTGGGCTTTGGGCTTTTCGATGTCAATTAGCGTATTAGCAGCAATAAAATTTGTTTCCAGATTCGGCAAAGGGATAATTCCAAGATTTTTCTCTTTTTTGTCAATATTCTGATCAACGATAAGCGAGATAAAGAAACGGAGCTTGGTGATCTGGATTGCTATAGGCTGAATGTCAACACCGTATATGGAATTTTCGATCAGATAGAACTTGCGTCCATAGTCTGTTGAATTGTTTTCAAATACCTCATTAATCTCTAACAGCCGTGTTTTACGTTCTTCCTTGTCGCCGATATTATAGGCTTCTTCTGTTTCAATTATAGCCTTTTGTTTCTGTAGTTCGCGCCATTTTGACTTGCCTGGTTCATCATAAGGATCAAGCTTTCCAAGCAAATAGACCAATTTATGAAGCATTCCCATAGGGAATGCACCTGAACCACAGGCAGGATCAAGTATTTTGATGTTGTCTATTGCCTTGATCAGCACATCAGTCTGTTCTTCATCAAAGAGATGTTCATTTTCGTGATAGCCGATTAGGAATTCAAGCCCTACCTTTATATCATCAGGGTTCATATTTGTTTCTGTCTCAAGTTTCTGTTGGAAAAATGCTTTTAGTGATTCATCCACCATATAATTAACGATTTCGCGGGGTGTATAAAAACTTCCGGTTTGCTTGCGTGCCGTAGTTTTAGTTTCTGGATTATAACTCGCCAGCAGATTCTCAAAGACTCGGCCCAAAAGTTCCGGGTCAAGTGCAATGTCCTCTTCTATCGGTGTATTTTCTTCAATTGTGAATTTATAGCTATGAAGAATATCTATAAGGCCTCTGACCCTATAGGTTTTATTTCTTGTCCCGTATACTTCATTAAGGTCTATGGACTTCTCCATTGAGAAGAAAAGATAATCGGGAACCTTAAGAGTGTTTTTTGGATGGTCTGAAAATCCATCAATTCGAATTACCTTATCTTTCCCATCCTGCAGCATAGTCTTATCAAGGCATTCAAAAAGACCGCCGTTGAGAAACGGGATGCCATCGAAATATATATTAAGTGTGTCCTGCGGTGTTCTAAAATAATCTTCATATCTGAATACATTGTGAATCATGTAGTGCTGGTCTCTGTTGTCAACCTTGCTCTTTCCCCTGAACTTGCGACTTCCAGGCTTGTCTTTGTTCATCTCAGTATTCAGTGTGGCAAAGAAAAGGTTTTGCAGGATCGCCTTGTAGTATGTACTATCGTGTTTGTCAATGAAGTTGAGAAGGTTGATAATCTTTGTATGGTTAAAGATATCTTCAGAGATTAAACCCCTTTCCTTAATGAACCAGATGAAGATAAGCCGTGTAATCATACGAATAACGCTTGTTGCATTGCGAACATCCTTATTTTTATCTGCATCTTCCGGAAATTCCACTTCACCCAAAGCCCAAAAATACCAGTTGGAAAGCTCATGGAAAAACTTCTTGTTTAGTTCAGATATGTGCAGTGTCTTCTGCCAGGCATTATGCAGCTCCACAAAGTTTGTAAACTTGTGTTTTTGTAAGAGCTTTTCATAAGAAAGATCAAGTAAAATATCTATATGTGCCCTGTGCGGCTTATCTATTGAAATGTCTTTGATAAGCGTTACCTTTTTCAGCACATCCTTTTCAGGGTCTTTTTTATTCAAACGACGGTTAATGGTAGATATGGTCAATCTACCGCCATACTTGAATACAATCATGGCTGGCATTCGAAATATTTTGTTTATCTCACGTGTAATTTGAGATAGTACGGTTCGGGAGTATTCCGGTTTTATAAGTTCTATAGCCAAAAATACGTATGACTCAATAATCGTCTGCTCGTCAGTGCCGTCCGCCAATTTGGTAATTACTTTCTTTTGTATCTGATTATCATCGAAATTCAGTTCATCTTTTGTGAGCTGAAATAAAAAATCAATTGATTTCCACTCTGCAACAATGGCTTTTTCTTCGTTATACTGAGAATAGGAGTCTTCAAAGAATTCGTCTTTAAAGAATCTAAATGTCTTTTCGCCAAGGTGACTCCGCCGCTGCGTATTATAGCCCAATGTGGTGAACAGCGTAACCGCTTGATTTGAAAAATCATCTTCTGAAAAGGCGTTTATCGCGGTTTCAATATTGGCCTTAACCTTTACATCATTGTCTGCCATGTTACAGTCCTCTGTCTTATTTCACTATCAGCCATGTTATAAGTTCAAAATCCCCTACCTCGTTAATTTGGTTTTGGGACGGAATCAATACAGCCCCTCGGTCGAAAGTAAGTTTTTGATGGTCTTTCTTTTTAAATACGCGCACTATTTCATTGACAGCCTTTTTCAATAAGCCTGTATAAACGTCCATCTTTTCGCCGTTGTGTGTTTCTTCGTTAAACAGTTCACATAGTTCTTCATAAGGATTATTTATTCCTTCACACAGGAGACGAAATATTTTCAATATCTGCCTTGCATCGGTGTAGTTGAAACGAACCGTTCCATCATCGCGAATATAAACCAAAAAGTACGGGGTCAGGGGGTTTACCGCTGCATTGGCGCCGCCTTCGCCCTTTTGCCTCAGACAAAAGATTGTGCCAGGGTTAATTATATCTTTTTCAGTATCTGAAAATACACCGCCTTCCTGTAAACCCCGATGCTGCCCCGAGGGCGATGGTACAATTGCATATAAACCCAGAGGGGTATCTTTAAGCCTTCCCCTGTTATTATCAAGAAATTTTGATAGTTCGATTCTGAAATCATCCAGTGTAAAGTCAGTAAGTGACAGGCTCTCGTCCATGTCTTCAAGATCAAGGACTTCCTCTTTCAGCTTTTTCAACTGCAGATTGCGATATTTAAGGTCATCTGTGATAAGCTCTTCAATCTGCTCCGTGTTCAGTACGTTATCCTCACCGGTTGCCGTCATGTCAACAAGGGCCATGCGGGCCTCTACGCGTTCTTTCAGGTTTATATAATTATCAAGGTCTTCAGTAGGCCAAAAATTTACCAGTTGTATCTTTTCATTCTTACTGCCCAACCTATCGATACGTCCAAAGCGTTGAATTATGCGAATCGGGTTCCAGTGAATATCATAATTGACGATATAATCACAGTCCTGCAAGTTCTGTCCCTCGCTGATACAATCAGTAGCTATGAGAATATCGATCTCCGCACTCTGAGATATAAAAGTCATGTGAGCGCGATTTTTCGATATAGGTGAAAAGTTCATTAATATACTGTCATAATCGTTTTTTCCATAGGTTGTTTGTGTGTAGCTGCCGGAGACCAGGGCACAGTGAAGCTCAAATTCTGATTCACACCAGACTTTGATATTTTCATAAATATATTTCGCAGTGTCGGCAAAGGCCGTAAACACTATAACTTTCTTATTATCGCCGTTGAAAGGCCTTTTGGTCTTTTCAGAGATAAGCATTTTAAGCGCTTTCAACTTCGCGTCTCTCTCCGGTGTGACTGAGCGTGCATTGTCAAGCAAATCCATCAGTGCTTTTTTATCATTTTGTAAGTCAGTAAGCCAGCGTTCAAGATTGAGGTCAGCCAGGTCAAACCTCATTTTTTTACCAACCTGCCACTGCTGCAAGTCATCACCGTCCTCTTCAAGTTCGTCTTCATCCGGCTCAAGACCTTCCAGCGATTCATTCTGAGTGCCTTTTTTAGATTCGAGGAAGTTGGTGATCTTTGTTTCAAGCTTTTCGATTTTTTGAATCGTCCTGTCTAAAGAGATTTCAAAAGATTCTATAGAACTCTCCAGACGTTTAAGAAAATTAACCCTCATCATTCCGATTAGAAAGTTTTCACGGTCAGCCTGTTTAAAGGCCAATACTTGTGTTTTTGCTATTGCTTCATATTTTTTTTGCTTATCAGCCATAACATATGCCGATGGATTGAAGACTGACAGCTTATAATTAAGTATGAGCTGGTTTACCGTGTCATACGCTGGAAAACGTTTGTCTGAATCAATTGCCGGATATACTGAACTGGGTTTATTTCTCTCAGGGAACTTGCCCACAGATTCTATACGATAAAAATTTTTGATATGCTTTCTTGAACGGGCGATAGTCAGTTCATCTAAGAGCTTAAAAAATGACGAATCCAGCCTTTCAAGGAGCTGCTTCATGTTTCTGTTCGGGTTCTTTTTGGGGTCTGCCCAATTCGTAAAATGTGTCTGGGCGTTTTTTAAAGTCAGTCCGATGTCTTTAATTTTACAGGCTTCAAAAAGGGCGTCATCTTTGCCTTCCGTTATAAAAGCAATTTGATTTCTCAAATCACGCAGCGTATTGTTTACAGGAGTTGCGGAAAGCAGTAAAATTTTAGTCTTAACCCCTGACTTTACGACTTTTTCCATGAGCCACTTCGCACGGTTCATCTTTAATCTGCCGTCGTCTCTCTCTCTTTCCATAGGGTTCCCGCGAAAATTATGAGATTCGTCAATGACGACCAGATCATATGCCCCCCAGTTGAAGTTTTTGAGGTCTATAGAGTTTGCACCTGAAATACCCGATTCACGTCCCATATCCGTATGATAAACAACGGTGTAATTAAAACGGTCTCTCTTTAACGGGTTCAGGATATGGTTCTGGCTGGCCTGATAAATTGTCCAGTTGCCTGTCAACTTTTTGGGACAGACGACAAGGACGCGGGCGTTGAGCAGTTCAAAGTATTTTATAACAGCAAGGGCCTCAAATGTCTTTCCCAAGCCAACACTGTCGGCGATAATGCACCCGTTGTGTCTCAGGATTTTGTTGATTGCCCCTTTGACCCCGTCCTTCTGAAAGTCATAGAGCATATTCCATATTTCACTGTCATAAAAACCTGTGCCTTTATCAAGCAGACCGCCCCGTTCCTGCTCTTCGAGATAGTTTTCAAACAGGTGATAGAGTGTTTTGAAATAGATAAATTCAGGCTCATTCTCGCGATACAGTTGAGCTAAATATTGTAATACTGCATTTTTTACATCCTCAACAAGACCTGTCCGGTCATTCCAGATTGCGTCAAACCATTCCCTGAGTTCCTGCCTGTCTCTGTCACTGTCAATAATAAGATTTAACTCGATGTTCTTACTTCTGCCAAGCCCAAGTCCATTTACAGTAAAATTCGAACTCCCGGCGATTGCCTTTTCAACCCCATTTTCCTGCCTCACATGATAGAGCTTTCCATGCAGAAAGTTAGGTTTGACCATCGAGCGGATCTCCGTCTTTACCTCTATCCATTCAGAACATTCCCTTGCAATTTTTTTTTGGCTGAGACGGCTCTCAAGCGCTATAGCAAGTTTATCGTCCTCAATCTTGAAATCCCTTGTGCTGACCTTCTCAGGGTCAAGCGATTTTATAAATGTTGGTTCACCAAACAGAAAACGGAGCTTATGTATGCTGTCCAGATTATTTTTAAGCTGGGAATAGGCATATATTGTAAAATACGCAGAGACGATAGCGACCTCTGAATTTGCCGAGATAGCCTGTTTAAGAAAATCCCCTACTGCCCCGTGGGAACTATTGTCTCTTATCGCTGAATAACTCACCGGTTATAATAACTCCTGGGGCTGGTGCTTCGGCTGCGTAATATCAAATTTCCCCATTAGTCGAATATATCGCTTATATTAACCTGAAGCCCTTCTATAACCTTAGTGATTTCCGTTAAGTCTAATGTTTCCATAACGATAGTTTAGCGCTAACATTACGGTTTTGTCTATGCGCAAAAACAGGGGAAAACAGGGACGGACGGAAAACAGAGACAGCAACCGTTATTTGCATACTTAAAAGTCGCTGACCCTATTATCGACCATTATCGAATTTAATTTCTGTTTTATATTTGAATATGCTATCGACAAACCCGTATGCTTAAGGATATGATAAATTATGGAAGCGCTTGAAAGAGACTTTGACTTGACTGAAATAATCAATGGAGAGGAGATAACGAGGCCAAGTCCATTTGCAAACCATCAGGCAGTTAGCGGGAATTTATCTTACATCATACGCCGCCATGTCAAAAATAACAACTTAGGCAAAGTGTATATTTCCCCGCTTGATGTTATCCTTGAAGAAGGAATCAATCGTCTTCAACCCGACATATTGTTTATCAAAAAGGAAAACTCTGACATTGAGCAGGACTGGATTAGAGGCGTCCCGGATATGGTATGTGAGATTATATCACAAGGGACATACAAGATGGATATGGTACTAAAGAGGGCAGTCTACGAAAAATACAAGGTGCCGGAGTTCTGGATAGTCTTACCGGAGTTACAGGCAATTGAGGTCTTGACTATTATTGAGGTCTTGACTATTGAGGGTGATAGATATAAGACATACTCCATTGCTGAGATTGAAGGTATGGTTCAATCAAAAGTCATCGAGGGACTGCAAGTAAATATCAAAGACGCCTTCGAGGACTAAAATATCCTAAGCCGAGACTAAAGCAAAGGCGTCCGGCGCCTTCGCAAATAATGTTGCCGCTTCAGAATTCAGTGCCTTTGTCATTTTACATGCACTTCCCCCCTAGTCTGCCAACATCTCTATGACACAATCAAGCGTGTCATGAACGATTTTCGGTGTTATGTCCTTAAGCTCTAAGCCATAGATGGTGGTCTCTATATATTTGCTGCCAAAGGATAAGTCTCCGATTTCAAACAATGGCACTGATTCAGGATTCCCGGCATTTGCCCTGCCGTATGAAAAGAGCCGCTTAATCAGGCCGCGAAATTGGCTGTTTGACAAGACTGCTCGGTTGACTTCGCTGTCCTGCCCCATGAGCTTGAATCTTGTGTCAAACTCATCGTCTCCGGTTCTTAACTTATTGGATATGTTAACTGCTTTACATGCACTGTCGTTGCACTCCTGTATCTCCATACACAATCTAACGGCTGTTTGGGCCATGAGACGTATTATAAACTGCGGCGGGGTTTTTTCTTTTCCATGGGGTTTGCCTCCCGTAGGGGCAACATACCGGCAGTAGTAGCCATAATCGTTGTACTTTCCCGTTATAATCGATTCTGTCACAAAAAAACCCTGTCTGGGCGCTGCCCCCAGCCCTTTGGCCAACTTCTCAAGCGGTTCCTTGCAAGCCTTTGCGTTTACTTTTTTAGCAATAAATAAGAATGCCGCAATCATCACACCAAATATGACCATCAACACAAATATGGTCACTGAATAGCCGGTCACTCCAGTCGATGAACTCAGAACTGTCGATACGGCCAGTAACACGACAATCAAAACAGAAAGCCATACTCTCATGATTACCCTCCCCGGAAACCATCCCGGGTTGACTCCGGGACGGGGCAGGCGCCGCCTAAGCACCCATTCACTACCTGCGCATGTATTTACTTATATCAATTTGTATGAACTCAGCACATCTTTTAGTTTGCCCTTGTTTGCTTCAGACATCTCACATAGCGGCAGACGAAACTCCTCTTTTATCCTGCCCATCATGGCAAGGGCGCTCTTTACCGGTATAGGATTTGTCTCAATAAACATGGCCGCGTTAAGAGGGTCGAGATAGTAGTGGAGCTTTCTGGCCTCATCTATCTTCCCCTGTTCGACAAGTGTACACATCTGCGCCGATTCCTTTGGCATCACGTTTGCTGTTACGCTGATACCACCCTTGCCGCCTAGCATCATCAGTGGAAATGTAGTGAAATCATCCCCTGAGAGTACAGTTATCGCATCCCCGCAGAGCCTTATTATCTCACTTGCCTGTTTCATGTCGCCGGTGGCCTCTTTTATCGCAACTATTGACTTGATAGTTGAGAGACGGGCAACCGTTGAGGGCATTATGTTGAGCGCCGTACGCCCCGGCACATTATACAGCACTATTGGTATGTCAACGGCCTCGGCCACTGCCTTATAATGCCGGTATATGCCCTCCTGAGTGGGTTTATTATAGTACGGGCAGACCAGCAGTGAGGCATCTGCCCCAAGTTTTTTTGCCTCTTTTGTCATCTTTATCGTCTCTTCTGTTGAGTTTGCCCCTGTGCCAGCGATTACAGGTACCCTACTGCCAACAATCTTCACTGCGGCTTCTATGACCCTGTAGTGTTCGTCATACTCCAGCGTGGCCGACTCACCAGTAGTGCCGCATGGGACAATCGCGCTTGTCCCTGACTGGATATGCCACTCTATCAGCTCAGAATAGGTCTTTTCGTCGAAACGCCCGTTACTAAATGGTGTTACTATGGCCACGATTGAGCCTTTGAACATGTCGATATTCCTCCTAATATATGTTATATTTCAACAGTACCTGTAAAGACATATGCCGCAGGGCCTGTCATATATACGTTACCGTCTTTTGACCACTCTATTTCAAGGGCGCCGCCTCTTAGGTGAACCATCACGCGTGAATTTGAAAACCCCTTCAAGTGTGCTGCAACCATTGAGGCACATGCCCCTGTCCCACAGGCAAGCGTCTCACCGGCGCCGCGTTCCCATACGCGCATCTTTATCTCTCCGCTGTTTATCACCTCAACAAACTCCACGTTTGTCCGGGCAGGGAAAAACTGATTTGTCTCAAGCAAGGGGCCATCTGCGGCAACCGGATAGCCTTCCACATTGTGTACGAAGGCTACGGCGTGTGGGTTGCCCATAGACACACATGTTACTTTTATCTTTTTATCTCCAATTTCAATAGGATAATCAATTATCTGCCCGTCGGCATTTACTGGGATTTCCCGTCCAGAAAGCTGCGGGGCTCCCATGTTCACGCGCACCATATCGTTTACCCTGGTAATCGATTTGACTCCAGCCGGGGTTTCCACATCTAAGACAGTCTCTTTTGTGATGCCCTTGTCCCAGGCATATACGGCGAGACATCGAATCCCGTTTCCACACATTTGGACTTCAGAGCCGTCGGCATTGAAAATCCTCATGCCAACATCAGCCGTTTTCGACGGCACGAGAAGAAGTAGCTGATCTGCCCCAACTCCAAAGCGGCGGTCACAGAGAAACTTAGCCCAGTCGCTCCACGTCTCATAAGAAACACCCTGAAGGGTGCCCTCGGTTATGCAATCGACAACAATGAAATCATTGCCTATGCCGTGCATCTTTGTGAATGCGATGTTCATTTTATGAATTCTGGGATGAGTTCATCTCTTACCAGGTCTTCGTATGTCTGTCTTTTGCGAATCAGGTAGTGTTCAGAGCCATTTACAAGTACCTCAGCCGTGCGCGGCCTGCTGTTGTAGTTAGAACTCATAGAAAATCCATAGGCACCGGCACTCATAACAACGGCATATTCTCCCTGCAGCATGGAAGGCAGCTCTCTGTCCTTGCCAAGGAAATCACCAGATTCACATATCGGGCCGACTATATCAGCAAACACGTCCTTCCTTTTCTTTTTATGTACGGGCATAATGTGGTGATAGGCGTCATACATGGCCGGTCTTATCATATCATTCATCCCGGCATCGACTATTATAAAATCCCTGTCATGCCCCTTTTTAGTATAGAGGACTTTTGTGACCAGAAGCCCGGCGTTTCCAACCAGTGTCCGGCCCGGCTCCATGACAATTGTCAGATTTCTGCCCTGAAGAATGGGCTTAATCTTCTCGGCCAGCTCTGAAGGATGAGGCGGGATTTCATCAAGGTATTGGATTCCCAGTCCTCCGCCGATGTCCAGATATTTGATTTCGATTCCCTCAGCCTTCAGCTCATCTATGAGCGATACAAGGCGCTGCAGGGCAACGAGAAACGGTTTAAGACTGATGATTTGAGAGCCGATATGTTCGTGAATACCGATAATCTTTACGTATTTTAGTTTATGGGCGATTTTATAAAACTCAAGGGCGCCCTCGATTGGTATCCCGAACTTGTTTTTCTTATCACCCGTTGTGATTTTTGCATGAGTGGCAGGGTCAACACCAGGGTTTATGCGCAGCGCTATCGGGGCTGATTTACCAAGCTTGGAGGCTGCCTTGTCAATAGCCATCAGCTCCTGTTCTGACTCTACGTTAAACATCAGGATATTTTCACGCAGTGCATAGATTATCTCGTCCTCTTTTTTGCCGACTCCGGCGTAGACGATTTTCTCTGGCGGGATACCGGCCCTTAATGCCCTGAAAAGTTCGCCGCCTGAGACAATATCCGCCCCGCCTCCCTCTGTGGCGAATGTCCTCAATATGGCAGCGTTTGAGTTTGCCTTCAGCGCGTAGCAGATAATATGCGGGAAGTCCTTAAATGAATCGTCATAGGACTTAAAATGCCGCAGCAACGTCTTATAGCTGTAAACATACAGAGGCGTGCCATACGCCTCGACAAGGGTTTCCACTGAAACATCCTCTGCGTGGAACACATTGTTCTTATAATCGAAATAATGCAATACAGGCCCTCACTTTCAAACATAAGCTAAAACCAATGGTTAATGCGTAATGATATAATTATTCACATCTTTTACGCAAGCCGCGTGCTAAAAAATCTGACTGCTGAGTTAAGCTACCATTGCCTCTCAAATGTCTTTTTCGAGTACGGCTCCTTTACATCCTCGAAGAGCGTTTCACGGCCCTTGGCCTTAAAGTGCAGGACTAGCTCCTTGTTAAATACACGATACAGGACACTAAGCGGCGTCAGCACAAAATAAAAGGCTATAGCAAGCAGGATTTTTGAGTTTACCGTGCCCAGTACCTCGGCAAACTTCAACCACGCTGCAGCTATTGGCCGTACCAAAGGCTCTGCAAACACATTCAGCGCCATAAGCACAAAGGCCGTCCACAGGAGCCACCCCCTGCCGAAAATAATAAACCCCGCCATGGCTGCCAGCACCAGCACATTTATTGTCTTCTGAGTATCGATACTAGCTTTCATCGTCACCATTATCAGCCCTCAGCCTAAAAAAGTGTATAAATAAACGGCGCTACCGCTGAACCGCCTGCAAACACTATTAACAGGCCCATTAGAAGCAGCACTAAGATCATTGGCAGAAGCCACCACTTTTTCCTGACCCTTAAAAAATCCCACAACTCCTTTAAAATATCCATTTAATGTAAATCCTCCTGCTTCTAACTCCTAATCTAGCCCGAACTCCTCTTTCCAATCCCTTTCCTCGTGCCAGGGCCTTTGGGCCTTCTTGTCAAATATAAAATTGCCCATCACCAGGCAATCCATCTCCGTTCTCATAAAACACCTGTAGGCATCCTCAGGGGTGCAGACAATCGGCTCTCCCCGCACGTTAAAGCTCGTATTTACGATTACCCCATAGCCGGTCTTTTCTTTGAACTTGCTGATTAGTCTGTGATACCGCGGGTTGGTCTCCTTATGTACAGATTGAATCCTTGCCGAGTAATCCAGGTGTGTTATCGCCGGCAAATCGGAACGAACATGGTAGAGCTTCTCTTTTATTGTCAGTTGGTTATAGTTATCAGGGCGGGGATTAGTCCTCGAATTTACCACGTCGGCGATGAAGAGCATATAGGGGGATGCAGTATTTGTCGTGAAATACTCTGGTAAGTCCTCAAACAATACAGACGGGGCAAAGGGCCTAAAACTCTCTCTGAACTTGATTTTCAGATTGAGCCTCTTTTGCATCTCCGTATCTCGGGCGTCGCCGATGATGCTCCTGTTGCCAAGTGAGCGCGGCCCCCACTCCATTTTCCCCTGAAACCAGCCGATTACGTTGCCCAGTGAAAGCAGCTCTGCCGTCTTCTCCGCCACAGCGTCAAAGTCCTCGTAGTACGTATATGGGGCACTATATCTTCTTGCCGTCCTCTCGATGTCAAGACTGCTGAACTCAGGGCCTAGATATGCCCCCTGCATTGCATCATCAGCGACATTGACAAAAGCGCCCCTGGTCCTTTGGCCTTCGCCGTACATATAATACGCAGCGTATGCAGCGCCCAGGGCACCGCCTGCGTCTCCTGCCGCCGGTTGTACCCAAATATTGTCAAACACGCCCGATAGGGCAAGCTTAGTGTTTGCCACACAGTTTAGCGCTACTCCGCCTGCCATTGCAAGATTCTTTGAGCCGGTCAGGGCTGCTGCTGTCTTTCCCATCTTTATAACTACATCCTCTGTTATCTGCTGAATCGCCAGCGCAAGGTCGCAGTGGCACTGTTGAAGCTCTCCCTCCGGCAGCCTTCGCGGGAAACCGAATAATCCCTCCCACATCCGGTCATCAACCATTGTAAGGGCTGTTGCATAACAAAAATAATCCTGATTAAGCCAAACCGAACCGTCGTCTTTGACCTCTATAATATTACCGTAGATACTGTCCATGTATTTTTTCACTTCTTGTGAGCCATGCCTTCCGTATGGGGCCAGACCCATGAGTTTATATTCGCCGGAGTTTACCTTAAAGCCAAGGTAATATGTAAAGGCGGAATAGAGAAGCCCAAGCGAATGGGGGAATCTCATCTCCTTAAGCATCATAATGCCGCTGCCCTTGCCGTGACTGATTGAGGCGGTTGCCCACTCGCCAACTCCGTCAACAGTAAGTATCGCTGCCTCGTCAAAAGGCGACGGGAAAAATGCGCTTGCCGCGTGCGACAGGTGATGCTCTGAAAACAGGAGTTTTAGTTTATCCTTATCAAAGGCTTCTATTTGTGCCAGCTCATCGCCGATTAACTTCCTAAGAAAGAGTTTCTCTTTAATCCACACAGGGATTGCCGAGAGAAACGACTTAAAACCCTTCGGCGCATAGGCATAGTATGTCTCAAGCAGACGCTCAAACTTCAATATGGGCTTGTCGTAGAAGATTACACAGTCCAGCCTTGAAAGCGTAAGGCCGCTGCTGCCAAGACAAAATTCAACTGCATTAACGGGAAAAGACGAATCGTGTTTTTTGCGTGTAAAGCGTTCCTCGTGTGCTGCTGCCGCTATTTTACCGTCAACTAATAATGCGGCGGCTGAGTCATGATAATACGCCGAAATCCCTAATATATTCATGCACGCTATTTTAGCATATAACGATTATTATTTGTGCACAATAGCAGCGGCAGGGCAAACGCATTTGAAAATATAGGTAGAAGTTGCCTATATTTTTAGCTCCGATCGATGGTTTCCTGGATTCCCGTTTTCGCGGGAATGACAAAAAAAGAGAATGGCATGATATTATTGCTGTTCATTTGTTCAGCTTTGCCTGTCATTTCCATATTTTTTATTCTGTCATTCCCGCGAAAGCGGGAATCCAGGAGAGGGATTAGCGGGTGTAAGTTTCTAATGCGTTTGCCCTGATAGCAGCGGCTTTTCTGGGCAAGCGCATTTCAACATCTGATAAAGAAAATTAGTTCTAACAAAAATTTTAGCTTCTGATTATAATAAGGCTATGAGGCCGATTAGATTATCAGTACATGCGAAGGAACAGTTGCATTATAGAGGCATAGAAGAAGGCGAAGTATTTGAGGCTATTAGAACATCGACATGGGAGACAGCTAAAAAAGGAAGACTTCAGGCAACTAAGAATTATCTTTATGGAAATGAGTGGAATAAGAAGTTTTACTCGGATAAGCAGGTAAAACCGGTGTTTGTTGAAGAAGAGTCTGAAATCGTTGTTATAACCGTCTATGCTTATTATTTTAATAAAGAGGTGAAGGCATGAGAATAACTTATGATTCGGAAGTAGATGCCCTATATATACGTTTCATAGAGACTACTGTAACAACTGAACATGTGGCTGAGGGTATTGCAGTAGATTATGATTCTGAAGGACGAATTGCAGGGATTGAGATTTTGGATGCCGTAATGCGTGTTGGAAGTAAAGATGTGTTCAAGAAAATAACCTTAGAGGACTTAGCACTTCAGGGCAAATGATATGCGTTTGCCATAGGCGGCCTTTTGCTGAGAGACTGTTTAACGAACTGTGTCAATCCTAAAAAAGCGAAGGGAGGAGAGGCGGTGTGGTATGAGTGTGTATCGCC
>JAMOAZ010000002.1:0-136459 GCA_039908505.1 Nitrospirota bacterium
AGAAAGAGCTGCGCTTTGCAATAAGAGAAGGCGGCAGAACAGTTGGAGCCGGCGTCGTTACGGAAGTGTTGGAGTAGAGGGATATGAGAGATATAATTTTACTACAGTGCAAGGAATGTAAGAACCGGAACTATTCAACCCGGAAGAACAAGAAAAATACGACAGAGAAGTTGAATCTGAAGAAATACTGTAAGTTCGACAAGCGCCATACAGAACACAAAGAGGTTAAGGCATAAATAGGTGCCGGAGTCTATGGAAAGCCGTAATGTGCAGCGAGGAAGGCCAGTAGCTCTAATGGTAGAGCGTCGGTCTCCAAAACCGAATGTTGGGGGTTCGAGTCCCTCCTGGCCTGCCAATAAAATATTGTCAGACAAGGGTGATTAAACGATATGGTTGAGAAGATTAAGGTATTTTTTAAGGAAGTAAAGTTGGAAACAAAGAAGGTGGCCTTTCCGTCAAAGGAGGAGCTTATCGGCTCAACCTGGGTAGTGTTGATATTTACGGTGGTGCTTTCGATGTTTTTGGGTATTGTCGATGTGGGATTGTCAAAACTAATACAATCGATGATAAAATAGGCGGCATAAGCGGTCTTTTATAAAGATATTGATAAATTTGCAGAGGTGAGAGCTTAAGGTAAAGATATGGAAAAAAGATGGTATGTAGTGCATACGTATTCAGGATATGAAGATAAGGTAAAACACGGAATTGAAGAGAAGGTGATACAGGTCAAGCTCGACGATAGAATAACCAAGGTGTTGATTCCAACAGAAAAGGTAGTGGAGATAAAGAGGGGAAAAAAGACCGAGAGCGACAGGAAGTTCTATCCTGGCTACATACTGGTAGAGATGGCAATGTCTGATGAGACGTGGCATCTGGTAAAAAATATACCACGAGTTACAGGCTTTGTAGGCGGTACGCACCCTGTGCCGCTGCCCGAAGAAGAGGTCGAGATAATACTTCAGCAGCAGGAAAAAGGTACGGGGCAGGAAGTAAAGATGCAGTACACAAAGGGAGAGTCCGTGCGTATTACAGACGGGCCGTTTTCGAACTTTAACGGCTATGTGGATGAAGTGGACTTTGACCACGGCAGGCTGAAGGTAATGGTGAGTATATTCGGCAGGCAGACGCCGGTTGAGCTGAGTTTCTACCAGGTGGAAAGAACATAGTAAACTATAGGAGGACGTACAGATGGCCAAGGAAGTGACCGCAATGGTCAAGATACAGTTGTCGGCAGGGAAGGCAAACCCGGCACCGCCAGTAGGCCCTGCCCTCGGTCCGCACGGCATTAATATTATGGACTTTTGCAAGCAGTTTAACGCAAAGACCGCGCCGATGGGCGAGACCATCGTGCCCGTTGTGCTGACAATATACAAAGACCGGAGTTTTACGTTTATACTGAAAACGCCGCCAGCAGCAGAACTCCTGAAAAAGGCCGCCGGTGTAATCAAAGGCTCAAACGTGCCAAACAAGGAAAAGGTCGGCAAGGTGACCAGCGCACAGGTAAATGAAATAGCAAAGACAAAGATGCCGGACCTCAACGCATATGACATTGACGAGGCCGTCAGAATCATAAGCGGCACGGCCAAAAGTATGGGCATTGACGTAGTTGATTAATGCCGACGGTTTATAAGGAGACAAGCGCATATGGGCAAGAAATACGAAGAAGCACTCAAAAAAGTCGATAAGTTAAAGGAGTACTCCATTGAGGAAGCCATTGCCTTATTGAAAGAAGTATCGTTTGTGAAGTTTGACCAGTCGATAGACATAGCCCTGAACCTGGGCGTTGACCCTCGAAAGTCTGACCAGATGGTCAGGGGATTCGTGGTACTGCCATATGGAACTGGTAAGACTGTGCGTGTACTGGTATTTGCAAAGGGCGAAAAAGAGAAGGAGGCCCGCGACGCCGGCGCAGAGTTTGTTGGTGCCGAGGATATGATAGAAAAGATTCAAAAGGGATGGCTGGATTTCGACAAGGCCGTTGCAACACCTGACCTGATGGGCGCAGTAGGTAAACTTGGAAAGCTCCTGGGACCACGCGGGCTTATGCCAAATCCGAAGACCGGTACAGTTACGTTTGATATAGCTAAGGCAGTAAAGGAGATAAAGGCAGGTAAGGTAGACTACAGGGTGGAAAAGGCCGGAATCGTCCATATGCCCGTAGGGAAGCTGTCTTTCGAGCCGAAAAACATCGCAGACAACGTTAAGACAGCCCTTGAATCAATAATAAAGGCAAAGCCCTCCGCCAGCCGCGGCAGGTATCTAAGGAGACTTGTAATATCCTCTACAATGGGGCCAGGGCTGAGAGTAGATTTAAATACGGTAACGACAACAAAAGTATAGAAATCAAAACGGTCAGAGACAACAGGTACTGCGCACAAGTATAATCGGCCAAAAGGGTGGTCGGCCTGTTTAGACGGTCAAATATGGAGAGGAATCTCCATCCGCTGCCGTGTATCGGCATCAAACCGTCTTAGTCTTTATTAAGCGCTGTAATATAAATCGGGCGAAAGTCCGGTAAACTAAGGAGAAAGGACGGGCACTGATGACCAGACTGATTACTCGATGTAAAAAAAATAGCGTGAAAGGGACATGATATGAACAAAAAGGAAAAAGAAGCGGTAGTTGCGAACTTAAATGAGAAATTTGCAAGGGCAAAGGCCGTAGTGCTGACCGATTATAAGGGCATGACGGTTGCAGAACTCTCTGCGCTGAGGGTGAGCCTGAGAAGTTCAGCCGTAGAGTTCAAGGTAGTGAAAAATACGCTGGCACAGATAGCGGCCAAGGGTACGCCTGTTGAGACAGAAAAGGATGTATTCACTGGTCCTGTTGGTGTGGCCATAGGCTATGACGACCCTACCATTGTTCCGAAAAGGGTATTTGAATCGACAAAGGGAAAGGATGCAAAGCTAAAGGTGCTTGGCGGATTTGTAGAAGGCAGGCTATATGACGCAGCAGACTTAAAGAAGATAGCCGACCTCCCGTCCAAAGAGGTATTGCTTTCACAGATTGCAGGCTGCTTCTCTGCACCGATGGGCAAGATGGCAAGCCTGTTAAACGCCACAATAAGCAAGATGGTCAACGCGCTTAACGCGTTAAAAGAAAAGAGATCGGCATAAGAAATGCACGAAACAAACTAAAGGAGGCAATACAATGTCAGAGATTACAAAAGAGCAGGTGCTTCAATTTTTCGATAACATGACCATACTTCAGATGTCGGAGTTCATCAAGGAGTTCGAGGACAGATACGGCGTAACAGCGCAGGCGGCAGTTGCTATAGCGGCAGCACCTGTAGCGGCGGCAGCCGAGCCGGTAGAAGAGAAGACCAGTTTTGACGCCGTATTAACATCGGTTGGCGATAAGAAGATACAGGTCATCAAGGTAGTCAGAGAGCTTACATCTCTTGGTCTGAAAGAAGCCAAAGAGTTGGTTGATACCGCCCCGAAGGAAGTAAAAACCGGTGTTACTAAGGAAGAGGCTGAAAACATCAAGGCCAAACTCGAAGAACAGGGTGCTAAAGTAGAGATTAAATAGGTTGCCCCCAGCGCCGACCCTGGTACTAGTTCAGCGTCGGCCAAGTGCTTAAATGTTACGAACAACCCGCTTCTGTTTTGACAGAAGCCAGAAGGATTCTTAGATAGAATCCCTAAAATCAAGGAGTAACATGGCAAGGGTAATGAGAGAGAGACTGAACCTCGGCAAGATGGCGAAGGTGCTTGAGGTTCCGTACCTGATAGAGATACAAAGCAAGTCCTACGAAGTGTTCCTGCAGCAAGACATTCCACCGGAAAAGCGAAAGAACTTTGGCCTTGAGGCGGCGTTCAGGAGTGTATTCCCAATAGTAGACTACAACGAGACCGCCTCGATAGACTATCTGGGCTATAGCATTCTTGAGCCGAAATACCGCGACAGGGAGTGCATCCACAAGGGCCTTACCTTCTCGGCACCCGTAAAGATAAAGGTTCGGCTTAATCTCTGGGACAGCGGCGAAGATGGAAAAAAACAACTGCGCGAGTCAAGAGAAGAAGAGGTCTACATAGGTGAGATTCCTCTGATGACAGATACCGGGTCGTTTATCATCAACGGCATTGAGCGCGTAATTGTCAGCCAGCTCCACCGCTCACCCGGCGTGTTTTTCAGCACCGACAAGACCAAAACCCACACCAGCGGAAGGCTGCTCTACACCGCACGAGTAATCCCTTCCAGAGGCTCATGGCTGGACTTTGAGTTTGACACAAAGGACATTCTCTATGTGCGCATAGACAGAAGAAAGAAACTCCCCTCTACAATTGTCCTGAAGGCCCTCGGCAAGACCAACGAAGACCTGCTGAACACATTTTATCAGGTAGAGGAGATAAAGATTTATGACAATAGCACGTTTACTCGCAAACTCTCCGGCATTCTTTCGGGCATAAAGTCCTCAACTGCTGTAAAAGACCCGAAAACTGGCGAGTCGATTATCAAAGAAGGGGCAAAGATAACAAAGGCTGCCATTAAAAGGCTCCAAAACGCCGGTGTTAAAGAAATCCCCATCCTGCGCGAGGACATAGTGGACAGGATAAGTCTCCACGATGTCGTTGACCCGGACACCGGGGAGATAATCGTAGAGGGCAACGAGATAATTACAGAGGAGATATTGAGCAGGATTCTGTCTGCGAAGATAGACACTCTGGGGCTGCTGTTTATCGACAATGTCAGATTTCTGCCATCTCTAAGAGATACACTGCTGATAGACAAGGTTACCACCAAAGAAGATGCGCTAATCGAGATTTACAAAAAGATGAGACCCGGTGAACCGCCAACACCAGAGGCAGCAAAAGCGCTGTTTGACGGTCTGTTCTTCGACGAAAAACGCTATGACCTGTCTCCCGTGGGAAGGCTCAAGGTTAATAAAAGGCTTGGCCTTAATATCCCTATGGATAAGACAGTGCTTACTGAAGTCGATTTAGTGGAGATAATAAAATATCTGCTTGGGCTTCGCACAGGGCAAGGCGAAGTGGACGATATAGATCATCTGGGCAACCGCCGCATAAGAAGCGTGGGCGAGCTGCTTGAAAACCAGTTCCGCATTGGACTAATCAGGATGGAGCGGGCTATCAAGGAAAAGATGATGATAATCGAGATGAACGATATTATGCCACATGATATAATAAACGCAAAGCCTGTAATGGCGGCGGTGAAGGAGTTTTTCGGCTCAAGCCAGTTAAGCCAGTTCATGGACCAGACAAACCCTCTGTCTGAGATAACACACAAGAGGAGGCTGTCTGCCCTTGGCCCTGGCGGACTGACCCGTGACCGCGTAGGATTCGAGGTTCGTGACGTTCACCCGACACACTATGGACGTATATGTCCGATTGAAACGCCTGAAGGCCCGAACATAGGGCTTATAACCTCGCTGGCGTCATTTGCAAGGGTAAACGAGTATGGATTCCTTGAAGCGCCATACAGAAAAGTAGTAAACAGCTCAGTGACGGATGAAATCTTGTTCCTGACGGCCATAGACGCGGAGAAGTGCGTCATAGCCGAGGCAACTACACCAATGGATAAAGACAGCCGTCTGATAGGCAATGCCATTTCAGCCAGAATAGGCAGTGATATAAAGATAGTCCAGCCCAACGACATACAGTACATGGACGTATCCCCGAAGCAGATTGTCGGTGTGTCTGCGTCATTAATCCCATTTCTTGAAAATGACGACGCAAACAGGGCGCTGATGGGTTCAAACATGCAGAGACAGGCCGTGCCGCTGATACAACCGAACGCCCCGATTGTGGGCACAGGAATGGAACACGTGGCGGCGAGGGACTCCGGGGCGGCGATCCTGGCGAAACGCGGGGGTACTATCGAGACCCTTGACTCAAACCGCATAGTGGTAAGGGTGGAAGAAGAGGGCGGCGTGGATATTTATAATCTGGTGAAGTTCGCACGCTCTAATCAGGCAACCTGTGTAAATCAAAGGCCGATAGTGGACTTTGGAATAAAAGTAGAGGCCGGGGATGTCATAGCCGACGGGCCATCGACAGACATGGGAGAGCTGGCACTTGGAAGGAGCGTACTGGTGGCATTTATGCCCTGGGGCGGGTATAACTTCGAGGACGCCATTTTGTTAAGCGAAAAGCTTGTCAGAGAAGACGTCTTTACGTCGATACACATAGAGGAATTCGACGTAGAGGCAAGAGAGACAAAACTTGGTCCCGAGGAAATAACCCGTGACATACCTAATGTAGGTGAGGAGGCACTGGCAAGCCTCGATGAAAGTGGCATTATCTATGTAGGGTCAGAGGTCAAACCCGGTGACATACTCGTTGGTAAGATAACCCCGAAGGGTGAGACTCAGTTGACCCCGGAGGAAAAACTCCTGCGCGCGATATTTGGTGAAAAGGCGGAAGAGGTGAAAGAGAGCTGCCTCTACGTCCCTCCCGGCGTCAAGGGCATTGTCGTAGATGTAAAGGTATTCACCCGCAGGGGTATTAAAAAGGATTCACGCGCAAAGGCCCTTGAGGACGATGAGATAAAAGGCCTTCAGCGGGATGTGGAAGAGGAGACACGAATCGTATCGGATGAGATGAACAACCGCATACGAAGGCTCTTAAACGGCAAGACCGCCGCTGAGGATGTAAGAAGGGACTCCACCGCTAAGGAGTTGATTTGCAAGTCCGGTGATGTGCTGACCCCACAGATATTGGAGTTGATAAGCGATAGAAAAGTCAGCAGACTTAAAATCACAGACCCTGACATACAGCAGCAAATCGAGGACTTCACAAAAACTACTAGAGATTACCTTAAACAGCTTCAGAACAAGTATGACGAGAGAATAGAGAGGCTGAAAAAAGGGGATGAACTGCCCCCCGGCGTCAATAAACTTGTAAAGGTCTACATTGCAATGAAGAGGAAGATACAGGTGGGAGACAAGATGGCCGGAAGGCATGGCAACAAGGGTGTGGTTGCAATGGTACTGCCCGAAGACGACATGCCCTACCTGCCAGACGGTACACCGGTTGAAATAGTGTTAAATCCCCTCGGCGTGCCATCAAGAATGAACGTAGGACAGATACTTGAGACCCATCTTGGCTATGCGGCAAAGGCCCTCGGCGTGTATGTGGCAACTCCGGTATTTGAAGGGGCAAAGGAAAACGACATAAAAGAGCTTCTGAAAAAGGCTGGCCTCGCTGAGACCGGACAGTCGATACTCTACGACGGCAAGACAGGCGAACCCTTTGAAAGGCCTGTAACAGTGGGCTATATGTACATGCTCAAACTCCACCATCTGGTTGAGGACAAAATACACGCACGCTCAATAGGGCCGTATTCGCTGGTGACACAGCAGCCACTTGGCGGCAAGGCGCAGTTCGGCGGGCAGAGACTTGGTGAGATGGAAGTCTGGGCGCTTGAGGCATATGGGGCGTCATACACGCTGCAAGAGTATTTGACGGTAAAGAGTGACGACGTTACCGGACGTGCCAAGATGTACGAGGCGATAGTCAAAGGTGACGCAACACTTGATCCGGGCGTGCCGGAGTCGTTTCACGTCCTGATAAAAGAACTCCAAAGTCTCTGTCTGGATGTAGAGCTTTTGGAGAAAAAAAATAGAGGGGGATAGCACTCTTGAGTGAAATCGTATACGGTATGTATCAGGTTCCAAAGACTCAAAAAGAGTTCGACGCCATAAGGATAAAACTTGCCTCTGCCGAGCGAATCAGGGAATGGTCGTTTGGTGAGGTAAAAAAGCCTGAGACGATAAACTACAGGACGTTCAAACCTGAGAAAGACGGCCTGTTCTGCGCAAAGATTTTCGGTCCGGTAAAGGACTGGGAGTGTATTTGCGGCAAGTACAAGAGGATGAAACACAGAGGGGTTGTATGTGATAAGTGCGGCGTGGAGGTAATCCATGCAAAGGTGAGAAGGGAACGCCTGGCGCATATAGAGCTTTGTACCCCGGTAGCGCACATATGGTTTCTCAAAGGTGTGCCAAGCAGGATAGGGATGCTGCTTGATATGACGATGAAAAACCTTGAGAAAGTCCTCTATTTTGAAAGCTATGTAGTTGTTGACCCGGGCGACACACCCCTGAAAGACAAACAGGTACTAACCGAAGAGGAATACAAGAAACATGCCCTTGAGTTTGGCTCGCGCTTTAAGGGCGGCATGGGGGCTGAGGCAATAAGGGAGCTGCTGAGGAAGGTTGACCTTGACTGGCTGTCAGTTGACTTAAAGACCAGGATTGAGGAGACCGGTGCCCTTGGAGTAAAGAAACGTCTTACAAAGAGGCTTAAGATAGTTGAGGCATTTAGGATATCGAAAAACAAACCAGAGTGGATGATTCTCGATGTAATTCCTGTGCTGCCCCCGGACTTGAGGCCGCTTGTACCGCTGCAAGGCGGGCGTTTTGCTACGTCTGATTTAAATGACCTCTACCGCCGCGTCATCAACCGCAACAACAGATTAAAACGGCTTATAGAGCTAAAGGCCCCAAGTGTCATAGTGAAAAACGAAAAGCGAATGCTACAAGAGGCCGTTGATTCGCTCTTTGATAACACAAAGGGGGCGAAGCTGCCCAAGAGTTCGACAAAGAGGTCTTTAAAATCCCTCAGCGATATGATAAAGGGAAAGCAAGGGCGCTTCAGGCAAAACCTGCTTGGCAAGCGTGTCGATTACTCAGGCCGTTCGGTTATAGTGGTAGGCCCGGAGTTAAAGCTCCACCAGTGCGGTCTGCCGAAACTGATGGCACTTGAGCTGTTTAAACCGTTTATATTCAATAAGTTAGAGGACAAGGGTTATGTAACAACGATAAAACAGGCGAAGAAATTCGTCGAAATGGAGCGGGACGAGGTCTGGGATGCCCTTGAGGAGGTAATCAAGGAACACCCTGTGCTGCTAAACAGGGCGCCGACCTTGCACAGGCTTGGCATTCAGGCCTTTGACCCAATTCTGATTGAGGGCAAGGCAATAAAGCTTCATCCGCTGGTGTGTACGGCCTATAATGCCGACTTCGACGGTGACCAGATGGCAGTCCACGTGCCGCTGTCCGTAGAGGCTCAGGTTGAGGCCCGCGTGTTGATGATGTCTATAAACAATCTGCTCTCACCGGCAAGTGGAAAACCCATAGTGCTTCCAACGCAGGACATGGTACTGGGGATTTACTATCTGACAAAGGAAAGACCCGGAGCAAAGGGCGAGGCCAAGTGTTTCTCATCCTTTGAAGAGGTACGCATCGCCTATGACAGTGGCGCCGTAGTTGAACACGCAAAAATAAAGGTCGAAATAGACGGCTCACACATCAATACGACAGTAGGCAGGGTCTTGTTTTATGAAATTGTCCCTAAAGAAGTGCCATTTGCTGAAATAAACAAGGTGCAGACCAAAAAAGAGGTGCAGAAGGTAATCGACTATGCACATAAATATGCCGGAAGGCGTAAGACGGTTATGTTTTTGGACGAACTGAAGAACCTTGGATTTCATTACGCCACAAAGTCTGGCATCTCAATATGTATAACCGACATGCACATACCGTCGAATAAGGCTGAGATTCTGAAAGAGGCCGAACGGGAGGTCATGGAGGTATATAAGCAGTACTCTGACGGCTTGATAACACAGGGTGAGCGCTACAATAAAGTCATCGACATCTGGGCAACCGTGACAGAAAAGGTGGCAGAGTTTATGATGGCGGAGCTGGGGGCTGAAGACGGTAAGACGCTGACGAAAGAGGATATAGAGAAGAATCGTGCATTTAACAGCGTATTTATGATGGCCGACTCTGGTGCAAGAGGCTCGGCGGCACAGATAAGACAGCTTGCCGGTATGCGCGGACTGATGGCAAAACCATCGGGCGAGATAATCGAGACCCCAATAACGGCGAACTTCCGCGAGGGGCTCTCCCCGCTTCAGTACTTCGTCTCTACACACGGCGCCAGAAAGGGGCTTGCCGATACTGCACTAAAGACAGCGAACTCAGGTTATCTGACCAGAAGGCTTGTCGATGTGGCCCAGGACGTTATTATCACAGAGATAGACTGCGGCACGGACGACGGCATAATCATCACATCGCTGATTGAAGGCGGTGAGATAATCCAGCCCATCGAAGAAAGGCTCTTGGGCAGGCTGCCAGCAGAGGATATCAAAGACCCTGTGACACAAGAGATAATATGGCCCAAAAATGCGGAGATAGATGAGGAGGCCGTATTAAAAATCGTGGACGCGGGAGTTGACAGGGTAAAGATACGCTCCGTGCTGACCTGCCAGACAAAGTTTGGCATATGCGGCAATTGCTATGGAAGAGACCTCGCCAGAAACACAAAGATAGAGATAGGTGAGGCGGTGGGCATCATCGCAGCCCAGTCCATAGGGGAGCCTGGCACACAGCTTACCATGAGGACGTTTCACATAGGTGGAGCGGCAACAAAGGTAATCGAGCAGGCCGTACTCTCTGCAAAACATTCAGGGCTGGTCAAGTTTGTAGATTTAAACTATGTAACAAACCGTGAGGGTCTCCTTGTTGTGATGAACCGAAATGCGTTTGTAGCCGTAGCCGATGAAACAGGCAGGGAGCGTGAAAAGCACAATCTGGTCTACGGGGCGCGCCTCATGGTTAAGGAAAACGACCGAGTAACGATAGGGCAGAAGATCGCCGAATGGGACCCGTACTCAACACCGATTCTAACAGAAGTTGGAGGGCGTGTTGCATGGGGTGATGTCGAAGAGGGCGTCACAGTAAAAGAGCAAGTTGATGAGATAACGGGGCTTTCGCATAAGCTGATAATCGATTACCCGACTCACCTGAATCTGAGGCCGAGAATATCGATTAAAGACGAACACGGCAAGTCGACACTAAAGCTGCCAGGCACTGCTATCCCTGCGCGTTATAATCTCCCTGCAGGCGCCAACATTCTTGTTGAGAGAAACGACATTGTAGCCCCCGGTGATATATTGGCAAAGATACCGAGGGAAACGATAAAGACAAAGGATATAACCGGTGGTCTTCCACGAGTGGCCGAACTGTTTGAGGCACGTAAGCCAAAGGAACCTACGCTTGTCTCAGAAATCGATGGCACAGTGGAGCTTGTCTCAACCCAGAAGGGCGTCAGAATGGTAAAGGTGCGCGGCGGTGACATTACAAAGGAATATACCATTCCAAAAGGCAAGCACGTCACAGTGCACGACGGCGACTGGGTGAAGGCAGGTGAGGCGCTGATGGACGGGGCAGTCAATCCACACGACATCCTGGACATATTAGGGCCTACTGAGTTACAGCGCTATCTGGTTGACGAGGTGCAGAAGGTGTACAGGCTTCAGGGCGTTGCCATCAACGACAAGCATATCGAGATTATAATACGCCAGATGATGAGAAAGGTAAACATAGAAGACACTGGAAGCACTGATTTTATGATTGGCGAGCATGTTGACCGTATGCACTTCGTAGAGGTGAACGAAGCGACTATGGCAGAAGGCGGAAGACCGGCCACTGCAAAGCCGTTGCTGCTTGGCATTACGAAGGCGTCTCTGACGACATATAGCTGGGTCTCTGCGGCGTCATTTCAGGAGACAACGCGGGTGCTTACCGATGCAGCCCTAAGCGGCGCAATTGACGAGCTGCATGGTCTGAAAGAGAATGTCATCATGGGCAAGATAATACCATGTGGAACCGGTATGGATAAGTTTATCAATACGTTTGTGAAACGAGAGGCTGAAGAGCGTATTGAAGAAGAGGTTACCGAATAATCTATGTAAAAAACACGGCAGGGGACAAGCTATGCCCCTGCCTATACTACAATGAAACTGCAACCACAAAACAATCTGAGAAAAAAAATAATTCTACTGGCAGTTCTCCAGACATTAATAGTATTTCTGGGGACAGCCGGATATATGGTTATCGAGGGGTGGAATGCCTTCGATTCGTTGTATATGGTAGTGATAACGCTGGCAACGATAGGCTATCAGGAGGTTCTTCCGCTGACAGATGCAGGAAGGGGTTTTACGATAGTGTTAATTATACTTGGAGTTGGTGTCCTTGCATATACGGTGAACACTGCGATGAGGATAGTACTTGAAGGAGAATTAGTGGAGGCACTAGGGAGGAGGAAGATGGAAAAAACTATCAAAGAGATGAAAGGCCATTATATAATCTGTGGCTATGGCAGAATGGGGCAGATAATCTGCCGTGAGCTGCGCTCTAACAATGTGCCACATATAGTGATAGAAAAAGAGCGCTCTGAAGAGGATATGGAAAGCGCAGAGCTTTTTCTCAAAGCAGACGCTACAAAGGACGAGGTATTAATTGAGGCCGGAATAGAGCGTGCCAACGGATTGATTTCTGTGTTATCTACTGATGCACAGAATCTATTCGTGGTTTTAAGCGCCAGGGGGCTGAATCCGACGCTCAAAATAGTGGCGAGGGCCGGAGAGGAAAGCACTGAGTGTAAGCTCATCAGGGCTGGGGCAGACAGGGTTGTCTCACCGTATAATATAGGGGGCTTAAAGATAGCCCATACGATATTAAAGCCTGCGGTGGTGGATTTCATAGAGTTTGCCACAAAAAGCGGCAATATCGATCTGCAGATAGAGGAGCTTACTGTAACTGAAGGCTCTGAGTTTGCAAACCGGACACTCAGTGATTTAGGGATAGGACGTAAGTACGGGGTAATTATTATGGCAGTTAAACGCGCTAGTGGTGAAATGCTTTTTAATCCCACGCATAAGTCTATTGTTGAGGCTGGAGATACGCTGATAGCCCTCGGTGAGGTCTATAAACTAAGGGGTCTTGAGAAGATGTTTAAGAAATAGAAGAGGGTCTGCCGACTTGAGATTGTTTGCGCCAGAGGATAATTACCACTCATTCCGTAACATGCCTATTAACACAGTTAAATATTACAGGAAAATGACGATTATTATTTCCTGCATTTTTAGATAATTTTTCACTCTTGTCCAAAATAGCTTTTAAAGTTGAGTTCTGATTTGGTATAACATTTCTGATCAAAGAAATCCAAAGGAGGACTCAACATGAATGTATTTTGTAGCATATTCAGTCAGATATTGATGCTTAACTGCCGTTTTTATGATTATATCTTGTTTTGTAAGATAAAGTAATTTCCAAAAAAATTGAAGTCCCCGACGCCGCACCACAAACCACCTGCATTAGTGGGCTAAACCCTGTGACTTGAGCCCACTTAATTAGTCTTGTGGTGTCACACGCACAGTTGTAATGGGCACACCAGGGCCTTGCGTTACTGAGGTCAGTTCGTTTACGCGCCAGCGGAAGAAGTGCAGCGGGACAAATATCATCCCTGCAGGTATCTCCTCAGAGATGCGTACCTTCATAGTGGCAGCCCCGTTTTTGGAGTCAACCTTTGCATTTCCGCCGTCTTCAAGCAGGTATTTATCTGCATCCTGAGGGCTGACCTGTACAAATGCGTCCGATATGACGTGCGTAAGGCTTGTTGACATAGCAGAGAGTGCCCCTGAGTGCTGCATCAGGTTTCCTGTAACCAATACGAGTGGGTACTTAGTGTCAGGTTTTTCGGCCAGCTCAAAAGGCACGGGGGCGTATTTCCATTTCTCATGCGGCAAGTCTACCTTTATAGAGTCAATCTCTTCACGTATGGTCTTGAGGTTGTCTGCCCCTATGGGGACATTCATTACCCTTGCAAGGTTTCTGAGAATCTGCCAGTCGGGCATTGATTCCCCTGTTGAGGCAACAATTTTATTGACATCCTGATAAGTCCCGGTCATATTAATGAATGTGCCCTCTTTTTCTGACCAGCTCGAGGCCGGCAGCACCACATGCGCGTATCGTGCGCTGGCGGTCATGCGTATGTCCTGCACTACGATAAACTCAAGGGACTGAAACTTGTCCTCAAGTTTCTTTAAATCTGGATATGTTACCAGCGGGTCCTCACCCATCAGATAGAGTGCCTTTATTGAGTCTTTTTCGTATAGCATGTTAAACAGGTCTTTGCCTGGTTTGTCAGTTACCTTCACGTAGCCTGGCAGATAGCCCGGAGTTACGCCCATCTTCCATAGGCCAAACGTGTTTGAGTACTCTGCAGGCATTTGAAGGGCGCGCGGGCCGTCGCCTGTCAACATTACAAGATTCGCGGCAGCAAGCAGCGAGTTTAATCCCTCAAGATTACTTGCCGGTGTGGCGGCCGTCGTAACAAGCCGACTCTCCGCCGATAAGAAGCGGGCAGCTACGTCATTCAGCTCATCCCTGCCTATCCCTGTTAGTTCACTGACTTTATCAGGGGTATAGTCATTTAGCAGCCCCGCCATCTCTGAAAAATTAGCGATATTCCCTGCTGAGTCATTTTTCAGATGTATCCCCTCGTCAATTGCCGTCTTCATGATCCCATAAACAAGCGCCTGTGCCGTGCCAGGTTTGATTCTAAGCCATGTGTTGGCGTGTCTTGTGAGTTTTGTCTCTCTGGCGCTGGCCACAATGAGGTGCGCCCCGTGCTGCCGTGCCTCGATGAATTTCAGTCCCCAAATAGGATGTGTTGCCGCTATGTCTGTCTCCAGCACGAGCAGTACTTTTTTCGCAAGTGGAGAGTTAAAATCAATAGGAAGTTCGTGAAGGCCGAATGCCGTCTCTATTGCCTTAAATATCTTTGCATACCCGAAGTATGCCGAGGAGTCTATGTTGTTAGTGCCGATAACAGTACGCATGAATTTTTGCAGTACATAGTTGTCTTCGATTGAACAGCGTGACGAGCCAATCGCCCCAATGTTGTCCGGGCCGTGAGCGGTTAATACCTGTTTCATGCCGCTGGCTATCACATACATAGCCTCCTCCCATGAGGATGGGACGAGTTCGCCGTTTTTCCTGACCATCGGGGTCTTTAATCTGTTGCTGGAGTATATGTAGTCCGTTCCGTAGCGGCCTTTAGTGCAGAGATCTCCCTTGCTTACACCCTTGCCATCTACGCCTCTGGCATTGAGAATCCTTCCTTCTCTAATATCTAGCGTAATAGTGCAGCCCACGCCGCAGTATGGGCAGATGTTGTCTTTTTGTTCGAGGAACCAAGCCCTTGCGCGGTGGCGGAATGGTTTACTTCCAAGCGCCCCTACAGGACAAGCGTCCACGCACTGCCCGCAGAATTCGCAGTTTAGAGTTTCCTCAAACGGCGGGCTTACCTTTGTGCCAAACCCCCGTCCAATAAAGTTTATAGCGCCTACACCCTGATGTTCCCAGCACACGCGCACACAACGGCCGCACATTATACACCTGTTGGTGTTTATATCTATCAGCGGATTGGCTATGTCTTCAGGGTCAGCCTTTTTCTCCCCGGCATAGTTGCTGGTGCTGGAGCCGTACATGTATGACATGTCCTGGAGTTTACACTCACCGGCTTTGTCACAAATCGGGCAGTCCAAGGGGTGATGGACAAGCAGAAGCTCAAACACTGTCTTCCTTGCCTTCAGCACATCTGGCGTGGAAGTATGCACGACCATGCCATTTTCAGCCGTCGTAGAACACGATGTATAGAGCTTTGAACGCCCCTCTATCTCTACAAGACATATGCGGCAGCCGCCAAACGGTGTAAGTCGCTTGTCCCAGCACAGGGTAGGGATTTCTATGCCGTTTGCCTTAGCGGCAACGAGTATTGTTGTCCCATCGGGGACCTGGATTTTTTTATCGTCTATAATTAAGTCTACCATGAATCAACCTCCTCGGCTACGCTAGGCTCTATGCGAATAGAACTAAATGGACAGGTCTCAAAGCAGCTCCTGCACTGTATGCACAGCGCCTGGTCTATCAGGTGGGGTTTTTTCTTTTCACCGCTTATAGCCCCCTGTGGACACTTCCTGGCGCATGAGCCACATCCCGTACAGGTCTTCGGTTCTATTACAAAGGTTGACAGTGTCCTGCACTTGCCAGCCTGACACCAGTGGTCTTTAATATGCGCTTCAAATTCCTCTCTGAAATATTTTATGGCAGTCAGCACCATAATAGGAGATGTCTGTCCAAGTCCGCAAAGTGTAGTGCGCTTTACCTCAAAGGCTAACTCGGCAAGCATGTCAATATCTTCCAGCTTCCCACGCCCCTCGGTTATATCAAGCAGCTTATCATACATTACCTTTGTCCCTATACGGCATGGGACACACTTACCGCATGACTCGCCGTGACCAAATTCCATAGCGCCTAAGGCCTCGTTGACCATGCAGGTATTATTGTCCATGATGATTAGATTGCCTGAGCCGACGATAACACCAGCCGCCGTTATGTCTTCATACGTAGCAGGTGTGTCGATTAGAGACTCAGGGATAACTCCACCTGTCGGGCCTCCTATGTGAACGGCCTTGAGTGTGCTTTTCTTTTTCAGCCCGCCGCCTATTTCATATACTATTGACCTGAATGTCGTTCCCATGGGGATTTCTATCAGACCATTTAAGTTGACTGCACCGCCAAGTGTAAATATCTTTGTCCCCGGTGAGGACTGCGTCCCAACTGACCTGAACCATGCCTGACCGTTTGCTATAATCAGCGGCACATTGGCAAATGTCTCCGCGTTGTCAACTATTGTTGGCCTTCCCCACAGGCCGTTTTGGGCTGGATATGGAGGCTTTGGCGTGGGAAACCCGCGCTTTCCCTCCATTGAGCGAATAAGTGCCGTCTCCTCACCGCAGATGAACGTCCCTGCCCCGAAGGACACGTCTATTGCAAAATCAAATCCACTGTCAAAAATATTATCACCAAGAAAGCCGCAGCCACGCGCCCTTTCGATTGCCGTATGCAGCCGCCTCAGAATGAAGAGGTTGTCCGGTTCTCTTACATAAATAAAGCCCTTTGCAGCACCGATTGCCCGTCCTGCTATTATCATGCCTTCAATGATAGAATGCGGGTCATTTTCTATTATGCTCCTTGAGATTGGGCCAGCGTTACAGATAACATATTTCGTGTGGTCCGGCCTGTTCATACTGATTTCCCATTTCAAGCCGGTTGGGAAACCACCACCGCCTCTTCCCCTCAGGCCGGAGTCCTTTATCTCCTTTACTATCTCCTGAGGTTTCATTGCAGTAACTGCCCTGACCAAGCCTGTGTAACCGTTGTGGAATATATAAGCCTCTATGTCGTCTGGCTGGATTAAACCGCTTTTGTTGAGTACACGTCTTGTCTGTAGGCTAAAAAATGGAATATCCTGCCGGTTCGGGATTGATTTTTTTTCCTTGATGTCTTTATATACAAATCTATCAGCCGGTTGGCCCTTTGTAAAGTGTTCGTCAATGATAGCAGTGACATCTTCGGGTTTGAATGCCTGATATAATGTCATATCAGGATAGACATTAATAACAGGGGATTGATTGCAAAAGCCATTGCAGCCGGTTTCATAGACGGAGACCTCTGCTGATGAAATACCCTTTTTTTCCAATTCGCCGGACAGATTCTCCTGAATCTTTAAGCTGCCACGAGCTGCACAGGCAGAACCGCCGCAGACGAGAATAGACGCCTTTGTGCCGATAGTCCGCGGGTCTTTGTATTTCTCTCTGATTAGCTGTAAATCTTCTATGGTTAATTTTTTAATACTTCTGTCTGTGGCTCTAACTTTAATCGCAGGCATACGGGCCTCCTCAGTGATAATCTTTTAATATATCTAATGTCTTATCAGGGTCAACGGCGCCGTGGGTATCGTAGTCAATCTCCACTATAGGGGCAAAGCCACATGCACCGAGACAGCGTACGGTTTCAAAGGAGAACTTCCCGTCGGCTGTTATGTTATCTTCATTAAAATTCAGGTTTCTTTTTAATCTGGTCAATATCTGGCCTGATTTTTTTGCGTGACAGGCGTTGCCTACGCATACCCTTATGTGGTGCTTGCCTCGCGCCTTCATTGTAAAGTATGGATAAAACGACACGACTGAATATACCTCACTAACGGGAATCCTCAATCCGTTGGCTATGAATCGCTGCACGGAAGGCGGCAGATAACCTATTAGGTCCTGGGCAGACTCAAGAACCCTCAACAGTGAGCCTGGAACAGACTTGAACTCGTCTATAATGTTGTTCAGTGCCTCGGTTTTCTTTTTGGCGTCAGGCTCGGTATCTGGTTCGGCGGTAGATAAGGCCTTTATTTTCTTTATCAGATATGTGGCCTTCAATATTGTCTCAAGGAGTGTATGCGGGGAAAATGGCTTTGATATATAATCAATTATTCCCAGCTGCAGGATGTCTTTTATGTTTTGCTGAGAGGTAAAACCCGTGATGACAACAATCCCGGTCGATGGTTTAAGCGCATTTATCTGTCTTATCAGTTCGAAGCCGTCTATGCCGGGCATATTTAAGTCTGTTATGACAATATCGTAGTCGTTGTCTCTGATAAGTTCTATGGCCTTGCTGGAGTCGGTTGTGCCGGTAATCGTAAAGCCTTCAGGGGCGAGAACGCTTTCACAGCTTTTGACCACTATGTCATCATCATCGACTATTAGTATGTTTCCTTCCATGTATATTGCCTCCGCGTCTTAATTTACATAATTACTTTACTTTAGGGGGTTGTACTGGCAACTGAGAGAAGTTCCTCAGGCAGGAATGGTTTTTTTATAACGCCGTCTGCCCCAAGTTCTAAAGACTTGTCTGACGCCTCTGTCGTGCCATAGCCGGTCATTACTACTACCTTTAGCGAAGGCCATCTGCCTCTTACCTGTTTCAGCAGTTCAAAACCGTCCATTCCGGGCATTATCAGGTCGGTTATCACAAGGTCAAATCCTTCGTCTTCTATGAGTTTAAGGCCGTCCATGACATTGGAAGACAAAAACACACTATAGCCGTCTGTCTCCAACACCCTCTGACAACTGACCCGCACAATATACTCATCGTCTATTACAAGTACCTTTTTATTCCGCATACCCAAATACCCCTCTACGGCTGACATGCCAGCCAGTTATTCACTACAAACCTTTTGTATTATACAACGAAAGCCTGAAATTAATAAATCCCTTATTAAACAATTCGAGGTTGACCCTGGCTGATAGTTTTGAAATGAGGGTCTGTTACGTAAGTTTCAGTCTACGTGTTGGTTAGAGATTTATGAATTTAGCGACGAAATCAGTAAATTCTTTTGTTCTCGGATCGCCCTTAAGTGTAGTGTCGGTAAGCAGTTTCGATTGTTCAAGAATGACCGCCATTGATGAACCTGGCTTTTCCCCTTGACCCGCTAAGGTCAAAATTGACTTCTTTTGTTTTGCTAACGCGGGCACAGCAATTATTGGGGCGATATTGTCTGTATCCCGAGGAAACATATTAACCACTGCTGATTTTGCCTTCGTCATTAATTCCTCTTTATCATTAGTAAATAATGGGATAAGAATATCTTCTAATGTCCCTCTGTCTGGATCTTCTCCCCACACATAAACAGCTTTATCGCCAGCAACTCTGCCAAAGTCTGAGTTAGGGGTTTTTTCCCAATCGTGGACAGTGAAATCCGTACCAACTATAGAGCTAAAATCATTTGAAAATTTCTTAATGACACCTTTTATTCCTTTAGAATCGGCATCATAGACAAACAAATATCGAGTAGATTCAATGACTTCATTTACTCCTTGAGAAAAAGTTCGGGCACGCGGCATGAACTTTAAATAGTCGAATATTAAAGTCTTAACTTCATTATTTTTATTCCCCCCGCTGTTGAATAAAAGAACCCAATGATTAGCATTTCTCAAAATAGTATCTGGAAGAAAAAACTTATGCGCCATATGCAAAGACAAATCACCTTGTACGTGTTCTTGTACAGTTTTCTTGAATATAAGATTAAAAGGTGACGGCAGGTCTCGAAAAAGCAGCTTTACTTTTTCAAAACCCAGCAGCTTGATTAGAGCCATTCTAACATAAGCCACATCATGCGGCCCCTCACAAAACGTAAGAAGGGCATTGATACTTTCACTCACTGCGCTTTCCTCAAATCAACATCAGCTATGCGTAAAAGCGTAGAGAACTCCTGACCGTCAAATCCCCTTACCTCTATGGCTCCCTCTGAATTTGGAACCAGCGCGTAACAGGATATGTCTTCTTTTTTATCAACATTCTGGACAAATGAATCAATGCATTCCTTACTATGGCTGGTTAAAAATACCTGAACATTAAATTCTAGTGCAAGCTTATAGACAAATGGTGCAAATCTTGTCATAAGATCAACATGGATAGCGTTTTCAAATTCATCAATCAACAAAATACCGTTTTGGGCTGATGCAAAGAGCAGCGACATAAAGAATATGCGCTGAAGTCCTTCTCCGTAGGAGGTAAGGTCAGGGGTCTCATCAAACCTTGAATCGGTTACAAGGAACCGTTGGGAGTCTTCAACTAAACGAATGTCACTAATGTTTGGCTCAATCTCTTGTCTTATGAAATCAAATATCTTAGGGAGAGCCTTAGCTCGAACGCTCTTCTGATAAGAACTTGAATAATGTTGGGGTTCATTTAGGAAAAATGGACTGCTGTATATTGTTTTGCACAGTAGCTTAATAGAATCAGCTTGCGAAACCCTCTCCCGCCCTTTGAAAATGCGTGTTAGCGATTCTTGTTTGTGGCTATCAAATTGGGAGGTAATTTCTACCGATTGCAGATATTTTGACATATCCAGAGAACCACCACCTTCCTGAATGACAGAGATAGTTACATCGGCCTGTTTGCCGTCAAAAACACCTTTAATAGAAATTGGCCTTGCAATCTGATTCAAAAGCCATTCTGCCTGAATGCGATCTTCAGGGATTTTACCGCGCCGCTGAATTACTCCAAGTATACCGTCGAAATCATTCTGGCGGGCAAGCAGATAAACAGCTTCAAGCAAGGAGGTCTTCCCAGAATTGTTCAAACCAGCCACGAGATTGATACGAGTAAGTTTGTCTATACAGATATTCCGTAAGCATTTATAGGATTCAATCGTAATCGAGCTAAAATGAGAATCGATTTTATCAGAAAAAACATTAGTTTGCTCAACACCTGAAAGTCCGGCACCCCAAACTATTCCGAAGCCCCTAACTTTATCATCTATGTCTTGCAATGTACTAAAAAACTTTCTAACTCTACTAATAAAATGGTTCAATTCAGAAAAAACATTAGTCTGCTCTACACCTAGAAGTCTGAAGCCCCCAACTTTATCATTTATGTCTTGCAATGTACCAATAAGCTTTCTAACAATAGGAATAAAATCGTCCGATTCAGAAAATTTATTTTCTTCGCTCATTATTTACTCCCTCTCTCAGCCCGAGTTTCTTTTCCATACCCATATGATAATCATTTATGAGGCATGTTATCAATAGCAGCAATGCCGATGTTTTTATCTGTTATGGATGTAGGCCAATTTGACCTATTGACCTCACCGCCAGAATCAGTTAAACTACCACTGTCATGCACAACTCGGAGTATGTCTCGTTGCAGCTTGGGGTCACATGGAACAAAAAATAAACAATGTGATAGGCAAGTTTAAATCTCTCTTGTCAGATAAAATCATGGTTTGTGAGCTGGTTGTGTTCGGTTCATGGGCAAGGGGGGATTCAGCGGAGCATTCCGATCTGGATATTTTAGTCATTGTAAATGAATCCAACCGCTATATAGAAAGTATAATAAGCGGATGTGCGTGGGAGGCAGGGTTTCCCGAAGACATCGTTGTCGTTCCCATAGTGATTACCATTGGTGAATTGAGAGACAGCCCAATACGGGAATCATCATTTATTAAGACGGTGTACAGGGAAGGCATTCTGGTATGAATGATGAAATACTTCTTCTTGTAAAATATAGACTTGAACAGGCAGATGACTGCCTTAAAGAAGCCCTGTTATTGCAAAAAGAAGGCATGAATAACCGTGCAATACTAAACCGTCTATATTATGCGTTGTTTTACAGCGTGTTGGCGCTGCTTCAAACAAAACAGATGGGAACGTCAAAACATTCTGGTGCAATTGCTTTGTTCGATAAGGAATTCATTAAGACAAATGTTTTCGATAAATCTATGTCTAAGATTTTACATCGCGTATTTGAACTTAGGCAAAAAGGCGACTATGTGGAATATGCTGACATATTAGATGAGGATGTCTTGGAACTGTTTCCACAGGTTGAGAATTTTGTAAATTCAGTGAAGAGATACTTGTTCACCGGTCAATAGCAAAAATTCTATTGACCTCACCAGCGCAATCAGTTAAACTAACCCTGTCATGAACCACTCGGATTATGTCTCGCTTCATCTTCATACGGAGTATAGCCTGCTTGATGGGGCTGTACGAATAGATGAGCTTGTTGAAAAGTCTGTCGAGTATAAAATGCCATCTGTCGCTATTACCGACCATGGCAATCTCTTCGGAGCTATCGAGTTTTATAAAAAGGCCATCGACGCCGGTGTTAAACCTATTATCGGCTGCGAGGTCTATGTAGCGCAAGGCAGCCGTTTCGACAGAGGGAAAGACAACGGTAAGGGGTCGTATTTTCATCTCATCCTGCTTGCAAAGGACATGGACGGCTACAAGAACCTCGTATCACTTGTCTCAAGGGCATACCTTGAAGGGTTTTACTACAGGCCGCGCATCGACATGGACCTGCTTGAGCAGTACAGCGGTGGACTCATCGGCCTCACCGCATGTCTCAAAGGCGAAGTCCCCTACTACCTGCAGCGCGATATGATTGACAACGCCAGAGAAGCAGCCCTCAGATATAAACATATACTTGGCCCGGGAAACATATACCTGGAGATTCAAGACAACGGCATCCCGGAACAAATTGATGTAAACAGAAAACTCATCGAACTCTCCAAAGAACTCAATATCAAACTCGTTGCCACAAACGACACTCATTATTTAAAAAAAGAGGACTCCGTCGCCCATGACATCCTCCTGTGTATTCAAACTGGTAAGACCGTCTATGACACGGACAGGATGAGATTTAAGACAGACGGCCTGTATTTCAAATCCCCCAACGAGATGAAGGCCGCCTTTTCAGAAATCCCTGAGGCCGTGTTAAACACCAGGGAAGTGGCCGATAAGTGCAATCTCACATTTAAACTATATAAAAACATGCTCCCCCAATACGCAATTGAAAACGGCCTGACCCCGGATGACTACATGGAGAGGCTTGCCCGTACTGGTATAAAGAAAAAACTCGGCAGCACTATTGCCCCTGACTACGCAGAACGATTCGAGACCGAGCTGAAGATAATTAAAAAAATGGGGTTTTCGTCCTATTTCCTTATCGTCTGGGATTTTATCAACTACGCAAGGACTAAAGATATTCCCGTCGGCCCCGGGCGCGGCTCTGCTGCTGGCAGCCTCATAGCCTACAGCCTTGGCATCACCGACATCGACCCGCTTAAATATAATCTCCTGTTTGAACGCTTTCTCAATCCAGAGAGAATCAGTATGCCAGACATAGACGTGGACTTCTGCAAGGACAAACGCGGCGAGGTCATTAACTATACGGCTGAGAAATTCGGTAAAGACCACGTAGCCCAGATAATCACCTTCGGGACAATGGCCGCCAAGGCCGCAATACGCGACGTAGGGCGGGCGCTTGCAATGCCCTACTCCGAGGTTGACAAGATAGCCAAGCTAATTCCGGCAACCCTCAATATAACCATCAAAGAGGGGCTTGAGGCCGAGCCTGAACTCAGAAATGCGTATGCAAAATCAGAAGACGTGCGCCGCCTCCTTGACATCGCTATGCGTCTTGAGGGTCTGTGCCGCCACGCCTCTACTCATGCGGCAGGGGTTGTTATATCGCCTACCCCGCTTACCGATTACACGCCGCTGTATAAGCATCCCTCTGAAGACGCCGTTATTACCCAATTCGACATGAATTCAATAGAGAAAATTGGCCTGCTTAAGTTTGACTTCCTCGGCCTTAAGACGCTGACCGTTATTCAAAAAACCCTGGAGTATTTCAAGGAACGCAATATAGACTTTGACTTAAAGCATATCTCATTCGACGACAAGAAGACGTATGACTTACTGAGTTCGGGGCTTACCACAGGGGTGTTTCAGCTTGAGAGTCCAGGGATGAGGGATATACTGATAAAGATGTCGCCCAACCGGTTTGAGGACCTCATAGCCCTTGTTGCACTCTATCGTCCCGGTCCAATTGGCAGTGGCATGATAGACGATTTTATCAAGAGGAAAAAAGGTCTGACACCCGTTCAGTATGACCTGCCTCAGCTTAAGGAAATCCTTGATGAGACCTATGGAGTTATTCTTTATCAGGAACAGGTGATGAGGATAGCAAATAAACTTGCTGGCTTTTCAATGGGCCAGGCAGACATACTGAGAAAGGCAATGGGTAAGAAAATAAGCCATGAGATGGACAAACAGAAGGATGCCTTTGTCGATGGGGCTGTTAAAAACAACATCAAGGAGAAAATGGCGGTTAAGATATTTGATCTCATGGCACTGTTTGCCAAGTATGGCTTTAACAAGTCACATTCGGCTGCCTATGCCTATATCTCATATCAGACAGCATACCTGAAGGCACACTTTCCCGTGGAGTTTATGGCTGCGAACCTTTCATGCGAAGACGGCTCGGACAAGGTTGTTAAGTTCATCAAGGAATGCCACGAGATGTCAATAGAGATACTCCCCCCTGATATTAACAGAAGCCACAGCAAGTTTACAATCATCGGGTCTGCGATAAGTTTCGGACTTGAGGCGGTTAAAGGCGTTGGGAGCGCTGCTATCGAGTCAATTCTTGAGGTGCGTCATGGCAAGCCCTTTGCCTCATTAGAGGATTTCATTCAAAGGGTGGACTCACGCAAGGTAAATAAAAAGGTCATAGAGAGTTTGATAAAGGCCGGTTCGTTCGATGTGCTGATCAAATCCAGGGCTATGGCCTTTGACAGCCTTGATATGCTCCTGACAGGGACGCGCTCGATGCCCTCGCTGTTTGGAGACCCTCTTGATGTTAAACACACCGGGCAGGTATATGAATGGGAAGAAAGTGAAAAACTTGGTTTTGAGAAACAGGCCCTTGGGTTTTACATATCAAGCCACCCGCTAAAGAGATATGAAACTCAACTGAAGAGGATAAACATAGCCAAAACATCTGCCCTTGACGACATGCCCACAAACGAAGATGTACGGCTTGCCGGTATTATAACCTCTATAAAAAAGAAACAGCTAAAGGACAAAAAAGGACAAATGGCAATACTAAATATCGAGGACGACGATGGCTCTGTAGAGGCAATCGTGTTTCCAGACGTATTTCAACGTACAGAGCCGCTATTGAAAAAGGATACAATTGTCATTATCTCCGGCAGACATGATTCCTCTGAAAAGGGACACAAGATAATTGTCTCTGCTGTTGCGCAGTTGCAAAGGGCGCTTGATGAACAATACTCGAAAATAGAGATAACGCTTGAGACGGCGTTCTGCAGTCACGATACGCTTGTTAAAATAAAAGGTGCCCTTCATACGGCAAAAGGCGACCTCCCCGTTTACCTGCGCCTCAATGACAGCGAAAAAGAGACCGTAATTGTAACATCATACTGTGCCTCCAACGACATTGTGTTAATAAATGAGATTGAATCTCTGACTCGTAAGGGTGCTGTTGCGCTAAACTAACTGTGTTGACGATATGAAGATATATTTAGATTTTGAAAGGCCAATAGAAGAGCTTGAACTTAAAATAGAGGAGTTGACGCAGTTAAGCGGCACTAATGGCACGGGGCTGGAGTCGGAGATAACTGCCCTCAGGCAGAGGCTTCAAGAACTCAGAAAAGAGATATTCCTTGGCCTAAGCCCGTGGCAGAAATGCCAGCTTGCCAGACACCCCGAACGCCCCTATACGCTGGACTATATAGAGAGAATAACAACTGAGTTCACAGAGCTGCACGGCGATAGAAGGTTTGCTGACGACCCGGCCATAATAGCGGGCTTTGGCGTGATTGACAGTATACCGGTGATGATAGCGGGGCATCAGAAGGGCAGAGGCACAAAAAATCGAATTATCAGGAACTTCGGCCAGCCCCATCCCGAAGGCTATAGAAAGGCCCTGCGCATTATGAAATTAGCGGAGCGATTTAACCTGCCCATTGTAACGTTTGTGGATACGCCTGGCGCCTTCCCCGGCATTGGTGCTGAGGAGCGCGGTCAGTCTGAGGCAATAGCAACAAATCTAATGGAGATATTTTCTATTGGCGTACCAATTATATCAATAGTTATAGGTGAGGGGGGAAGCGGTGGGGCGTTGGCTCTAAGTGTTGCTGACAGGCTTGTCATGCTTGAGCACTCCGTGTACTCAGTAATCTCGCCTGAGGGCTGCACGGCAATACTCTGGAGTTCGGTGAAGGGATTGAATCAGGAGGACTATGCGCGCGCGGCATCGGCCTTAAAAATGACCGCCGCCGATTTGATGGCCTTTAACATAATAGACGCGGTAATAGAAGAACCACAGGGCGGCGCCCATAGAGACCCTGCCGAGTCTGCCGCTAACGTTAAAAGGTATATTCTCCATGAGATTGAAAAACTAAGGGGCATACCAGTTGAGCAGCTTATAGAGGCAAGACATCAGAAGTTCAGAAACATCGGTGTATATGCTGAAAACGCCGGACAGGTGTCTTAGCTTTGGTGTGGGGGATACCAGGTAACACATTATAGCCTTGCTTGCTGCATCTATAACCTTCTTTAAAGCTCTTTGATTTCAAGAAGTGAACAAAATCCAAAATCACCACAATATACACACATGGAAACTATTCTATCTCATTGATAAGTTGTTTCTTCTGACTAATGGCGATACTTCCTTTACTCTTATATTATTGCTGCATAGTTAATCCAAATATCAAAATTACATTTTTAAAATGCCGCTTTAGGATATTATCCCTTAGAGCATAACACAACCCTGTGCAGGACAAATAGGTTGAAATTGCTATGCCTTTGCATTATCTTACACAGAGGTTAAAATAACATCAGCTGCGCGTTATAATTTATAAGGAGGTCAACCTGGCAGCGATATCTCCCCCAATATGACCTCGCGTTCAGCTCCGGTTGCAGAGGGTAGATTACCTGGCATACGTTTCAATGTCCTCATACCAAGTATGGCAAAACAGACAGCCTCTTTTGCCTCCGCATCGATTCCATATTCGCTGATGTTGCTTAGTTTGACGCCCTGTAATAGTTCATACAGAAGGCCCATCAGAAACGGGTTTTTTGAGCCTCCTCCGGCTGTGATGAGTTCATCCGGCTTGTACGGGGCGATTGACTTAACTATTGATCTGGCGGTTAAGTGTGCCAGCGTTGACAGAATATCCTCTGGCGGCAGGCGGCGGGAGATTATATCCTCTGCCATATGTGTACCGAATAGCTCGCGGCCTGTGGACTTTGGCGGACGCCTTTTATAGTATGGATGAGCCATAAGCTCATTGAGAAGGTCTTCGTTTAGTCTGCCTTTTTTTGCCATTGAGCCGTTTTTGTCGAATGTCTTTTTCCCATGTGAGAAATGCCTTACGACCTCGTCCATCAGGGAATTCCCCGGGCCTGTGTCAAAGGCTATTGTGTCCTGGGGCCTTTCTCTAAGTATTGTTACATTAGCCATGCCGCCTATATTCAGCACGGCACGTGTGGCCCCTGTTTTTTTGAATAAGAGATAATCGGCAAGTGGTACTAGCGGTGCCCCTTCGCCTCCTGCTGCCATGTCCTTTGTCCTGAACCCGGATACGGTAATGATTCCCGTGCGCTGTGCTATGACGGCAGACTCACCTATTTGAAGCGTAGAGCCGCTGTGTTTTCTGCCGCTTTTAGGCGGGATGTGGCAGATTGTCTGGCCATGTGATGCTATGCAGTCTATGTCTTTGGGATTGACCCCTGCAAGCGCTATTACCTTGAGGGCAGCCCGTGAAAACACCTCGCCAAGCGTAAAGTTTAACCTGCAAATGTGTTCGGTATCCCCTGTGAAGGCATCTCTGATTGCGTCTCTTAATGTTTTGTCGTAGGGTATGTGTATGTGTTTTGTTACTTTGAGTTCGATGGGACTAGCGTTATTTGCTTTAATCTCTACAACTGCCGCATCAACGCCGTCATGCGATGTGCCGGACATGAGGCCGACAATCTGAAAGCAATCTTTTTTTGCAAATTCGCTTAACACCGCAGCGCCTCTCTGAGTGAGCCGCCGGACTTTTCTAATAACCTGAGGGCCTCGTCGAAGTCTATGTCTTTTTCGTGCATCACGATGGCAGTTTTAGCGTTTCCCCGTGCCCTCTGAAAGAGTTCTGCGGCTGGTCCAGCGGCAAGTCCGGTAAGTTCGCTGATTATACGCATAGCACGCCGCTTTAGTTTGGCGTTAGAGGGGACTACGTCAACCATATAACCCTTATAAACACGCCCAAGCCGAATCATGGTTATAGTAGAGATCATATTAATGATCATCTTTGTGGCAGTTCCGGCCTTTAGCCTGCTTGAACCGGCTACGATTTCCGGGCCTGTGGTGATAGTTATAATGCCGTCCAGAAACCCGTAAGTACTCTCGGCACATGTCAAAAGCCAGCAGCGCGCTCCGCGTCTTTTTGATTCTTTAAGGGCAGACAGGACAAATGGCGCCCCTCCGCTTACTGTTATCCCTATGACCATATCATTGGCAGTTATCTCAGAGACTGCCGCTGTACCCGCAGAGCCATCATCCTCAGCCCCTTCAACGCTTGTAGTCAGGGCACGGCTGCCTCCAGCAATTATGCCGCGAATAACATGCGGCAGTGTGCTAAATGTTGGCGGCATTTCGGAAGCATCCAGCACGCCAAGCCGTCCGCTTGTGCCCGCGCCGACGTATACGACTGAGCCGCCTGATTGTATGGCCCTAACAGCATCTTCTATGGCGAGGCAGATATTTTTCTTTGCCTTTTTTACGGTCTTTGCGATTTTAGCGTCTTCATTGTTCATAAGCAGAAAAAGCTCCGCCGTTGACATGGCGTCTATATCGGCTGAACCAGGGTGCAGACACTCTGTACGCATAGCAATATTCTAACATTTCTGTTAGAATATATTTCTATCTATCATGATGACTACATTAAAATATGTCGTACTACTGACAATTTTCATGACCGTTGTCGGCTGCACGGCGACTGCGGTTAAGCCTACAGCAATTTCGCCCGATAAGGCTATGGTCAGGCTTACTGCCGAGCAGTACCCAGAGTTCATTGACGATGCCGCAATTGAATCACTAAAAGACTCAATCACACGAAACTTCAGGTACTTAAACGCATTAAAGGATGACTATGTCTTCCGCTACGGGCCTGACACATATACGGCGAGGGAGGTAAAGGACTCACTCCTATATTTCATGTCAGTCCTCGACACTGCAAAAGGCAGCAGAACAATGCTTAATCAATCAATAAGGGAAGACTTTGCAGTATACGAGGCAGTCGGCTCAGACTGGCATGGTAAGGTATACTATACTGGATACTATGTGCCGGAGTTAAATGGAAGCAGGACAAAAGGGGGGCGCTATATCTATCCCCTGTATGCGCTGCCAAAGGACATTGCGGGCCTGCCTGGGGAGAAGACCGGCAGGGTTACACCCTACTACACGCACGAGGAAATCCACAAGGGGGCGCTGGCAGGCAGGGGGCTTGAACTGCTGTGGGTGGATAACCGTGTGGATTTATTTTTTCTGCATGTCCAGGGTTCAGGGACAGTCAGGCTTGAAAATGGCAGCACGATAAACGTAACCTATGCCGGGACAAACGGGCACAAATACAGACCTGCAGGCAGGGTACTTGTTGATGAGAATAAGATTCCACTGCCGCAGATTTCACTCAAGAGTATAAAAAAGTATCTTGCCGAACACCCGGAGGATGTCGACAGGGTATTGTTTTACAATCCAAGCTATGTATTTTTTCGAGAATCAAAGGAATCTGCAATAGGCTCAACAGGGGTATCGCTTGTCGATGGACGTGCGATTGCCACAGACAAGAAGATCTTTCCGCAGGGCGCGCTGGTTTACGTATCCACGAGAAAGAGTGAATTTGCAGAGGACGAGACTGTAACCGGCCAAAGTCCGCTAGCACGCTTTGCGCTGAACCAGGACACCGGAGGAGCAATCATAGGCCCAGGACGCGCTGACTTTTTCTGGGGCAGGGGCAGCGCCGCAGAACTTCAGGCTGGCTATATGAAATATGACGGTACACTGTATTTCATAGTAAAAAAGAGGAAATGAGGCGGCGTGTTAAGCTCCACCATTAAAATTTTTCATGTGGGCCAGCCAGAAGCCAAAGCGGTCGAGTTAGAGTGGCTTCTTGCAGAAAAGGCAAGTGTTGATATCAAAGTTAAACATGCTGATAGTTTCTCCTCGGCTTCTATAATGTTATCACAGGACACAAAGGGGACCTTTGATGGGCACACGCTGCTGCGGTCACTGCTCTATGCCATAGAGCTGAACAGGTTGCGTATGGATATGCTTAAAGTACAATATGAACACGTGCATAGGCAGGAGTTTATGTCATTAGAGTGTTTCACCGGAATCCGAAGACCACCTTTACAATAGTGCTGCCCACAGTTGCCTCCCCTATTGAATAAAAACAGAACATGCTTAACCAAGCTGTGCCACGTTGACTTTATAACGAGGTGTGAGTACCTTCATTCAGGTCAGCTGTCAGAGGAGGAGTTGTCTCTGTCGCAGCAGTTGAGGTTTTGTAAGCAGCGGCAATGTCCAGCCCCTCATGTTTAAAATAATACGAAAACAACATGGCTATAAATAAAATCCCCAAATAATACTGTACCGCCTGTACGAGTATTTGATATGGAAATACTGCTACAGCGCCGATAACTGGTATTATCGCAACTCCTATCGCGCTGCCTGCAACCATGATATTAACAAAGAAATTTATTCCCATGCAGAGCAAAAAAAATCCAAAGGCAGACGGGCGTTTAAATATAAATCTGACTGCCTCATTAGCAGCCTGCATAGCAGTCATCCCTTTAAAAATCATTATACCGGTGCCGTAAAATGTTATGGCAAGCGTCCCCGTAAACAGGAAAAACAATATCACCACGGCGGCCATTATCATAAAATACGACATAAACATGGACAACGGGCGTCCTGCATCTGCCAGAGTATTCAGTATCGACCTTATAGGGAAAACAGATGCCGCTAGGAGTAATAATATAACAATCACTGCTGCTCCCACTATGGAGGTAAACCCAAGAACTGGCCCAAATAATCTCTTGCCCTCTGCGAAAAACCCCTCCATTGAAAACTTAAACCCCGTGTCTCTGATTCCCCTTGCAATCATCCCGCACACCCCTCCATAGATATACATGGCGACAAATGTTGCGATTAAAACATAAAATAAGACTATGACGGCAAGGACAACTGCCAGCACCAAATATTTTGAGAGCAGCAAGCTGCCGATGTTGTAAACATCAAAATCTTTCAACGATGTAAAGATTCCCGTCCCAAACGCCGCCGCTGCCACTATCAGCGGTATAATTAATACAATAACAAATCCTATTATCAAGGCGTATGAAGCGGCCATTTTCACAAGCGCAAGCAGTATGTTCTTGTTTGTCGTATCAAAACCCTTGTAGAATATTTCTTTATATGTCATAGTTGAATACCTCCCTAAATTATTTCTATCTCCTCAAGCAGTCCTCGCGGAATATCTTTAATAAATCTCGACGGTCTTATCAGCCCAGCATAAGAAGTATACGCGTAACACAGGTATAGCTCATCGCACGCCCTTGTCAGGGCTACATAAAAGAGGCGGCGTTCCTCCTCTTCGTCCCAGTTCTTAGCAGACTTTATCGACGGGAACTGCCCGTCGTTGAGGCCAATGACAAACACGGTCTTCCACTCCAGCCCCTTTGCCTGATGAATAGATGACAGGACTACGTGTTCGTCCTTGTCGCCGTTGACGGCGGCTATCGGCTGCTCTGACCCCTGAATCGCCATCTCACTAAGAAACACATCTGTGGAGTTATACTTAAGCGCGTACTCGCTCAACTGAGTGAGGTCTCTGAGCCTGTTGTCAGCGTCAGGGAATGTGAGAAACAGGTATTTTTCATAACTGCCTTTAAGGGCAGTGTCTATTGCCTCAGACGGTGCATCAATTTTACGCAGCTCACTCAGACACTTAACAAAGGCGGCAAAGTGTTCTGCGCTCTTTTTCGGTGCGACCTTCACGGCGCTTACGACCCTGTCAAGCGGGGGGGCGTCTGGGAGGTCAAGCAGGTATCTCCAAATCTTTTCTGCTGTGGCATTGCCAATGCCGGGGAGCATCTTCAGCAGCCGCTTCCAGCTTATCTCATCATAGGGGTTTGAGATTATCCTCAGATAGGCAAGTATGTCCTTTATGTGCGCCTGTTCGAAGAACTTCATGCCTGAGCGAACGTCATATGGAATCCCCAGACGGGTGAGTTCCATCTGAACCTCCATCGACTGGTAGTGTGAGCGGTAGAGGACGGCAATGCCTGATAAAGCCCCTCCCTCATCGACGGCATCCTTTATCTTTGAGGCGACAAAGAGTGCCTGTTCACGGACATCCTCAAGGGGAACAAGGGCGGGTGGTTCGCCGCTGCCGCGTACAGAGACAAGGTCTTTGCGAAACTGTCTCTGGTTGGCTGCAATGGCGGAGTTTGCGGTGTTGAGGATTTGCGGTGTGCTTCTGTAGTTAGTTGTGAGCTTGAAGATTCGCGCATCGGGATATGACTGATGAAAGTTCAGGATATTTTCGAAATTAGCCCCTCTGAAAGAAAAAATTGACTGAGCGTCATCACCAACGGCCATGATATTTCTGTGATACGCTGATAGCAGCCCGACAGCCTCAGCCTGGAGCAAGTTAGTGTCCTGATACTCATCAACAAGGACGTGCTGAAATCTCCGGCTATAGTAGTCTCTTATGTCTTCATGGTCTTTAAGCAGGACTACGAGATTGTGCAGTATATCGTCAAAATCTACCAGATTAAGCTGTCTTTTCTTTTTTTCATAGAGTGCAATCACCTCTAATATTAACGCTGCATTTGTCTCAAGTGCCGGGAATCGCTCTGCGATAACTGTTGCAGTAGTTTTTGAGGTGTTTCTGGTGTAGGAGTGCAAATCTGTCAGTACAGACGCCTTTGGCAGGAGCTGCGCGTCCTTGTGTGCAGCGGCAACAGCGGTACGGCAGGTGTCAAAGAGGTCTTTGGTGTCTGTTCTGTCGAGGATAGAAAACCCGTCTTTGTAGCCAAGCGCACTGGCATGGTGTTTGAGGATGAGATTTCCGATGTGATGGAAAGTGCCCCCCCAAAGCGCTGTCACATCGCCACCAATAAGAGAGGCAGCACGCCTCATCATCTCTTTTGAGGCCTTATTAGTAAACGTCAGGAGGAGGATATTCGATGGATTTACGCCGTTTTCTACAAGCCATGCAACGCGGTATGTCAATGTGCGTGTCTTGCCTGTGCCAGCCCCGGCAAGGACAAGCATCGGCCCACCGGGGCAGGTGACGGCCTCAAGCTGCTCGCGGTTGAGTTCCTCGTCAAACCTCGTCACCCGTACAGAGGGGGCCTTATTCAGTACGTACTTTTTCATTTGATATAATACCATGATTCACCCTGAGACAGTTTAAAATAATTAAATACCTGCCCCGGTCAGGGGGGGCAGGTTGATGTTGCCTGAACTGTTGCTTGAACTTGACTTATTTTCGGGATTATATATAGAATTACTTATTATGTTGATTTATGGGGGGAGGGAACGATGGACAATATAAGTCTCAAAAATAAACTTATCATACTGCTTATTTTACCACTAGCTGGATTCCTGTATTTTTCTCTGACAGGTGTGTCTGATAGATACACAATGCTAAAAGAGATGAAATCACTGCATTCACTTTCGACCCTTGCTGTAAAAATAAGCTCGTTCGTACATGAAACACAAAAAGAGCGCGGCATGACAGCGGGTTTCATTGGCAGTGCGGGGAAGAAGTTCTCATCTGAACTCACTACCCAAAGGACAAAAACAGATGAAAAGATAAAGGAACTAGACAACTTCCTTCAGGGCTTCAAATCATCAGCATATGGCAGCAGCTTTCAGGAAAAGCTCAACGGTGCGCTGAAAAACCTGGATTCGCTGAAAAGCAAAAGGGACGCGGCAAGTTCCTTAACTATCCCTGTGGCCGAGGCAATCGGCTATTACTCGGCGGTGATTTCTGATTTTTTAGGCATGGTATCAAGTATTGCCAGCCTGAGTACAAATGCAGAGGTAGTGAAATTGGCATCTGCATATGTTAATTTCCTGTATGGGAAGGAACAAACAGGTGTCGAGAGGGCAACCCTGAGCAATACCTTTGCGGCAGACCGCTTTGCCCCCGGCATGTTTGTAAAATTTGTATCACTTGTAGCCGCCCAGGATACTTACAACAAGATGTTTTTCTCCTTTGCTGCCAGCCCACAAAAAGAATTTTATAAAAGTAAGATGACAGGCAAAACAATTGACGAGGTAGAGAGAATGAGAAAGACAGCCATCGAAAAGGCCGCAGAAGGCGGCTTCGGCATAGACTCCGCATACTGGTTTAACACAATAACAGACAAGATAAATCTGCTGAAGGAGATAGAGGACAGACTCTCAAGTGATCTGGAGGCAAAGACCACCGCCCTCACAAACACTGCCCGCAGCTATTTGTTGTTCTATCTGGTTTTATCTATAATTCTCATAGCGTTGGCCCTGCTTATTACATATGTAACGACCACAGGGATACTCCGCCAACTAGGTGCAGAGCCTTCAGTGGTAGTCGATATAGCACAAAAAATAGCAACTGGAGACCTAACAGTAAGTTTTAAAGGTGATAAGTTGACCGGTCTCTATGCAGCCATGAAACACATGGTAGAAAACCTCCAGGGCATCGTATCCAACGTAAAGACCGTCTCAGACTCGGTAACAAACGGCAGCAATGAGTTAATGGAAAGCTCCAGACAAATCGCAGAGGGGGCAACTGAGCAGGCCTCTGCCGTTGAGGAGACCTCTGCATCTGTAGAAGAGATGAGTTCAATAATAAGACAAACAGCCGATAACTCTAAAGACACGGAGAAGACAGCAGCCGCAGTAGCAGCCGAGGCAAAGGAAAGCGGCAGGGCGATGGAAGAGGCCGTCAGCGTTATGAATAAAATCGCTGGCAAGATATCAATAATAGATGAGATATCACGCCAGACCAACCTGCTTGCCCTGAACGCTGCGATAGAGGCTGCACGCGCCGGTGACTATGGAAAGGGATTTGCAGTTGTTGCATCAGAGGTCAGAAAGCTTGCAGAAAAAAGCCAATCAGCCGCGGCAGAAATAATGGAGCTATCGTCATCAAGCGTAAAAATAGCTGGTACAACGGCTGAAATGCTCCGTAAACTCGTAACCGATATACAAAAAACATCAAGTTTAGTTGGGGAAATAAGCACCTCAACTAAAGAACAAGACGTTGGTGCACAACAGATAAACACCGCAATGCAGCAGCTTGATAAGGTCATCCAACGAAACGCCTCTTCCACTGAGACATTACACACGATGTCAGAGAAACTCTCCTCTGAGGCGCAACAGCTGCAAGATGCCATAACGTTCTTTAAAGTGGACGATAACCTAATAGATTACCACTGACGCCGGTCAGTCGTGGGGCGCATGATTAGAGCTTATTAGAATTGGCGCAGGCTGTTGTCACATCTTAGGCGGTTATGACATGGTTGCCAGATATGAGCCATAGGTCATTTTTATCCCTTCCTCAAGTCCTATTGCCGGTCTCCAGCCCAGCGTTCTAATTCTGGACACATCGAGGAGTTTTCTTGGAGTGCCGTCTGGTTTTGTCCTGTCATAGAGGATTTCACCCTTAAATCCAACTGCGTTTTTCACTATTACGGCGATGTCCTTTATTTGCATATCCTCACCCGTGCCTATGTTGAGCAGCTCGCCAAGCGCCTCATGGCCGTAGCGCTCCATCAGGTAGACACATGCCCCGGCCAACTCATCTGAGTATAGAAACTCCCTGTACGGCTCACCGCTTCCCCACAGGGTGACGCCAGAGGCTGTTACCCCAAGTTTTTCCAGTAGTGCGATTGTATCGCTGCCGCCTGCATCTATGTTGAAGCCAACCGGACACGAGGTGAGGTCTTTTCTTATAGCATCCTGACAGCCTGGTCCGCCTTGTTCCAGCAGCCTTGCAAGGTGAAATTTCCTAATAAGCGCTGGAAGCACATGTGCCGTTTCAAGATTATAGTTGTCGAACGGGCCATAGAGATTAGTGGGCATAACGGTCAAAAAGTTAGTGCCGTACTGTTCATTATAGTATCTGCAGAGCTTTATGGCTGAGATTTTAGCTATGGCATATGGCTCGTTCGTAGGCTCAAGCGGTCCTGTCAGCAGGTGGTCTTCTTTCATTGGCTGAGGGGCATGACGCGGGTATATGCACGAAGAACCCAGATTTATCAGTTTCTTCACGCCATACTTCCATGCAGAGTTAATGATATTAGCTGCTATCATTATGTTGTCATATAAGAACTCGGCTTTATACGTGTTATTGGCAACAATGCCGCCTACTTTAGCCGCGGCCAAAAAGACATATTCTGGTCTTTCGGTCTCGAAAAACCTCTCCGTATCAGCCTGCCGCCTGAGGTCGAGTTCAGCGCTTGTCCTCAGTGTGACGTTTGTATAGGCTTCACGCGTGAGATGCCTGTAAATTGCCGAGCCAACAAGACCCCTGTGACCGGCAAGGAATATCTTAGAGGTTTTGTTCATCTGCGTACCTCAATATTTGCATTTGTCCAGTTGAGACCTTTACCGGCGAGGATTTGGCTGCCGTGCCCCGGAGGGGTCAGCCCAAGGGCAGACATATCTGCGTCAGTCATGATTTTCACTAGTTCTTTAAACGTAACGCGCGGCTGCCAGTTGAGTGTGCTGGCCGCCTTTGTTATATCGGCAAGCAGGATATTCACCTCTGTGGGGCGAAAATAGCCAGGGTCTATTTCTATTATTACGTCTCCCGTTTTTAGTGTTGTGTCAAGTGATGGGATGAGTGACCTGATGACGCCTTGTTCGTTAACGCCCGCGCCGCGCCACTCGATTTCCACTCCGGCATAGTCAAATGTATGTTCAACAAATTCCCTTACGGTGTGTGTCTCACCTGTGCCGATGACAAAATCGCCAGGGTTGTCCTGTTGGAGAATGAGCCACTGGCAGTAGATATATTCAGGCGCAAAGCCCCAGTCGCGTTTGGAGTCGAGGTTGCCGAGGTAGAGTCTTTTTTGTTTGCCTGAGAGTATGGCAGCGGCAGACATGGTTACTTTTCTGGTTACAAACGTCTCTCCGCGCCGTGGGGATTCATGGTTAAATAAGATACCGTTACAGGCAAACATGCCGTAACCTTCCCTGTAGTTTACGGTCATCCAGTAGGCGTAGACCTTTGCAGCGGCGTATGGGCTTCTTGGGCAAAATGGTGTAAGTTCGTTTTGTGGTGCGGGGGCAGCCCCAAACATCTCAGATGACGAAGCCTGATAGAATTTCGAGGAAATCCCGCTCTTTCTAAGCGACTCAAGGATACGCGTTGTCCCCAGACCGGTGACATCGCCGGTGTATTCTGGCATGTCAAAACTTACCCTGACATGGCTTTGAGCACCGAGGTGATATATCTCGTCAGGTTTAACGTCATAAATTATGCTTGTCAGCTGGCTTGCATCTGAGAGGTCACCAAAATATAAAAACAGTTTAGCATCGGGGTCGTGCTTGTCCACAAAGAGGTGGTCGATTCTGCCAGTATTAAAAGTGCTTGCCCTGCGAATTATACCATGGACTTCATAACCCTTAGACAAAAGCAACTCGGCCAGATATGAACCATCCTGCCCTGTAATACCTGTAATTAATGCCCTCATCAATCCATAACCTCTGCCATTTATAAAAGATTATACTAAAATTAAGATGCCGCTTGTGTCAACACTAAATAATGCACTTGCATGTTGACCTGGAAAAGATAAAAGGGGTAGCATAGGGAAGTCCTAAGAAATCCCTTTAGCTGGTTATGAAAGAGACTTAGACGCTGAGATGACAATAACCCTGGGGCATTTGTTGGCGCCTCGTTCTGCTTAAATGACAAAAAGACGCATATGACTAAAATCAGATATACGGAACTGCAGGGAAAGTTTGGGGATGCCTTTTGTGGCAAATCCAAAACAATACTCGAAAAAGAAATCCTGCCCCAGTACCTGCCAGCTTGCAGGTGGTTTGCCGGCAAATTACGAAAGATTAATGAGCTGGAAATACTAGAGGACATTCTTTTTAACAGTATTACCTCTGTTGCCCATCTCCTTATGATTCGTGTGAGCTATTCAGACGGTCTGCCTGAAATATACATGCTGCCAATTTCCTTCACACCGGCCCCAGACACTGTATCTGAGAATTATCCCTTCGCCGTTATAGCAAAAATAAAACTTGGCAGCGAAGAGGGTATATTTTTTGACGCCACATATGATGACAGCTTCAGGGGTGCCCTCCTGTTATTAATAATAAGAGGAGAATCTCTGAATGGCCTGAACGGGCAGTTAATCGCTGCATACGAAAGAAGAACAAAACACAATGACCAGACCTATGACAATATTAAATCCTCACAGGTGATTAAGGCTGACCAGAGTAATACTTCAGTTCTGTATGAAGATAAACTTATTCTGAAACTCTTCAGAAAACTCGGCGAGGGTATAAATCCCGACATCGAGATGGTACGATTTATCTACGAAAATGCCTCTTCTCATGATGAAGACATACCATTGTGCATGGGCTTTATAGAGTACAGGCGGGCAAATCATCCAGAACCAATATTTTTAGGCAACCTCCAGCGTTATGTACAAAATGAAGGCGACGCATGGAGCTTTACCATAGGAAATATAACAAAATATTACGAAAACATCCTGTACTCAGGAAGCAGTGCAGGTGAAATAATAACGATAAATAAGTGTATGTTTGATGTGTACCTTGAAACAATCCCCGATATCCTGATTAAATTTATAGGAATCAGATACATCGAAATGGCCGCACAGCTTGGCAAAACCACAGGACAACTGCACCTTATCCTGGCCTCACATAAAAATAATCCAGACTTTACCCCTGAGCCTTTCGGTACACTTTACCAGCAGTCACTGTATCAGTCCATGCAAAACACTACTAAGAGTCATTTCAAGCTGCTCAGAAAAAGTCTGAAGCTGCTGCCAGACGCTGTCAAAGAAGATGCCCTGTATGTTCTGAGTAATGAGAGGGAAGTCCTGCGGGTTTTTAAGTCAGTAGTTGATTTGAAGCTAACCGCAACAAGAATTCGGATTCACGGTGACTATCACCTGGGGCAGGTACTTTGCAGAGGCAATGACTGTGTGGTTATAGATTTTGAGGGTGAGCCGCTTCTCACCCTAAGCGAAAGGAGATTAAAGAGATCACCTTTAAGAGATGTGGCCAGCATGATTCGCTCTTTCCACTACGCGCCTTTCAGCGTACTGTCTAAACGCACTGTCTTCACTCAAAAAAACATCATGGAGTTGATGCCATGGGCAGACTTATGGTATTTTTATATAAGCGGGATTTTTCTTAGCTCCTACATGGACAAAGTAAAAAGTGCAGAGTTTATGTCGGTGGAACGAGCTGAAACCGAAAGTCTATTGAGGATATTTCTGCTTGAGAAGGCCGTGTATGAACTTGGATATGAACTGTCTAACCGTCCAGAATGGGTATCTGTGCCGCTTAAAGGGATAGCCAGTCTTTTGCATCTTAACGAGACATGAGCAGTCTATATGGGGCAGTGCCATTAACTACGACGGCCGGTTCAGCGATGAGTTTAGGGTATTTTTTGCAGACGCAATATATTGCTTCAGTTTTACAAGGCCCTTATTAATATAAGAAAAGAGACCATGACCTTTTCATGCCTTAACGCTGTAGAGGTAAAAGGACGTGAAAAAACAAAAACTGTGGCTGTAAAAAGATGGCTTGACAACAGCAGCAGCGTGATGAGTGTTTTTAATCTCAACAAAAACACGGTGCAAACCACCATTTCTTTAAGCGCTGATGGTGGACAGTGGGAAAAGTTTTTCGACACAGATGATACCCGTCGGTGTAGCCCTGAAACAACGTCACCAGAAGTCCTTGATTCTGTTAAGCAGGCTGTGTTTACGGGATTAAGCATATAGCTTTATAGGAGGAGAAATCGTAGACAGCCTGTACATACACATAGTTGACACTGTCATCACATGTTTTCCAGCTATTAAATTCAGCTTAATTTTTTATTTAATACTATTAATTTCCACTATACAAATGCCGATAAGTAGAGCTATAGTAAATAGATGAGTTTATATAATGGAGGTTAGGAATGAGCAACATCACAGATGAAATCGAACAGAGGACTAATCTGGCCATGTCAAACCAACTGGAGATGCTGACATTTTACCTCAGCGATGACCAGTTATACGGGATAAACGTGTTTAAAATAATCGAAGTCCTTGAGTGTCCGCCAAAAATAACCAAAATGCCTAACTCCCACCAAGCTGTAAAAGGTACAATAAACTTTAGAGGTAGATCCATTACCGTTATTGATTTGTCAGAAGCACTGGAGATGGAACCCGTTGACTATAAAAATCATATAAGCTATGTCATAGTGTGTGAATACAACTATCTTATTCATGGGTTTTTAATAAATTCACCGAATACACTTATTAACAGAAGCTGGGAGGACGTGAAAAGCCCTTCTGCTATCATGAGCAAAACGGCGTGTCTGACCGCCCTTGCATATACGGACGACGGCAAGACGATTCAGCTGCTCGACGTAGAAAAAATACTCGCAGAGACGATTGGCGTCGAAGAAGAACTCTCCGGTGATTTCCAGGATAACCTCGAAAAAGAAGCTGTAGCCATTAACTTTAAGGACTACCATCTGCTCGTCGTTGATGATTCAAAGGCAGCAAGGATGATGTTGAAATCAGTCATGGACAAGTTGGGCGTCACATATACAATGATGGAAAGCGCGGTTAATGCACTTCAACTACTGGAGGACTTTTCAAAGGAGGACGTCCCGATTACAGACAGGTTTGCCATGATAATATCTGATATTGAGATGCCAGGCATGGATGGGTTTACATTTACGAGAAAGATAAAGGGGGATTCAAAGCTCGCAGGGCTGTATGTCATACTGCACAGCTCACTAAGCAACAAGTCCAACGTATCAAAGGCCAAACAGGTCGGCGCTAACGATTTTCTCCCTAAATTCCGACCAGACGAGATAGCCGGTAAAATCCTTGACAGGATACACACAATTGCAGGTAAGAATTGACATAGTTAAATTCCATATGATTAAATTCCATATGATAAAGTATAATTGAGTATAACAGTGTCCTGATGACACTGAGCCGGCAGGCACAATAAAAACATGGAGGTTTTTCTTAATGGACAGCGCTGCAGTAGGACTAAAGTATATGGCAGACGTTGGTGTAGTGGTAAAGTCGTTAGAAATTGGGCGCTTCACTGGGAACATGGCGATGAAGCTCGTTAATTCTGTCCCGTCAAACGGTGAGCTGCGGGCACTTGCAACTCCACCATTCAATCCGGCGGGCACAGGTAAACACGTGAGCATCTACGCCTGAGACCGTTGCCGCCGCCAGTGCCGCCACCCTTGCCATTTGCCGCAATGTTGATGTCGCGATGCGGCTAATAAGGTAGGAAAGGCAGTGAGGAGGGCAGGACGGCGCTGGTGTGCGTGTACCATGTCTTAATCGAGCAGTTTGAAGATGTGTTCCTCTTCGAGGAGTTTTGAGAATTCCTCCGGCGGAATCGGCTTGTTGAATATATAACCCTGTACCTCGTCGCAGTCAAAAATCCTGAGCAGCTCAAGCTGCGCTATTGTCTCCACACCTTCAGCTATTACCTTGATATTCAGGCTGTGTGCCATTGAGATTATTGTTGATGTGATTACAGCGTCAGATGGGTCTGTAGTACAGTTTCTTATAAAATTCTGGTCTATTTTTAGTATATCGATTGGGAAGCGTTTTAAATATATCAACGACGAATATCCCGTTCCGAAGTCGTCTATGGAGATATTTACGCCAAGTTTACGCAGTTCGTTCATTATTTGTATGCTTAGTTCAACGTTTTGCATCAGGCCGCTTTCTGTTAATTCGATATCAAGATATTTGGGGTCAAGGCCTGTTTCCTCAAGTATTGTGGTTATTTTTTTAGCAAGTGTGGCATCTTTGAATTGATGAGCGGAGAGGTTTACGCTTACTCGCTGTGGTGGGAAGCCGTTTTGCTGCCACAATTTGTTCTGAGTACATGCCTCACGCACCACCCACTCCCCGATTGGACATATCAGATTTATCTCCTCGGCCAGTGGGATAAATCTGACAGGCGATATCATTCCCATTTCGGGGTGCTGCCATCGAATAAGGGCCTCACATCCTACGAGTTTACCACTCTTAATATCTATCTGCGGCTGGTAGTGCAGAAATAATTCATTATTCTTTAGTGCAGAGGTGAGCGCCTTCTCAAGGTTTATTTTCTCCAGGATGGCCACATCCATAGAAGCGTCATAGAATTTAAACGAGTTTTTTCCATGTTCTTTTACCTGGTACATCGCCATGTCGGCATTTTTTGTCAGTTGTTCCATGTTATCCCCGTTGTCGGGATATATGCTTATGCCAATGCTTACACCAATGTTACATTGCTGCCCGTCCAGAATAAACGACTCGTTCATTGCCTTCACTATTTTCCCCGCAATATTAGCGGCATCAGTGGGTTTTGTGATTTTAGCAAGGAGGATTTGAAATTCATCTCCTCCCATGCGGGCAACCGTATCGGATTCTCTTACTGATTCTCTGAGCCGCGCTGCTACTTCTTTTAAGAGCAGGTCTCCCATATGATGCCCCAGCGTATCGTTTACGAATTTGAACTTGTCAAGGTCTAAGAACATGACAGCAAAGTTGAAGTCAGTTCTTTTGGCCTGCAGGAGTGTCTGCCTCAGGCGGTCTTCGTAGAGAGAGCGGTTTGGCAAGCCGGTGAGCATATCAAAGTGGGCGAGTTGTTTAAGACGTTCCTCGGCGTGTTTGCGCTCGGTGTCGTCAATTTTTACGGCTATAAAATGCGTTATATTTCCCACTGTGTCTTTTATTGGTGCGATTGAGAGGAATTCCCAGTAGAGTGTGCCGTCCTTTTTTCTGTTACACACGTCGGCACGAAACTCCTCACCTGCTGTTATTGTATCCCACAGGCGTTTATAAAACTCCTGGGGGTGCTTGCCGGACTTCAATATACTTGGGTTTTTCCCTTTGACCTCAGAGAGTGTGTAGCCGGTACATTCTGTGAATTTTTGATTTACGAATTCTATACTGCCATATTTGTCAGTAATAATAATAGAGCTGAGGCTTTGCTCAACTGCTATGGACAGCTTTCTTAGATCGTCTTCAAAGCGTTTTCTTACGGTGATGTCAGCGGCTACACAGACGATGTCACCGTTTTCAGTCCCTTTCATCATAGAGAAGCTGCACTGAACTGCTATCTTCCCACCGCTTTTGGTTATTAACCATAATTCTATTCTGCTTATTTTTTCTGAGTGGTCAAGTATGCGCACGTCTTTAAGTTTCTCTTCAATAACATTGCCATCTGAAAAGAGATTTGCTGCCCTTTTGCCAATAAGCTCATCTGCGTTATACATCAGGACGCTGCATACAGTGTGGTTAACTGTTTTTACTTTACCATAGATATCTATGACGAAGAGCATATCGCCCATCGCGTCAATAACGCCGTTAAGATAGTCCTTGGATACAGCCGTGTTTTGCAGGTTATGGGCCATGTCGTTAAAGGCAGAGGCAAGGTCCCTGATCTCGTCGTTTGACTCTGGCAGGGCAATCTCCTGTGAGAAATCCCCCGTTCCGACCTTGCTGACAGCATGGGCAAGCGTCCTTAGCGGTCTAATAAGATTATAAACCTTCAGTCCTCCAAATATGAATATCAGAACACCGGCTGCCGTCATGCATAGGAGTATGACTCTCAGATGTTCATTTTTATAACCAGAGATAGACTCAAGTTCGTTCGTTATTCTGTTGCTTATGTTAAGGAGGGCAGTGCTTTCTTCAAGGTATATTGACTTGAGCCTGCTGTTTTGTGTATCTGCCATATCTATATCCATAGCGCTGCCCTTGAATGCCTCAAGCATGGAGATGTTTTCTTTAAACACAGCATCCATTTGCGCCGGTGCAGGGGGATATTTAGCCCCGGATATAGCTCCGCCCTTGTAGAGAGTGAGAAGGTTTAGTTCATACTCTGTGACGGTTTTCGCGAGATTCTCTTTGTCGGAGAAGTCTCCGTATGCGGCTGAGAGTGCGTACTTCGCAGCCATTTGAGAGAGCATCCGCTGTTTGCCAGCAAGATTTATAACTCTGGAGTCGTCCTTTTGCAGCAACTGGTAGTAATATATGGTGGTCAGTTCCAGGACGCCTGTCAAAGTAATCAGGAATAAAAGGATATTTATTTTCTTACTTAGAGATAGTCTCATAAGACGTATTATAGCTTATACATACAAATAATTTCATTGACTGCAAAAGGCGGGGCTGGTAAAAAATCTCATTTAAAACAGTCAGAGTTTGCCTGAGCGTAGTATTGATATTATCAGCCAAATGCCCAGGAAAAACGCAATTGTAAAGCCCAGAGTTCCTATTGCTGGGATGTCGAATATCTTCGCACCCGTCCCTGAGAGTGTCAGTATCGATGAACTCATTATTATTGATGCTATAACAATGCTGAAAGACAACCTGTTGGATGACTTTTCTATGTCCCTTGTCAGACGGTCTATGCCTGCTATTTGAGACTTGATTGTGAAGTCTCCGGCAATCATCCGCCTTAGAAGTACACGGAGTTTTTTTGGTGTGTCTATTAGTGAGTCGGCGAGGCCGGACAGGTGTCTCTCAAGTTTATCAAACACCCTCTTAGGGCCATATTTTTTCATCATCAGTGTGGACGTGTACGGTGCAGCGGCAGTGATAAAGTTAAAGGTAGGTGCCAGCTCCCTTACCGTACTGTCTACGATGAGCAGGCACTTGTCTATGAGCAGCAGAGATGACGGTACTTTCAGCTTATGTTTTATCGCAAGATGCGTCACAGTGTTCAGGTACTCGGCGAAGTTAATCTCCGCAAGGGCACTGTCATAAAGCGGCAGGAGAAGCTCCATCATATCTGACAGGAAGTCCTGTCTGAAGCGGTCTACATCCATCTCGTCTGTTATCATCCCCAGCTCAACAAATTGGTCTATAAGTGACTCGAAATCCTTATGCACAAGGGCAATCAGGAGCGCTGCGATACTTTCCATTACTACAGGGGTCAACCACCCAGCCATTCCGAAGTCCACAATTGCAATACGCCCGTCATAGAGGACAAACAGATTACCAGGGTGCGGGTCAGCGTGAAAGAATCCATCATCAAGTATCATCTTAAAATATGCGTTTACAAGTGCTGCCGCTATTTCATCCCTGTCAAGCCCTGCCCTGTCTATTGAGTTTATATCGCTTATCCTTATGCCCTCGATTCTCTCCATTACCAGCACCCGCTCGGACGTGAATTCCGGGTACAGCAGGGGAATCTTAATAGTCTTGCCATCTTTGAAGTTCTTTGAGAAGCGTTCGATGTTTTTTGCCTCTTCAAAGAAATTCAGCTCTTTTTTTATCGTCCTAGAAAACTCGGAGATTATTCCCAGCGGGTTAAAGACCTCTGTATCCGGTATATACTTGAGCATCAGGCTGGATAACATCTTCATTATACTTATGTCTGTTTCAACTATCTCTTTTATTTTAGGGCGCTGCACTTTTACAACCACTATGGAGCCGTCCTTAAGGGTTGCCCTGTGTACCTGGGATATTGATGCGGCAGCTATCGGGGTTTCTTCTATCTCCGCAAATATCTCTTCTATGGGTCTGCCGAGTTCTGTTTCGATTATCTCTTTGGCGCTCTCATATGGGAAAGGAGGTACCTCGTCCTGGAGCTTCTCGAACTCCTGGGCATAGCGCTCTGTTATCAAATCAGGACGGGATGACAGTATCTGTGCGAGTTTAATAAACGACGGGCCGAGTTCCTCGAATACCTGCCTGAGGCTTGCTGCAACTGTGTTGTCTATAACTACCCCGCCGGTCAGCAGCTTGATACGTTTTCTGAATGGGATCAGCCCATATAGGTTCAACTGTTCAATAAACTGTCCGAAACCGTGCTTCACTAAAACATTCAGAATCTGTGTTATGCGGTTTATGTTCCTGTATGTCTTTCTTATTTTGAGTAGTTCGCTGAACATCGCTTCTATTTAGTGTCAACGCGGCTGTCTTCATAGGCGGCAAGGCGTTGTGAGAGGGCAGCAACTCTTTTATTAAGTTTTTCGATGTCTTCCTTTGTGGCAAGGTTCATCTTACCGATAACCATATCTATCAGCTCTGAGATGTTGATGTGTATACCAGAACCTGCGCTGGTAATCTTTTCAGACCAGTCACTTAACATGGTCTTGCCCTGAGATTCGCTTAACTGCCCTTTTTCTACCAATCCTTCAATAAACTCCCTGAGCATTTCCTGTGCCCCAAGGGCTGCCATCATTGTGTTTTTTATCATCTCAAATAACATATTGCCTCCTTTAGCACCAGCCATAGGGGATTCTAACATAAAAAGGCAGTTTAATACCAAATCGTTCAGAAGGGTTGATGTAGAATAAATTTACTGTCGGCTGTGCATGACAGATACTTGTTATTTGTTCAGCAATTCTAGTATGATTTCAGATTGCTATATAGTGCTAAATACTGATTACTATAATAAAATACTTCTGAGGAGGAGCAATGTCATTTTTGAGCAAGTATCTGGACGAACCAAAGATCGCATATTTTTCTATGGAAATAGGATTGAAGGACGACATCCCCACCTATAGCGGAGGTCTTGGGATTTTAGCTGGAGATACGATTAAATCGGCTGCCGACCTGAATCTGCCGTTTGTCGCTGTCACCCTTATGCACAGAAAGGGGTATTTTACGCAGGATTTCGACGAGACCGGCTATCAGCTGTCAAAAGACGTAATCTGGGACCCTGCAAGATATATGACTCTGGCCCCGGCTAAGGTCAGCATCAGGCTAGAGGGTCGCACAGTTTATGTTGCGGCATGGACATATATTGTGGAAAGTCTGAGGGGCGGGTCACTGCCCGTGTTCTTTTTGGATACAGACCTGCCAGAAAACAGCGCTGAAGACAGGGAACTGACACATCATCTCTACGGCGGCGATAACTTATACAGGATCAAGCAGGAGTCCATACTTGGGATAGCCGGCGTGAGAATGCTTAAGGAACTCGGCTTTACCGTTAAAAAATACCACATGAACGAGGGGCACGCGTCGTTTCTGACGTTAGAGCTGTTGCATGAGCGCAAAAAGGATATTGAATCCGTGTGGGACGAGTCTTTAATCTGGGATTTCGATTCCGTAAAAGAGTTATGTGTTTTCACAACACATACACCGGTTGAAGCGGGGCATGACAAATTTACATATGATATATACCACAGGGTACTGGGCGAGTATTTCCCTGAGAAGGTAATTCGCTGGCTTGCCGGTGACGAACATCTAAACATGACGCTGCTTGCCCTTAATCTGAGCAACTACGTCAACGGCGTGGCCAAAAAACACGGCGAGGTATCTCAGAACATGTTCCCCGGCTACAGAATCAACGCCATCACCAACGGCGTCCACTCCTACACATGGACAAACGAGCATTTTAAGCGCCTGTATGATAAGTACATTCCGGGCTGGGCAAACGAGCCGGAAATATTTGTACGCGTTGAGACAGTACCGGACGAGGCTATCTGGAATGCCCATCAGGACGCTAAAACTGATTTAATAAACTATGTAAACACCCACTGCAATGCCGACATGGACGTAAACACGCTTACAATAGGTTTTGCCAGAAGATTTGCAACCTACAAGCGTGCAAACCTGTTATTTACAGACATCGACCGTCTGGTGAAAATAGCAGGCGGCAGAGTACAGTTTGTCTTTGCCGGCAAGGCTCATCCAAAGGACGAAGGCGGAAAGAAACTCATTCAGAATATCTTTAGCTATGCAAAGGAGTTAAAGGGGAAGCTGAAGCTGGCCTTCATCAAGAACTATAAAATGGACATAGGCCTGATGCTCTCAACAGGCGTGGATGTGTGGTTGAACAACCCGCTGCGGCCACTGGAAGCCTCCGGCACAAGCGGAATGAAATCAACACACAACGGTGTTCCGAATTTCAGCGTACTTGACGGCTGGTGGATAGAAGGACATATCGAAGGATACACGGGCTGGTCAATCGGCCCTGCCCCGACAGAGATTGAACCCGACGAGAGTATGAATAAAATCGACGCCGATGACCTTTACAATAAGCTGGAGAATGTCATCATCCCAACCTACTACAACGACAAGAAGAAGTGGATATTCATAATGAAAAACACGATAGGCAAAAACGCCTACTACTTCAACACCCACAGGATGATGAGAAGGTACGTCACAGAGGCCTATATCAGATAGGTCATTAAACTATAGACAGCATACCTCCGGCGCGTATTCAACCCCCATACAGGGGGGTAAGCGCCGGAGTTGTCTCAGTAATACATTATTCATATTGCACGTTCAGGCGTAAAAGTATAATATAAATATCCTTATTATACTTTCAGGCGTAAAAGTATAATATAAATATCCTTATTATACTTTCAGGCGTAAAAGTATAATATAAATATCCTTATTATACTTTCAGGCGTTAGGTGGTAATAAAAAGGTACATATCGCAGCTTTGATAAATTATGCGGCTAAACAAATTTAAAGCAGGCTCATACAAGAGGCAGTATTCTGGTAAGGAGTACGAATACCAAAGTTTTTTGCCTTATCCAGTAAACCGTCCATATGAGTGGGCAGACCCCAAAATCCATGTTCTATTAGAGGAAACGAGTAGGTTTGTTGGCGCGTTGGATGCCTATTCGACTCTTATCCCGGACGTAGATTTTTTCATTCAGATGCATGTGCGTAATGAAGCGGTTATATCCAGCAGAATTGAAGGAACGCAAACAGGAATTGATGAAGCGGTTTTGCCGGAAGTGGAAATTGCGCCAGAAAGAAAAGATGATTGGTCAGAAGTGCAGAACTATATCAAGGCAATGAATACGAGCATTGAAACGCTTAATAAACTGCCAATCACAATGAGGCTTATTCTGGAAGCTCATAGGATATTGATGTCCGGTGTTCGAGGCGAAACGAAACAACCTGGGGAGGTGCGTACGTCGCAGAATTGGATTGGCGGCACGAGTATTCAAACGGCCGCTTTTATCCCGCCTCATCATCAGGATTTGCCAGAACTTCTTAAAGACCTTGAACTCTTTTGGCATAATAAAAAACTCTACATGCCTAATCTTATAAAGATAGCTATTTCACATTACCAGTTTGAGACGATTCATCCATTTAACGATGGCAATGGCAGGGTTGGCCGAATGCTAATAGGGCTTCATCTCATTGAGCTTGGGATTTTGCGGAAACCGACTCTCTACATCTCTGATTTCTTTGAAAGAAATAAAGGGGCTTATTATGATGCCCTGACATTTGTTCGGCAGCGTAATGATTTGGATCAATGGATTATTTTTTTCCTTTCAGCGGTAGTTGAAACAGCAAAAAAAAGTAAGGACACATTTGAGAAGATTATTGCCCTGCGTACTAACTATGAGAGGCAAATCCTGAATCTTGTCCGCCGTGCAAAGTCTGTACATAAGTTATTAATGCAATTGTTTTCCAACCCGTATTTGACAGTCGCTGATGCCGCAAAATATCTCAATGTTACATTTCGCACAGCCAATAATATTGTTCAGGAGATGCAAAGGCTTGGCATACTTAAAGAGGTAACCGGCCTTTCCCGCAACCGGATTTTTCTCATGCAGGAATATATCAATTTGTTTAAGTAATGGCTCATCGGGTAAGCTGACGTTGGTGCGTACTATTATTTTTTTCTTGTAATTAAATAGATAATAGTATTATATTACTGTGACTGTTGCTACAAGGAGGTTTGGATGGACAGGGTATTATATGACGACGGCAGACATAAATATATATTGATCGGTTTTGCAGATTCAGCAGACGAAAAAAGCATTCCTTCAAACCAGTATATGGTTTGCCATGATGAGGTCAGCGTATTGTTAGACCCAGGAGGGTTTGGGATGTTTCCAATTCTTGTGTCCAGAGTGCTGAAATACTCCAAAATGGAGAATATTAGGGCGATATTTCTCTCTCATCAGGACCCTGATGTTGGCGGAGGTATAAACGTCTGGGAGCAAATCACAAATGCCAGGATATATGTATCAGCCCTTTGGATTCGGTTTCTCCCGCATTATGAGCTTAAAAACATGGAAAATATTATCGGAATACACGATGGTGTAACTGAGGTTATTATTGGCGGCGATTTCAAAATAAACGTAATCACAGCCCACTTTCTGCACTCACCGGGGCATTTTAACTACTATGACCCTGTGTCTAAGGTACTGTTTAGCGGTGATATCGGAGCTGCTGTCCTGCCATGTAGTAACGATTCAGTATTTGCCGATGATTTTCACTCAGTGCTGCACTGCATCGAACCGTTTCATACCAGATACATGTCATGTAACAAGGCGCTGAGGAAATGGGTTAAAGAAGTCGAGACCTACGATGTCGAGGTGATTGCCCCGCAGCATGGTTACTTGTTTCGCGGACAGGCAAAAGAGGATTTCTTAAAATGGATATACGACCTTAAGTGCGGGGTAGATTTGATATGAGTGACAGCGGCTTGAATTTTGATGCCCTAAGATGCCAGATATCCAGAGAAAACGGCAATGTCCTTGAGAATTTGATACGTGAAGATTTCCTGGTCAACGGCATAATATATTCAATCCGCGACATTACGCTGAGACTTAAGGAAAAATGTGTGGATAACGAAGGTATTTCCTCTGATTTGGTGAAGCTGGTAGAATTTTTTAAGATATTGATGGGGTTGTTAGACAAATCTATAGTAGAGAATAAGACGACAATAAAAAACAGCCTGTTTAAATCACTCCGTGTCGTAGATGCCCTTGAGAAAAGCTCTGTTGATTCGACCATTCTTGAGAAATTGACTGCCGTTTTAATGAAGATAGTCCTCTCTAGAGAAAACGTTATAAATTGGGAAAAGCGAGCAGAGGAAATCATTAAGGATTTGTATGGTATTTACCAGTTCGATGTGTATTTTAACATATTTGAAACTAAGAATAAGAAGCTTGAGGCATACTTATTTCTTATGAGAGATATAGACGATGACGGCAAAGGGCGTATTAAGGACAAGCTGCAGTTAGAAATACGGAGATATTTTGAAATTACAGATATACTTGATACAATCCCTATGGAATATGTTGATGTGCCGCTTGGCTCAGAAAAGTTAGAAAACGCCCCCAAAGATATTTTAATAAAAACACATGAATACCTGACAGATACGCCGGGCATAGGCGGTTTACTTGGCATAGGGATGTTCCATGAAAAAGAAATAGACAGTAAAGACATGGATATAATAGAATCCCTGCTTTCAATCATGACAATGGTAACCGGCTCGGCACGAGCACTTTCCAAGGCAATAAGCGAACTTGAGTTTTACGCCGGACATGACCCGCTGACAGGCCTGTATAACAGGAGGATGTTTGAACACTTTCTTGAGTACGAAGTCCTTCGCGTTAAAAGAAAGGGGTATAAGTTTTCTATGCTCATGCAGGATTTAGATGATTTTAAGTATATAAACGACAACTACGGCCACCCGTTTGGAGACCTGTTTTTGAAAGAAGTGGCAAGCACCCTCAATGACTCACTCAGAGACGGTGACATTGTAGCACGGCTTGGCGGTGATGAGTTTGCGGTCATACTAAGCGAAACAGACATTGTCAGTGGCAAAATCGTAGCAGAAAAGATTAAAAATTCATTTACACACAAAAAAATTGAGACTCCGGACAAAAAGATAATCCCGATAAAGGCATCCATAGGACTGGTTGAGTTTCCAACTCACGGTCAAAACCGTGACGAACTTATGCTGGTAGTTGACGCAGCCCTCTACAAGGCCAAGGAGCTAGGCAAAAACAAGATATTTATACCGACAGATAATGAGATTAAAAACTCTTTGAAAGAGCAGACGCAGAAGTTCAATATCCTTCAGGAGGGTATAGACAAAAGTGCTTTTATCCCATACTTTCAGCCCATTCTTGATGTAACCAGCAGACGCATAGCAGGATATGAGGTCCTTGCCAGATTAAAAGACAGCTCCGGCAAGATAATTCCGGCATTTCAATTTATCAATATGGCCGAACGAATCGGAAAGATATTCGAAATCGACAGACAGGTAATTTCAAAGGCGTTTAGATACAAGAAAGAAAAAGATAACCACGACTACATGTTTATTAATCTCTCGGGCAAAGAACTCAAAGACAAAGTGTTTCTGGAGTTCGTAATAGAAGAGGCAAAGGCCAATAATCTGACCCCGTCTGAGATAGTTATTGAAATAACAGAGCGTGAAGCGGCTGGAGATTTATCGAAAATTCAGGAATTCATACAAACCATAACTTCTAATGGGTTTAATCTGGCAATTGATGATTTCGGAAGCGGGTATTCGTCATTTTACTACATAAAGTATATTCCCGTTAATTTCTTAAAAATAGACGGTGAATTTATCAAGGAACTGGCAACAGGCGATGTAAGAGATTATGCATTTGTCGAGAGTATCCAAACGTTATGTTCAAAGTTGAAGCTGAAGACCATTGCTGAGTTTATTGAAAGTCAGAAAATAATGGAAATCATTGGGGATATAGGCGTGAATTACGGTCAGGGGTACCACTTGGGTATGCCTTCTGCTGATTTTGTTACGTAGCGCTCAAATTTTATTTTCGATTTGTTACCTGAATACTAATCTGTTAAGCCGCACAAAGAGCACTTCCTTTCTTGCTAACTAATCCTGATTGGTCTGTGATTATTAATTGAACCTGCCCTACATACTGATAGGCTGAAGGGCTTTCCAGAGGCTACCATTTTCCTAAGACTGGGATTCATACCAAGTGGCTATCATACAGGTAATATAAGATAAGGGAAATTGGTCATAGAAGTAAGCCTCCGTAGATTGTTAGAGATGTCATTCAGAGCAGCGCAAAGGGTGTCTTCAAGATTATCGATGGACTTAAAAGCAATATTATGGAGATATTTTTCTCTCATTTCTTCCCAAAGATGTTCAACAGGGTTCAGTTCTGGCGAATGTGAAGGCTGAGGGATAAGTCGGATGTTTTCGGGTACGACAAGATTTTTGACAAATGCCATGCTGCCTGATCAACAACAATGATCATGAAATACAGCTGAAAATCAAGGGAAATTTGTCGAAGAAAAATACTCATTGTTTCCGTATTCGCGGATGGTAGGATAATGGATGTCATTCTCCCTAATGCCGGGCAGATTGCGGCAAAGACATACAGAAATTCTCTGACGATTTGCCGAGGGGCTTTGGGTCGTGAATCAGGTGGAGCCCATGCTCTTCTGGCATTGCAGATACGCCCCTCATCCTGTGCCATCACAATAACTGTCATGGTCTCTGCCCTGCAAGAGTTCGTCTACTTTTTCGCTGAAATTTTTTTAAAGTCTTCTTGTTCTTCTTTCTTTGCCTGAACATGAAGAGGATACAAAGGTGTCGTAAAAAACATTGGACGCAGGGTTCTTGACACGCCCTGTGTTTATAATATAACCTAGTCTAAAAAATACAGCAGATATTACATAAGGGCAAATCAATATGGACTGGAAATTTTCACCTCTGCAGGTGCTGACCGGCGAGGTGCACTATTCAATAGTGGATTATAGAAAAGACCTCAAAGAGGAGGTTCTCACAACCCTTGCCAACTTCAATATGGATGAGTATTCGACGAACTTCTATGTCGATTACATCTATACTCTGTTTTACTGGCTTGCCACAAATCAAACTGTCTTGACATACAGCAGGTTCATAGCTGAGCGGCTGCCGGATGACTTAGAACTGAAAAAGACCCTCACCAGCACGGAGTTCTTATATTCCCTCGAACTAGATAATGTCAACTTTGTCGATATGCTGCGGGCAATACTCACGACCCTCACTCTAGGGTTTCTGAAAGACGGCCTGTCGATAGAAGATGCGCGAAATGCCTTAAAAAATACGGCAGGGTTCTCCAGAGAAGTGTGACCGCCAAAGAAATGTGACTGAAAAAAGCGCTATAGCAAGGTCAGCGTTTTCCATGACCGCTGCCACATCAATCAGCCGCATACTGGGCTTTGCCAGAGATATGCTTGTAGCCCGTTTTTTGGGTGCAGGGGGGTTGTCTGATTCCTTTTTTGTAGCATTCAGGGTGCCTAATCTCCTTAGGGAACTGTTTGCTGAAGGCTCAATGTCATCGGGTGTAATCCCCGTTCTCTCACAGTATAACGCCACTAAAGGACAATCTGCTGTTGCTACGTTAGTCAGGGCTGCCTTCACGTTTATCGCTGTCTTGTCAGGACTGGTCTGTTTAGCGGGGATTTTCTTTGCCCCCCAAATAGTGAATATAATTGCACCAGGGTTTTCTGCAAACCCTGCGAAGTTCACCCAAACCGTCCTTCTTACACGCGTAATGGTCCCTTTTTTGTTTTTTGTAAGCATTTCAGCCATTGTTATGGGCGCATTGAACTCGCGGAAGATATTTTTTGTGCCAGCTATGGCCTCTACCTGGTTTAATGTTGGAATAATTTCTACGATAGCCGCACTTTATTTCGTATTAGCAGACCACTCGATGGTTGTTGCCATCGGGGTTACGATTGGCGGATTCTTTCAATTTGCCTCACAAGTGCCGACGTTTTATAAAAATGAATTTTCTTTAAGGCCAAGTTTTAACTTCAGCCACCCCGGGCTGAAACAAATCGGACTGCTCATCCTGCCTGCCGCCATTGGTACGTCGGTGTCGCAGTTAAATATATTTATCAGCACTATTTTGGCATCATATCTGCCCACAGGCAGCATAACATACCTATACTATGCCATGCGACTGATTCAATTCCCTGTTGGCGTCTTTGGCGTTGCCATGGGAATCGCCGTCCTGCCATCATTGTCTGAACACGCGGCAAGGGGGGATTTCGACAGCCTTACGAAGGATTTTTCATTCTCTCTAAAACTCCTCTTTTCGATTACTATTCCATCAATGATAGGGCTGATTTCGTTAAGTCAACCCATTGTAAATGTATTGTTTCAGCACGGTCACTTTGATTATCAGGCCATGCGCGGCACTACTACGGCGCTGCTCTATTATTGCACGGGGATTTGGGCTATGGTTGGGGTGCGTGTTGTGGCATCGACATTTTATTCGATGCAGGATACAAGGACACCTGTCAGGGCTGCCGTGCTCACTCTTATCATAAATATCTCGATGAGTATTATTCTGATGGAACACCTGTCATTTGCTGGTCTGGCGCTAGCAAATGCACTGTCGGCCTCAGCGAACTTTCTCACCTTGTTTTATTTTCTAAACAAGAAACTCAAGCACATCGCCATCAGAGGGATTGTGTGGTCTTTTACGAAGACACTTCTGTCTTCGGTATTGATGGGTGTTGCCGGATGGTATCTGGTGAATCTCAGGCAGTGGGACAGCTCAGGGCATTTTCTCATAAAATCTCTGTATCTTACCCTTATAATCACAGTGTGTACGGTGATTTACTTTGCTGCGGCATATGCGCTGAAAAGTGAAGAGGTTAATTATATAGTAAAGACGTTTAAAAGAAAAATCATCAGGAGGGCACAGTGAACAATCTTATAGATTGGATGAGGGCAATACGGCGGGAAATCCACCGGCACCCGGAGCTTGGGTTTAATGAGCATAAGACCGCAGCCCTGATTACAGCTAAACTAGCTGAGCTTGGCATTGAGTTTAAAACAGGCATTGCCCAAACAGGCGTTGCCGGATTTCTTGGGACATATGGCCCTGTAGTTGCCATGCGTGCTGACATGGACGCACTGCCAGTTACTGAGTGTACGGGGCTTTCATTTGCATCTGAGACGCCGGGGGTTATGCACGCCTGCGGGCATGACGGGCATGTGGCGATTGTGCTTGGGGCGGCAGCTCTGCTTAAAGAAGACCCGCCCGATGGCCGCGTAGTCTTCATTTTTCAACCCAACGAAGAGGGCTCAGGCGGGGCGAAGCCTATGATAGCAGAGGGCATTCTCGATGGCGTAGATGCTATATTTGCAGGCCACATAGATCCGCGCTTTGAGCCGGGAAAGATAATCCTGACGCCCGGCGTCAACACCGCCTACACCGATGGCTTTGATGTGGAAATAACAGGCAGAGCCGGGCACGCGGCACGCCCGCACGAGGCTGTTGATGCAGTTGTCATTGCGTGTTCAATGGTAATGCAGATTCAGTCCATTATCTCACGCAGCGTTGACCCTTTGAAACCCGCCGTTATTACAATAGGTGAGATGAAAGGCGGCACTGTAAACAACATCATAGCCGGGCATTGCCTGTTAAAAGGGACAATAAGGACGCTTGACGACGGGACAAGACATCTGATATTTGAGAAATTGAAGCTGCTTGCTTTGTCTTTGGAAGCCCTGCATGGGGCAACAATCGGCATTAAATTTCACGACGGCTATCCACCGTTGATAAATCACCCTGGACAGTTTGAATCGGCACAAGAGGCTGCCGCTCTAGTATCAGGCAGTGATAACGTGGTTATATATCCAACGCCAAGCATGGGGGGAGAGGACTTTGCCTTTTTCCTTGAGAAAGTACCAGGGTGTTTTGTGCGCTTTGGGGCACGCAAAAAGGGGCACGAAGGCTTCCCGCTTCACAACCCGAATTTTGACTTTGACGAAGAGGCACTTAAAACCGCTGCTGAGTTTATGGCAAATGCTGTGCGAATTGAGATAAAAAAATTAGCGTTAAAATTGACTGATTCACACTAATAGCCCTAGCTTGCAGCTCTAATTCTATGCTGCAGACAAATGAGTAATTTCCAAAAGTAGACAAATGTATCTATTTTTAGTGTACTGATTGCAGAGATGGGGGCTTTTGTTCAACTATTTTTTTCAGGGAGGTCTTAGGCGGTTCTTGCCGGCAGAACACTATAGATATGGTATGGACCAGTCAGATTGAAGATAGAATATAAAAAAACATTGTTATTATAACACGTTGTCCGACTAAGTTGTTGGTTTTGCAGATGTACTATTCAATATTTTTCTTGACAACACGCGAGCTTTTGATGTAGTGTTGATGATGACGAGCAGTAAGTTTGAAGTGCTACTTCTGGACGACGAGCCGATTGTAGGCAAGCGCCTGAAGCCTGCCATCCTAAAATTAGGCTGTGGGGTTGAGGTCTTCGAGAGTCCTGCTAAGGCGATAAAGAGAATCAACGAGAAGGAATTTGATGTAGTAGTCACAGACATTCGCATGGACGAAATAGACGGCATAGAGGTGCTGGAGCATGTAACAAAGAAATCGACTCGAACAAAGGTAATCATGATAACCGGCTATGCCATGATGGAGGTGGCACGTCAGGCTATGGAAAAAGGTGCCTTTGATTTCATTGCAAAGCCGTTCAAGCCGGAAGACTTACGCGTGGTAATCATAAAAGCAGCAGAAGCATTAGGCGTAAAATTAACCCTCTCTCATGAACCACATTAATTTACGCATTAATTTATAAGCGATGGTACACTGGCATGCTCTTCAAATCATCACTGAAGTATGGGGATGTGATGTTCAACAATTGTCTTGATAAATGGTATAAATGTGCACTGCAACGTCTTAAACGCGTCCTTGATGCTGCTGTTGAAAGGCAGGCCATTCGTGATGCCACAGATGACGGTGACAGTTCAAAACCAGACAGGGTACTACGATTTACAATTAAGGCACATGTCTATATCGGTTTCGTGTTTGCCTTCGTGATAGCCTTTTCCATCGGCATCGCAGTTGTTATCACGTTGCTTATGATGGATAGAAATTTGGAGGTAGTAGAGATATCAAATAAATATGTATATCATATATTTGAGGCGCGCAGCTACGAGAAGGATTTCCTACTAAACGGTGTCGGCTTACAGGATGCCCTCAAAAATATAAGGGCGTTGAAAGACTTGTTCTTAGAACACTATGGCGAAATCAAAAAGATAGTAGGAAGCAATGACCTGTTGTCGAAGACCGATAAATACGGCAAGCTGCTCGAAACCCTCGAAGACCTTCAGACAGTGACTGTTTCTTCTCCTGAATTATCTGCCAGACGGGAAAAAATAAAAGAAGAGCTGCAGATACTCGGAGGCGAAATGGTAATCGTCGCAAAGGAGCTGATGAGAAAGGAACGAGATTCCCTTGATAAGTCAATGCTTTTGTTCAGGGTAGTTCATATATATGCGGCGGTCTTTTTAGTCTTGTTTATCACCTTTATTTTGCATCTTTTGGGTTTCAGGGTATTAAGGACACTAAACCGTTTTACTGTATATATGAGCCAGATATCCTCAAGCAGACACTCAAAATTTCAGTCATCGTCGTTTTACAGGGATGAGTTCTCAGATTTGTCCGGTGTCCTTGAACAACTGGTCAAAGAATATGACAGACAGCAGACTATAATCTCTCAATCCCACAAGCTGCGGGCCGTGGGCACGTTGACTGCCGGTGTTGCACATGAACTCAATAATCCGATTAACAATATCACGCTCACCGCGCATATGCTCCTTGAGGACTATCTTGAACTGTCAGACGACGAACGCCTTGACATGATTAAAGACCTTATTGACGAGGCTGGAAGGGCGCGTCTTATCGTACGCAACCTGCTTGACTTTGCGCGCGAGAGCGAAAGCATAATGGAGCCTATTGGTATTGGAGATGTGCTGGAGGAGACATTAAAAATATCAGGGAGCCAGGTAAAACTTGCCGGCGTAAATATAGAACTAAAAATTGCGCCGAATCTCCCTCGCATACACGGCGACAGACACCAGCTCCAACAGGTGTTTCTGAACCTGCTCTTAAATGCACTCGACGTATCAATCAAAGGCGGACATTTAAAAATAGAAGTAGCTATGGCTGATGAGGACAACTTTGTGGCCGTGAAAGTAACCGACTTCGGGCAGGGAATTCCGGACCACATCCTTCATCACATATTCGATCCATTCTTCACAACAAAGACCAAGGGAAAGGGTACGGGACTTGGCCTTTCAGTATCCCAGGGAATAATCGCAAAGCACGGCGGGCATATCACTGTCAGCACCAAACAACAACGCGGTACAACATTTACTGTAAAACTTCCCATTACCACTATCCCGGCTGATTTTAGCCACACACAGGTGCTGCTGAACAATCAGTAAAGATGGCGTCTGCTAAACTCCCAAAATGCCAAATATTTTTTTCACCGAAACAAATAGCTTGCAGAATTTATGATTTTTCGTTTATCATTAAGATTATATCAAGGAGGATTTTTAGTATGAGAATTAAATGGTCGGCTGCCTTAACACTGGTTGTGTTTATGTTGATTATCGTTCCTACGGCGTCTGCCTCTACTGATAAAACTGCGGTCAGGGTGCCGATATTGCTCTATCACCGGCTTGGGCCAACCGTTGCTGACAGCATGACTATAACGACACCAGTTTTCGAGTCACACTTAAAATATCTCAAGCAAAACGGATATACCGTAGTCCCGCTGAGGCAGGTGATTGATAGCCTGAAAAACAAAAAAACCCTACCAGAACACGCAGTGGTAATCGTTGCCGACGATGGTCATAAATCTATCTATACCGATATGCTGCCGCTTATAAAGAAATACCAGGTACCTGTTACCCTTTTTATATACCCTTCGGCAATCTCAAACGCCTCATACGCCATGACATGGAATCAGTTGAAAGAGCTGAAAGAGACGGGATTTTTTGATTTTCAGTCACACACGTACTGGCATCCGAATTTCAAGAGAGAAAAAAAGAAACTAGACCAGAAGGAGTACGAGAAACTCGTGGAGACACAGTTAAAGAAATCTAAGGATAAGCTGGAGAAGGAGTTTGGTACAAAGATAGACCTGCTTGCGTGGCCATTTGGGATATACGACGACTACCTGATGGGCAAGGCGTCTGAGGCAGGGTATGCGGCTGCGTTTTCTATCGAGCGGCGTCCGGTCAGAAGTGGTGACAACATGATGTCACTGCCGCGCTTCCTTCTTGAGAATTCGAACCAGGGGAAGTCGTTTGAAAGGTTGTTAACAGAGAATTGATTGAAATTCTAATTAATACAGAGGGTGCCAGGAGATGCCAGAATATGAATAACAAGATGAAACCAGCAGTCAGGTATTTTGCAGCAACACTGTTTTGCGTAACGCTTTTATTTAACGGGGCATACGCGCAGGATGTTAAAGTTATCGATTCCATGTCAAAAAAAGCAATTAAAAATGCTACCGTACAGGTAGACAACACAACACTTGTTACCAACGAAGTCGGCATAGCCACTCTTAATGTACCGTTATCACCGTCAAGCAAAATATCTGCAAAATCTCCGGGATACACCAGGACTGAGGTTGCCCCTTCGCAGGGTACTGCGGCAATTGAGATACCTCTGAGACCATTTGAACCGAAGGCCCTTTATTTATCCATGTACGGAGTGTCCAGTAAAAAGCTGCGAACCGCCGCACTGAAACTCATAGAAGAAACAGAAATCAATGCACTCGTTATTGACGTAAAAAGTGACTGGGGTGTGCTGAACTACAAGAGTTCCATCCCGCTTGCCGCTGAAATCGGTGGACAAAAAGTGATACTTGTTAAAGACTTAAAAGAGATGGTCAAGACTTATAAAGATAAAGGCATATATATGATAGCTCGTATTGTTGTATTTAAGGACAAACCGTTGGCAGAGGCACGGCGTGACCTTGCAGTAAAGACTCAGAGCGGAGACCTCTGGCGTGACAGGGAAAAACTTGCATGGGTTGATCCTTTCAGAAAAGAGGTGTGGGACTACAATATTGATATAGCTATTGAGGCCGCAAAGAGCGGATTTGATGAAATACAGTTTGATTACGTGCGGTTTCCCGATTCGTTAAAACCAAAGTTTTCCAAGCCAAGCACTGAGGAGGCCAGAGTGAAGGCAATCACCGGGTTTCTTCAGGAGGCCAAAAGAAGGCTTGCCCCCTATAATGTATATATTGGTGCAGACATCTTTGGCTACGTATGCTGGAACAAAGATGATACGCAAATTGGCCAAAAACTCGAAGAACTCGCCGGTGTCCCCGACTACCTGTCACCAATGCTCTATCCATCAGGATTTCAGTATGGAATCCCCGGCTACAAGAATCCTGTCCAAAATCCTAATAAAATAGTCTATCTGTCACTTAAGAGGGCGCAGGAGCGCACTCAACTGCCTCCAAATCGTTTCAGGCCCTGGATACAGGCATTCAGGGATTATGCCTGGGACAGGAGGTTCTTCAAAGGAGAGCCGCTTAGGGAGCAGATAAAGGCTGCCGAACAGTTTGGCTCTCACGGCTGGATGCTCTGGAATCCTCAGAACAACTACTATCCTGAAGGATTAAGGCAAAAGTCCTCGCAGACAGCGCAAGCCCCCGTTCAGGCGCCACCACCAGCCATGCAGGCGGCAGTACCTGCACCGGTACCTGCTAATCAGGCGTTGGCAGTCTCCCCCACCCGTCCGGCAGCTCAAGCGGTAACCCCGGTAGCTGCTGCTAAATAGAAAGAACCGGCTATATTCGGACTGCTTGTAAAGTGCAGGTGTACGTAGCCGGCTGAACATTTTCTTACCCTGTAGCCAAGCGTGCCCTCACGGCTTTCGTATATGGTTTCGACAGAGGTCGGCATCGCCTCCATAGCTGAGTAGTGGAATTCATGCCCACGTAGTATATCGCCTTTTTTCCCTATGATTGAATCCGATGTGAGGGTAACCTCTCTGTAACCAAGTTTAGTCCTTTTGTCAGCCATTTTTGTTTTTACAGGGAAAATACCGGTCATCGGAAAGAACCTCCCATTGAGGTCAATAATGCCTTCAGTGAGATACATGAATCCACCACACTCGCCGTATATTGCCCCTCCCTTGATGGCAAAATCCCTTATGGAGTGAATCATGGTCGTGTTGGAGGAGAGCCTTTCGGCGTGGAGTTCTGGATAGCCGCCGCCAAGATAGACCACCCCGGTGCCTTCGGGGATTTTGTCGTCGTTTAGGGGGCTGAAAAAAACTATCTCTGCCCCGGCGCAGCGCAGGTAGTCGAAATTGTCTTCGTAATAAAAACAAAAGGCATTGTCCCTGGCAACAGCTATGCGTGGTGTGTGCTGTAGAGGATACGGCGTTGATATATTAATAATTGGAATATCGACAGTTGCAGCCGCTAAGACCTCTGAGCAGCTGAGCAGGCCTTCGATATTGATGCTGCTTCTGGCGGCTTCCGCAAGTTTTTTAGTGAACTCTGCACTTATTACTCCGTCTTCGGCTGTGTAAAGGCCGAGGTGACGCTCAGGTATGCGAATTGCAGCGTCAGCTGGGAGGCAGCCAAGTACACGGCAGTTGCAGTGTGTCTCAATGGCCTCTTTAATCCTCATGTAGTGCCTCACGCTTCCTGTCCTGATAAGAATGACGCCTGCAAGCGTAAGGTTGGGGTCAAATGCCTCTATTCCTTTGACAAGAGCTGCTGCGGTCTCAGCAGTCCCCCGCACGTCAAGGGTAATAACTACGGGAAGGCAGAGGAGTTTTGCAGTTTCAGCAGCCGAGGCTGCCCCTCCGTCAAACACTCCCATAGCACCCTCTACGATACATACATCGGCACCGCGTGATTTCTCACTAAATATACGCCTGACGTAGTTGTCGCCGCACATCCATCTGTCAAGATTCCAAGAGGTTATGCCGGTAAGTGCGCGGTGCAGGCCTGGGTCAATAAAGTCCGGGCCTGTTTTAAACGGCTGCACACGTAGTCCTTGCTGAGTAAGGGCTGCCATCAGGGCAAGGGCTGTTGTTGTCTTACCAGCGCCACTTTGCAGGGCTGAGATAACAAACGCGCTCTTCAAAGACTTAGATGGTATCATCATTTCAGATGATAATATGGGGGAAGTGTGGTGAGCCTTTTGTCCTCAAGGGCATTGCCTATGGTAAAATTATAGAGGCATTGGTAGTAATTGTCCTGAAGTCCAAGCAGGTTATGCACCTCATCATCGAAAAAACACCCTATCCCAGTGCCTCTGAAGCCGCGTGCCTCAGCTTCAAGATAGAGCATCTGACCAATCATTCCAGCCTCCCAAAAAAGCCGCCGGTACATGTAGGGGGCATCTTTAACTATATCTGCAAACCGTGAAATCATTGAAATAGAAAACACCCCGTCACCGGCTATATCCTGACCACAGGAAATCATGGCAGCGACATTTATGAAATTCCCTCGCTGAAGCAAATAAAGCGGTGCGCTTGTCTCTTCCCACAGGAAGTCAGCCGACATGCGCCGCCTCATCCCGGGAATTTCGCTGTCATCTCTTACAAACAGATATATTCCCTGAGGCAAGCCCGTAACCCTGTGGACATATACGAGCAAATGGACAAACACAGCCCCTTCGACTGGATATATGTCGGAATTAAAAGGCAGCGATGCCGGCAGTGTCCTGTTCAGTATGGACAGGAACACATCGAGCGGCATATTTGTCTTGCCATCGTACCTTTGACCGCTTCTCCTTGTACGTATTACATGGGAGGCTGCTTTCAAAGTGGCAGAAACCATTGTCTCTCTTGTGATATATACGGCCTTCAGAAATTCTGCTGCAGGTTTTTCAGTAGCAGTAGATATATCTTTTATAATCTCCCAGGGAATATGTGTTTTGCTTAACCGGTTTGGTATACCTGCAAAGTGTTGGGAGTTGAAGTGTTCGATGATTTCATCGGGCAAGTGCCGGGGGATTTCCGCTTCGGTATGTTCATGTATGAAAAGAACGGTCTCAGGTATTTCTTCCTCATATTCTATCCACCGGGTTTTGTCTGACCCCAGTACTGCTGCTATATCTGAACAGGACATGCCGGACAGTACCGTGGCCTTCAAGCCAAAAATACTTGCAGACACTGACATTGCAGCAACGGCATGACCAATATCAAGACAAGTGTATCTGAAGGCCCGCTCACCATACTTCCACGCTTGCCGCCAGTGTATTGAGCTCAAAGCCACAAAAAAACCTCTAACGGGGAAATAATCCTCTGCTGTCTTCCACGCTGCGCCATCTATCCCAGCCCTCTTTTCAAAGAGATGTAAATAAGGGTTGTAGTGATACAGCGCTGCAGAATTCTTCGAATCGGGCATCAGCACGTATGTCTCTTCTGCGTGCAGATTGCCGCTTGATGGATTTATACGCAGCGCCCACGTGCTGCCTCCATAGGACTTCCAAGCGGCAAGAGCAAGAGAAAGTTCCAAAAAGTTGGCAGCAGTAGAAAGCGATATCCCTTTTGAGGGCAAGTGCAACTTGAAAATTTCATCGTATAAAACATCTGGTTCTTTTTCCAGAAAAGGCAGCCTTAAAACCTCTGCCCCATCAAAACTTCGCACTGGCACTGGCTCGTTTTCCCAATCCAAGTATCCTGCGGACTTTGCATACCGCCCTGCCTTGTGCTTGGTTACCTCATGGTAATATAAGACATCCAAATATAATCCCCCTTTCAATAATCATAAAATACCTAAGATGATAAAGGCAACTGGTAAGACATGGCAGCAGCCCGGCACAGAGAAGATGCTGTAGACGTTGGCCTTGACGCTGATAAAGTATTACTCCCCGCCGCAAGCAGCGGGGAATAAAACCCCAGGAGAATTAACTGCAAACATCACAGTTCGGATCAAGTCGTATCTTTAGCTTCTTAAACTCCATGTCGCAGGTATTAAACACCAGCATTTGGTTAAGTATGGGCTTGCCAAAACCGGTGAGCATTTTTATTGACTCAATTGACATTAAACAGCCCAGCGTCCCTGATACTGCCCCAAGCACTGGAAAGCCGAGTTCCTGCCACTGAGGGTTATCCTCTGGAAATACACAATCAAGGCATGGCGTTACATATGGTATCACGTTAAACAGATACCCCTCCATTGCATTCATGGCAGCCTCTACCATTGGTACTGAGTGCTTTACGCAAACCCTGTTTAGTATCCTTCTCTCATAGAAATTTGGCCGTGCTGAAATCACTATATCCACTTGAGGGACAAGTTTGTCAGCAATCCTCTCAGAGATTCGCTCATCATATATCTCAACCTCAACGTGCGGATTCAGCTCTTCTATAAATTTCCTCGCCTGCGTTACTCTGGGCCTGGAAACCCAACTGTCTTTCATTAGTATCTGCCTGTTCAGGTTCGACAGCGTCAGTGTGCCGTAGTGGACAATGACCAGCTTCCCTATGCCTGCGGTGGCAAGGTAAATGGCGGCATTTCCCCCCAGGCCGCCTATACCTGCAACCAGCGCAGTTTTGCCCTTTAATTTTTTTTGGCTCTCCTGCCCAAATCCATTTAAGGTCATTTGTCTTTTGTAGCGCTCTCTCTCCTGCTCAGACAAATCCACACTACATGACGACCGCGTCATAGTCCACCCCCAGACCTGCCATTAACATCTCCAGCTCCACATCAACATCCTCTCCTATCAGCCCGCAGGCATCTGAACGGCACTGCACACAGTGACCCATCTGAGGCAGATACTGCGCACATGCCGCCCTTATCTCAAGAAGCTCCCAATGAGCCGGTCTTCTTTGGTCTGAGAACTCTCCCTGTGGTATCAACGGCATGATATTCATGATTTCAGCACCGGCGGCTGCTGCACGATTTGCTATCAGAGGGATTTCTCTGCCGTTTATCCCGGGAATCAGTACTGTATTGACTTTCACCATAAACCCATACTCTACGGCAGCCCTTAGCCCCTCATACTGCCTCTTCAAAAGAAACTCTGCACCAGCACTCCCGCGCATCCTTACTCCATCGTAATCTACCCACGAGTAGATACTTTGGGCAGTCTCTGTAAGTACAGCATTTATAGTAATGGTTATGCTGCTTATGCCGGCCTCTTTTATTGCATCGATACGGTCTGATAACAGAAGACCGTTTGTCGAGATACACAGTATCAGCTCCGGAAATCTGGCGTTTATTTCCCGGCAGACCACAAATGTGTCCTCGTTAAAGATGGAATCTCCAGGCCCTGCAATCCCTATGACACTTAGATTTGTCTTTCTGTCTATAAGCGTCTCTACACGCCCCACAGCCTCTTCCTTAGTCAGAAGCCTGCTTGTTATGCCAGGCCTTGATTCATTAGCGCAGTCATACTTTTTTACGCAGTATCTGCACTGCACATTACACAGGGGGGCTACCGGCAGGTGCAGACGCCCGAATCTTCCATGTGCACCCTCCGAAAAACATGGGTGGCTCTCTAATAATTGTCTTTTGCTTATCAACCGATACCCCCTTTTTTTTAAATTGCTATGTGGCTGTGGCATTTTCTGGTACACGCCCGCGCGCACGCCTCACAACCGATACAGTTTTCAGGATTTGACAGCGACATAACCTTGTTCCCTAAGTCATCGCCGTAGTCGTCTTCACCTTCAAATGGTTTATCTATTAGTTCAAGGACCCCTCTGCCGCATACCTTGTAACACCTGCCGCACCCCAGACATTTATTTATGTCTATTGACTCCAAAAATCTTGGAGTCCATGCTGCCCCTCCTCTTGTTAAAGCAATTCTCTCTGCCATTGTAATCACCTCGCAGTCTCTGCGTTTCTCTCTCCGGTTCTCACGGTTACGGACAGCTCAACCGGTGAAACAAATATCTTGCCGTCGCCGGGGCTTCCAGTTTGATTTGCATCTATAACCGCCTTTACCGCTCTGTCAACCGAAAGCTCCGGCAGCACCACTGTCAGCATCTTTTTTGGAACATACAGTACGGGCTTTGACAACTGGTGCTCAAGCGCATACACCGATGGTGTTGGCACGAGCTTTACTCCTGCCGAAAGACCATCTACCATCTCGTCGCCATCGTCGAGGTTTTTATTAATGACACCTTTTTGCTTGCCCCTGCCATCCACGCTTTGAATTGTCATAGAAGGATAGCCAAGTCCCTCCAGCGCCTTTTTAGTAGCGCCGACCATGTGCCGGCGAATTATTATTGTCAGCTCTTTCATAATGAAGCCTCCCCTGTTCGTATGGTGAATGACCTCTCAACCGGTGTTACAAATATCTTGCCGTCTCCTATAAAGCCGGTTCTGCCCTTTTCCTCTATAATTTTGATCACGGTTTCCACATCAGCATCCTCCACAACAATGAGAATCAGGGTTTTTGGTAGCTCATCGTATGTCACAGGACCAATGTTAAGACCTTTTTGTTTCCCCCTGCCAAACACCGGCATCTTTGTCAACGCAGGGAAACCTGCGCCCTCCAGCGACAACACTATCTCCTGCTCTTTTTCTGGTCTTATGAATGCCCTAATCATTTTCATCTCAAATTACCTCCTTTAGTGATGAGCTGCCCATAAGTGCCTTTTTAAGCCATGGGGCAGGTGAATTGTTTATTGTTTCCTGCAGCCGCTGTATCAGTTCAGTTATTACAGAGCCGTCATTTACCTTCATCGGCATTACTGATTTCTTTACAAGGCGTGCCGCAGCCGGGCCGCCAATCTGTGTGAAGTAGACTATCTTGCAATCACACAAGAGCTGCACCTTTACCTCTATTTTGTCGATGTGCAGCTGGCCTTCATACCGGCTGTCTTGTATCTCTGCCGTATCCTCTTCAGAAAAGGTCCTGCTTTCGACAAATTCACACCCATCATATTTGATCTCATATACCGCAAACTTGCCTGCCCTGCCAAAATGCTCATCCACGGTCAGACCACCCTTTGTTGCGAATGCTATTTTCATATGTGACCCTCCATTAAAATAGTCCCTATTTCGTTGACCAACTCTGCTGCCCCCCTGTAGCCCACACGCACCTTTGACGTGTAGCCAAGCTGCTTGTGAACTGGAAAGCCCATTTGTAATATGGGTATGTTCAATGCCTTTGCCATGTCCTTGCCGTGAGAGTTAGTTATCAACAGGTCAAACTGTCCTTTTACATCATACATATCCCCTATCACTGTCTTTTGTGCAATAATCTGCCGCAGCCGCTGCGAATTTACTGCACTAACAGCAAGTTTCAGGGGTGTGCCCATCTCATAAAGCAGCCTTGACAACTGGATCAGATGGTCTGTCTCCATAGCTGCACATATGTGCTTGCCGCCATAATAATTATGTGCATCGCGCTGGGCATCAATCAATATATCTCTTTGCCTCAGATACTTTGCCGGTATTGTGTTACCGCTTATCAGACTGAGCGTATTCATCAGCCTGTCTGCATCGCCCAAAGATGACAGTCCCTCAAGCACTACGTAATCAGTTGCATATATGCCCTTAATTTTCTTTGCCGCTGACTCCATCACCGGGCCAATGGCTATTGTAAGCTCGGAAGTGGACATCTCAACAGCGTCGTCCACTTTTATTCCTCCTGAGGACAGGGCTGAAAATCCCCTGCGCCCTCCATCCAGAGATGAAAGATCGGGCAGCGTTATTGCCTCCAGGCCAAAGTCCATGACAATGGTCTTTATCTCTGTGAAGTCTCCTGGTGTCATATGCGGCCCGATAAGTAAAGTAATCAGTCCATTTCTTCGCTTCATTGGTGCCTTTTGCGGTGCCTTTTGCGCGAGCATTTCCACCATCTTTTCTAGCGCTAGGGCATAGCCGTCCTCTAATGAACTCACATAGTCTGGTGTGGCAACGTGTACAATATCAACCCCCCTGAGTGTCTTTTTCAACTGCCTTAAAACGCCCTCTATGTCATCTCCTTTAACCTCTGAAAGCCCTGTGGTGACAACACCTATCAGGCGCGGTCTTTGTTTTTCACAGATAGTGGTTAGTGTCTCTGATAATCTCTCATCACTTCCCAGCACTACATCTTCCATAAAGAGTTTGCTGCTTTGCAGGGACACAGGCTCTTTGAAGTGATTCGTCAACAGCACCTTTGTCAAAAAAGTACAACCCTGTGCTCCGTGGACAACCACAGCCGTCTCATCTATACCCTGAAAGGCAAGGGCAGCCCCGACGCCCATAGCATGTTCAAGCGGGTTTATCACAACGGCCCTTGATGATTCCGCTCTTTCGCTGCACAAAGGCGGCGCGCATTCAGCATAAAAAGAAATAGTCCCGGCAATATCCCGCGCAAGATTTATCAGGCCTGCATAGCCAGCATAGGCCCTGTGCCTTTCCTGATTTACATCGACAAAGGCTATGCCATGCTTTGCAGCAAGATAGAAATTCCTCCCGCCGGCCACAAGTATGTCCCCTTGCTTTTCCCTTATCAGCCTTATGAGGTTCGCAGGAGATACGTCTTCATAAAGCGGTGCATCCTGCCCCAGGATTGCCTTCATTTTCTCCTCGTCCTCGTATGTACTCTTTTTCGTTCCTACGGCTGCGACCTCAAGCCCAAGGTCAATCAATGCTGAAATCATTGACCAGCTCTTCACACCGCCGGTATACAGCACAACTCTTTTGCCCGGTAGTGAGGACAAGGCCTTAAGCGCTGAGTCTGTCCTTCTTTCATGGGCCGAGATTACTGCCTCTACATGATTTGCAAATTGAGTTGAGCTGTCTAATGCCCCTGCAATCGCCCTTAAAGCGCCACTCATCGACGATTTGCCATAGAACGAGACCTCCACGAATGGAATACCATATCTTCTTTGCATCTCTGTGGCTACGTTAATCAGTGCTCGGCTGCACACCACTACGTTTAACCTTGCACGATGAGCGTAAGTTATCTCGTTAAACGTGCAGTTGCCGGTTATTCTCGAGAGAATCCGTATACCGGTCTCTTCAAAAACCGGCTCTACAAAGTCCAGATCCCCGGCAATGTTATACTCTCCAATCAGGTTTATATCGTATGGGGTGAGAAAGGGCGGCTCCCCCGTGCCAATGACGTAATCAAGCAGCGCCTCGCCAGCTATACGATTACCCAGATTCTTCGGCCCTGCAAACCCTGGGCTCATCACAGGGATTACCCGTAGAGACAACTCCCTCTCTGCCTTCTTACAGACATTTTCTATGTCCTCGCCTGTGAGACCACTTACACATGTGGCATAAACGAATATAGCAGCCGGCCTGAACTTGTCACGGCACGAGAGGATTGCCTCATAGAGCTTTTTTTCTGCACCAAATATGATGTCAAGCTCTTTCATGGCGGTACTAAATCCCATGCGATGGAAATGCCCTTTCGTGGAAACTGTGCCTCTGCCCTCCCACGTATTTGATGTGCAGCCAATTGGGCCGTGTACAAGGTGTATTGCGTCAGCTATGGGCTGAAGCACTATCATTGCGCCGTCAAAGGCGCAGGACTCACCCCCCCTGCTTCTGCATACCTTGTGCCGGTCATCGCTGCCATCTCTGTTGTGACAGCCCTCTGCCGTAAGTTGTTCTACCGTTTTTAACATGCCGCTCCTATCTGATTACATCAAAACTTTGTGTGTACATTGACTTTCTGTCCATCTCGTCAAGCATCGTATTGACAATCCAGTTTGTAAGGTTAATCGCACCCTGATAGCCAATGATCGGATACCGGTGCAGGTGATGTCTGTCAAACAGTGGAAACCCTATGCGAACAAGCGGCGTGTTGGTATCTCTCCACAAGAATTTGGCATAGGAGTTTCCGAGTAGCAAGTCTACCGGTTCACTAAACAGAAGAGACCTCATGTGCCACATATCTTTTCCAATATGAACTGAGGCGTCCTGCCCAAAAGGACTGCTGTTGAGCAGTGCTCTGGCATCCTGAGCAAAAGACGCATCTGCGTTAGTGCAGACAATGTGAACCGGTCGCCCTCCCATCTCAAGGATATAAGACAACAACCCCATGAGCAAATCAGGGTCACCAACAAGGGCAAACCTCTTGCCGTGTACATAGGGGTGCGAGTCTATCATGGCGTCAACCGCCCTGCCCCGTTCATTTTCTATCTCATTGGAGATGGGCTTGCCGGTTACTGCTGCCACCATGTCTAAAAACTCGTCGGTGTTGCGTATCCCCATCGGCACAGGGGCTAGCCGGAAATCCCTCCCCCATACGCTGCTGATAAACTCACCGGTTTTCACAGTTGAATACTTCTGGATGGCAATCGTAGAGCGCGCATTTATGGCGTCTTTGAGCGCGCTTAAAGGGGTGCCGCCAGTATATAGCTGGAAACGCCCAGTGTTAGGCGAGTCAAGCGTATCGCTGATGTCACCCAGAACTGTGGTCAAAACGCCCATTGAACTGAGCAGGCGTTTTAATTCCATGTAGTTGCCGGTGTATGTGTCAAAGCCCGGGATTATATTTATTGAGTCGGTTGTGCTTCCTTTGACAGCACCTTTAACCCCGCTTAGTATACCCTTCATCATGTTGTCGTAACCCGTAATATGAGACCCGACAAAACTTGGGGTATGGGCAAATGGGATTTCAATACTTTGCGAGACAACCCCTTTTTCAAGTGCGCTTTTTATAAAGGAATTCAGGTCATCCCCTATTACCTCGGCCATACATGTTGTTGATACTGCTATCATGTCCGGTTTATACAGGGTGGCGGCATTTTCAAGCCCTTCCAGCATGTTGTTTATGCCGCCAAACACGGCAGAGTCTTCGGTCATTGAAGATGACACAGCGCCAACCGGCTCTTTAAAGTGCCTGCTCAGGTGGCTTCTGAAATAGGCCACGCAGCCCTGAGAGCCTTGAACAAAGTTCAGCGTTTTTTCAAATCCAAGCGCACAGAGCATCGCCCCAAGCGGCTGGCACGCCTTTGCAGGGTTTATGACCAGTGCTTCTCTGTTGAAGTTCTTCTGCCTGTAGTCTTCGCTTGCGCTCCAGGCTGCAGTTTTTTGAACGTCTCCTGGCGGACAGGGATCTTCAAACTCCTGTTTTCTCTGAAACTGCTCTGCATATGCCGTATCGTTAAATAGTTCGTTATGATCTTTTACAATCATTTTCTCCTCCGTATGAGTTTCCATGTCGGGCTGTTTACAGCCATATCCATGTCCTTTGCAAATACCGGAAAGCCGTCAAAGCCGTGATATGGCCCTGAGTAGTCCCACGAGTGCATCTGCCGAAACGGAACTCCCATTTTATGATATGCATATTTTTCCTTAATCCCTGAGCCGACGAGGTCAGGCTTAAGCCTCTTCGCAAATTCCTCAAGCTCGTAGGGCGTTACGTCATCATAAATAAGTGTGCCCTCCTTCATCTTGGGATATGTCCTCTTGTAGTCATCACTGTGGCCAAACTCATATCCAGTGGCTATGACCTCCATGCCAAGGTCTTCATATGCCCCGATGATGTGTCTTGGCCTTAGTCCACCAACATAGAGCATCACGGTCTTGTCCTTCAGCACGGGCTTGTATTCGTCTATTACGGCATTCATCACTGGCGTATACTTTTCGATTACTGCCTCGGTTTGCTCCTTAATCTTTGAGTCAAAGCAAGCCGCAATCTTCCTCATGCTGTCATATATCTTTGACGGCCCAAACAGATTGTACTCAATCCAGGGAATGCCGTAGTGCTCCTCCATAAATCTGCAGATATAGTTCATGGAGCGGTAACAGTGGATGAGATTGAGCTTTGCCTGCGGTGCAATGGCAAGCTCGTTAATAGTGGCATCGCCTGACCACTGGGCAATAACACGCAGCCCCATCTCCTCCAGTATCCGCCGCGACGCCCATGCATCGCCGCCAATGTTATAGTCGCCTATCAGATTCACGTCATAGTCTGTAACGCGCTCCAGTTTCTTCTTACCGATGATATGGTCACGAATGCTGTCGTTAGCAATGTGATGCCCAAGAGACTGGCTCACGCCCCTGAAGCCCTCGCACCTAACGGGAACCACAGGGATTCCCAGCTCCTCAGTCATCTTCTTAGCAACGGCCTCGATGTCATCTCCTATGAGCCCGATTGGGCATTCGGACTGAATGCTTATGCCCTTGGCAAGCGGGAACATCTCCTTTATCTCTCTGCATATCTGAGCCAGCCTCTTATCACCGCCAAAGACTATGTCACGTTCCTGAAAATCACTGGTTATGTGCATTGCAACAAAATTGTCCACGCCTGTAATACCGTTGGCGTAGTTTCTGCGCGACCACCAACTGTACTGCCCGCAGCCAACAGGGCCGTGACTCAGATGCACAACATCTTTAACCGGCCCCCACACAACACCCTTTGAACCGGCATATGCACAACCCCTTATGGTCATTACACCGGGGCGTGATTTCACATTTGACTTCACCGCACAGGCAGAGCCGCACTCACCCAGGGGGTCGTTCGGCTTGATATGCTTTTCCCTGAACTTTCTGGCCTTCTCAGGGTAAGCCTCCATGACCTCGTCAATCATCTTCTGAGTTTGTTGAATCTGTGTACTCATGCAGCTTCTCCTTCCATTATTCCAAATTCCATAAGCAGGGACTCAAGCTCTTCCATTTCCAGTGGAGTAGGAATAACGAAATTTCTGTTTTCTGCTATTTTCTTAGCCAATGCCCTGTATTCATCACATTGCATGTGTTCCGGTGAATAGTCTATAACTGTTTTTCTGCGCAGCTCGGCCCTTTGCACCTGATTGTCTCGCGGGATGAAGTGAATCATCTGAGTGTTCAGTCTTTGTGCAAGAGCTGTTATAAGCTCCTGTTCTTTGTCAGTCTTTCTGGAGTTGCAGATAAGGCCGCCAAGCCTGACACCACCGCTGTTTGCATACTTAAGGACGCCGCGGGCAATATTGTTTGCCGCATACATTGCCATCATCTCACCGGAGGTGACAATATATATCTCCTTTGCCTTGCCTTCTCTAATTGGCATTGCAAACCCGCCGCAAACAACGTCTCCCAGCACATCATAAAATACATAGTCCAGGTCTTCGGTGTAAGCCCCGTTTTCCTCAAGAAAGTTAATCGCTGTGATAACGCCCCTTCCGGCACAGCCGACACCGGGCTCTGGCCCTCCTGATTCGGCACACTTTATTCCCAGGAACCCCTCAAGCAGCACTTCCCCAACCTCTAACTCCTCCACAGAACCTCTCTCGCGCGCCATATCCATCACGGTAGCCTGAGCCTTTCTATTTAGAATCAACCTGGTAGCATCTGCCTTAGGGTCACAACCCACTATCATACACTTATGTCCTGCCTCGGCAAGCGCTGCAACCGTGTTCTGTGTTGTTGTGGATTTTCCAATCCCTCCTTTACCATAAATAGCGATTTGTCTCATCATAGCGTAACCTCCTTTATGTGATAATAGTTCTTATTTTGCAATTGTCGTGCCATTTAAAATAATCACGTAAATACAATTAGTTAGCAATGTTTAGTATGGTGCATCAGCAACAGTTAGCTACAATATTGTATTAATACTACAAAATTGTAACATAAGGCTTATTAGCTGGCGTCTCGAACAATATTGAAATTTTCAAATGCGTTTGCCCTGGATGGATATAGAGGACACCACAGGAGTTATGTTATACTGCACCTATGCAGTATTTGACGACAGAAAAGGATGTTGGTGAACGTGTCAGTCCACATTCATTCCGGCCACATTCATTCCTGTTTCATTTCGGCATATCCCACAAACCCGCGCGGGTGTTCAGATGGGCGAATCCCATGCCGTCCGCTCAGTGACTCTACTGGTATGGATTTAGATGATAAAGACATAAGGTTTTACAACCGGCTGTTAAAAAGAAAGAAATATTTCTTTCTTTTCAGCATCCTGAGTTCTGTAACAGGAGTCGTGTTCTTAGTGTATCATCTTATAGCCAGGGATTTAGACGGCGCAAGATTTGTTCTTGCGGTCTTCATTTTACTAGCTGGAAGGTCAAACCTCCGTCAATATAAAATATCTCTTTTACTGTCCAAGATTAAACCATTGATTAATACTTCAAAACAAGATGTATAAGCTGGTATAACGCCGGCAGCCATAACTGCCGGCGCAGTTACAGTTATTTTAGGGTGGCAAGCGCCTTGTCGTAGTTAGGCTGGTCTGTGACTTCCGGTACTACCTCTACGTATTTGATTGTGCCGGAGTTGTCAATGATTACTATGGCACGTGTCAAGAGACGCAGTTCCTTAATCAGGAGGCCGTAGGCCATTCCGAATTCGGCATCTTTATAGTCCGAAAGGGTTTTTACCTTATCAATACCGGCAGTTGTACAAAATCTGGCATTGGCAAACGGTAAATCCATGCTGATATTTAACACTACGGTATCAGTGCCTAAGCTGACCGCTGATTCATTGAACTTTCTTAACTGTGTGTCGCAAACTGGTGTGTCCAGTGACGGTGTTACGCTTATTACTACAGTCTTGCCTGCGAAGTCCTTCAAGGCAACGGCTCCCAAACCGTTGTCTAAAACCGTGAACCCCGGCGCCTTATCCCCAACTTTTACCTCTGTGCCAAGCAGCGTTAGTCCGCCGCCCTGAAATGTAATAACCCCTGTCCTTTCCATCGCAGACCTCCTCAGAATAGATTGTGCCAGCGTATTACTGACCGCTATGATTGTACAATAAATCAATTCCTTTGTAAAGAGTTTTGTGACAAAAACACATTTTTACCGAACTCCTGCCAGACTTCTGAGGAACATCTTGCACAATGCTATGAATTTATGATAACATGCAATATAGTGATGTTGCGGGTGCCGGAAAGGACGTGTGTTTGTTGCAGGAAAAAGAACGCAAAAAGCGGACTTTTAAGGATAGTAATAGCCGAAGACACCCCAGTATTCGACAAAGTCCAGAAAATGCCGGGCAGGGGATACTATTTGTGCCCAGATAAAAGATGTATAGATAAATTTATGGATGAGAAAAAAATAAATAAAATCTTAAAAAGAAAAATAACCGCGCTGCCAGCATCGAGGGAGTTATTGAAAATGGAGGTTGAGGCTTCATGCACACAATAAGGATTAACGAAATTGCCAAGGAATTAAACGTAACCAACAAGGTACTGCTTGATTTGATAAAAAAGATGGGCATCGAAGGCAAAACTCACTCCTCGGGCATATCGCAGGAACTGGCAGACAGACTTAAGGCAGCAGTTAAGGGAAAGGGAGTTCAGGAACCCGTAAAATCATCACAAGCGCAGCAATCAAGGCCGCCATATACGCCTCCGGCAAGACCGCCCTCAGCACCCCCACAGTCAAGGCCGCCATATACACCACCGGCAGCCAGACAAGATTCAGCACCGGCAAAACAAGTCCCCCAGCACGAAAAGAGGTACTCATCGGCCTCAAAACCGTCATCACATCAAAAAAAACAATCACCACCCTCACAGGCAAGGCCGCACCACGCTGCCACTAAACCGGCTTCTCCACTAGTTCAGCCGGGAAAAGAGCTGGAAAAAGATAAAGCAAAGCTCTTACCCGTTGCAGGTGGTGTGGTTATTGTTAAAACCGCAGAGGAAGAAGATGAGATAACCATTCCTGATAGATTTAAAAAGAAGGTCGAAGTTGAAAAAGCAGAGAAGGCCAAACCAAAGGTCAGTATGCAGCGCGCCTTCCAGTCGATAAGGAAAGTTGAACAGAAAAAGATATTTGACTCGCGCTCCAATAAAAAGGGGATGCGTTCACGGTCATCATCGTCGAGGGCAATACCCCAAAAACAACAGATTCCGGCAACCGTCCCCCGTAAAAAGGTAATGAAAATCCAGGAAGGCACTACCGTAAGCGAATTCGCAAAGGCCATTGGGCAGAAAATCTCAGAGGTAATAAAGAAATTCATGGAACTGGGCACTATGCCCACTATAAATCAGCCCATAGATATTGAGGCTGCCTCCATAGTGGCCGAGGCCTTTGGCGTGAAAATAGAAGTAGCAGAGGCAGAGGATTTCGAGATGGCTGAGGTGCAGGAAGACACAGAAGCGCTGATTCACCGCCCCCCTGTTGTCACAATTATGGGACACGTTGATCATGGTAAGACCTCACTGCTTGACGCCATCAGAAAGACCAAGGTAACGGAGTCCGAGGCCGGAGGCATAACCCAGCACATAGGTGCATATAAGGTTACACTCAAGGGCAAGGAGATTGTATTCCTGGACACCCCAGGTCACGAGGCATTCACCACAATGAGGGCACGAGGGGCAAAAGTAACGGACATTGTTGTGCTTGTAGTCGCCGCCGATGACGGCGTAATGCCCCAGACTATAGAGGCCATAGACCACGCCAGAGCTGCCGCAGTGCCCATAGTAGCAGCTGTAAATAAAATAGATAAACCCAACGCCGACACCGACAGGGTTAAAAAGGAACTCGCCACACACGAGGTAATACCTGAGGCATGGGGCGGCAAGAATATATTTGTCGAGGTATCGGCAAAAAAGAAAATCGGTATTGAAGACCTGCTTGAGATGATTATACTTCAGGCTGAGATGATGGAGTTAAAGGCCAATCCCAATAAACCGGCACGCGGCGTTATAATCGAATCGAGGCTGGACAAAGGCCGCGGTGCTATAGCAACCGTACTCATTCAGTCCGGGACACTTAAGGTTGGAGATATATTCGTGGCCGGGGTCAATTTTGGCCGTGTCAGGGCACTCATAGACGATGTCGGCGTTAAGACCATTGCAGCTACACCCTCAACCCCAGTTGAGGTCATCGGATTTTCAGACGTGCCAAACGCCGGTGAGATGTTCATGGTAGTGGACGACGAAAAAAAGGCTCGTCAGATAACACTGTCCAGAAAGCAAAAGGCTCAGTCACTTACCGTAGCTCACGCAAAGAAGCTCAATCTCGACGAACTCTACGCCAGAATCAAAGAGCTTGAAATAAAGGAACTGAACATTATTATAAAGGCCGACGTGCAAGGCTCTGCCGAGGCCCTCAGGTCTTCTCTGGAGGGTATAAAGCACGAAGAGGTAAAGGTAAAGGTGATACATACCTCTATGGGCGGCATCAATGAATCAGACGTTATGCTGGCATCGGCTTCTAATGCCATAATCATCGGCTTTAACGTCAGGGCAGATGCAAAGAGCATGAAGCTTGCAGACAGGGAAGGCGTTGATATCAGGTTTTACAATGTCATATACGACGCCATTGACGACGTGAAAAAGGCCCTTGAGGGTCTGCTTGAGCCAACCCTGAAAGAGACTATACTTGGCACTGCTGAGGTGCAGAAGTTGTTTACTATCTCAAAGATAGGCACAATAGCGGGCTGTCAGGTAACAGAAGGGGTTATTCAAAGAGGGAGCGACGGCATCAGGGTAATCAGGGACAATATAGTTATATATGACGGTAAAATTGCCACGCTGCGCAGGTTTAAAGACGACGTAAAGGAGGCCCAGAAGGGCTACGAGTGCGGTATTCTCGTTGAGAACTTTAATGACCTTAAAGTTGGCGACATTCTGGAGAACTATAAGATAGAAAAGGTTGCCGGTAAATTATAGCCCGATGTCAGATCAAATGCCGGTCAAATGTCGGTCAAATGTATGATGGGAGCTTATGATCTTAGGGGTAATGCGAATCAGCATATATATACCGGAGGCGGGTTCGCTGAAGGCCAAGCGCTTTGTCATTAAATCGGTGAAGGACAAGATAAAAAATAAATTCAACGTCTCATTGGCAGAAGAGGCTAGTGACCTGTGGCAGCGCGTCGAACTCTACGCAGCCTGCATATCCACTGACACGCAGCACGTAAACAGTACGCTTGAAAATGTAAAAAATATGATAGACAAGGACCCGCAGGTAGAAATACTTGATTATTCGCTGGAGCTGTCCTGATGCTGCCCTATAAGCGCTCTCAACGTGTAAGCGATCTGCTGAGGCAGGAGATATCAGAGATTGTCCTAAACAGGATAAAAGACCCGCGGCTTGGATTTATCACTATTACAGAGGTAGAGTTAAGCGACGACCTGAAAACGTCTCATGTGTATGTAAGCGTCCTGAAAAAAGATAAAATAGCGCAGACCCTGAAGATATTAAACGCGGCAGCGGGGTTTATCCGCCATGAGGCTGCAAAGTGCGTTAAGCTCAGGCAGATTCCAAACATAGTATTTGCCGAGGATAAGTCCATTGAATACGGAATGAAAATCGACGGACTTTTAAATGAGATAAAAAACAAGGAAAAAGGTGAACAATGAATCCCCCTGAAACACTGCTCTCACACATAAAAGAAAACGACAAATTCTACATCGTGCCGCACATATTTCCAGATGGCGATGCCTTGGGGTCAGCCCTTGCGCTTGAGAGCGCGCTCTGTACCCTTGGTAAAAAGGCAATAGTTTTCTCGCGTGACCCCGTGCCGGATATGTTTGACTTCCTGCCCGAGTCAGGCAGGATAGCGCCTATGAGCGACTTAACCTCGCCGGAAGACGCTACTTTATTGCTTGTAGACTGTAATGCCCCCAATAGGGCAGACATAGAACGGGTAAAGTTTAAATACACAATTGTCATAGACCACCATGAGACGGAATCAGATTTCGGCGACATCAGATGGGTACTGCCCAAGTCCCCGGCAACCGGCCTGATGATATATTTTCTTATAAAATCACTAGGCGTTGATATTAGCAGCACAATGGCCTTAAATATTTACGCGGCGCTTGCCGTTGATACGGGGATATTCAGGTACTCAAACACGACTGCGGAGTCTCTTTCAGTGGCCTCAGACCTCATCTCAAAAGGTGTCAGACCATCGTTTGTAGCTGACCGCCTGCACAACAACTGGACAGAGGCCAAGTTCATGCTCCTTAAGCATATGCTCAACAGCATAGAGATACAAAAAAATACGGCCATATGCTTTATAACAAACGATATGTTAAAGAAAACCGGTGCAAAACCAGAAGACACGGACAACTTCGTAAACTTCCCCATAATGATTAATACGATAAAGGTAGCTGCCCTGTTTAAAGAGACGGGCAATAACTTCTGGAAGGCCTCCCTGCGCTCGCGCGGCGATGTAAACGTGGCGAAAATTGCTGAGAAATTAGGCGGAGGCGGACATAAAAACGCAGCCGGCTTCAGAATAACGGCAGACATAGAGACGGCGAAAAATGCCTTGTTAGAGTCTTTGGACGGCATCGGAGAGTCCTCCGGGGGTGATTAGCCGCGCTATAAATTTTAACAAGCCGGAGGGGATATCCTCACATACAGCGGTGCAGCAAGTAAAGTCTGTGTTAAAAATCAGCAAGGCCGGGCACGCCGGTACGCTTGACCCGCTGGCTGAGGGGGTGCTAATCGTACTCTGCGCTCAGGCCACAAAGCTCACACCATACCTTGCCACGCTTGACAAGAAGTACACTGCCGTAGTAAGGCTTGGTCAGCACACCGACACACTTGACAGAGAAGGGAAGGTCATCAGAACAGCCCCTGTATCAGAGATAACCGCTGATGGAGTTGTTGAGGCATTAAAGTCGTTCACAGGTGAAATCTCTCAAACCCCGCCAATGTACTCTGCCCTTAAGATAAACGGGACCCCGCTCTATAAACTCGCCCGCAAGGGGCTTGAGGTAGAGCGTAAACAGCGCAGCATTACCATATTTGCAATCAACCTTGCAGCGTTTGATTTGCCTTACATAACGCTGAACATACACTGCTCAAAGGGGACATACGTCAGAACCCTGTGCAGCGACCTTGCCGAAGCTATGGGCACATGCGGTCATATACACGCGCTCAAGCGAACAGGAGTCGGAAGATTTGGCATATCAGAATCATGTAGCCTAGATACACTTCAGAGCGCGCGGGTTATATCAATGGACGAGACACTGAGCCACCTCGGTGAAAGAACCCTTACCCCTGATGAACAAAGGAAGATACTAAACGGTTCTATGCTTGATGATTACGCAGAAGGACGCCAAGATGGGGCAGCCCTGAGATTAAGGGATATACGGGGGAATTTGTTCGCGATTGGCACCTATGGCGGCAATAAAATAAAAATGGCTACTTTTTTGGGAAAAAGCCAGCGTAATAGTTAAAGCAGAATTTTATAATAAATTCTTAAGTAGCTAAAAAATTGGAAAAATACACTTGACAAGAATTTTAGATTATGTTAAAAATATATTGTGTTAGATATATTTGGGCCTAAATCGCTGCTTGGGCTGGACATAGGGTCGTCCAGTATAAAAGCTGTGCAGTTGAAGGATATAAAGACAGGTTACGAATTAGAGCTATTCGATTACCTGTCGATTCAATCAGACCTGATAGTTGATAACGTGGTAGCAAACCAGCAAAAGCTCTCAGAGGCAATAAAAGCGCTGGTTAAAAAGGCAAAGATAAAGGCCAAAAACACGGTAATATCTATCTCCGGTCATTCCTCTGTAATAATCAAACGCATCACGCTGCCAGAGATGTCAGAAGATGTGCTAAACGAAAATATACGTTATGAGGCAGAGCAGTATGTGCCATTCGGCATTGACGATGTAAATCTTGATTATCAGATACTTGGCCCTACCGAGGAGCCTGGGCAGATTGAAGTAATACTGGTGGCGGTAAAAAAAGATGCACTAAGCAGCTACATCGGTGCAGTCAAAGATGCCGGATTGAATCCTGTTATAGTGGATGTTGATGCGTTTACACTTGAGAACATGTATGAGATAAACTATAAGTCCGAGGGCGCCAAAAGCGTGGCGCTGCTCAACGTAGGTGCATCGAACACTACAATAAATATATTAAAAAACGGGGTATCAGCCTTTACAAGAGACAGCTCCATTGGAAGCAGGCATCACACGGAAGCCCTGATGAGGGAGTTCTCTTTGAATTATGATGAGGCGGAGCAGATAAAGTTTGGCATGACAGTGAAGGGAATTACCCCTGAACAGGCAGATGCCGTGATTACCGGGGTTTCAGAGGAAATTGTAATGGAGATAAATCATTCTCTGGATTTCTTCAGTGATTCACCGGAGATGGAGGCAATAGAAGGCTTGTGGCTCGGCGGCGGTGGGGCAATGGTGAGAGGATTAAAGGAAAAGTTGTCAGAAATGACGGGCTATCCGGTGACGATGTTAGACCCGTTTAAAAACATAAAGATACCGAAGGGTATCGATGCTGACCATATAAAGTCCATCGCGCCGATTGCTGCGATAGCGGTAGGGCTTGCAACAAGAAGGCTTGGAGACAGATGATCAAAATAAATCTCCTTCCCTCAGATGGAAAGGCGAAAAAGAGAAAAAAACCACCCACGGCGATACCATTTCTTTACCTTGCGGTCGTATTAGTGCTGATACTATCTTTAGGAGCTGCAGGCGTTTTTTATAAAATGTTGTCAAACAAACTGGATATGATGCAAAAGGAAAAGGCAGAGAAAACCAAACAAATCGAGGCGTTGAGGAAAAAGATAAAGGAAGTTGAAACCCTTGAGGCAAAAATCAAGTCTATTAACGACAATAAAAAGGTAATCGAGCAGTTGAAGAACAATCAAAGCACACCAGTGAAGGTACTTGACGAGATCAGTAAACTCCTGCCTGACAATGTCTGGCTTATAAAGATGAGCATAAATGAACAAGACCTGTCGTTAAGCGGTACTGCCGAGAAGAACGACGATGTGGTCTCATTCGTAAATAATTTGAAGAGTTCAAAACTGTTTACTAATGTCTATCTGAACAAATCCCAAAGCGGCGCCATAAGTATGGGTGCAGGACGGGCTGACTTAGCTGTGTATAATTTTGAGATGAAAATGACCATAACAATAGTGGCTAAGGCAGCGTAGTGGCACTTGTTCTTCCTGACTTGAACAAGCTGCACCCTGGCCTTAAGGCATTGATAGCGCTATTGCCTGCTATCATAATAGCCATCCCTTTTTATTTTTTGGTATATAGCCCAACTACCGAACAAATCGATAAATTGATACTTGAAGTAAAAAAACTGGACGACGAAATCGCCACAGCCGAAAAAAAGGTGGCAAAACTGCCAGCTTTACAGGCACAACAGGCTGCAGCTGAAGAGGAGTACAAAAAAATCAGAAAGCATCTCCCCGAGGAACATGAGATAACAAGTCTTCTTAAACAGGTGTCAGACAATGCGATAAACGCCGGATTAAAGGTTGCCCTGTGGGAACCGCAGCCACGGAAAAACCATGCGAGTAATATACTATATGAGATTCCTGTCAGGGTGCAGGTAAATGGTTCATACCACAAACTTGGCGATTTCCTGAGCAGGATAACCGCACTGGATAGGATAGTCAACACCTCGAAAATCGACCTGACCGAACCAAAGCCAATCGGTGATGAGGCTGTTCTGACAATAACCCTTGAGGCCAGAACCTTTTCTGCCATACCTGAAACCCCTGACAACGCACAGGGCAAAGAACCGGGCAAATGACATGGACTATATGATTAAGAAGATATGCCTTGTGGCAGTGCTGGCTGGGGCAGTAGGTTATGCAGCATGTCAGCCAAACCAATGTTCGGCGGAGCCTACCTCGGCTGCGCCCGCTCAACCAACACCTGCTCCACCAGCTCAAATGGATAACGAGACTGCAGCGGCACTAACGCCCATTACAATAGAGCGGTACATATACGAGTCAAGCGGCAGGAAAGACCCCTTCCTATCACTGGTTGAAGTAAAGAAAAAGAAGATGTCGGCGATACCTGCTGAAAAGGCAAACAAGCCGCCCCGAGCAGTTTCACCTCTTGAAATTCCTGAGCTAAAGGCTATAGTATTAAAGGGGATTATTATTGATGCAAAGAAAAAATATGCAGTCGTAGAAGTAGACGGAAAGACATTTGTAATTTACGAGAGGATGTATCTGGGCAGAGAAGGCGGAAGAGTTGTCAAAATAAATAGTGACAACCTAATTGTAGAACTAGTTATGTATGATGAAAACGGTGTAGAGAACAAGTCTTATCACTCGGTGCAGCTAAGGAAAGAGGGCCAGGATTGAAAAGACTGACAGGACAGAAAACAGGCAGGAATATAAAAATGAACCATGGAAGATTCACTCTAACCGCAGTGTGTCTTATGTTTCTTTGCAGCTGCACAATACCACTTGAAACCACAAAAAATACCCACGAAGAACCGGTCGTCACAGCCGTAGATTTGGCAAAAGAACCTGTGACGTCGCCCAAACCCGTAGACACATCTGCTAAAAACAAGCAGACAGGCAATGCCGTTACAGCAATAGAGGTGGCAAATGATTTTGTAAACATTACCGCATCCAAACCCTTTGTATACAGAATTACAGACACCAGCGAACCATACAAAAAGGAGATTGATTTATTCGATGTTTCCCCTGGGCGCTTCGAGGATATCATACTGCCTGGAAGCACAAAGGTAGCTGACATAAAGGTGAAGTCGGCTGACGCTCAGAAGGCAGGCTCTGTTGTAGTATTAACGCTTGCTTCAGTTGTTGATATAAAGGATAAGTACTCAGAAAACACGCTGACGCTGGCGTTTAGTAAACCAGCGCCAGAGACAAATTCTCTGCCAGGCGAGGCAGTTCCTCAGCAGAAAAAAGGACCACTACCCGCTGGGAAAACCATAACAGGTATTCAGTTTTTCAAAGACGATGATAAAGCTGCCAGGGTGGAGATAACAGGAGACGGGCAGTTAGCGCCAGAGATATCCACTCTCAATGGTAAGGTTATAGTGGATTTTCGGGGGCTAAAGTTAGCGGCTGCGCTGCCTAAAGATGCTGTGCCGCCTATCAGATTAATCCGGGGTGGACAACATAAGGATAAGGTGCGCGTAGTGTTGGATTTATCTAAAAACGCGGTATATAAAGTTGACACGCATGGTGATAAGGTCGTTGTCTCTATAGCTGAAGCTGGCACGACTGTCCCTGCTGTAAAAAAACAGCCTGCTGCTGCCCCAGTTGCCCCAGTTACTTCAGGTGCTTCAGATGTCGAAGACAAACCCCTCACTTCAGCCCCAGTTTCGCCGAATAAACCGGGTAAACATGAAACACCAAAGAAAGACGGCCTCATAACGCTGGACTATAATAATGTTGATATCATGGCGGTTTTAAAGCTCATAGCCTATGTAAGCAACTATAATATAGTGGTTGACCCGCGCGTAAGCGGCAAGGTGACTATTCATGTCACTGATATGCCATGGGAAAAGGCTCTGGATTTAGTCATAGAATCCAATAAATTAAAGAAACACATAGAAGGTGACGTAATAAAAATCATACAGGGCGATGAGATTCACTCAACTGCCAACATCAAGTCCGGCCAACCACATGACCTAATCATAACATTCACGGATGCTGGTGGTGTAGTTAAGACTATCAAACGGGCGAACATAGCGATAGGCAGCGGCAGCATATGTCTGGATTTAGCTTCCGCAGAGGTACAAACAGCCGTAACACCTCAAGCGGCTCAAAAGCCAGTGGTAACTCAAAAGCCGGCAGCAGCTCAAAAAAAGCCTGCCAAAACGAAAAGCTCTCTTAAGAAGAAGGTAAAGAAAAAATGACATATTTCATAAAGGGCAGTCTCCCATGGAGGAACCTTGGAGGAAAGGTTATGTTCAAGAGAAGTAACATGATGGCGTTGTTCATATTAGCCGTATTATTAATTTCAGGATGTGCGACCACAAACACCACAATGGGTGACGAACCCGTACGCCCTGTAGTCGATAACGTGATAAAAACGGTCAGCATCGAGGACTATTCCCTGAAAATCACAGCAGACGAAAACTTTGTGTATTCAGTTTCAAAAACCTCAGACCCGTTTAAGATATATATCGAACTAAAAGGGGTCAGCCAGGGGGTTTTTACAGAACGAATCATACCGAAAAAAGAGGGCATCAGCGAAGTTGTATTTATGAGTAAGACTCTGCCCGTAAAGGCAACCCTCGTGGAGCTAACTTTATCTGCTCCACTGGATGTCGCCCATTTTATTAACGGCAACGTACTGGCAGTTAATATCAACAGGTTAGGAGATACTCTGTCCAACCAGCAGCAGACACAAGGCATCCCCTCCGACGCAGATGGATTTGTAATGCCAGAGACAGAAACAGCGGAAAACACCCCTCCATCATATAAATCTGATGCAAGGACAATAACTGGGGTAACATTTAAAAAAGAAGACGGTGCCGTAAACATAGTAATCCAGGGCGACGGCACTATGAAACCAAGCTACTCGACACTGAGAGAGACTTTTTCTATAGACATACCTGGTGTGCGCTTCGCAGCGGCTGTGCCAACAGATTTAATTTACCCTGTAAAGGAACTCCACTGGGAAGACAGACCCTCAGGGATACGAATAGTTATGACGCTGGATAATGATACCTCATCGAAGGTGTTAACCGTAAGTGACACAATAATCGTATCTCTGACGACGACAGATATGGCCGATTCGTTATCAAAGAAAAAGGCTGCCATAGTCGCTAAAAATAAGGAAGCCATCGCAGAGGGAAAACAAGCTGAAGCGAAGGCAAACCCGCAAGGTACACGCCCTCCACTTCCGACCCCAGCGCCGAAAGTTTCACCACCTGTGCCGGTGTCAACAGATGAGGCAGCTAGTAACGCAGCAAACGCAGCAGAGGTGAAGCCTCAGGCTCCGGAGCAGAAGGGCTCTCTCTGCGGTAAAACAGTACAATGCGGCACAAACAATAAGCTGCTCAGCCTGGACTTTCAAAGCGCTGGTATAGTGTCGGTTTTCAAGGTACTGGCAGAGGAAAGCGGCTGTAACATAGTTGTTGACCCAACTGTTCAGGGGCAGATAACCATGCAAATAAAGGAAGCTCCGTGGTTTCAGATAGTTGACCTGATAATGAAGATTCATTCGCTGGGCTGTGACATCAATGGAAATATAATAAGAATTGCCCCAGCCATAAAGCTTGCTCAGGAGAGGGATGAAGACCTTAAAAGGATAACTACAGATAGCAGCATAAAAAATACGCAGGAACTACTAGAGCCCCTCATAACCAGAATATTTAGAATCAATTACGCAACGGTTGATGAGATAAAAGCCCTCCTCACCACAATCGCCCCGCCATCTATGGAGCAGTCTGCCAAAGATGCCACGAGAGAAGCAGCATCCAAAACTTTTGATACGAAGTACTCCCCTACGGCATTTGGAGGATTACTTTCTCCGCGCGGCTCGATGACTGTTGACAAGAGGACAAGCTCTATCATTGTAGTAGACATAGCGCGTGTCATGGACAATATCGATAAAATGATCAAACAGTTGGACAAACCGCCGCAACAGGTGTTGATAGAAGCGAGAATAGTTGAAGTATCTAAGGGCATCAACGATTCTCTGGGCATAAACTGGGGCTTGCTGACCTATAATAAGTCAGCAGTAGACTCAGGCAGAAGGAGTGGGCTTGGCATTGGCGCAACCGAGGGTTCGCTGTCTGGTAATACATATCTGGCTACATTGCCAACTGTAGTATCTTCACTAGCTGGCGGTGTGGCGCTTGGTTTTATGAATGCCTCACAGACGGCTGGGCTTGACATGAAACTCACTGCACTGGAGTCAACTAATCAGGGGAAAATTCTCACAAATCCGCGCCTTCTTACGTTGAATCTCCAGAAGGCCACTATATCTCAGGGTCAGAGCATTCCATATCCAAAGATGAACGCGCAGGGTGAAATCTCGGCAGACTTTAAAGATGTTACGATAAAGATAGACGTCACGCCGCAGATTACCCCCGACAATTCAGTTATATTACAGTTGGCCATCAACAAAGAAGATTTCGAGAGTTCAGTCACAATTGGAGGCAGTTCAGCCCCTCAGACATCGAAGATTGCAGAAGATACAAAGGTATTGGTAAAAGACGGCGAAACCTTGGTACTGGGCGGTGTTTTTAAATGGAAGGAGACATCGGGCGATGAGGGTCTTCCCCTTCTGAAAGACATACCAATTCTTGGATGGATGTTTAAGACTGAATCCACACAGAGATCTTTAAGCGAGTACCTGATTTTCATAACGCCACGCATTGTAAACAGAGAAGCAGAGGAAGTACAGTAGAATATAACAAATATATCAGTATAAATGGGGGGCAGCGCCCTCCATCAGTATAATGCGAGGGAAATAAGTGTCAGGCATAAAAATAATAACCGCAGGTGAGTCACACGGACAGGCACTTGTTGGTGTTGTGGAAGGGTTGCCCTCCAATCTGCCGCTTTCTCAGGAGGACATAGACAAAGAACTCAAGCGCAGGCAAATGGGCTACGGCAGAGGCGGCAGGATGAAAATAGAGTCCGATAAGGCTGAAATCCTCTCCGGCGTCAGATGGGGTAAGACTCTGGGAAGCCCTATCTCAATAAAGATTACAAATAAGGACTGGGCCAACTGGTCACAGGGGATGTCCGTCTCATCAGAGGACGAAGGCTCAATCGAAGCGGTAACCAGGCCGCGCCCCGGTCACGCAGACCTTACCGGCGCGGCAAAGTATGGCTTTAAGGACATAAGAAATATACTTGAGCGTGCCTCAGCCCGCGAAACTACAACAAGGGTAGCGCTTGGGGCAGTTTGCAAAAAATTTCTAAGTGAATTTGACATCTTCACAGGCAGCTTCGTTACTTCTATAGGAAGTGTCAAAACCAGCTCACTGCCAGGTTCACCCTATTTGTTAGACTGCGACGGCCTCATTGAGTTATTCAAAATAGCGGAGGACTCACCCGTGCGCGCACCGCTCGATACACCGATAATGGTCAGTGCCATTGATGAGGCAATAGAGGCTGGTGATACACTGGGTGGTACTTTCATAGTGTTTTCGACAAATGTCCCTGTTGGCTTAGGCTCACACGTCCAGTGGGACAGAAAACTTGACGGCAGACTAGCGCAGGCCATCATGAGCATACAGGCAGTCAAGGGTGTTGAGATAGGCATGGGATTTAATGCCGCCGCACTTCATGGTTCACAGGTCATGGACGAAATATACTACACAAAGCCTAAGACGCCACAATTCGGCTTCTACCGTAGGACCAACAACGCAGGAGGCATAGAAGGCGGCATGAGTAACGGGATGCCTATAGTGCTGTCTGCTGCAATGAAACCTATTCCAACTCTGAGGAAAAAACCTCTGAAATCCGTAGATTTACTAACAAAGTTGCCGATAGAGGCCGCCTATGAACGCTCTGACACGTGTGCCGTGTCTTCGTGTTCCATCATAGCCGAGTCTATGATGGCAATTGTTATTGCCGACGCATTTTTAAATAAATTTGGCGGTGACGCCATTGACGAAATAAAGACCAACTATTATAATTATATGAAATATCTGTCTGGCATATAATCAAAGCCAAGCTGCTAAGGAACAATATAATTGAAAAACATAGTACTGACCGGCTTTATGGGAACAGGTAAGACAACGATAGGTAAGGTGCTGGCAAAATCGCTGGGGAGAAACCTGATAGACATCGACTCAGAAATAGAAAAAGACAAGGGCATAAAAATCACAGAAATATTTGCATCGATGGGCGAGGCCAAATTCAGAGATATGGAGACAGAAATGGTTGGTAAAATCTCCACCCTCTCTAACGTGGTCATCTCTACCGGAGGTGGCGTTGTCCTAAGACAAGAAAACATTGAATTCCTTCGCAAAAACGGCATTGTAGTAAATCTCACGGCTGACCCGGAGATTATATACGCACGTCTTTCTGGCGCCAACGACCGACCGCTTCTTAATGTAGCAGACCCTTTGGCTAAAATCAGGGAACTCCTTGATTTCAGGAGGCCTTTTTATCAAAACGCTGACATTATCATAGACACAGGGGACAAGACCCCGATTATCGCAGCAGAGGAAATCATTCAATCCGCGAAGTTGATGAACTAGTGAATAATTTAACAGTAAATCTGGGCGAAAGAAGCTACGAAATCACAATCGCAAACGGTGCAATCGATTCACTTGGTGAGAGGCTCTTATCCTTTGGATTTAACAAGAAAATCGCCTTAATCTCCAACACGACTGTTTTTCCACTTTATGGGGCACACGTGACTGAATCCATTGAAAAGGCAGGATTTAAGGTATTTCCCATCATTGTCCCTGATGCAGAGGAACATAAAGACCTCAGACATGTGGAAATCGTACTGGGCGAGATGTTTAAAATCGGTCTTGACAGGAAATCAGCCCTCGTAGCACTTGGTGGAGGTGTTGTTGGTGATTTGGCTGGTTTTGCCGCATCAATATATATGCGCGGAATAGGTTTTATTCAGGTGCCGACAACCCTTCTTTCTCAGGTTGACAGCTCTGTAGGGGGAAAGACAGGCGTCAACCACCCTGTTGGAAAAAATATGATAGGCACCTTTTATCAACCGCGTTTTGTCTGCATTGATATAGACACACTACGTACCCTTCCAGCACGGGAACTACACGCCGGCATCGCCGAGGTAATCAAATACGGCATAATACAGGACCCTGAGCTCTTTACGTATTTAAAGGACAACCGTGAAAAAATCCTCTCACAAGACAGCGCCGCACTGAGACATATAATCCATACATCGTGCCGCATCAAGGCAGACGTTGTCTCAAAGGACGAGAGAGAGTCTGGCCTGCGTGAAATCTTAAACTATGGGCACACGGCAGGACATGCGCTTGAGACTGTTACTCAATACAAAAAATACCTGCACGGTGAGGCAGTAGCTTGGGGCATGTATGTGGAGGCGAGGATTGCAGCGGCGTTGTCGCTGCTGCCACTGTGGATACTTGATGAGATTAAGGCACTCATAGAGGGGTATGCACTGCCAGTGTCAATGCCAAAGGACATAGCGCCTGTATCTGTCGTTGAGGCCATGAATTACGACAAAAAGACCGTAGCCGGAGCAATAAAATTCGTCCTGCCAACAGGAATTGGCAGCGTGAAAATACTTAAAGGGATAGAAAAGGAGTTAATCCTCTCTGTCCTGAGCGCGGAGACATAAAACAATGGGATTTGCCGACAGACTTAAGTCCGGTCTGAAAAAGACCAAAGAAGTCCTCCTCATGGATGTTGAGACCATATTTAAAGGCAAGGCAATAGACGACTCAACAATAGAAGAGTTCGAGGAAATGCTGCTTGCCTCCGACATGGGCATTAAGGCAACAACCGAGATAGTTGAAGGCTTGAGGGGGAAATACGAAAGCGGCTCGATAAAAACAGTGGAACACGTGAAGGCATTCCTAAGACAAAGCATTGTGGACATTCTGGGACTGCCGCAGCCGTTTGTCTTATACCAGGAGAGGCCGTTTGTAGTATTGTGCGTCGGTGTAAATGGGGTTGGCAAGACCACTACAATCGGGAAAATAGCAAGCAAGGCAGTTTCCGAGGGCCACTCTGTCATTCTTGCAGCCGCTGATACATTTCGGGCTGCGGCCATAGAGCAGCTTGATATATGGGCATCGAGAAGCCACGCACAAATAGTAAAACACCAGCATGGCTCAGACCCTGCAGCAGTTGCCTTTGACGCTATCGAAGCAGCAAAGGCACGCTTGTTGGACCTTGTCATTGTAGATACTGCCGGGCGGCTTCACACAAAAAGTCCATTGATGGAAGAGTTGAAAAAAATAAAGAGAGTTATTAATAAATCTATCCCCGGCGCCCCGCACGAGACCCTGCTTGTTGTTGACGCCACAAACGGTCAAAATGCGCTCCATCAGGCTAAAATATTCAACGAGGCCGTGGGCATAACTGGCATAGCCCTTACTAAGATGGACGGCACAGCCAAAGGCGGCATTGTCCTGTCAATAAAGAAAGAACTAAATATCCCAATACGTCTGATAGGAGTAGGTGAGGGGATTGAAGACTGCCGCGACTTCATTCCAGAGGAATTCACCTCGGCGCTCTTTGACTAACCGGTGGTGCCGGTCATGACAGCCAAGACTTTAAGTTATGTTTTTTATAGGACAGCAATGTCCTTTTTGCTTGTTTACTCAATGAGTTCGCTGCGTGTGTGGGACATAATTCGCTCATTTAAACACCCAGTTGACCCAAGTATCTATTTAAAGGCAGACGCCCAGGAATATTACAGCGTGGCAGAAGAATACCAAAAAAGCGGCCATATTGTTTTAAAAGACTATAAGCTGCCCTTATATCCAGTATTCCTGCTTTTTTGCACGATGATAGACAAAAGGCTTGAGTTAGTGTTTCTTATTCAAAAGTTGTTGTACATAGTTTCATTTTTCGTTCTTGCCTGTTTCATAGGAGAGTACATCAACAAGGCCCTAGCGCTCTTTTATCTGTTCTTTATTTATCAGTACAGCAAATTTCCCAATCAAATCCTGACTGAGGGGCTTGCTTATGGATTAATAGTCCTTATTTTTGCGTTTATACTGAGGTATTTGTACAGGAGGGATACATTTTCTCTCATTTTATTTTCGATTCTTACGTCTATGGCGCTTCTGCTGAGGGGTAATTTTATTGCCTTATTGATAAATATCTTGCTATTGGCAATATTTGTAATACTGAATCGAAGTTTATATGAAGAAAGAACAAAACTCATCACGCACCTGTTATTGCCTTCTGCAGTTATCTTCGGGGTGCTTTTTTCATGGATGGGATATCAGGGGCTGCGGACAAATCAAAAAGCGGCATATGCAAACTATGGCTGGCACAATACGGCAACACTTGTTATGCCATATTACAACGGTAAAGACATTGAAAAAGGTACCTTTATTGGCGACATTAAATCTGAAATACTTGAAATCGTAAAAACCAATATCAACCCATACGAGGATTTTAACACTACTACGCGATTCATTCAGGAAGTCCATGACACTCGAGAGGTTTTATCTGTCTCATGCCTGTCAAACAGGGAATATCCCTTTTGCATCACAGAAAACAGGAAACTGTTCTGGTTCCACTACTTTACGACAAGTTACTACTACCGTGTAATTGAGTCTGTGGTAGCGGCAAGATACAAACAAAACGACACAAAAAATATCCCTGAAATAGTTTTAAGCGACATGGTGGCAAAAGACATAGTCATGGAAGTGCTGAATAATAACCCATTAAAATATTTTAAAACAGTGTACATTAACTTTGCCAGGATATACGGCCTCCCAATGTCGAAGGAGGAGCTATTAGTATTTCCACAAAAACTCACACACCCGCTAGAGTGGTTTTTTGATAATGGATATTCGGTGTGTTTTCTAATAGCTGGCATTGTGCTTGTCTTTGTAGCCGTGTTGAAGCGATTTAGATTTGTGAGGGCTGAGTGGTTTTTTTTATTTGTCATATTTGTGAACAACATGTGCCTTAATATAGTTATCTCGCTATCAATTAATGCACATGAGAGATTCTGGTACCTGTTCCTGTGGATGTGGTATGCATTTGATTTCAGTTTAATGTTTTTATTGCCGGTTCAGCTTTATGAGGACAAGTTCAGGCAAATCATTAATAGATGAGCAGCGGTATATGCAAATGGAACTTTCTACCGGCCTGGATTGTCTAAGTGAATAGAGGTGAAAATGAGACGGCTAATGCTGTTCACGACGCAGAATCGCTTGCTGCTGGTGCTTCGCGCGGGGACTCCGATGCATTTGACAGGCTTGTCATTATGTATAAAGATAAAATATACAATCTATGCTATCGCTTTCTCGGCGTTCACGCTGAGGCTGAGGACGCAGCGCAGGATGTTTTTATGAAGGCATATACATCGATAAATCAGTTTAAATTTCAGGCGTCGTTCTCTACGTGGCTTTACCGTATAGCCGTAAATACTTGTAAAAATAGGCTTAAATCATATACATGGAGGAACTTTTTCTCGTTTAAACCAGGTATCACGGACAAGGAGCTTCCTGAGATTACAGACAGCAGACCTTTGCCAGATATGCAGATGGAAAAGGCGCAGCTTACCAGGGCGGTAGAAAAGGCAATAGCAGCGCTGCCTGTTGCGCAAAGGCTGGTTGTCGTACTGCGCGACATAGAAGGGCTTTCATATGATGAGATTACAACCATAACGGGATTTAACCCCGGCACGGTCAAATCGAAAATATCGAGGGCGAGGCAGGCCCTCAGAGATAAACTACAGGGTGTGGCGGGATGAACTGTAAGGCGGTGAGAAAGTCGATGTCGGCGTATATAGACGGCCAGTTGGACGAGACAGAGCTGCGGGCAGTTAAAGGGCATATAGCCGGGTGCGGGGTGTGTGACAGGGAGTTGAGGTCATTACAGGCAGCGGCTGAGGCTCTGAGGGGGCTTGAGCCGGTGAATGCCCCTGCGGATTTTGCAAAGCGGCTTAAAGAACGCATAGACGCTCGTTCTGGGTCTTTTTTCGATTTCATCCCTCTGTCGTTTAAAATACCGGCTGGTGTTACAGCACTTGCCATAGCTGCGGTTATAGCAATCTATGTGTTTAAGTCAGAGCAAGTGCTTCCACCTCTTAGTATGATGGGAAAAAAGACTGAAATTGCAACAGTACCTTCGACAAACGAACTACATACAGACAAGTTGACTGTGCCTGCCGAACCTGCGGCCCCGGCAGTAAAAAAGAGGGCGGCCAAAGTCCAGTTACAAGCACAGGTTAAACCCCATGATGATAAACTAAAAGATAAAAAGTCAAAAGAGGAAAAACCAAAACAGGAACGACAAGACAAGGGGCCAGTACTTATAGCACTGCTGATAAAGCCGCTGTCTCCGGCAGCACCAGCCCCTGCCCAGGCAGAGTCCTATCCAGCCTCTAAAGCCGCAGCAGGAGCGCCAGCCCCTCGCACACAAGCTGTCATCCCTATGACAGAGACTGCCGCACAGTCTGACGCATCTGTTAGTGTTGGCAGCGTTAGTGATGAACAAAAGAAAGAGGCAGACGCCTACGCTAAAAGCTCGCAATCTAAGGACACATTATCGAAAGAAAAATCTGGTGATATCTCTGACACTCGTGAACCAGAACGTGCCCGTCGGCCCGAAATGCTGGAAAAAAAAGAAACGATTAACCCGTTAGATACAGCACTTTCAAAAATTGTTGATCTCCTTCCCGCCCACGGCGCAAAAGTGGCAGCCCCACAGACCGGGCATAGACTATTAATTGATATTCCAGCAGAAAACTATGATTCTTTTCTCAGAAAACTTCAGTCGATAGGTGTATATAATGAACCGCTGCCCCGGCCGCAAGGTGATAAGACCATCAGGGTACAGATTCAGTTAACTTCCAATTGAGCAGGGGTAGCACATCATGCAATTTTATGTCATAACTTTATCCTGATTCAGAGGACAACAATTGGAATTCAGGGGGCATTATAAATCAGCTCTCTTGCGCACCGGCAGCAATAAGGAATCTAACACTGTTGGCACTGCCTCTACCGGAAGCAAAGGTAAGCGCTGATCTTCCGTCATTGTCTTTTGCGTTGATGTCCGCACCGGCAGCGAGCAGTTCTCTGATGCAGTCTTCGGAGTCCTCTAAGGTGTCCACCATGGGCTGACCACACTCCTCCCACTCTAAAATCAGGTCAGAACGCGTTGGAATAGCTGCCATAAGGGCAGTCCAGCCGTCTTTGTTTCGCATATTAACGTCTGCACCAGCACTGATAAGCAGTCTGACAATATCCACCCTGCGCTTGGACGCAGCAATCATAAGGGCAGTCCAGCCGTCTTTGTTTTGAGCGTTGACGTCAGCATGGGCGGTGACCAGTGCGTTTACACAGGCTACCGAGCCTTCTGTTGCTGCCAGAATAATGGCAGTCCAACCGTCTTTGTTCTGTTTGTTGACAACAGCGCCAGCGCCGATAAGTGTTTTGACAACATCCACATTACCTGAATTAGCGGCAAACATAAGCGCCGTGCCGCCGTCCTCAGTTTTTTCGTTGACATCTGCCCCGGCAGCTATAAGTTGTCTGACACTGTCTCTGCTCTCTTTGTTGGCGGCAAACATGAGCGCAGTCCAGCCATCTTTGTTTTTCGCGTTGACATCAGCGTGGGCGCAGATAAGGGCGCTGACAATATCCACGCTGCGCCCAGATGCAGCAACCATAAGCGCCGAACAACCTTCATTGTTTTTCGCGTTGACATCAGCACAAGCAGTGATAAGTTTTCTGATAGTATCTGCATTCTCATTGTAAGCTGCTACCATGAGCGCAGTCCAGCCATCTTTGTTTTTTGCATCGATGTCCCTGCATATTTTCCAAAACTGCCACCACTTTTTCACAATCATATTATAACAATTTTAGCGTTTTAAATTAGGGAATTATGTTAGACAGGGTACGATAACAAATGAGCAGGAAAACGGGGAAGGTCAATTTGAACAGAAGATGTGCCGGACGAAACTCGAATTGTATTATAAAATATGTTACAGCCTGTCCCTTCAGATATTTAATCATACTGGGTGCCTGCGTGTTGGTTAAACTCCTGTATCAGGGCGTGCAGGTGTCTTACGGCATTTGTCGGGTCTACACCTATTGCCGTTTCATCGGAGAGGATAAAACCATCTACTCCCTGCTCAAGTGCTGTAATTACGTCTGTAAGCTCTGCCCTGAAGGGTTTGCTCCTGTTTACAAGGGATAACATCACCTCGCCTGCAAGCAGTACCGGCCTGCTGAATTGCCTTGCCGTCTTTACAATGTGTCTTTGTACATAGGGGATTTGCGGCAGAGCAATCTCAACACCCAGGTCACCGCGTGCTATGCAAATTGAGTCAGACACTGCACATATCTCATCAAGATTTCTGATTGCCTCGGCAAGCTCCACCTTCGCAACAACAATGTCTTTCATCTTGTACCGGTGCAGGGTTTCCTTGAGTATGATAATGTCCTCTGCCCGCTCCACATATGATAAATAGACAAAGTCTATTGATAGCTTCGATAACATCTCTATGTCACCGTAGTCCTTCTTACTAAGCGGGGGAAGCTCAATGGGGAACCCTGGAGTGTTTACCCCGCAGCCAGAGGTCAGCTCAGCGTCAGTCTCTACGCGGCATACAAGCTCACTGTCTTTGACCTCAGTTACGGTGAGCGTAATAGCGCCATCGTCAAGCAATACCACGGCACCAGGTTTGAGTTTAAGTGGATAACTCACATATGCGCAGCCCGGAGTGCAGTTCATCTTTGTCTCCTCAGCCAAATAAAGCCTGAACGTTTGCCCTGCCTTCAGCATTACCTTGCCAAATGGGACAGCGCCGATTCGCAGCTTCCTTCCCTTGATGTCAGCGCCAATTTTTACGTGGGGGGCAAGTTCCCTAATGTGTGACACTACGCTGGTTAGCATTTCTTCGCCAGCATAAGACATATTAAGCCTCACGGCTGTAACGCCTGAGTTTAGAAGTTCTCTAAGGCGTGGTTCAGCAAGACATGCCGGGCCGGCAGTTACATGAATTTCCATTAATTTGCGCCCAGTTTGATTTCCTTATTTGTTATATAGACCTCTATGTCTTCAACAGACAGCGGCCTGGAGAACAGGTATCCCTGAGCCTCGTCACAACCAAGGGCACACAGAAAGTCAAGCTGCCCATTGGTTTCCACCCCTTCGGCTATAACCTTTAGTTTAAGGCTGTGAGACATGGCTATTATTGCAGTGGCTATAGCTGCGTCGTCGGTGTCGGTTGTTATATCATTGACGAATGATCTGTCTATCTTAAGACAGTCTATCGGGAAACGCTTTAAATAACTAAGCGAAGAGTAGCCCATCCCAAAATCGTCAATAGCTATATGTATACCCATATTTTTTATCTCTCTCAATATCTTTATAGTCGCCTCGGCATCATCCATGACCACAGTCTCTGTCAACTCAAGCTCAAGAGACCCTGGCGGAAGTCCTGTTTCCTGTAGTATGTTTTCAATTGATGAGAGGAGATTTTTTGATTTAAACTGCCTGGCAGACAGGTTCACGGACATGAGAATTCCATTACAGCCGATGTCATGCCAATGTTTGGCCTGAGTACAGGCGGTCCTCAGTACCCACTCGCCTATGGAGATAATAACACCGGTCTCCTCAGCCAGTGGAATAAACTCTGCTGGTGAGATCATACCAAGTTGGGGATTTTGCCATCTTATCAGTGCCTCTACCCCCGATACTGACCATGTGTTGAGGTCGATTTTGGGTTGATACTGGAGTCTGAATTCATTTTTTTCAAGTGCCTTACGCAGATTATTTTCTAGCTGCAGACGCCTCAGCGCGCGGGAATTCATATCAGGGTTATAAAACTGATAGGTGTTGCCCCCCTTGCCCTTTGCCTGGTACATCGCAATGTCTGAGTTTCTAAGCAGTGTGTCTATGTCATCTCCGTCGCCGGGATATATGCTTATCCCAACGCTCATGGTTACAAAACACTCATGCATATCCAGATAAAACGGGGCTGAAAAGGCATCAAGAATTTTCTCAGCAACTAACGAGGCCTCCCGCACTTGTTCTAACAGGGGCAGTATTATTACAAATTCGTCAGCGCCCGCATGGGCTACGGTGTCAGACTCACGCACGCATTTTGGCAGTCTGGCCGCGGCCATTTTTAAAAGTAAGTCTCCCATGTCATGACCTAGCGAATTGTTAATAAACTTAAATCCATCAATGTCTAAAAACAACAAAGCAAACATCTGGTTATAGCGTCTTGAGTGTCCCAGTACATGGCTTAAGCGATCATAAAAAAGCGTCCTGTTTGGCAGGTCGGTAAGGGAATCGAAATGGGAAAGATACTGAAGGCGCTGTTCAGTAAGTTTTCTCTCTGTGATGTCAATCCCCGTAGCAATCACATATGTTACCTCAGAGTTATCGTTTACTAGGGCAGTGCTTGACCACGCAATCAAATGCTCTGTGCCGTCCTTGCTACTCCAGAAATTCTCATAAGCGGCTGGATAATTCCCTTCTAATATTTTTTTGAAATTTACCTTTGCAGAGTCCGTGTCTTCTTCCCTTGTTAGAAAATCCCACAGACACTTCCCCCTTATTTCCTCGAAATCATAGCCGGAGGTCTCCTCACATGTATGATTAAAACAAATAACGCGCCCTTCCCTGTCGAGGACCAGCACAAGGGCGCCTACAATGTCAAGTATAGCGGGAAGGATATCCTGCTGACCGGCGCTACGGCAAATGCTATTGCGGATTTCACCAATAGTTCCTGATAACTTAAAGAGCTTATCTATATCGTTATCCATAATGTGTATTGTAACAGAAAGCCACCGCAGATGTCTCGATGAATGTTTAGGAGGCTGAATTTGAAATTATTACCGTAACGCAGGGTGCTCACTTATTCACTAGGCGCGACTCACCCCTCACTTCAGAAACACCGGATAGGGGAACTTACAAGTTCCCCTATCCTACTGCATGGTAAAGATTATTGGGTATGATATTCAGTTTTGACGCTCTAGTTAATAAATCCTCAGGCGGTATCTCTCTAACCACGTTTCCCTCTGAGTCCACTATCTTTACTACCACAGTCTGCGTATTATCCTCGCTGTTTTTCTGCACGGAATAATAAGCAGAATTGCTAAAAAGACTGTTTTCGGGAGGAGGGGGTGTATTTTCCTGCTTTTTATCCTTGGCATCCGTGGTGGATTGAGTTCCTGGTTGAGTTGTATCACCCTGTGCCAAGTTTGTCAGTGTGTTTATAGTATCCCCTCCAGCTTCTTTAGCATTCTGCTGTGAGCTGTTTAGCATTTCCTTTCCCGCATTTGTGATAGTAACCTTCACGGAATCGTTATTGCTTGTGCCGCTCTGTGCCTTAGCAGGTGTTTCAGGGTTTTGCTGGAACTGCGGCTGGGAAGCAGGTTGAGCATAGGTTTGCTGTCTGACATATGTGTCGGTTGTGCCGACATTCGTCTGAGTTTTCATACCTACTACTCCTGCGATTTCCATACTTATTTCTCCTCACTTTTCAACGCTTTTCGTCTTTGTTTCAGCTTTGCTTGTACTGCACCTTCCTGCAAACTTTGTTAACCTATAACTGCACAACCATGAATTATGAGTATTTAAAGTCCCTGAACCGATTTAGAAAACGACTCCCAAATCCCCTTAGGATACTGTTGATTTTGCCCGTTCACATTCTGATCGCTCTGTACAGTGTTCTGTGCAGCACCTGTGGCTCCGGCAGTTTCTGCCTGATTCGTGTTTGCAGCTTCTCTCGCTTGTGATGAAATATTGACAATTGCAGCCGGTTGATTTTGCTGCGCATTTGTCTCTGTGCCGACAGTGCCATTTGTGCCAGTAGGATTCTGACTGCCAGCAGACTGCTGTGTATTGCTGGTTTTATATGCTGCCGCATATGCACTTGTTGACTCTTGTATAATAGTGACTGCCATAATAAATTACCTCCTTTTTATTATTCTGAAGTATTCAACTCTCTTATCGGTAAAAGTACAGGAAACTTTAGGCTCAAAAAAAATATTTTTTGAGCTTGTACCTCAACCATAAACATATTAAACCTTTTGATATATTTATTTCAAGCAGCCTTTAGATTCCGGGGTAGTGTTAATAAGTCCGAGCAATCCATTATAATATGAGTTAACCCTGTGAAAAAGAGAAAATTAGGACAGCACTTCCTCTATGATGACGCGATTCTTGAGAAAATCGCAGATTCCGCAAACATTTCCGCTGATGACACAGTAGTGGAAATCGGCCCCGGCACAGGCCCTCTTACAGAGAAACTCATTGACAGGGCAAAGACTGTCATCGCCATAGAGCTTGACAAAAACCTCTATGACAGGCTAAAAGTGCGTTTCAGAGGCATTCACAATCTTGAGCTTGTCCACGGTGATGCGTTGAAGTATGATTACAGGGCAATAGGCACGTTTAAAGTAGCCGCGAATATACCATATTACATAACCACGCCGCTGATATTTCGACTGCTTGACGAAACAGACACGCTCACAGGCATGACCCTTATGGTTCAAAAGGAAATAGCAGAGCGCATTGCCTCACCGCCAGGGAAGAAATCATATGGGGTACTGTCGATAATGGCGCAGCTTGTAAGCGACCCGGAAATTAAGTTTATTGTCCACCGGGAGTCATTCAGGCCGCCACCTGAAGTGGACTCCGCAGTCATAGGATTTAATGTGTTAAAGGATAAAAAGGTGCAGCTTACTAACGAGAAATTATTCATTGCAGTCGTTAAAACATCGTTTTCCATGCGCAGGAAGACATTGACCAACAATCTGCGGGGATTTTGCGCAGACATTGGTGATTTACTCAAGTCTATAGGAATCGACCCGCGAAGAAGACCGGAGACCCTCAGCATAGATGAGTTTGCCCGCATAGCAAACGCGCTCTCGTGACGCCTATCCTGAGACCTTATTCAACAAGTGACTTAAAGGCTGCCTCAAACTCGCGCATATTCTGTTCACTATTAAAGAATGGCATACCCCATACAACATATTTTTTATCTTTCCATAATTGATTAATGACAGCCTCGTCCTTCAGACTTGCAAGCATTTTTTCTTTCCATCTATCATTTAAGAGAAGGTGTCCACCTTTTGGCTCGATAAACACTTGATAATACATGGTGTCCTTGTTTTTCTTGCCGGTGAGATAAAGCAAAAAATCAGGCTCAAGCGGTCTGCCGTCTTCAAAGTTATATATCTTAAAGTGTCTTTCATTACGAACCAAATAAGCGTCTTTGAACTTATTTTTCAGTGTGTCATAGTGCTTGTCGATAAATTTAATGAGCAGCTTCTCTTCGTCAGTCCCGAAGAAATCGTCAAACACAAACCAGTCCCGCTTAGTCAAATCAAGGTGATATTTTTCGGGCGTTTCGTTGGCGTTGCTCATAGACTTCCCGGATTGCTTGTCCTCAGCTTCATTCATAGGAAAATTGAGCGTTTTGTCTGTGATTACATCTTTGAGCATAGAGGGCAGAAATTCCTGAGTGCCCCTATATTCTATGTTGTCAGAATTAATGTTGTCTGCAAGTTCCATCAAGACTGTTGTCGCTGCCTGCAGTTTATCTTCAGGAAGCAAATTATTTACGTGGCTGGAATGACCGGAGATTTCAACTTTAATTTTGGCAAGATAGTACTCAGAAGTTATAAATTCCTGTGCTGATCTAAGATTTGGAAAATATTTTCTTAGATTATCAAATTGGTAGAAGCCAAGGCGCTGCATGGCCTTTCGTATGACTGAAACACCAAACTCCGACAGCTTATAATCCTTTGCTGTTTTATCAATGGCGGCTTTACGGCCGTTAGTTTCCTCAAAAAAGGCGCTGGTCTGGCTCTGGCCGGTGTGCAGCTTAAAGGTATAGTTTTTTTGAATCAGTGGATAGGGTAAGCCAAAAATATCACGGCGGTCATGTTGTTGCCGACTGTTGAGAAATATGTACTCATTCTTATAAAGTTTTGTTTGTTTGAACGATTCCTTTAGGGTAATGGTTCGCTGGCGTGTCTCTTTCGGTTTGATGCCTATTTCATGCAAGGCAGTGTTTAACTCCTGAATGTATTGTGGATTATAGGCGCTGTGATAAACCAGTTCCTCACAAATCCTCATTTCATTACCAATGTCATGGTCATATTTTCGCTGATCAACAGGTTGATCAGGCGATAGCCGGAACGGACAATAACGGGCTCCACGCCCGATTAACTGCGCTTCGGTCATGGTTGTTTTGCCGATTTTCCCCGCCTTGACGTCGCGTGTGTTATAAAGGCGCACTATATCAAAGAGATTCAGCACGTCCCAACCCTCATTAAGCATGTCAACTGCAAATACAGCCCGGTACCCGTTGTTAGTGGCCTCCAGTGAATTAACTATCAACTGTTTCTCTTCACTGTCTTTCTTGCTGTTTACAATGATGAGCTTGTCTTCGGAGAAATCTGCTTTTAGCTCAATTGCAAGATTATCAAAGGTGATACCAGCGGTTTTGTAATAGGCAAACATTGCCGCTGTCATATTGTCCTTGCTGTGCGCTTGAATATCAGCAAGATTCTTGCCGGTTAGTGAAGAAATACCGGTTTTGAATTCCTCGAAAAATGCCTCGCTCTCTTTAATGGTTTTGGATTTGAAAAGAATAACGGGCTTAAGCGCGAGTTTGTTCTTTTCAAAAATCTTGCGGCGGTACTGAGAAAGCAACACTGCCTGCAATGCCCTGTCAAACGACGGCAAGTCGGCCTGCAATACCTTTACTTCTTTAGAGTAGCCGTCTTTACGAAACTCTCTGAGCGTATAATCGAAAATCAGTTTTGGCTTGTATTTAGCTTCCAGATTTTGATCGGAAAAATCCACCGTAGCCGTAAACTCCAGCAGGACATTTTCAGGATTAGCCATAAAAATACGCTGCACAGTGGTTTCCCAGCTTTCAGACTCGAAAAGACCGCTCTGTGTGGGATTCCTGCCCTTTTTTGTGCTGGCATTGATATGGTGTGCCTCATCGGAAATAAGGACGATTTTCTGATTTTCAAAATCATCATAAGTAAGGCTGTTTTCATGGGGATTGTTCAGCCTGTCATGCAGGCCTTGAATTGTTGAAAATACGATATTGATATCGCCGCTATTAGTGGATTGAAAATTATCTGCTTCCCGCACTGTAAAATACCTGTCGCGTAGGCTTATTTGGGGGGCAAGCAGGTATTTGCCGGACAGTGGGTTCAGAAAATTATCCCTTGTCTTGTCAATGATATTGGAGCTGTTGACAAAAAACAGAAAATTGCGATAGCCCTGCGCATATAGGTACAGCATCAGCCCTGCCATTATCAGGGTCTTGCCGCTTCCTGTGGCCATGTGAAACAGCAGTTGATGGTTCTCAAGCGGCTTACCGTTAAAATCCTCCTGCCAGTAGTTCAGAAAAACCCGGAATGTGCGTTCCTGATAAGGCCGTATCATGAATGACGAGTTCAGATTGCCAGTTATCACGGCTGGCAGCTCCGTTTTTTCAATGTTTTTGTTTCCGAGTTCCTCTATCAGAATCTGATGCAGTGTCTTAATGTCGTTCATAGCTGCCACGCATTACCGGAGATCAAAAAATTGCCGATTCAATTTCTTGTCTTCATCGCTTATGCCATAGGTGTCATCGTCTATTTCGCTCAACGGTACATAGAGCATATTTTTATCAAGCACCTCAATAAGAAAACGCTGCTGGTCTTTGAAACTCAAGGCCCTGAAATCAGAAATAGTCTGGTCAATCTTTTTCGGATCAATCCTATAACTCAAAAATGCCTTGTCCTGCATCTCCATATAGATTGACTGTAATTCCTGAACGTCTTTAGCAGCCTGTATTCGGTCAACAAAACCCTGATTTGCACGTGCCAATTCACAATAAATGAAAGAACCTCCGCCATGCCAGCCAACGGTTTTGGATATCCCGCCCTGCTCTCCTGCCATCACCTTTTTCATTCGTTCAACTGTTATGGTATTAATGTAATCCATCTGTTCGACGCCAACATAGCGTCTGCCCATTTTGTGGGCTACAGCTGCGGTAGTGCCGCTTCCAATGAAGAAGTCAAGCACGATGTCACCTGCTTTTGTCGTGTATTCAATGATTTTATGCAGCAGCAGTTCATTCTTTGGGTAGGAAAAAGCCTTGTCTCCAAACAAACCTACAATCTCATCGGTTCCTTTTTTGTTTGTCGTTTTTTTCAAAAGGTCATTTGAAATAAGATTAAGAAACTCGGTTGATACGTATGCCTTGTCATAGTCATCGCCGTTTTTCTGAATTTCATCTGATTTGAAGACACGCAGAGCGGGTTGCGCAATATCTAAGAAATCATAATCTCCAGGGAAAACGATTCGCTGGTTCAAAATGTAATCTGGCGCAGTATCCTTCGTAATAGCCCAACTGCGATTAGGATTGGCAGGATACCCCTTACCGTTTTTTGGGTTAATTAATATAAAATCAGAATTTTTACGGTCTGATGTCGGTGTTTGCTTTGTTAAGTCCGACAGTCTCCACTCATCATCAGGAAAATCAGGCGTTTTGTAGTATTTACGTGACACCTTTCGATGGAATAAGTCTTCATTCGGTCTTGCATTTTTCGTATAAACAAGCATCCAATCATAATCCTGCGACAGCTTATAAGGAACATCACTTTTTCCGCTTCTGGTTTTACGCGGCACCGTTGCAATAAAATGTTCCCGACCGAAGACAGCGTCCGCTAATAGTTTTAGATAGTGCATTTCTGTGTCGCCAATATGGATAAAGACTATCCCATTAGACATGAGAAGAGTTTTCGCTATCTCAAGTCTGTTTTGCATAAAGGTCAGCCATGTGGAATGGTTAAAACTATCGTTATACTTGAAACTGTCAGTGCCTAAGTTATAAGGAGGATCAATATAAATCAGTTTTAACTTTCCAGCATAAGTTTTTGCCAGAGTATGGAGGGCTATCAGATTGTTCCCCTTGATAATCAGGTTATCTTCGTGGCTGATGCTTTTGACACTGTGTTGCCCGTCTTTGTCACATCGTTTGAAACCCGTAAGCACCTTTGGCGACAACAGCCTGTCAATTTCGTCCGGTGCAAGTGTTTCATTCCAAAAAATCTCATTTCGCCTTGCGTCTTCCTTTGTTTGGCCTCCTTCCAAAACACAGTCCTTATAGGGCCACGCCAATACAACTTCCCCGCTGTCAGTCAAATAGCGTGTGTCCACCGTTAACCCGATTTTATTTTTGAAGGCAGTGTAGCTGTCTGGTAAGAATTCCTTGTTGCTTACAAATTGCTGGAATTTTATTTTATCGAAAACTAAAATATCGTCTATACTGGTAAAGAAATGCCTGCGAATGCCTTTATGTGTCAATAACAGCCGAATCAAGCCAGCGTCCATACCCAAGGCCAATTCAACAATTTTATTCTTGAGTAACCGCCCTTCCACAACCAAACGGTCATCATGCTCAAGTAGTTTCACAAGGTCTTGCAATAGATTCTGCATAGCTTCTACTCCGCACTGCTAAAGCCTTTTAATCAGGGCTGATATGCTGTGCTGCCATATCAGATAGCTGCATCTATCTGAGTTGTTTTCTTCTTTCTACTTTGCTGGCTACCTTGCTGCCGCTGAGTTTTTCACCGACCTTGTCTATCAGAGAAAATGATGCCTTCAGGAACTCGTCGTACATGCTTATGCCTAGTAAAAACATCGCGCACATAAACACAAATCCCATGATAAAAAACCAGTGATTGAACACTAAAAATATCTCAGGAAATGTAACCCTGCCCAAATCTATAAACGACACTATCTTGTCAAGTTGCGTGCCATCATACATCTCGGCGTAGAGTATCGACCCGAAAACAATTCCAGCCATTGCAACAAAGGCATCAAGGGCGCCCTCACCCAAGGCACACGCCGCTATCGCAGGACAGTACCCCGCTATCGCAAGCCCCGCTCCAAACAACACACCGCCAAATAACTGGGCAAGTACTACTGTCCTCGGCAGGTAAAGCTCCACAACCCCTATGTCCTTGAAAAAATAAATAAGCACCATTCCAAACATCAGAAGCGGTGTTCCAACTCTCCAAAATGTGAAATCCTGCATCCTGAACATCCCTGATACTATATCAAACTTACCAAGCCTCCCCTTTTGCAGGACAATTCCAAGCAGAAACCCTACAATCAGACCGCCATACAGACTTGCCGGACCCCTTACTGCCTCTATCGTTGAGGGGTCAAAGGTATCCTTTAATCTCATCAATATCCCATCCATACCTATCCCCTGTGAAGTGTTACGGTTCTCAATCTATAAAACAACACCGTCATCAGCATTCCACCCATCCACAAAGACATCATAAATATAAACCCAGCAGGTGTTAATTGTATTACTCCCGATATGAGCATCCCAAGCGTACAGCCCATCGCAAGCCTCGAACCAAAACCTATCATCACCCCGCCTATAAATGCCCAAATCAACCGCCTCATCACAGACGCCCCCTTTGAGGTCTTCCACATCTGCGGCACTACTGTAAGCTTGAACTCCCCTGAATACACAGATGAAAACATGCTCCCGCTCACTATCCCAACCAGCACTGCTACAGTCCATTCTATGACCGGCTCATAGGCGTTCCAATATGCAACACTCTTCGCGTGCTCAGGAAAAAGCACATACTCTATTATTGAGCCTATGACTGCATATCCCCTCGACGCGCCTAACGGACGCTTTGACATGTAAAACGACAGCAGCTCTAACAGGGCGAACAACACCCCCACCGTAAACAGCCACCACTGCTTCTTCTTCAGATAATTCATGCCATTATCACCGCCTTTTTGCTAATCTCCTTAGTTATAGCTCAGTACATTATATACAAAATTGCCTGTAAAATAATATATGGCAATAGGCTGCATATAAATATTCCCCCAATCCTAAAACTGGCAATCTATTGACGAGCAGCGATGACATGAACTAATTTTTAGGTTGACAAAATTTTTCCCGATACCTAATAATAGCATAGAGGACAGGTTACAGTGATAAGAGCAGCCGTAACACATAATCAGGAGGGAGATGCAATGTCAGGTGGTGGAAAACAAGCTATACTGTGCGTAGACGATGAGCAGGACATATTAGATTCGTTATACGACACGTTTATGGATACTTATGACGTGAAGACCGCAACCAATGGTGTTGAGGCACTAAATATAATTCAGGAAAATGAAATAGCGGTTGTCATCTCTGACCAAAGAATGCCAATAATGACAGGGGCAGTACTCCTGCAAGAGATAAATAAGATTAAACCCAGATGTAAAAAAGTGCTCCTGACAGGTTACTCCGATATTGATGCGGCGGTTGATGCCATAAACAAAGGGGCCGTTAATAAGTACATCCACAAGCCGTGGGATGAGCCAGAACTTGTCGAAACAGTTGAACACTTAATCAAGATGTATAATGCCGACGAGTTCATGAATAAAATGATAGAAGACAGCAAGAAGATTAAAACAAAGATAGATAAATGGAAATATCAGTCCGACTTGCTGGAGCAGTTCATAGAAAGCTGTCTGATGGGAATATGCGTCGTTGACGCGGCGCAGAACATCATTTTAGTTAATAAAACAGGTCTAAAGCTCCTTAAATATGATAATATAGACAATATCAAAGATAAGAAAGTGGATACGGTTTTCATGCTGACCGCAGATAAGAGGCAGGCATTTCGTGAGTTGTATGAAAAGGGGACATTCTACCAATTAGTGGAAGTAAAACAGGCTGACGGTAACGTATCCGGTGTGCAGGCAAGTCTGACGTATCTTGCCGATGAAAAAGGCGTTAAGCAGCTAAAAGGTATATTGTTTAATTAGTAATATATTCAAGTTAGGTTGCCGGGCTTCGGATACAATCTCATTGAGTATGTCTGTGCTATAACTTACGTTATTAGCGCTGTCGGGTTAAGGCGAATTATCGCGCCCTTTCGATCTTTTGTTGAGTTCCAGAGAAATATCCTCCGGTGAGACGCCCTCATAGGCCATGAGGACAAGCGCATGATAGCACAGGTCAGAGAGTTCCTCGATGAGACGCTGTCTGCCCTGTCCCTTTGCAGCAATTATAACCTCGATTGCCTCTTCCCCGAATTTCTTTAGTATCTCGTCCTTGCCGCGGCTGAACAAGGAACAGGTGTAGGAATGTTCTTGCGGGGTCTCTTTCCTTTGCAGTATCAGGCTGTAGAGCGCTTCAATAGTGTTGCCTTCAGAGTTATCTGTATTAGTTTCCGTCGTGCTTTTTCCCGTAGACATCTTCTTCGGAGAAAACCTTTTCGGCTGTTTCCTCACCGCTTATATTTCTGTAAAAGCAGCTCCTGTGCCCCGTATGGCAGGCGCCCGGGCCGTGTTGGATAACTTTTATCAGCACGGTATCTGCGTCACAGTCTATGAGGATTTCCTTTACTTCCTGCACATGCCCGGAGGTCTCGCCCTTTTTCCAGAATTTCCCACGCGAGCGCGACCAGAAATGTGTATATCCCGTTGAGATTGTCTCACTTAGAGACTGGGCATTCATATAGGCCATCATCAGAATGACCGAATCCCTTATGTCTTGTATTATTACAGGGACAAGCCCTTTTTCGTCATATTTTATAGCAGCCGTTGAGGTCATCTTCTCTCCTTTTGGGTTAAAGTGTTTAAACTATGTCGTCCATTGACGGCTCTGCTTGCTGTGGATTTATGATCTGTTTTCTTTCGTTTGCAAGCTCTTTGTGCGATTGGTGGAGCTTGTAAACAAGCCTCTGAACAATAAACAGCAAGATGTGGTAAGCGGCCTTCGGGTGTTCTCTCAGGAACTCCAAAAAGCGTTCCCTGTCGAAACGCAGCAGGACGCACTCGCCTTCGGCTGTTACGTGAGCCGCTCTCTTTTCCTCTTCAAAGATTGAAGACACTCCAAACACATCGTTATTGGTAATCGTATATATGAATATCTCCTTGTCCCAGTCATCGGAATTATTTTTTGTTACCCTGAGTGAGCCGGTGACAACACAATAAAAGCACTCCGCCTTTTCTCCTTCATGGATGATTCGTTCATTTTGTTTACATATTACTTTTTCAGAAATAATGGCAAGTCCTTCCAGCGCCCTGTCGCTTATAGATTGAAACATCTTCACGCCGCGCAGGATTTCGCTTAATTCTGTAAACCTCTCCGTAGTTTGATGAAATGTATGTAACTCAGCCGTCATAATGTCTTCTGAGATAGCCCCTGTCTTTACGAGGATTTCTCCGATATGCGGTCTTGCATTTTCCCTTGCATTTTCTATTTCAGTGATTTGACCGCTCGTAAGGCAGCCTCTTTCAAGTGCAATCTCCTCGAAAGACAAGTCGGTATTTGCCTGCATCGTCAATATCTCATAGACTTGTTTCATATCAAAAAAACCCATATTAACGGCAGTCTCGATAAATGGCGGAGTCCTCTCGCTCTGATACCTCAGGGCATATAGTATGTCCTCCTCGCTTATCAGCGTTTTCTTAAGCAGGTAATTGCCAAAAAATAATCTGTTATCCATATTGATTCATAACATAAACTTCATGAGTTAAGCCAGCCCAGATATTCCTCAAACCCCTCGGCAATGGGCAGGGCAATTATCTCCGGTACAGTGTATGGATGAAGCTCTCTGACCTTTGACATTAATGATGAGAAATTCTCCTTTTTTGTCTTTATTACTAGGAGCAGTTCATTTTCCTGTTGAACCTTGCCTTCCCAGTGAAATATAGATTTAACTTCCATTACTATATTAACACATTTTGCAATGTTTTCACTGACAAGTGCCTCGGCTATGGTTTTAGCCGTCATACTGTTGGGTGCTGTTACTAATACTACATAAAAATCCATCTGTCTAATCTCCTTCTGCTGCACAGTTTAAAATCTAAAATAGATAAACGGATTATATGTGCCCGTAGCCAGAGACATTGCAGAGGCCAGAAGCACCAGAAAAAGAAACACTATATATAAGCCAGACGTACTGAATTTGTACATATCCGACAGGAACAGACTTCCTTCTAAGCGGAGTTTCTGCCTTTCATAGAGTTTTCCTATGTATGGCATGACAGGTGCAGAGAAAACAATGGCAACAGTAAGGGTTATAATGATTTCGTTGCTTAGAAATGTGCCAAGTGGATATAGGATTCCAGTGCCAGAACCAAAGCCTGCCATCGCCTTTAAGAAATCTGCCGAGTACTGAAACGTATCTGCCCTGAAAAACACCCAGCCCACGAGGACAACAACCAGAGCGTATGCGTGGGCAACCGGAGACCACACCCGCTTTAAGAGTTTTTCAAGGCCCAGCCGTTCAAGTACCATAAACAGGCCGTGAAACAGTCCCCATATGACAAAATTCCAGCTTGCCCCGTGCCAAAACCCCGTGCAGAAAAACACTATTATAAGATTCATGTAAAGCCTTCCAGTGCTTACCCTATTTCCGCCAAGTGGCAGATAGAGATAGTCCCTGAACCATCTTGACAGTGATATGTGCCATCTCTGCCAAAACTCACGAACAGACTTCGCTATATACGGGTAGTTGAAGTTCTCCAGAAACTCAAAGCCAAACATCCGCCCAAGGCCGATTGCCATGTCCGAGTAGCCGGAGAAATCAAAATATATCTGAAGGCTGTAGGTTACTATGCCAAGCCACGCAAGAGGCGCTGTGAGGTCATCCCCTTTAATAGCAAAAATCTTATCTGCTATGCCTCCCATTGCATTTGCTAAGAGGACTTTTTTACCAAGCCCTATGACAAAGCGCCGGACTCCGGAGGCAAACTTGTCGATATTCGTAGCGCGCGTAAGCAGCTGTTGCGCAACATCATGATACCTGATTATCGGCCCTGCTACCAACTGTGGGAAGAACATAATGTAGAGGGCAAGGTTATGTAGATTGGCCTTTTTAATATCTGAGTACTCCCCCTTTGTTTGTTTTCTGTAAAGGTCGATTACATAAGACAGGCTGTGAAACGTATAAAAGGAAATACCCAGGGGCAGGTGAATATCCTTCATAACAATTTTTTCAAACCCTGCATAGACCACGAGGTAGTTTAAATTATTCACAATAAAATTCGCGTACTTGAAAAACACAAGAAGTGCTAGATTTGCTACCACCGCCCAGGCCAATGCCCTTTTGGGTGCAATCAAGCGTGTGTCCTCAATCAGATAGGCAAAGAAGTAATTTATCAGGATTGAAAGGAGCATCAGGAGCAAAAACACACCCTCACCCCATGCATAAAACAACATGCTCACAATAAGAAGAAATACATTGCGAACCTGAGTGTTCTTCAAACTGAGGCCGATAAGCAGCGTCAGCGGAAGAAATAGGAATAAAAATAGGGGCGAACTAAATACCATGCGTCAAACTACCCGCCTATTATAACAGACCGCCCGGAACCCGAGCGAATTAACATGGGATTACAGAACCGCATTGCCATTTCACCATTGGTGATTATAGCCTTTTTCACCTGAAAAAGACAATGGCCCGGGCTTTACATCAGGGCAAACGCATTTGAAAATTGCAATAGCCATTTCGTCCTATAGATTCCAGCTTTCGCTGGAATGACAGGACATACTGAGCATATGAATATCTAATGAGCCGAATGAAACCGGAATGAGTTATGATAAAAATATTCCCGTCATGTTAGCAAGACTCTGTTATATGCTGACGATTTATCGAGAGATTCCCTTAACTTCTTGTCAAGTTCAATCGCCGGTGTATTGTCCATATTACCGTTGCTACATTTAATGCGTATTAATAATAACTCATAAATGTTTCCCAATCTGGAAAGATTATGGTGGCGAAACCCTTAACTGAAATAATATCCTTATATATCAAGCATATAATGACTGGACGGTAGGGGATTCGAACCCCCGACCCCCACGTTGCGAACGTGATGCTCTCCCAGCTGAGCTAACCGCCCAAGACAACACGCTATTGTTTCATATTAGTATCAATAAAATCAATCAATTTTCCTAAATGAACGCAACTCTCCTGATTATTTAAAAAACTATGTCATAAAACCTCCATATGTGTTCATGGAGCGCAGCCCAATTGCACAATTTTCCGCCGTGCTAGTAATGACCATGATGGATGATCGCCCGATATGCGAATTATTATTTTGCATGACCTCTCTATTAGTCGTCCTGCTATGAAGATCAGACATAGTCGGAGGGCTTTCATTCGCTTATTAATCCACGACTGTCCAAGTACCAGCCGCTTCTCCAGGACGTTAAGGTTATATGCCAGCAGTTGTCGTGGCCACCACCATGTGTGCTGCTAACGATGAAATCTGACACTGGATAGATAAAGTGGTGGATAAATTTGAAGAGTTCAAAAATCTTATCAAGAAAGCCAGTTCAGTGGATGATCTAAAGGGATTTTGGGGGAAAAGAGTATGATTCCCAATGGCTACAAAACTACGCAGTGGAAATGGTATTTATAATACGCATATAGTGAGTTTGCCCTGGGGTCATTCGGCTTACGTATAGCTGTAGCTGAATACAGGGTAAGGTGCCTTCTCTACCTGCTCGCTTACGACTTCCCAACACTCGGAACTCGACAGGAGCTTGTTAATGAACTTTACATTCATTGTATGACCGGACTTGTCCGCTACAATGTGCCCCTCTATGGGAAGGCCAACCAGGGAGAAATCCCCTATGCTGTCGAGAATTTTATGCCTGACACACTCGTCCTTAAACCTAAGCCCAGCCTCGTTGATAACAGCAGTTTCGCTGAAAATCAGGGCATTGTCAAGAGAACCGCCTTTGGCAAGCCCGTTAGCCCTGTAATACTCAACATCCTTTAGAAATCCAAATGTCCTCGCAGGGGCAATTTCGTTAATAAACGACCCTCTGTCAATATCATATGACAGTAACTGTTCACCAAGAAAGTGGTTTTTAAAGAATAATCTAAAGGTTATTTTTCTTCCATCGTAGGGATATGCTGCCACTTTGCCGTGACTGTCTTCCAAAACAACCGGCTGAAGGATTTTAATATAAGGCATCATCTTCTTTTGCTTTCTTATGCCAGTTTCCGATATCAACTTAGCAATTTCCAAGGAGCTGCCGTCAAGTATGGGAATCTCTGGGCCTTCTACCTCAATTGTAATATTTGTGATGCCCATAGCAGATATTACAGCTAAGAGATGTTCGACAGTCCGAACTTTTAATCTTTCATTGCCAATAGTGGTGGCATATGTGGTATCTAACACAGTATTTATATTGGCTGTGAGCGATGCCTTCTTGCACGGCCTGTAAAACACAATGCCGGTATCAACAGGGGCAGGATGTAGTGTTACCTTACAGTATGTGCCGGTGTGAAGCCCGACGCCCTCAAAGTACACACAGTCTTTTATAGTCCGCTGCATTCTCATAGCTCGTAATAGAATATTGCAAATTATGTGCCAGCTATAAACCCGCATAGAATCAAGAGATTACAGTGATAATCTGTAGAAAAAAAGTTGGCATTGTGGCGTAAAAGACACAGCTAAACTTCACCTCCCACTACAATGTCCGGTATCCTTAATGTCGGCAGTGCATCTGACACAGGCACACCCTGGCTGTCCTTTCCGCATGTCCCTATAGCAAACCCTATGTCTGAGCCTATCATGTCTATGGATTTCAGGACTTCCGGGCCATTGCCGCAGAGCGTTGCCCCCTTGACAGGCTCAGTTATTTGTCCATCTTTAATTAAATAGCCCTCCTGTACATCAAATACAAAGTCACCGGTGACGGTGTTCACCTGCCCTCCCCCCATCTTTCTGACAAACAGACCGTCGTGTGTGGCTCTGAGAACATCGCCCGGGTCAGCCTTGCCCGGGGCAAGGAACGTATTAGTCATTCTTGGAATGGGACGGCTGCGGTAGGATTCTCTTCTGCCGTTGCCGCTTGACTTAACGCCGTCTTTAATTGCATTGAGTTTGTCGTACATATAGGCGGTGAGGATTCCGTTTTCAACGAGGCAGTTTTTTTGTGCCTCAGTGCCCTCGTCGTCCACCCTGTATGAGCCGCGTTTTCCCTGCAGGGTTGAATCGTCTATGACTGTGATGGCAGGTGATGCTACCAATGTACCGAGTTTGTTTGAATATACGGACAGGCCCTGTCCAGCTAAGTCGGCCTCGAGGCCGTGCCCTATGGCCTCGTGTATCATCGTGCCTCCTGCCTCAGAGGATATGACAACAGGCATACGTCCGCCCTTGATACGCCTTGCCCCAAGCATTAAAATTGCCCTCTTTGCGGCCTTTAGGGCGATTGTTTCAACAGGGTTTTCGTCAAACAGCTCAAAGCCGGTAAAACCTCCAAGGCTCTCATAACCTGTCTGAATGACGCCGCTGTCTTCGGCAATGACAGATACGGCAAAAAGACTCTGCACACGCTCGTCATCAACAAGCACCCCGTCGGAGTTGGCTATTGTTACAGATTGCACAAAGTCACTGTACGTTACGCTTACCTGGCGAATCCTCCGATCAAGCGCCCTTGCCTTTTTGTTTGCCACGCGGATGAGTTTTATTTTGTCGGCAATTGGTGTATTATTTGGCATTTGCTTAATAATAAAGTCTGTTTTAGGCCTGATTTTCTCAAGATTGAATATGGAGTGTACGGAGGAGTTGGTCTTTACTGCCCTGCTCAGAGAGTGTGCCGTCTCAAGTAGTGTGTCTTTTGTAAGGTCATTTGTATAGGCATAGGCGGTCTTGTTGTCATAGACGATTCTGATGCCAATACCGCGTTCTATGCCGGTTGAGATTTTTTCAATTTTATCGTCCTCCATTTGAATTACAAGCGGGGTTCTGTTCTCAAGGAATATATCTCCGTAATCGCCTCCTGCTGACATCGTGGTTTTAAGCAGGCTGCTGAAAAATTCTTCTGTCAGCATATATCTCTCCTTTGCATTTTTTTTGTGATATAGTATAAAATCATTATACTATATAGAAGGTGGTTTTAGGAAAAGGACAGGACAATGCCGGAGATAGGGATAGTAGGAGGAAGCGGCGTTTACCGGATGTCTTCGGTGGAGCTGGTTAAGGATGTGACTGTTGACACCCCTTATGGCGCCCCGTCAGATGCCTACAAGATATTAATGATTTCTGGCGTAGAAGCTGTATTTTTAGCCAGGCATGGTGGTGGGCACACCATACCTCCCCATAAGGTCAACTACCGTGCCAATGTCTGGGGCTTTAAAGCCCTCGGCGTAAAGAGGCTGCTGTCGCTTGGGGCGGTGGGCGGTATAAATCCAGTCTTAAGGCCGGGTTCCATAGTAGTTGCTGATCAGATAATCGATATGACAACTGGCAGGGTATCAACGTTTTATGATAAAGACGAGGTATACCACATTGACTTCAGCGAACCGTTTTGCCCCGAACTCAGAGCGGCATTCATAGAGGCGGCTGGGGCGATAAACATGCCGGTACTGACACGAGGCACATATATCTGTACAAACGGGCCTCGATTTGAAACAAGGGCAGAGATAAGGTACTATTCTACTATAGGGGCAGATATGGTCGGGATGACGGCAATGCCAGAGGCCGCCCTTGCCAGAGAGTCCGAGATATGCTATGGTACAATTGCAACTGTAACAAACCATGCCGCAGGAATAAGCACAGAGAAATTGACTACAACCGAGGTAATAGAGACGATAAATAAATCGTCGGCAAATCTGAACTCCATGCTTCTAAAGACAATTCCCCTGATAAAGCCTGAAAGGGCATGTCCATGCAAGGATGCACTTAAAGATGCGAAAATATAATGCAAAATATCAAAAGTTCCCTGGAGACGCTGACAGCGCCGGTATATGAAAACATAGATTGCAGATAATCAAGTGAGGTGCAGAAACTAATGTTAAAAAAAATTAACTTTGGAACAAAAGTAATTATAGTAGTGGCGTTAAGCTTTATTTTCAGCTATACAATCAATGTTTTCTTTATTAAAGGCATTGTAGAAAAAGACGCATTAAATGCCTTAGTAATGAAGGCGAAGGCAATAACTGTAGAGGCCGAGAGCGCCAGAAACTATGTCGCTGATTTGAGGGTAAAAAACGCATTCGACGACACAAAGATGCTGGCAGAATTGAAAGAAAAAATTGCCGGTGCGACAACCCCTGAAGCAATAATTGAAAGGGCTCGGACAACGGCTTATTATTATACTATCCCTGTGGTTGCCGGCTGGACAGTTGCCGCGTCAAAGGCGCCTGACGCTGGTTATGATTTTAAGGCAGTAAGAGTTCAGGCACGCAATAAAAACAACGAGGCAACACCGGTAGAGAAAACTATGCTTCAGAAAATGGAGTCAGAGAAAAAAGACGACTACTGGATAATAGACAAAGAGGCTAACGTACTCAGATATATGAAGGCAGTGGTCATGCGCTCTGAGTGCATGATATGTCACGGGGTAGAAAGCGATTACCCTGAGGGCAAGGGCTATGACCCACTGGGATTAAAGATGGAGGGCTGGAAGGTCGGTGAACAGCACGGTGGGTTTGAGATAATCGCCGATTTAAAACCGATGCAGGAGACCGTGTCAAGTTCGTTAAAGCAGACAATCCTCTTTGGTGCAATAATAACACTGGTTGTTGTAATAATACTATACACGTTGATAAAACGCCTTGCGATAGACCCTGTTAAACATATAAGGGAGCTGCTTGGCAAAGTGGCAGAGGGAGACTTAACAGTAAAGGCAGAGGCATCTACAGAAGATGACATAGGAATGCTTGCTAACAGCCTGAACAAAATGGTTCAATCCTTCGATGCAATGATACATAATATTGCAGCCTCATCAGGCAACGTGGTTTCCTCTGTGGATGTATTAAGAGTAAGTGCAGAAAAAACAGCAGCCGGAGTTCAGAACCAATCAGGTCAGGCCGCCCGGATAGCTAGTGCGGCAGAGGAAATGAGACATACCATAACCGACATAGCAAGAAATGCCTCTGTAGCCACCGATACATCGGAACAGGCAATGACAACCGCAAACACAGGAATGGATATAGCTACCGGAGCTGTAAATACGGTAAATCAAGTCTCTGCCTCAACAAAGGAACTTGCCGAACTAATAGAGAGACTAAACAACAGGGTATCAGAAATAGGCGATATAGTAACAGTAATTAAGGAAATAGCCGACCAAACAAACCTGCTTGCCCTCAATGCCGCAATAGAGGCAGCCAGAGCGGGCGAACAAGGCCGGGGGTTTGCAGTTGTTGCTGATGAGGTAAGAAAACTTGCTGAAAAGACCATTAAGGCCACAACGGAAATCTCGGAGAAAATAGTAGCTGTGCAATCTGAGTCTGACCAGACGACAAAGTCCATGGACTATGCCACGCAAGAGGTAACAAAGGCAGCGGTTTACATAAACAACGTTGGAGAATCGCTCACTTCGATAGTTGGAGCGGTGCAGAAAGTCCGCGACCAGATAGTACATATAGCCACAGCGGTTGATAAGCAGTCGGTAGTCTCCGAAGATGTGGCTAAGAACATTGAAAAGACATTAGGCATAGCAAGGGAAATAGAGACAATGTCTGATGAGGTAATGAGAGAGGTAAACGGGCTTTCATCTGTGGCTTCGGAGCTTAGAGGTTCGACCTCAGGATTCAGGACAATGAAAAACGTACAAGGCCGCAGCTATAACCAAAAAAGGATAGGATAAACCCGCAGGATTGCATAGATTGGTGTGCCTGCACAGCTTGCCACAGGACAAACTAATGCCGCTGGGGAAATCCTCGCGGCATTTTTTGTCGGCCCAAATAAACCCAAATAAACTATTTAATTATCTATTGACAAAACGATATAAGTAAGGTTATTATTTCTATCCATGTGGGATATGATTCCCTGTGATTTTTTACTTTCAGGAGGGTAGGGAATTGCATGCTTTAGGTACTCATCTTTTAGTGGAGTTAAGGGATTGTAAGCCAGGCTGTATTTCTAATGTAAAGCAGGTGACCGACGCAATGGTCGGCGCGGCAAAGGCAGCAAACGCAACTATAGTAGATGTGTCCTTTCACGAGTTCAACCCGTTTGGCATCAGCGGTATGGTAATTATTGCCGAATCTCATTTATCCATCCATACGTGGCCGGAGTATAATTATGCCGCAGTGGATATTTTTACCTGTGGCGACGTAATAAACCCAGGTGATGCTGCCAGATATTTAATCGAACGCTTTGAGTCATCAAATCCTTCTATTGTAGAGATTAAGAGGGGTTTAATTTCTACAAAAAACGTAAAACTTCCTCATAAAGTGTATGAACATGACTATGAGTGTGTTACATGACCGCTGCGACTGCTGCAAATAGTTACTCCCCGGTGCTTGCAGCAGATAAATAGATAAATTGCAGCATACAAATTAATGTATGTTACAAAACTGTGTAATTTAAAGGAGGTGAGCTTTATGCGAAAAATCACGGTTATGCTGTTTCTTCTTGCCTTTGTTATGACACACAGCCTGGCGTTTGCCGATGCTGACGATAATAAATGGATTGCCCAGTGCATTAAGGACAACAAGAAGGAAGGCGCAAAGGAAGAGGTTGTCTTTCTGTATTGTGAATGTATGAACAGTAAGATGGATTCAAACGAAACACAGTCCATCAGCCAGTGGGAAAAATCACACCCTAAAGAGATGAAGGAATGTGAAAAGAAGGCCGGCTGGAAGTAGTTGAACATTACGCACCGGTTATATCCTGGAGTTATATCGTAAACCATAGGATATGACCGGTCTTACAGGTGTAGTTGCTTGCGGCTGCTATATATCCACAGAGCCGTGTCCGAGGTTATCCATTAGATTTTTTACTAAATGTGGGCTCTATGGCTAGACAAAGATCACAAGGCGGCAAAGATTCACCTTGAATTCGATGTCAGGCGCCGGTATGGGCAGAAGTAACAGATGGCAACGCGAAACCATACTACGCGGCAAGCTGACCGAGTCTTTGGGGTTCAAAGGGATATGACGGTACGTTTGGGGAGCGAGTCAAATCGTGGAGATTTGTCAGCCCAGGTAAGAGAAATAGAGGTTTACCACAAGGGCAGTAGTAATAGACGATTAAGGGAATTAGAAGCACATATAGAAAATTTGAAAAAAATCTGATGAATAGCAGAGGGGCATTTTTCTCCACAGCTACAATGGCAATCGCTGTGCCCGATTAGTACCTTTCCTGCCAACACGACAAATCATAGACATCACCAGTAAGGGTACTCTAAAATCTCGATACCACCCTCATTGTTGCGTATTATTTCGTTAGGCAATTTCTATACCGGACAGTATTGAGCCACCCCCCCTTTTTTTTGAGGGGACAAGAGTCTGCCGCGGAGGTACGGGGTATCAAGAATAATTAGAGTCTGTCCATAAACTATCGATTTTCAGGTTTGTGATCATGACCCAGCCACAACAGACCATTGTTTTTCACTGAGTTCATTCCACTGTCTTTAACAGACATGGACAGTAGCACTTTTATCAAGATTTTAGACATACCCTACCGACATAGAGAAGCTAAACAAAGAGAAAACCATTTTGATTTAAGTGTTTAGAATGATGTGCCATAACACCATATAAGAAAAACATCCTTCGACAGGCTTAGAATGATTAGATTGTTCAACTACCATATATCTAAGCATCCTGAGCTTGTCGAAGGATTTCCGATTAATAGGGAAAAGGTGCAAATTTCTATATCGGAACTTGGGTACATATCATAACTGGCTGAAGTGGAATCCTGTAGAAAAGAAAGGTTTTGTGCATCCCTTCAAAGCCTTGCAAGGTGAAGAGGCAGCGGTTACTGGATATGCATGCTGGCACAGGATATAAAAAACTGACCTACCAGCAGATATAACTGCTCTTACACCTGTTCAGGTGTAGCGCATACTTAGTGAACATGGCTTGTTGGATAGATGGGAAGTGGTCAAATGCGGAGCCGGTAAAGAGTATAAACAATAACCACAGACTTCACTCAGCTATTGATTTTATGAGACCCTTCGATTATTATAACGGTAACCCTGACCATGTCAATAAAATAAGGCAGGAAAAACTAAATGCCGCTAAAAAAAGGAGGATAGAAGAAAACAGAAAATTTAATCTATCGTTAAAGGCTTAACCCACTGCTTATTTCAATGCCATTAAATGTTCCGTTTGAACTAGGCAATACACATTTTTACTTTGGCTGGACACAAGGCAATTCGGCAGCTTGACAAACAAATGTTTCATTGATTAGGATATTGACACAGAATGTTGCTTTAAATATCTGCCGATCGTTTGCACGATTGGAATAATAAAATGGAGGGTCTTATGGCGGTAAGTTACAAGGACTTGGGGCTTGTCAACACAAAAGAAGGATTTCAGAGGGCAGTAAAAGGCGGATATGCCATACCCGCCTATAATTTTAACAACATGGAGCAGCTGCAGGCAATTGTAATTGGCTGCTCTGATAGCAAATCGCCCGTAATACTCCAGGTATCAAGCGGAGCCAGAAAATATGCAAACCAGACACTGTTAAGATTCATGGCCATGGGCGCCGTTCAAATGATGAAAGACATGGGTGGAAATATCCCCATCACGCTTCATCTTGACCACGGCGACAGCTTTGACCTCTGCAAGTCTTGCATTGACACAGGGTTTTCATCTGTTATGATAGACGGCTCTCATCTGCCGTATGAAGAGAATGTTGCCCTTTCCAAGAAGGTCGTCGAGTATGCCCATGCGCATGACGTAACAGTTGAGGGTGAGCTTGGAGTGCTTGCCGGAATCGAGGACGATGTTTCTCACGAAGTCAGCCACTACACAAAGCCGGAAGAGGTTGAGGATTTTGTAAAAAAGACCGGCGTAGACAGTCTTGCCATATCAATAGGCACATCACACGGTGCATACAAGTTTAAAGTAAAGCCCGGTGAAGAGCCTACGCCTTTAAGATTTGACATCCTTGAAGAGGTAGAAAGAAGAATACCGGGATTTCCTATTGTTCTTCACGGTGCGTCCTCAGTTGTGCCTCAGTACGTAGAGATGATAAACAAATACGGCGGCAAGATGGATGACGCAGTCGGCGTATCCGAGCAGCAACTGCGCAAGGCAGCATCTTCAGCCGTGTGTAAAATAAACATAGACACAGACGGCAGAATGGCAGTCACAGCCGTAATCAGAAAGATATTTGCTGAAAGCCCGAAGGAATTTGACCCGCGCAAGTACCTCGGTCCGGCCCGCGACGAACTCATAAAGATGATCAAGTACAAGAATGAAAACGTCCTGGGAAGCGCCGGAAAGGCCGTGTACTAAAAAGCATGAACTACGGACCATACTGGTCCTGTTAAAAGATAGTTAGAGCAGGTGGAGGGTGCAACACCCTCCACTTATATTAATGTACAGGAGCGCTAAAGGCATACTGATATGTAAACTACCCCGTAGGAATGTTTTTTCACCTTTCGTTTTTCAACTTTGAACTGAAGTTGTAAATGCCAGCAGGCATATGTTATATTGAGAGTCTATGATTGGATGGTATGTACACACGGATGTGTAACTGGATTGTATTGGTGCCGCACACACAATGATTAAAAGGTTGATTGATATTGCAGGTAGTTTGCTGCTGCTTATGATATTCTCACCGTATATGTTGATTGTTGCGGCAATGATTGTTATAGACTCTGAAGGCGGTGTGTTTTTCTCACACCGGCGCTGCGGAAGACACGGTGTGGATTTCACGATGTATAAGTTTCGTACAATGGTAAAAAACGCCGACAGCATCAAAGAGGAGCTTGTCAACGAGGTCGATGGTCCTGTGTTCAAGGTAAAAAATGATCCAAGGATAACCCGCGTCGGCAAATTTTTACGTAAATGGAGCATTGACGAATTCCCACAGTTAATAAATGTCCTCAAAGGTGATATGTCACTCGTCGGCCCGCGTCCTTTGGAGAACAAAGAAATGGTAGGCGACGAAAATTGGAAGGCTGTCAGACTCAGTATTAAACCAGGTCTCACCGGGCTTTGGCAGGTCATGGGCAGAGACACATGCAAATTCACCGACTGGGTAAACTATGATATCGAATATGTCAAAAAACAATCCCTGTTCCTTGACATAAAGATATTATTGCTGACCATAGGGGCAGTTCTCAGGAGAAAGGGGTCTTGCTGAATATTAATGAATTTAAGTCCATAGACGAGGCCCTTCAGAATAACTGGATAAACAATCCCGCTAAGACATTTATCATCTACAAGGCGCAGCCCCTCACCTACGGCGATGTCTATCAGCTCGTCAACGGTCTGTCCGGCTTCCTACATGCCTCCGGCGTAAAGAAGAACGACAAGGTCTGCATGGTACTGCCGCGTGTGCCTGAGCTTATTATTACATTTTTAGCAGCAGCACGCATTGGGGCACTTGTCATTCCAGTGAACTTCACACTTGGGAAAATCGAGACAGCATCTTTCATTCGTTCTGTCAAACCTGCGGCAGCTGTAATTCATGAAAAACTGTTGAGCAGCGTTGACCTTGATATACTTGCCGCCACCTGCAAGACAACAATAATTGCCGAAATTGACAAAAATGCCGAAAAAAAAAGAAGTCATTCAGCAAGTTTTATCCCCTGGCACAGCGCCTGCTGCCCATCCAACAACGTAACGGCGGCTGAGACACAGCCCCTGGCATATCTAAACTACACAACCGGCTCAACATCCACGCCTAAAGGCGCCCTGACCACGCACGAAAATATCTATGCTAATACAGTATCTGCCGTCAACGCCATGGGGTTTACAGCGGACGACGTGCATCTGTGCATGTTTTCGTCCTTCGCCCATCCACATGAACTGTTTGTACGCGCCCTCTACACCGGGGCGTCTATTGCCCTTTTAGAAGAAATCAATCCGAAGACTATGGCCGCTGCCATATGCTCTGCAAAGGTTACGGCTATGATGGGCATTGCCCCGCTTTATGACATGCTCTCATCACATGCAAATAATATTAAATTAGATACTCTGAGAATCGCAGAAAGCGGCGGCATGTATACAAGACCGGATGTATCGGAAAGATTTTTTAACACCTTCGGCATCCCCATTTTGTCCGTATGGGGAAGCACCGAGACCACAGGCATTGCCATAGCCAATACGCCATCGTCCTATCGGATGGATGGCTCGATGGGTCGGTCTTGCCCCTATTATGAAGTAAAAGTGGTTGATGAGGACGGTAGAGAGGCGCAGGTCGGTCAAACCGGTGAACTGCTCTTCAGAGGGAACGCCGTAATCTCTGGATACATAGAAGGCAGTGAGTTCCCGCTCACCGGCGGCTGGTACCAGAGCGGGGACCTCGGCTGGCGGGACAGTGACGGTTTTTTCTACTTTACAGACAGAAAGAGCGGTCTTCTGAAGGTTGCCGGCCTGAAGGTGTATCCACTACAGGTGGAACTTTGCTTGCTTGAACACCCCGCAATCAAAGAGGCCGCAGTCATCGGCATCGAAGACAAACTAAGGGGCGATATTCCTGCCGCCTTTGTAGTATTAAAAGAAAACGACACAGTGACGGTGGACGAAATCTTACGCTATTGCAATAAAAACATGGCTCATTATATGATACCAAGGAAGATGAAAATCGTGGAAGAGCTTCCAAAGATAGGAAGCGGGAAGATAGATAAAAAGCAGTTGAAACAATCGGCAGCGGAAATCCTGTCACAGGTTGACTTAAGATGAAGGCTTTTGTTGCTGATGGACAGTGGGCGCCAAAAGGCGGCTACACGCCAACCAAAGAGGAAACCACAAGGAAAAGGGCTGTAATCGGCAGCAGCGTATGGCGTAACCCGACGTTTGAGCTAAAAACCCTGCCTACGCCAAACATCACTGACGATGAACTCCTGATAGCGGTAAAAAGATGCGGCATCTGCGGTTCAGACACCCACTTGTATGAAACCTCCCCGGACGGCTACATCCAGTTCTCCGGGCCGGTGAGCCTGCCCCAGACAATTGGTCATGAGTACTCAGGGGTAGTTGTAAAAAAAGGCCGCAGTGTCAGAAATTTCAAAGAAGGCGACATGGTGGCCGTTGAAAGTATTCACTGGTGCGGGATATGTACGCCCTGCAGGAGCGGGGCATTTAACCAGTGCGAAAATGTTGAGCTTATTGGGATAACCGCCCCGGGAGCGCTTGCTGAGTTCATCGCTGCCAAGGAGCGCCACTGCTGGAACATAAACAGCCTCAGACGTATTTATTCGGAAGACGACATTTATGACCTCGGCGCGTTGGTAGAGCCGGTTGGCTGCGCCTATAACGGTATTTTTATTGGAGGTGGCGGGATTAAACCCGGCATGGCAGCAGCAGTGTTCGGAGTCGGCCCGATTGGGCTTGCCGCAGTGGCACTGTCACGGCTCGCAGGGGCTAATGTTATAGTAGCATTCGATGTAGAAAATAAGAGGCTCGACATAGCCAAGTCCCTGGGCGCGGATTACGTATTTAATGTTAATGATTTGAAAAAAGATGGAATATTGCCAAGGCAAAAGATAATGGAGCTGACAGATGGCTATGGCGCAGAGCTGCAAGTAGAAGCGGCAGGCGCAGCACGATTCACAGTGCCGGAGATGGAGAACTCTCTTGCCGTCAACGGCAAGTTAATCTATCTTGGGCGCTCTGCAACCAGCGCCGAAGTGATGCTTGACTGCCTGGTCACGGGCGCTAACAGCATAATCGGCGTCAGAGGACACTCCGGCTACGGCATATATAACAACATCATACGGCTGCTTTCAACCGGCAGGCTTCAGATTAAAGGCATGATTACCTCATATTATGATTTCAGCGAAACACTTTCAGCGCTTGAAAAATCCGTTGAAAGACAAGACGCAAAGTGCATGATACGAATAGGATGATATTATAACATGGAATTATTGAGATTTCTCGCAGTCCTAAGGCGAAGGAAGAGATTTGTAATACTCTCTGTTGCCGTCACGTTTTTCACCGTTGTGGGGATAACATTATTGATTACCCCGTGGTATGACTCCACGGCCAAGATACTCCTGAGAAAACCTCCGGTAAACTTTTTTTTAAATTCGGCTGTAGGCGTAACCGGCGAGCAATTCTCATCGGCTACGTCGAGTACCGACAGGGCAGACTATCTGGCAATCACCGCCCTCAGACCAAATGCCGAGCAGGTAATAGAAAAGTTGGACCTGAAATGGGAGCGAGTCCGGTACAGGATTATGAAGGCCATGCCATTTTCTAAACCTATTTTAAAGTCCCTCGGTGTTGATGTTGAATCAACGAAAAAGCCGATTACGGCTGAGAGGCTGCTTGAGTCCTCCCTTATGGCAAAACTGTTCCCACGCCCAAATATAAAGATAGAGCAGTACGAAGATACTGATATTTATAATGTAACGGCAAAGTCCTCAGACCCGGAAGAGGCAAAAAGCATAGCAAACGCAATGGCAGCAGCCATAGTTGACTCTGAAATCAAGCGTCTCAGGAGTAACTACGGCGAAGTCCGTGCCTTCATTGACGGCAATATTAACAAGATACGCCAAAACTATGTAAAAAGTCTGCAAGCCGTAAAGGACTTTCAACTCAAAGAAAAGGCCGCCTCTCTCGACAACCAGGCCCAGTACGCCATTGAGCAGATGCAGAAGATGAAAAGCAGTAAGTACAGCAACGACCTTGCTATATCAAAGACCAAATCTGCTATTTTTCTCCTGGAATCAAAGATTAAAAGCATGTCCTCACGCTCACAGGATATAACCAGCATCGGCCAAAACGATATCCTCTCGGCCTATAAAAAGCAGTTTGCAACCCTGTATCTCAGCCTGTCCGAGGCAAAATCCAAGTACACTGCTAATCATCCGATTATACAGGATTATGAAAATCAAATTGTTCGGACAAAGGAATTGATGCAGGCTGAGTATGAAAAGATGATGACCCCTGACCTGCTGAGTATTGATACAGTATATACCGAAAACAGAAAAAAACTCCTTGAGTACTATATCGAACTCAGCACTTATGAGGCCCAGAGCACCATATTCCCTATAGTAATAAAAAAATACGAAGAGGAACTTAACTCCCTGCCTGATAAGTACTTCACGCACAACTTTCTTGACCAGGACACCACGGCCACAAAGACCGTCTACACCAACTTTCTGACTCACAGCTATCGTGTTGAGCTGGCCGAGAACATTGCCCTGTCCAATATCACAGTTGTCGAAGAGGCCATTGTTCACGAAGGCGGCAAGCACAAGCACCCAAAGCTGCCGCTTAATGCCGTCGCAGCCCTTGTCATGGGGCTGACCATTGGCATAATTGGCGCGTTTTTTATGGAATATGTCGACGGCACAATCAAGGTACCGGAGGATATTAAATCACATAAAAATCTGCCTGTCCTGGGTGTTATTACAAAGTTGAGCGGCGCTGCAAGGACACTTCACCCGCAGCACTCCAGCTCTTTTCAGACTATCGCTAACAGCATAAGCATCTTCATGGGCAAGCACGCCCCGAAAACTTTTGCCATATCAAGTGCATCAGCATCTGAAGGAAAGACATTCACGGTTATAAACCTTGCGGCAGCGCTTGCCTCATCGGGGAAAAAGACGCTGCTTATTGACGGTAATATGCGCTTTCCATCGCTTCACAGCTTCTTTGACTGTCCTCAGACGCCGGGGCTTACTGATATATCTACTGGCAAGACGCTCTCAAGCCTCATAATGGAGACCTCCACGCCAGGATTATTTATAATTGCCGCAGGCAGCTCCCCTGAGCTTTCCCCTGCTGTGGGATCTGCTTCAGCGTTTAAAGAACAGATGAATGAGCTGGCAAGCCAGTTCGATTTCATTTTAATCGATACCCCGTCTCTGTTGTCCTCTGATGACGCCATACTGCTTGGCAGCGCAGCCGGGACTATGATACTTGTCGTAGAGAGCGGTGTAGTAACTCATGAGATATTAAAAGACGCCGTCTCAAATATCACAATAACTGGAACAAAGCTCTCAGGCGTGATACTAAACAAGGCGGTCGCAAAACTCAGCGAGAACATGTGGAGTACATACAGGTATTTTCCATCTTCTGTGGCCTGATAAATTAATAGATAAAATTACTACTGGTATTATTTACCGCTAACTCCGGCCATATTCATCTCGTTTAGCAGCGCCCTGGCAGCCAATTCATGTCCGTATTCGTTCCAATGCCAGTCATAAGGGGACTCAAAGTGCCTGTGTTCAGCCTTATATTGTCTCTGGAACTCTCCAGTTAAATCGACACAGTGAAAGTTATGCGCCAGACATGTCTCCATAAAAAGGGTGTTAAGCCATATGACACTGCTGTTGTCCAGCGTCCCTGCGTAGATGTCGGCACGCGGGGCGTCCATAATGAAAAATATCTTCTTGTGGGGGTTTTCTGCTTTTATCTTGTCCATTAAGTAATTGGCAACGTTGTAGAGCTTTGGCTTTAGGGCGGCAAGCCTCTGGACATCGACATTTGCGTTATAAAATTTACCCGTCCCACCGGTAAATATCTTATTATATATGGTCAGAGACGATATACTCCGCTTGAGTGACAAGTTAATCCAAAGGTATCTCAGCAGGGCGCTGTGTTCAAAGATAAACTTCTTAAACAGGGTCTTATTTCTTGAGGCCATAGCAGGCTTAATCGTCTCCGTAAAGCCGGAGCCGTTTTCCTCAAGACACATAAAACCGCTCATAAGTACCATTGAACACAGGGATTCGTCAAAATCGTTGTGAACAATGTTAAATACGAGAATGTCGGGATTAAACCGCCGGTTTACATATCTGGCGGTTTGAAGGTATTGGCTCAGTGGGGCGCCGTTTATGCCAAAACTGTAGACCTCATACTGGCCGTTTAATTTTTCCTTTAGTTTTGAGGCCATCGTATCTTTCATATTTACTTGAAGGGCCTCGACAAACGAATCCCCGATTACGGCAATCAGGGGTTTTTTACGCTCTGTGCTGTAGTTGGTATCGCTTCTGAAGCCTTCGTTGTTTATGTGCCACTTGACTTGCAACTGTGCCAGATTTCCCGCAGTGAAAAGGCCATCACTGGTTTCACGGTTGTCAAACCTGCAGATATCATCCTTTTTATCATAATAAACCAGAGGAGATTTCGATGCCGGAATGATGTACCGGAAAACTATCTCAAGGGCAATCAACGTAAACACCAGAAACGGTATCGTTATCAATGATATGTTTATCAGGACACGTTTAATCCTGCTGCGTTTTTTTTTCATTATATCAGCACTTGCTTAAATTGGCACATTGTGTATCTGATTGCAGCACAACGCTAGCAACAGAATATTGTAGTTGTTCCAAACGAATAAATCAATGAAAAAATATGTGATTTTATTTTAGCGCGGCAGGACACTATCCTTCAGACGGCATTCGCTGAAGTCGTTTTGGTTCCACTTAAAACACTTTATGCCGATTATGCTTCCATTGGTGAGCGATATGACAATTTGTGCAGCCTCGGGGAACTCCGGTTCGCCAAAGACGGTTTGCGCAGCCTTGTCTTCCTCAGAAAAAAACGCCGGATGGTCAGGATGGGAATGATAAAATGCGGCAAGTGTCTGACCGTTTTCTTTTATCAAAACAAATACAGCGTCAGCCTCTTTCCTGTCAACTGTGTATGCTATGGAGGAAGAAAAAGGGTAACGCAGCGGGTCTTCCGTGTGAAGATAATTTTGAATGTTCTGAAAACGGTGTACCACTTGTCCCTCTCCACCATCTGCTGTGCCGTTAATAATGATACCACAGCATTCCTCCGGATATGCCTCCAGCGCGTGCCTGAATATCTCATCAAGGACAGCATTATGAATTACAAATGTATCTGTCATCGCTTCAGTTGCTTATCAGCAGTATTCCCCCTTTTTAAAACCTTGTGGCATCTCTGTATTTCTTCACGAAAGTCAGCAGGGATTCTTGCCCAGTCAAGCACATCAACCAATACAGGGATGTCGCTGGCGGATATGGCCTCGCGCAGGGCGTATAAATCATCAAACGGCTTCCCGTCAGCAGACGGATTACGCACCACAATATCAATGTCGCTGCCTTCGTGTGCCGTGCCGTTGATGCGGCTGCCGTAGACAAGTATGTCGGCGGCTGGGAGATGTTCAGATGCCAGGCGCTCAATCGTGCGAAACCAATCCGGCAAGTTTAAGCGGCAGGTACATTGGTCAATCGCCCTCATTATAAAACCTCTCCCTCAGCCCGGCCTCCAGTGAACCGGCATCAATAATAAAGCCAGGCAGCATGGCAAGTGTCTCCTCTGCAAACCCCACCCCATAGTCATGTGCCGTGTTGTTACGATTGTCACGATATTTAAACCATCTCTCTACGGAGTCAACCGTCAGAAGTCCATGCTTTCCTGCGTGGCGCAGAGTATCTTTAAATGTCCACGCGTCTACATCACGGGGCATCGCATATGCCCTGAGCGCCTTGCGGAGCAGCTTTACAGATGTCTCAAGCGTCAGTTCAAACCCCTTGACCACAGCATTCCTATACACTTCATACTCGACAGTATCTGGCACGGTAGAGCAGAGCATAGCATACGATGCCTCAAGTGTGCCTATGCACCGGGCCAGATGATCTGTTCTAAGAGTCACTCTATCCCCCAGCATATGTCATTATAAAGCTAGATTAGCATTTCTCTTACTAAAACACAAGCGCTGAATTATTACGGTGTGTAAAATTATAAATGTTTTCTTTTATGCAGCGTTCCGCCAAGCACCTCATGGACGTCGAATATGCTGACAAAGGCATTTGAATCTATCTCTGAGACAATTGATTTCAGCTTGGCTATTTCAAGTCTTGAGATAATTGAATAAATAATCATCCGTGATTGTCCTGAGAATGCCCCCCTGCCCTGAAAAAATGTCACGCCTCTACCCAGGCGTGACATAAGCTCTTCTGCTATAATTTCTGCCCTTTGCGACACGATAAGTACGGCCTTAGTCCCATCAACACCCTCTATGGTGATATCAATAACCTTAAATGCAAGCAAATAAGCCAACAGTGAGTACATTGCCCTGTCCCATCCAAACACCAGCCCTGCACCTGATAATATAAATATGTTAAAAAACAGCACAACCTCGCCAACTGTAAAACCGGTTTTTTTATCCAATAGTATGGCAACTATCTCTGTTCCATCCAAAGACCCGCCATACCTTATTATCAGCCCTGTGCCTATGCCCAGGAATATCCCGCCAAAAACCGCTGCAAGCAGCAAATCCTTTGTCAGCCCCGGCACAGGATGCAGCAGCGTTATCATCACCGACAGACAGGTTATCGCAAAAAAGGTTGAAGCTGTAAAAGACTTGCCAATATATTTATATCCTATTACAACAAAAGGCAGGTTCAACACAAAGATAAAACCCCCAACAGGAAAGCCTGTCAGATACCCTGAAATAATAGACACTCCTGTGACGCCGCCGTCTATTATGTTATTGGGTATTAAAAATATCTCAAGCCCTACGGAAGCTATCAGTGCCCCTACAAATATCAGTATATACTGCTTTAATATCGCTAATATTTTGTTCATCGTGTGTCCTGATAGGATTTATCATTAAAAGCACGGCTAACACCGCTATTGCCTTGTCAATGCACCTGCAATAGGCTTGTTCTTATAATAGCATTTTAAGCGTAGAATTAACAGGCTTCTCGATGCTGGAGTCATGGCAGTCGCATTTGAAAATTACAATAACCATTTAGTCAGGGGTAGGGAAGGTTTTCACCTCCGAACCGTACTGGTCGAAACTTATTCAAACATCACGTGTTCACGGCTAACAACGAGGTAGCTTTTTTTGATGGCGAATCACGGCTGTTTAACAGATTTGACATAGGGGTTTTTTGTGTGGTATCATCATAACATGGAATTTATTGAATACAAACCGTGCAAATAAAATTTGTAATTATAAGGAGGTGAACACAAATGAAGAAGATATTAATGTCGTTGGTGTTAGTGCTGGGATTTGCCTCGATGGCAATGGCAGGCGGCTATGACAAATGCGCTGGCTGCCATAATGGAAAGGTATCACCTGATAAAGCAGCCCTTATGGCAAAGTTTAAAACAGCTGCCGATTTTATAAAGGCCGCTAAAGACTCAAAAAACCCGATGATGAACGCAGTTAAAGGCAACGATGCTGACCTAAAGGCAGCAGCCACAGATTTAGGCCTTAAGTAATTGCATAGTTTATAAAGGCAGGTAAGGAGCCCTTGCCTGCCTTTGCCAGTGACTACAAACTTGCTAAAATATATCTCCATCGCCAGTCTAATAATACTAACATTGATGTGCTGTGCTGGCATGTCCGTTGATTCCAAATCAGCGGCCGTAGGTACAGGTGCAATCTGGTCACCTGACCCAATAATAATAGATAAGATGAGAGAAGAATGCTGGAACGTTAATCCATTCCTGCTAATCCCTCAGAAGGCAGCCAAATGCTGTATAGACATAATGGAAGGGGCAGGGGCGCCGCCCGAGGCCGTCGCCTTCTCAAGCGCAATGCTTAAAAACCGCACAGATACCTTTTGCTATATGTCGTCATTTAAGAAAATCTCAATAGTAGATATGGCAAACATAGTATGTCCATTTAAAGATGACTCCACATCGGATATGGTCTTACTGAACGGGCAACCCGCCATTGTCTGGATAAATGACCTGAATAACCTAAACAAAATAGACTTGTTTTCTGAACCGGAGTATAGTATAATGTTGGGGAGGCACAATGAGGCATTGTTGTGGCCTTTTACCAGCGGGCTTACAGGGGTGAAGAAACTACCAGGCGGTGGAGAACGATACATGTTTAACTTCAGGCTATTAAATGGTTGCGAGGAGTGTCCGCTTTCAGGGACTATGACAGTAGCGTATGATTTCAGCGCAGATGGTCATTTTATGGGCGTTAGTTTAATAGAATTAGTTACGGCTGAGTAACAATGAAATTCTCTACGAAATTAACCTTTCTGTTTTTCAGCATAGCCCTGGCATTTCTGTCGGCCGGGTCTTACTTTGTGTATGTGTCAGAAGTGAGTATCGTTGAAGATCAAATAAAAGCCAACATGGAAACACAGGCCTTCCATACAATCGATAAAATAGACAGACTGCTCTTTGAAAAATATGCAGATATAAAGCAATTGGCCTCTGACCCGGTGCTCGTTTCAAAGGAATCAAGGCCTGAGGAAATTAGTCAAAGATTAAATTTCTATTTAATCCACGACAAGACATACAGGTCATTGTCGTTTTTTAATATGGATAGGGTACGTATTGTGGACACATCAGGTGAAGAAATAGGTCAACTGCACCCGTTGACAAATTATTGGCTGAAAATCAAAGAGGGCAGCGACTTTGTAACAGGTATATATGAGTCAGTGTCGTTAAAAGAATATGTTTATTCGTGTGCCTCAGTGGTGAAGAACGAAGATGGCAAACCTATAGGAGTTGTTGTAGCGAGAGTGCTTTTAAATACGATATACGATATAGTCGATAGTGCATCAGGAATGGATGGCAAGGTCAACGCAACTAATACTGAAGTAGAGTTGGTCGATAAAGACGGCCTGATAATCTACTCCAACAAAAACAAAGCCAGTACTTTTAAGACAGCCTCTGCGGACTGGGACTTTGCAAGCAAGTTGATAGCGTCTGGAGCTAAAACAGGCAGTATACGCCACAAGCACAAATACGGTGATGAGGAGATACTTGCCTTTTCTATTGAACGGGGCTATCAGGGTTTTGCTGGTAACGGCTGGTCGATAATAATGGATATGCCTGCTAAAATTGCCTTTGCTCCTATTGTGAAGTTGAGAGACAGAAAGATATTTGTTTTCCTTATTATGACTTTTTTTGCACTTGTAGTCGTATATCTTTTTGCCCGAACGCTCTCAAAGCCAATAATAAAAATAGGAAGCGCTGCAAGGGAAATCGGAATGGGTAATCTTGACATAAAATTAGAGGTGAACTCACGAGATGAAGTAGGGGAAATGGCCAAATCGTTTAATAAGATGGTCGAGGATTTAAGACTCTACAGGGGCAAAACGGCAGACTACGGCAAGGAACTAGAAGCACAAAACTCAAAACTTGAGCAATGGGCAAGGGAGCTTGCAATTCACAACAAGGAGAATCAGATATTCAGCAATATGGGCGATCTCCTGCAAGCATGTAACTGTGTATCCGAGGCCTGTGAAATAATATCCAATACAGCCTCGCGGTTATTCCCATTTGAATCTGGAGGTATCTATATCTTCAACGCATCGAGAAATATCATCGAATCAATATCCACATGGGGCACTGTAGGCTCTAGTGAGCAGGTGTTTACCAAAGATGACTGCTGGGCGCTCAGGCGTGGACGCGCCAACATAATATTAACGACTGAGGATGTCCCACGCTGCCACCACGTAAAGGACTCTATCGCAGCATATATGTGTGTGCCGATGTCAGCGCAAGGCGAAACGCTGGGAATGTTCCATTTAATGCTTGGTGTACAGACTGAAGACGTAACGCTGATAAAGGAGAAAGAGCAGCTTGTGCAAAAACTTTCCGAAAACGCCGCACTTGCGATTGCAAACTTAAAACTCCGTGAGATGTTAAGCAAACTCTCAACGAGAGACCCCTTAACAGGGCTTTATAACAGGCGCTACATGCAGGAATATCTTGAGAGAGAAAACCAGCGCTGTCTGCGCAAGGGAGCCACTCTTGGGATTATCATGGTGGATGTAGACCATTTCAAACACTTTAACGATACGTATGGTCACGAGGCTGGCGATTGCGTACTAAGCGAATTGGGCATGTTCCTTAAGACTAACATCAGAAACTGTGACATAGCCTGCCGCTATGGAGGAGAGGAGTTTACGCTGGTTATGCCAGAAGCCACTTTGGATGCAACCCTGGAGCGGGCCAATATGTTGCGTGATGGGTTTAAGCACATAAAAATTAATGTCAGGGGACAAGTCCTAAGCGCCATAACCCTTTCGATGGGAGTTGCTATCTTACCAGATCATGGTACAGACACTCAGCAGATATTAAAGAGCGCTGACGAAGCGCTCTATCAGGCTAAACACCAGGGCAGGGACAGAGTTGTTGCTGCAACGCTGAGTTAAATGTCCTGCTTCCTGAGCGCAACACCGTGAATGAAATATGACATAAATTCGGGCATGATTCCAATACGCTGCCTGTCGCGGTTGATGTCTTTGATGTGAAAGCCGACGCTTACAATAGCAGATTCGATTTCCCTGTTGAGATGGCAGCCGCAGAAAATTGTCTTTGTTACAGGGGTCAGGATATTCTGCAGCCCCCTGTCTATAGGGTTGTGTGCTGCTACATGTTCAAAAAAATGAAAGGCACCGCCCGGCCTGATAACACGATAGATTTCCATTAATGCTTCACTAAGGCCGCCAACGCTGCAGAGCGTCATGGTAGAGACCACTGCATCAAATGCGTTGTCTTCAAATGACAGTGCCTCTGCACTGCCCTTTACAAAGGTTATGGGGATGCTTGAGCCGGAGATATATCGCTCTGCTCGTCTAATCATCCCCTCGTTTGGCTCAAGCGCGGTAACAGACCTTATATCAGAAGTATAATAGGGAGTGTTTGCCCCAATACCAAAGCCTATCTCAAGCACATCACCAGCGAGACCGTTAAGCGTGTCACGCCGGAGATTCTTTATGATGTCATTTGAAGAGTCACCCATCTTCTCCATAAACCATGGGAAAAAGTGCTCACAATACAGACCCATCTCAACCCCCGCTTGTTCCATGTCTTTATCTGCAAAACAGTTTCAGGCAGATTATACCATAAAACATGTCATAAGAAGGGACATTTAGTATTAAGTGGAAAAAATATACTTGTTCTTTTCTTCGTTTACTGGTATTATATATATCTTATGATGTGGTACTTAAAGTTAGTTCTGAGATATGCGGCAGTAGCTGTGGTTTTTGGCCTTGTTGCAGTATCAGTTTTCCCTGGGACATCAGCGGCATCGGTAAATAGATTTGCGCTCTCAGAACCCTGGCCTCATCCATGTCCAGCACCGATGAGGCATCAGGTAGATTTTTGGATAAAGATATTCACCAAGTACACAACTAAACAGGCTGTTATTCACGATAACAGATATTTAAATATTATTTATTCAGCGATTGACCTCACTGAGGAACAGAGCAACTCGAAGAAGGCCAGAGTTGGAGTGCTGTCTTTTGAGATAAGTAAATACAGGGAAATCCTGCTTAAGCTGGATCAACTCCCACCGGATGACCCTGACAAGATAAATGAACTCTCACCAGAGGAGTTGCGCATATATGAGATGTTTAAAGAAATTGAGGGACCTAACAAGTTCTCTGAGGCAGCCGAACGTCTAAGGGCACAAGTAGGACAAAAGGACCGTTTTCAGAAGGCAATGGCAAAATCGACAATGTATATGAAGGACATGGAAAGGATTTTTAGAGAAGAGGGTGTTCCGCTGGCGTTAACACGGCTGCCATTTGTCGAGTCGGCATTCGAGTTAAGTGCATATTCATGGGCAAGTGCCGCCGGAATATGGCAGTTTACCGAGCCAACTGGCAAGATATTTCTAAGAATGAATGCCATAGTGGATGAAAGAATCGACCCCATGAAGTCAACCAGGGCAGCGGCAAGGCTTTTAAATGAAAACTATGCACAGCTTGGCTCATGGCCCTTAGCTGTGACGGCATATAATCACGGCGCGGCCGGGATGTCAAAGGCAATGAAAACACTCTATACTAAAGATATATCAGAGATAGTGGAGAAATACAAGGGACCTGCCTTTGGATTTTCGTCGAGGAATTATTATGCAGAGTTTTTAGCCGTTTTAGAAATCCTTGAAGACTACCAAAGTTATTTTGGTGATATAGATTTTAAGGACCCTGATGAGTTCGAGGTGCTGCGCACGGGCAGACCAATAAAGGTAAGTACCATTGCATCAGCGTGTTCTCTGGACGATATACGGCGCCTGAACCCTGAATTAAAATCATCAGTTATGGAGTCAAAGGCTTCGCTTCCCAACGATTATTTTTTAAAACTGCCGCCCGGCATAAAAGATTCCTTAAAGCATATAGAGACGCCGCTTCCTACCGAACATAAGTCTGTAAGTAAAAAGCGAAAGACCGATACCGCTTCAAAATACACTAGTAAAAAAAAACAAGAGACTCCATCAGAGGAAAAGGCAGTTCACATAAAACCAGACACGCCGCATACGGAAAGCGCCAAAAAAACAGCCCCAGCAGACACAGAAAAAGCACCTGATGCAACCATTGCAGACAAAAAGACTGCCGTTGCTGACATAGCTAAAAATATTGCTAAGAACGAGCGCAAGGACTCTGATAAAAAGCCTGATACAACACCTGCTGATACTGCCAAATCTGATAAAAAGACAAACACCGCTACTACTGCTAAAAATACCAGTAAACCTGAACACAAGGACTCTGATAAAAAGTCTGAGACATCACCTGCTGATACTGCCAAATCTGATAAAAAAACAAACACTGTTACTACTGCTAAAAATACCAGTAAACCTGAACACAAGGACTCTGATAAAAAGTCTGAGACATCACCTGCTGATACTG
>JAMOAZ010000020.1:0-57263 GCA_039908505.1 Nitrospirota bacterium
AATTGCCACACATAATTCGCAGTTTTTTTATGCATCGCAAATTACAATATGCGGCATAGTTATGTCCACTTACTTATACACTGATTAATAAGTCATAGTATTCTCTTTTCATATCATTCACACAGCATCAGAATTTCAGGAAAGCATTAGTCAGAGCTGGAAACATAGGGATTTTCCACTTGATTTCTCAAATGGGTTTGCCCTGGGCAAATTGTGAGGTTTGGACTAAGGTATCGGGCGCATTGTCTTTAGCATAGAGCTGAGGTGGTGCAGCCGTTCTTTTGTGAATTTTTCGTCCTTGTAGTATATCTTTTCAAATTCAGTAACAAAAACACGAGCCTGCTGCCTAAGTCTCTCGTCCGATATGGCCGCCACAAATTCCTCAAGCCCCTCGTATGGTCTTTTTACGAACCCTAACTTTCTGAGTTTTCCGAGAAAGCTCTCAAGCAGTCTTTTTTCTTCTGGGATTTTATTGAAAAATATGTGTCTACACATAATGACTGATAATATTACTGCCATGACTGCCGCCGCAGCCGATGCCCCCTTTTTTAAACGGGCCTGGATTTGCAGCAGAGACGATTTCAACACAGGTATCCTGATATTAGTCCTGAGTTTCTTCAGCATGGACAACTGTCTGTCTAAGTTGTAGTTTATCACAAACACGCTCCAATAATAGTCAAGTGCATCAAAAGAGGTCTTCAATGCCCTGAGAAAAGAGGACTTTGATTCTATATCGAAAGAGAAGGCGGCTGCTGGGGTGGGGTCATAACGTGTCCATTTTCCTCCATCCTGGCCCTTGCCGCCAACATATGCCTCTACCCAGACGTGGGCATTTTTTTGCATGACCAGATAGTAGCCCCCAATGGTGTTATACTGCCCGCCCTTGTAGCCTCCGGCTACGTTTGCAGCAATGCCCACAGAGCGAAGCATTACGGCCATTGCCGAGGCAAAGTACTCGCAGTTGCCTGACTTTGTCTTAAACAGGAATTCACTCAAAGGTGACTTGGTCACGGGCAGGTTGTCAAGCGTGTAGGAGTAGCTGCCGTCTCTGAGATATGTCAATATTGCATCAACCGTGGCACCCTGCCGGTCTTTGATAAGCGACCGGGCAAGCCTTATAATCTCAGGCGGGATGTTGTCAGGCAGTTTCAGGTATTTTTCCATATCGGGCAGCGGCTCAACCGGGTCGGATTGCCCTTCCTCTATCACTGAGATGGCATCGTAGCGCAGTTTGCTTTTTATTGGTTCTTTTGTAAGATAAATGAAGCCGCCTGGGGAGTGGAGGTTTTTTAGAAATATATGTGTGGGCTTGTCAAGGGCAAAGATGTATTTATTTCCGTATGGCTCGAGATATATAGTCTGTGCGATTTGCCTACCTTTGAGTATCGGTCTACCTTGTGGTGCGGCAGGGTCTTCCGTAAGTGATGACTTCCATGATTCACCGTCAAAGACATCAAGCAGCACACCTCGCCAGTAGAGCTGGTCGTCATCCAGTTTTTCCATAGTTGCCCTGAATACCACGCTTGAGTCCTGCTGAATTGCGGAGACACCGCCAAGCGTGACACTGTCAGTGAAGCCTGACCTGCCCTGACCTGAGCGATTTAAAAAATTGAAAAACGGGTAATCCGTTCGCGGTAGGACTAAGAAAATAATCGCGGCCATGGGGATAGCAAAAAGCGGAATCGCCATCGTCTTTAAGACAATTTTTATAAACACCTCCCTTTGAATAATGAGTTCGGGGGACTGTGAATAATACGTTAGCAGCACTATGGCCGATGAGATAAGAAAAAAAAAGATTATAAAGTACAGGAAAAATGACATGTCTATCGACAACAAGGCAGCCCCGGCAAGCAAAAACAATGAGATAAGAAAAATCTGCATGTAATCCCTGAATCTCCTCTTCTCAAGAAATTTTATCGACAGCAGGATTAACAATGCCTCAACTGCCGGCTCCACAAGGTCATCGCCATACATCCGGAAAACTGATAATATTATCACAACAAGAGACAACCCGTTGATAACCCAACGCGGCACATAGCCTTCAAATTGAGCAGCAGCGCTTCTCCTGTAATCAAGATACATGGCAATGACAACTACAAGAATGAAGAGCGCGCTGTAGACATATTCCACATCGGCGGCTACGCTTATAAAACCTGTGAGGGCAATTGCGTAAGCAATTAACTTAACAGCAGTTTCAATTTTTATCGAATGAATTGATTTAATAAAATTTTGCAGGTACACTGGTGTGCGTGTTATCCAGAGTGAGGGGCGGTGCCGCCTGTCTCTCTTTTGAATATGATGAAATATTGCTCCTCTATCAACTGTTGAGATATGTCTTCGGCAGAAAGGGGGGAGCTAAACAGGTTTCCTTGTGCCTCATCGCACTTCAGCGAACGGAGGAACTCAAGCTGCTCGACGGTCTCTACACCTTCGGCAGTAACCGTCATGTTCAGCGTATGTGCCAGCGCAATAATTGCCTTTGCTATGGCTGCATAGTCCATGTCTGTTGTAACATTTTTTATGAACTGCCTGTCGATTTTCAACGAATCAATAGGAAATCGTTTTAGATGGCTCAGAGAGGAGTAGCCAGTTCCAAAGTCATCGATAGTGATATAGAGGCCAATTGCCTTTAAGTCTTTGATAATACTGATAGACTGCTCCACGTCCTGCATTATTGTGCCTTCAGTCAGCTCAAGCTCAAGGCTGTTGGGGACTAGATCGGTCTCATCAAGGGTTTGCTTAATAATGCCAGACAGATTTTCCTGCTTAAACTGACGGCTGTGGATTTTTACGGCGATATGCACATGCTGAAATCCCTGTGCTTGCCACTGGCTGCCTTGTGCGCAAACACGGCGTAAAAACCACTGGCCTATTGGTATGATAAGGCCGCTTTCTTCGGCGACAGAGACGATTTCCCTTTGGCTGACATCCTCCACTGCGGTGATTTCCCAGTGCAGCAGTGCCTCAAGTCCAATAATCATACCTGTGTTTATATCGAGCTGCGGCTGGTATGTAATCTTAAAGAGCTGTTTCTCAAGGTTTTTTCTAAGGTTGTTTTCAATCTTAAGACGCTTGACCGCCCGCGTGTTCATGCCAGCAGAGTAAAACTGGAAGCCATTTCTTCCCCGTTCTTTTACCTGATACATGGCTATGTCTGCATTTTTCAGCAGAACGTCGGCATCAGCGGCATCATTGGGAAAGATACTGACTCCGATACTCACGCCAACTGAACACTCATGACCGTTGAGGTGAAATGGCGTCGATATGGCGTCGATTATTTTATTCGCCACGCTGACCGCATACTTATCACGCGCTATGTTGCTTAGGATAATGGTGAACTCATCGCCGCCCATGCGGGCTACCGTGTCAGACTTGCGTACATTGCTGAGAAGTCGCTGCGAGGCCTCTACTAGCAGCAAATCCCCTATATTATGTCCTAGTGTGTCATTTATCAGCTTAAAATTATCGAGGTCAAGAAATAGCACCGCCATCAGGCGTGAATTTCGCATTGCCTGCTCTATGGCCTGGTTCAGGCGGTCGTTAAACAGTATCCGGTTGGGCAGGCCGGTCAACGCGTCATAGTGTGCCAGGGTCTTAAGCATCTGCTCGTTTTTACCTCTTGTAATGGCGTTGGCAAATATTTCGCTTATCATTTTCACTAGCAGGATATCTTCAGCGCTCCAGTGCCTTTCGGACATGATAGTAGAAAAGGCAAGAAATCCTCCAGCTAAGGACATGGGGGCAACGATCATCGACTTCAGGCCTTCGCCCGACAAAATTGACCGCTCAGGCTCAGGTACACTGTCCAGTGTATTTATGCAGAGAACCTCTCCCTTGCCAATCATTTCCCTAAACCATGACATTGAGTTGGATGTGAATAATTGTAGTTTGTTGTCCTCTCTGAGTTCAAGCAACTGTGTGTTGCATTTCCCCGAAGTGTTCGGAAGCTGGTGTGGGCTCCACAGAAACAGCTCATCTGGAACACCTTCGTCTGAGTTAAGCACCGCGCAGCTGTTGTCAACCCCCAGGACGATTCCAACACGCTCAAGGGCATTTCTGATCTCTGACTTTACCTCGCTTGCTGCTATGTTTATAAAACTCGTCGATATAGATGCGATAAGTTTATCTATCTGGACGCGATACTGAAGGGATTCCGCCGAGAGCTTGCGTTGTGTTACATCGCGGGCTGCCATTGCATAGCCTATCAGGGTGTGTTCGATACTCCATATGGCTGATATTCTGGCTTCTATATACTGTTGTTCGCCTCCAGACTTGCTGCTCATAAAAGTGAAGACATCTTCACCGTCTCTTCTGAGTATTTCCATTGCTGCGTCAAAGCGCTCCGTGGCGATATTTCCTATCATATGAACTTCTGCCACAGACTTGCCTATGACATCTGAGGCATTGCAGCCTAACATCTTCTCAGCCGCTGGATTGACGTATCTGACAATTAAATCCAGATCGGCTGCCGCTATGGCCATGTCCATAGAGGAACGAAGTATGCCGTCAAGCAGGAGCGCTGTGTCCACTGCTACTGCCTTCCATTTACGAGGTCTGTTACAACCAGCGGGTCTGCCAGTGTGCTTGTGTCTCCGAGGTTGTCAACATCTCCTTTGGCGATATTTCTAAGTATCCGGCGCATAATTTTACCGCTTCTGGTCTTTGGCAGCGCCGGGGAGAACTGTAGTTTATCAGGCGTTGCGATTGCCCCGATTACTGCCCTTACGTGGTCGATGAGTTTTTTCTTTAACTCACCCGAGTGCGTATAGCCCTCTTTTAATGTAACATACACATACAGCCCCTCACCCTTAATGTCGTGAGGAAACCCTACTACAGCCGCCTCGGCAACTGATTCATGGCTTACAAGGGCGGATTCAACCTCGGCAGTGCCAAGCCTGTGACCGGAGATATTTATTACGTCGTCTATTCTGCCCATCAGCCAGTAGTCGCCGTCTTCGTCGATTCTGGCGCCGTCTCCGCTGAAATATACACCGGGGAAGCGGGAAAAATAGACCTCCTTGATTCGCTTGTTCTCAGGGTCGCCGTATGTCCCTCTGAGTATTCCAGGCCACGGTTTTGTTATAGTGAGATAACCGCCTTCGTTTGCTTTTGCAGGTGTGCCGTCTTCTTTTAATACAGCGGGGACTATGCCGGGAAACGGCCTGCACGCAGAGCCGGGTTTTAGGGTCATAGCCCCTGGAAGCGGGGTTATCAAAATGCCTCCTGTCTCAGTCTGCCACCATGTATCAGCTATTGGCAGCCTCCCCCCTCCAACCGTGTTATAGTACCACATCCAAGCCTCCGGATTTATTGGCTCACCAACTGAGGCGATGAGCCTCAGAGATGACAAATCATGCCGCTTAACCCAGTGGTCACCCTCTTTCATAAGCGCCCTGATAGCCGTAGGGGCGGTGTAAAATATATTCACGCCGTGCTTTTCTACGATATTCCATAGCCGTCCAGGGTCAGGGTACGTGGGGATTCCCTCAAAGACAATCGCCGTAGCGCCGTTACTCAGCGGGCCATATACGATGTAACTATGTCCGGTTATCCAGCCTATGTCTGCCGTACAAAAGTACACGTCCTCGTCTCTGTAGTCAAATATCCATTTAAACGTAGCGTTTGTATAAAGCATATAGCCGCCTGTTGTATGCAGCACCCCTTTGGGCTTTCCGGTTGAGCCGGAGGTGTAGAGTATAAACAGCGGGTCTTCGGCATCCATCCACTCAGGCTCGCAGTAGGACTTAATGTCCGGGGAGTTTATCTCGTCATGCCACCAAAAATCCCGTCCGGCTGTGGCTGCTACTGCCTCTAGGGAGGCGGTTTGGTCTTTGACAACTATCATTTTTTCAACCGAAGGACAGTGAACAACGGCCTCGTCCGCACTTGCTTTAAGAGGAATAAACTTGCTGCCTCTGGCGCCGTAGTCTGCCGTTATCACCAATTTGGACTGGCAGTCCTGTATCCTGTCTTTTAAGGCCTGGGCGCTGAAACCACCAAACACGACGCTGTGAATTGCCCCAACCCTTGCACATGCCAAGAGCGATATAACCGTCTCAGGGAGCATTGGCAGGTATATTGTCACCCTGTCGCCCTTTTTAATTCCATGCTTTTTCAGTACATTGGCAAATCTGTTGACCTCATAGTAGAGCTGCTGATAGGTGTATGTCTTGTGGGTGAGGCCATTGTTGGACTCCCAGATAATCGCGGCCTTGTTCCTTGCCGGGGTCTTTATGAACCTGTCAAGGCAGTTGTATGAGGCATTTAGCTTGCCTCCTTCAAACCATTTGACATATGGCTTGTTGAAATCATAATCAAGTATTTTATCCCATTTTTTATACCAGTGGAGATTTTTCTCAGCCATGTCGGCCCAGAACCCCTCAGGGTCTTTTATAGACTGCTCATATATCTTAATGTACTCCGCCATGCTTTTGATATGGGCCTTTTCGGAAAACTCCTTCGATGGTGGAAATAATCTATTCTCGTCCATTAGTACATCAATATTTCCAGCTCCCGACATTTAATGCCTCCTTTTTAGATTATAATCTGTATAGCAACAAATACGGTTATCTCTGCTTACCATATCATAAAATTAAGTTTGCATATTTTTCAATATACCATATCAGGATACCATAAGGCCGTGCGGCGGACTTCAGAGGATTGTGTGAATAAAGTCACGTCCCGTGGTTTTTTAAAATCCACTCATAAGCCGCGTTGATTTGTTTTATTTTTTTATTTTTTTGCTCCATTGATGCTTCAGTCGAGTCAGCAGCGTGTTTATCGGGGTGGTATGCCTCCTGAAGTTTTAGATATACCCGTTTAATCTTATCTATAGAGTCATTTCTGTGTACGCCAAGTATCGTATATGGGTCGTCTGCCTCAGCAGATGGCTGATTACAGCCGCTGTCTTGGTAGTCGTGTCTGCGGGGGTTCAGGGCAGACAGCTTAAGCCTTGCGATGTCGTAAAGAATCATTACAGCAATGCCCGGAATAAACAGCCTTGCCTGCCATCTGGTTATTAACAAGATTACGCCAAAGGTGATTAAATAGGTTAATACAATGTCGTTGATTGCATTAGTGATTGTGCGGGTGCCGCCCTTTATTATATTTAGTCTGAGCAGGACTAGCCTGACAAGCCTGCCGATTAAAAAGGCTGCTAATAAACCGCTGACAATTAATGCCATTTTACCTCCTGCCCCCTTGTCATCTCTGACAGCTCTAAGTACGGCTTATATTTTACATCATCATCTGGCAGGAATGTAAGATAGCAGCACGATATATTTTTTTCATCAGGAATAACTGTTAAACTTGAAACATATCGTCGCACTATGTTATGTTTACTACTGCGATGTTTAATCAGCGATGTAAATCTGGCACGGCGGGGACGCTGCTTTTAAGGCTTGTTGCCGTTATGGTGTTGTTTTTCTTTGGATGTGCCACTGCTGGTGTAAACAATCCAATACCAGTAACTCAGGAAACCCCCCTGCCCTCCGGCGACCCAAGTTTTGCACTTGGCTCAGGTGATGTTATTACGGTAAAGGTGTTCAGGCACGACGACCTTACGTTGACCAGCATGAAGGTCAGAATGGACGGCACAATATCTGTCCCCCTGATAGGTGAGTTTAAGGTAACGGATATGCCGGTTAAGGAAGCCGAGAAAAAACTTGAGGAGAAGTTGGCATATTATATAGTCAATCCAAAGGTCAGCATAAACGCCGTTACGATATCGAGCAAGAAGATATTTGTCCTCGGTGAGGTTACAAATCAAACCGTCATCACTATGGAAGAGCCTATGACCTTGCTTCAGGCAATCGCAAAGGCAGGCGGTGTTACGGGAAGCGCCAAGACATCTGAGGTATCGCTGATACGAGGCGCTCAGGTCTATACCGTTGACTTAAACAGGGCGCTTAAGGGCGACCAGTCCCAAAATATTAATTTAATGGCTGGAGACGCGGTGTATGTCCGCCCCACTGTGATTGCCACGCTTGGCAGTTACTTCTCCGCAATTGGTACTATAATGGGATTTCTAATCTCTATCGAAAGCGGCATAATACTGACTCAACAGGTCTCTGATATATTCAAAAACAAGACTACAACCAATACTCCGTCGCTGTCAATTCCGACCAAGTAATGCCAGTATTTAAGAGTATCTGCAGGGTATGTCATGGCGGCTGCGGCGCGCTTGTAAGCGTTGAAGATGGCGAAGACGCCAGGGTAGTAAAGATAAAAGGCGACCCCCAAAGCCCTGTCAGCAGAGGATGGATGTGCGTAAAAGGTCTCAAGTCGCCGGACATTGCAAACCATCCAGACAGGCTCAAGCACCCTTTAAAAAGGGCAGGCCGCAGGGGTGAAAACCGCTGGACAGAGATCGGCTGGACAGAGGCCCTTGATGAAATTTCAAGTAGAATCGATGATTTACGAAAGACACATGGCCCGGAGTCTATAGCCATAGGACAAGGTACCGGCAGGCACCACTACATGCATGTTGTAAGGTTTGCAAACGCCCTCGGCACACCAAACTGGTACGAACCCGGTCTCGCTCAGTGCTTCATTCCAAGAATCACCGTAAGCCATTTAACCTACGGCGGGTTTGTAGTTGGGGATTACTATGGAGAGGTTAAGCCTAAGTGTATCATATTCTGGGGGCATAATCCCCTTGTCTCCAGCGCCGACGGTGAGCTTGCCCCCGCAGTAAAAAGGGCAATGACTGAGGGCTGTGCTACAATTGCCATTGACCCAAGAAGGTCTGAGACCGCTAAAAGCTGCAAGACCTGGCTTGCTATAAGGCCGGCAACCGATGCCGCACTTGCCCTTGCTATGATAAACGTAATAATTAGCGAGCTTCTGTATGACAAAGAATTCGTGGCTAAACATACGACAGGTTTTGACCTGCTGCAAGCACACACTGCAAGGTACACACCAGAGTGGGCAGAGGGCGTCACATGGATAAAGGCTGAGGCAATAGTAAACACGGCAAGGCAATACGCTATGTCTAAACCGGCAGTCCTGGACTGGGGGTTGGGGCTTGAGCAAAATGCAAACTCCCTGCAAACCGTCCGGGCAGTTGCCATTTTAAGGGCAATCACGGGCAACTTAGACATACCGGGTGGCGATATTATGGGGATGAATATACTGAAAGGATACCCGATTTTAAAGGATAAGCTGCCGCCAGACTCATCAAAAAAACGGCTTGGCGGCGAGGAGTTTAAACTTTTGAGCGGTTGGCGCGCCTACATGCCATCGGCCCATATACCCGCCCTGTTTAGCGCAATGACAGACGGCGTGCCTTACAAAATAAGGGGTCTGTTGGTATTTGGCGGTAATCCGCTGCTTACAGTGTCAAACTCCAGGAAGGTCTATGAGGCGCTTAATGCCCTTGAGCTGTTGTGTGTTACTGATTTATTTATGACCCCTACGGCACAGCTGGCTGATTATGTCCTGCCCGCAGCCTTTTGGACAGAAATAGACCATGTGCAGGGGTTTCCCCTCGTTGTTGAAAACTATGCCTATGCCCAGACTGCCGTTACGCAGACGGCGGAGTGCCGACAGGACGAATGGATTATTGACGAACTGTCAAAAAGGCTGTCACTACATGGCTCAGATATGTCATACAAGGACATCTATGCCCACCAGCTCTCATCAACCGGCCTGACACACGCAGCACTTGCCCAAATGGGCTATCATATGCCGCCCCATAAGTACAGGAAATATGAGGAACACGGGTTTCGTACCCCGTCAAAAAAGGTGGAACTCTTCAGCTCTGTGCTAAAACGAATGGGCTACCCGCCGCTGCCGGAGTATGCAGAACCCCCTGAAAGCCCAGTAAGTTCACCGGAGCTGTCAACCGAATATCCCTATGTGCTTATCACGGGGGCAAGAAATAAGGAGTTTTTCCACAGCGAACAGCGGCAAGTGGCCTCATTACGCAGGCTGCGCCCAGAGCCGTCTTGCGAACTCCACCCGAAGGCGGCAGCAGCCACCGGCATCTCTGAGGGTGACTGGGCGGTTGTGTCAACCATTCGCGGTGAGGCAAAATTTAAAGTACACGTAACAGAGGACATCCACCCGCAGGTCATAAGCGTTGAGCATGGCTGGTGGTTTCCTGAGAGAGACAATGAGCTTGAAAGCCTGTGGGAGTCCAATGCCAATTGCCTGACCGCAGATACACCGCCCTACGACCCGGCCTTTGGCTCTTACCGCCTTAGAGGGCTGCTTTGTAATATCAGAAGACTCAACCACGGGTAGTATTTTCTTGCCGCCAAAGCTAACAGGGAAAAAAATACCTGCCCATGTCCGCAGCCATTTATATACGACACTAACAGCGGTTGTTTAACGCTGCACAATCACTGGTATGTTATTTGCTATGTATTTTAATAAGATAGGATTAATCGCCCGGTTACTAAGGCTTTAATTATTAAAGTATTATTGACTAAGTGACGATAAATAATTGAGTAAGGAGGTTAACATGATTGGATTTGGGGCAGTTACAGGGCTGGTTTCATCGGCATTGTCTTCGATGTTTGGGGCAAAGGAAGGGAAAAGCGATGTCGCATCGAACAATAGCGATTTTTTAAAGACATTTGAGCAGCAGACACAGCAAAAAACGTCAGACTTGATCAAGACCATGGATAAAAACGGGGACAGCGTATTAAGTGCCGATGAGATTGGGCTTTCCCAGAAGGAGTTTGCCTCGATAGACACGAATGCAGACGGCAAGCTCGATGCAAATGAGTTAAACGCGGCGTACATAAAAAAAGAGATAACCACTGCAACGCAGGATTTAATCAAGACCTATGACATAAACGGTGACGGGAAATTAAGCGAGACTGAGATGAATATCTCACCAGAGGCATTCTCAGCGATAGACACTGCCAGTAAAGGGGCTGTTGGAATACAGGAACTTATGGCTGCACATCCGATGAACTCACTTATGGCGAAGTTCTCCAGCACGGCAAACTCGCTCACAAGCGCGGCAAATAATGTGCAAAGGCTTGACCTGACGGCATAAACAACCCATAGGGGACATTCGGGTTGGGAGAAAGGGGAAGCGGCAGCGTTTCCCCTGTATTTTTGGCCTGAATAGCAAATATAGTGGCAGCTATTTGTTAAAGTAACATTTCAACCCAGTATTTTTCAAACAATGCACTTATTAACAATGGACAAAAAAAGGTTATTTTGTTTAACATTATAAACCATGTAAAACCGCGTCATCTTTTAATAAGGAGTGGCCTATGGAATTACTTACAGCCGCTCAGGATGTTACGGCTCTGAGCGTTCCATCACAAGTTCTTTGCACTGGTCAAGGCAGAATAGTCAGTAGTGATTTTGGTAAGGCACTCAATGAATACCAGCGTAAAGTTGTGAATATACCTCTTTTGATGAACGGCGATGCATTAACAGTGCTACATGACTTGCCTGATTCGTGTATAGACTTTGCGATGACTTCACCGCCCTATTGGGGAAAGCGAGAGTACGAAAACGGTGGTATCGGTTTAGAAAATGATTACCGTGACTTTGTGAAGCATATCGCCGCGGTATTTGCAGAGCTGAAACGCGTCCTGAAACCGGAAGGTTCTTTCTGGTTGAATATTGGTGACACATACAACGGCAAGGGGCTTGTTGGTGTGCCTTGGCGTGTCGCCTTAGAGTTGGTGGATAACCAAGGCTGGATACTACGCAACAGTGTGATATGGAACAAACTAAAGGGAGGCATGGACAACACTAAAGACCGGCTTGGTAATGTTTACGAGAATGTTTTTCACTTTGTGAAGCAGACTAAAGGCTACTATTACAATGCCGATGCCATTCGCTCTAAACCGCGTGAATCTAAAATTGTCAATGGTGCAATAGTGTCCGCTACAGGCGTTTCCGGAGTTCGTTACAAACGTCAGATTGAGCTATCAACAACCTTGTCGGATACGGAGAAAACATCAGCTTTTAAGGCTCTAGACCGGATGTTGACTGACATGACACTAGGGCGTATATCGGATTTCAGAATGATTATTCGTGGTCAACAACGGACTACACATTCCGAAAGCGAAAAGGTGTCTGGTCGCGCAAAGGAGTTGCGAGACAAGGGCTTCTACTTTCTTAAGTACCATCCCAATGGTAGCAAGCCTTGCGATGTGTGGGACATCATCCCAGAAGATACACAACACCGTGAAGCACACTTCGCGCCCTATCCAGTTGACCTATGCAGATTACCCTTACTGGCGACCTGCCCTAAAGACGGTATGGTGCTTGATCCATTTTGCGGAACAGGCACAACGCTTGTTGCTGCCCAAAACCTTGGACTGAAGTCAGTAGGTATTGACATCTCACGCCTCTACCTGGAGCTGACTCAAGAAAGGTGTGGGACTCTGTTATGAGCAAGGTTGTCGAGCTATTTGGTCATTCAGCAGCCAATAGCGGCGTGAACTGGAATAAGGTTGTTGCACAGCAGCAATGTATCTTTTTGAACAAGACGTGTTACAAGGTTCGCAAAAGTGATCCATCTATTTCCATTGGTTCGTGTGCCGTACTCTACGGGCGTGAGCCTGATGCGATAATTATCTGTCCTGCAAGGCTGCTTGAGCGTCGTCAGATTTTTACAGATTGCTTTCACTTACTTATAACTCACGAGCCAGGCAACGAACTACACATTGTTTCTGAGGTTTCCATCCCGGGTGGCAGCATTGATTACATCCTCGTATCGGCTAAGAACGGAAAGGTGAAAGATTTTATTGGCATTGAGCTTCAGACACTTGATACCACTGGCACTGTATGGCCCGAACGTCAAAGACTATTAAAGATGTTAGACGTTCCGCGCTCCGATAATGGCGAAAACATCTCAAAGCCTTTTGGAATAAACTGGAAGATGACAGCTAAGACAATCTTGATACAGATGCACCACAAAGTTCAGACATTCGAACATGTTCATAAAAAACTGGTTCTAATTGTTCAGGATAAATTGCTTGCCTACATGAGCCGTGAGTTTAAGTTTGATCACTTGCGCAGACCTGCTGGTATTGGTGACTCATTCCACATTCACGCTTATAAAATGGATCGTCAGCCTGACTATTCTTACAAAATAGCAATGCAATCTCGTTTGAGTACTGATGCAGATGGCATAGGGACTTGTCTTGGCCTTCAGGCTGACGCACGGGTTGAGCTGGAGCAAATCATTTTGGCATTACAAGCAAAAATTTCGGACTCTACTCTCTTTGTTCTATTTTAATATTGAGATATCTCGCTCGCCCCCTTTTAGTGTTTGCGCCGCGGTAGCACTTGAGGTTGCACGGCACTTTGTGATATTCTCTATACGCTATGGAAGGTAAAGTAAGGGCACACATAATTATTGAAGGACGCGTCCAGGGGGTTTGCTTCAGGGCGTTTACAAGGGATATAGCCCGCAGGTCTGATGTCAGAGGCTGGGTTAAAAACATCCCCAACGGGGATGTCGAGGCAGTCCTCGAAGGCACAAAAAAAGACGTGGGTGTTGTGATAGCCAACTGCTACAAGGGGCCGCCAGGCAGCCTTGTCACAAATATTTCAATTAAGTGGGAGAACTACACGGGTGAAGCTGAACCTTTTTCCATCACATATTAGCACATGGAAGGTATTATTTAATGAATAATATAAGACAAGCGCTTTGTAAGATATGCGGCAGCGAAACAGATGAGTTAATAATCAGCTCAATAGCCGGTGAGTTTGACACATATGACGTGTTCTACTGCCGAGGCTGTGCCGTTGGCATAACCACACCTGTTCCCACAACTGAAGAATTGAAAAAACTCTACACAGTCGGTAGTTACAGGGAGAAGACCGGTAAGCGCTTTATACCATTTGTTGAAAACTTTATTTTATATTTCAGGCATATGAGAAAGAACAGGATTAAAAAATACATTAAAACCGGCAGAATACTGGATATAGGCTGCGGCAGAGGGCTTTTTCTCAACGTAATGAAAGAAGACGGCTGGGAAGTTTCAGGGGTTGAGTTTGACGAGGCTGCCGCCTCTAACGCCGCCTCTTACTATGGGATAGAGGTCATCTCCGGTGAGCCTCAGACATGGAGATTTGCACCGGCATCCTTTGATGTGATTACCTTAAATCATGTCCTTGAACACATACCAAATCCAAAAGAACTGATTCAGGCCTGTCACACCCTTCTGAAAAGCAACGGGCTGCTGATTATTGCCGTTCCCAATTTAGACGGTATTCAGTCAAAAGCCGGAAGAAAAAACTGGTTTCATCTCGATGTCCCCTATCATTTATATCATTTTTCTGACAAGGGGATATCCTCTTTATTGACAGCGGTCTCGTTTAATATTGACAGAAAGAGACACTTTGACCTTGAGTATTCACCTTTCGGCTGGCTTCAGACGCTACTGAATATTACCGGCGTGCAAAGAAACATGCTGTATGAGTTACTCAAAGCGCCCAGAAGGTGGAAAAGTGCCCTTATTGCTGCACGACTACGCGATGTCATATTGACCGCGCTTCTCGTGCCGTTGTATACTTCATTGTCTATGGTATTTTCACTGTTTGAGTCTTTTGTTGCCGGGCGTGGCGGCATAGTAGAGCTATATGCATTAAAGGCAGAGGTACAAGATGATACTAAATAAGAAGATCGCAGTTGTAATGCCTGCATATAATGCAGGGAAAACCCTTCAGATGACCTATGATGAGATGCCCCACGAATATGTTGACGAGATTATCGTTGTTGATGATGCCTCGCGCGATGATACCCCTGCAGTTGCCAGAAGCCTTGGGCTAAAGACTATTGTTCATGAAAAAAACAAGGGTTATGGCGGTAATCAAAAGACCTGTTACAGGAGCGCCCTTGAGGGCGGCGCTGATATTATTGTAATGCTCCATCCTGATTACCAGTATTCGCCTCGCCTGGTTACTGCGCTGGCCTCTATGATAGTATCAGGACATTACGACTTTGTGCTTGGCTCAAGGATACTTGGAGGCACTGCTATTAAGGGCGGGATGCCGGTTTACAAGTATGTGTCCAACAGGTTTCTGACAATGTTCGAGAACTGGCTGCTTGGAATAAAGCTCTCAGAGTACCACACGGGCTTTCGTGCCTTTAGCCGACAGCTGCTTGAGACGATTCCATTTGAGAAAAACTCTGACGACTTCATCTTTGACAATGAGATGATTGTCCAGGCGCTTCACTTCGGCTTTAAAATCGGCGAGATAAGCTGTCCAACAAAGTACTTCGACGAGGCATCCTCTATTAATTTCTCACGCAGCGTTACATACGGGCTTGGTGTTGTTGCCGCATCGCTTAAATATGTCTGCCAAAAACACGGGGTTGCCAGATTTCCAATCTTCGACAACTCCAGCAAGACTTAGCTTACTATCTTTCCTGTATTGACCGTTATGTCTACATTTTCCAGCACTAAATAGCAGCCCATGTTGTACTTTATGTCGCTGTTTATCAGTTGTATGACATATGCCTCGTGTATCCAGTGATTTTGGATGTGGCTCTCTACGGTGCCGTCAGAGATGGATACGGAAAACGAATAATTGCCTGATTTCAGATGGGGAAAGTTAAAATCAAACTCTACGTGGAGCCTGAGTGTGTCCGTAAAGGGTTCTATCTGAACGTTGTATATGTAGTTGTTTATTGTAAACATGTACGTGCCATAGTTGTCTTTTAGCGTGATGCCGCAGCCGGGGCTTACAATGTCGCTGTTTATGACTGCCTCGACTATAAATTTCACCCTTTCACCGCCTTTTAATACATTAAGCCTGCGGTTTGTTTCACACGAAAGCATGACAACACGAAGAATCTCTGCCCCTCCTTCTCCAAATGAGGCATACCCTCTGACGTCTTCCCATTCTATTACACCGCCTGAAGCCGTCGGCTCCGGGGCCAGTGCGTTTTTATTCTCAGTAGAAGAGCCGTCATAAAACATGTATGACATATATTCCTTACACACATATTCCGGGTCACCGTTTAAATAAACCTGCCCGTCTCTCAGCCATATCACGCTGTCGCAGAGCCTTTTTATTGCCCCGATGTCGTGTGAGACAAGAATGATACATTTACCGCTGTTTTTGAAATCTGTTATTTTGCGGAAACACTTGATTTGAAATCTGATATCTCCGACACTCAGCGCCTCGTCGATTATTAAGATATCAGGCTCCACGCTTACGGACACGGCAAATGCCAGCCTCACAAACATCCCGCTTGAGTAGGTCTTAACCGGCTGATGGATGAACTCCCCTATGTCGGCAAATGCGATTATCTCCCCAAGCCTTTCGTCTATCTCAGTACGGCTGTAGCCCATTATTGTGCCGTTGAAATAGATATTCTCTATGCCGGTGAGTTCGGGGTTGAACCCTGCGCCAAGCTCAAGCAGCGCAGAGAGCCTGCCGCATTTGGTTAATACGCCGCTTGTTGGCGTTAACACCCCTGTCAGTATTTGCAGCAGCGTGGACTTGCCAGCCCCGTTTTTCCCTATTATGCCGACTGTCCGGCCCTTTATTGCTTTAAAGCTGACATCTCTTAAGGCATAGAAATCCTCATGGTATCTTTTGTTGAAAGGGTTCAGGGCCTCCTTCAGCCTGTCCACTGCCCGCTTATAGAGTTTATAGACCTTTGTCAGTGCGGCTGCCTCGATAATGGCCTCTTCGCCTACGGCGGGGTCTCTGTCAGCGCTTATCAGCACGGCCTGCCTAATCCCCCTCTCTAAAGCATATCTGCAAAGTGCGGCCTCATCTTGCGAAATAACCTCAAGCCCGTTACCAAAACTACCGCTGTAACAACCCAGTAATACAGTGTTAACAGCGGGGTCTCCCAAAACCATATCTTATATATAAAGCTGTTCCTGTAGCCGCTGATTATATAATACAGCGGGTTTAGCTTTAGCAGAAACAGATATTTCTGCGGCACCGACTTCACAGACCAAAACACCGGCGTAAGCCAAAACCCAAACTGCAGGGCCATCTGGACTATCTGCCCTGCGTCTCTGAAGAAAATAGCCACAGAGGACGTTATCCATGAAATCCCCAACACCAGCATAAGCGAGGCAAACAGGTAATAAAGCACTTGAAGCGAATAGATCGAAAGACCAAAGCCGTAAACTAAAAACACGATGAATAAGAAGACAAGGAAAAATAAATGTACGTAAAGGGCAGAGATGATCTTCACAATGGGCAGCACACTTACCCGAAAGACTACCTTTTTTACTAAAAAACTGTAATCCAATATAGAGTGCGTAGCGCCCGCTATACCGTCAGAGATAAAAAACCACGCTATTATGCCTGGAATCAACCACAAGATGAATGGTACATTGTCTGTCGGCATTGCTTTAAAGCCTAACTGAAAGACAAACCACAGAATTGCTATATAGACCGCCGGGTTCACAAATGCCCAGAGAACACCCAGAAACGAACCCAGATATCTGGACTTAAAATCCCTCCGCGCCAGCTCTATGAGTATCTCTCTGTTCCTGACCAAATCGGCACAGTTGTTTGCGATAAGCCTAAAAATATTCATGACTCAAGACATCTCAAATTACATCCCGAAGTAGTCGAATTTCTCCTCCTTGTGCGTCCACCTGTCGAGCCTAAAGACAAAGGCAGGCTCCCAGGCCGGATTAAGCGTTACGAAAAACTCCTCCCCCTTGCATAACTTTCTCTCGCCGTTTATCAGATTCTGAAGCTCATAGGTCTCATCATATCCTATCCCCAGGTCTTGCAGCGGGATATATACCATCGAGTTATGTGTCTGAAACGGGTCAAGGTTGGCAACTACAAGGACGATGTTCTTACCAGTTGGCGACGCCTTCCCATAAAACAGTATATTTTCATTGTCAGAGCGGAAAAACCGTAGATTTTTATAATAATGAAGGGCCGGGTTTTCTCGTCTGATCTTATTTATTAGTGTGATAAAGTCAATTATGTTGCCTGGTCTGTCCCAGTCCCATGCCTTAAACTCATATTTCTCAGAGTTCAGATATTCCTCTTTTCCATCTACCGCATTATTTTCACAGAGTTCATAGCCACTGTATATACCATAGACAGAGGATAGTGTGGCGGCAAGGACGAATCTCATCTTAAAGGCTGCTCGCCCCCCTATCTGAAGTATCTGGGGCAAGATGTCAGGCGTATTGGCAAAGAGATTTCCCCGCATACACTCATTCACCTCTGACTGTGTCAACTCAGTGAAGTAGTCGATTATCTCTCCCTTGAAATTCCTCCATGTGAAATACGTATATGACTGAGTAAAGCCAACCGCAGCAAGCTCTCTCATCACCGGTGGTCTTGTAAACGCCTCGGCCAGAAATATCACGTCAGGGTAGTGCATTTGTAATTCTGTTATCAGCCACTTCCAAAACGGGACAGGTTTCGTATGCGGATTATCCACCCTGAATATCCTTACACCTTTCTCTATCCAGAAGGTTAGGATTGCCTTCATCTCCTCCCATAGCGCCTTCCATGACCCATCAGGTGCGTAGAAGTTAAGCGGATATATGTCTTCATATTTTTTCGGGGGATTTTCAGCGTATTTAATCGAACCGTCAGGACGTTTGAAAAACCATTCAGGATGCTCTTTGACGTATGGATGGTCGGGGGAACAGTTGATTGCAAAATCGAGGGCTACTTCCATATCAAGAGCCCTGCATGCCTTCTCGAAGCGTTCGAAATCTTTAATCGTCCCAAGCCCTGGCTCAACGGCCATGTGTCCGCCCTTGGCATTGCCGATTGCATATGGTGAGCCGGGGTCTTTAGGGCCAGCAGTGAGTGAGTTGTTTGGGCCTTTGCGCTTTGTCTTTCCGATGGGATGAATGGGTGGCAGATAGACAACATCAAAGCCCATCTCTTTTATCGCAGGAAGCCTCTCAATACACTCCTTAAATGTCGAACTCCTTGTTGGGTCTTTCCCTGCAGAACGTGGAAAGAACTCATACCATGCCGCGCAGCGCGCCCTCTCCCTGTCAACAATTACCTCAAGATACGGCTCGTACACTGTCAGGTCGGCGCGGAGGGCGTATCTTTTAATAACATCCATAAGGAGCGGGTCAGACATTATTTTAAGTTTATCATTAGCCGCCCTCTTTTTCTTTATGATTTCCACAATATCGCTAAAGTATCTCTTCTCTTCTTCAGTAGCAATACGTTCAGCAACACCGGCAATTAATATTTCACCCTCGGCCAGTTCGCTTTTTATATCTTGTCCTGATTCATATTTCTTCAGCGTATCCTTGAGCCATGAGGAAAAGACATCCGTATATGCCTCTATTGTGTACAGGTAACGGGTGTTTTTCTCAAGGACAAAGCTGCCCTCCCATAAGTCAAGGCCTGGATTAACTGACACCATATCTATGTATTCCCACTGGTCACCGGAGTATTTCTCTTTATATTTCAGTACGGCTTTGGTTATATCGTGACCGTCCCTAAAGACCGTTGCCATGACGGTAAGGACATCCCCCACCTCTCTCTTTATTGGATTTGTCCCAGCATCGATGCTTGGCCTTATATCTCTTATGACAAATGGATTAGTCAACATCCGGCACCTCTCTTTAATAACTTAGTTCATCTAAAACTATTAAACGAGTTTTCCATATAAATTGACGACTTCGGCTGCTATGGCGCTCCAGCTGAAGTATCTCTCCGCCCGCAGTCTTCCCTTTTGCCCCATTGAGTGTGCAAGCTCCTTGTCAGACAGGATTTTATTAATCATTCCGGCGAGGTCTCTTGAGAACTCCTCAGGGTTGACCGGCTCAAATGGGCTTGACTTATGCTGGTCGAATTTGACAAGATAGCCTGTCTGCCCTTCTTCGATTATCTCAACAATGCCGCCCACTGCGCTTGCCACAATGGGTGTTGAACATGCCATTGCCTCAAGGTTTATTATTCCAAATGGTTCATATATCGACGGACAGCAAAAAACAGAGGCGTGCGTATACAGCTGTATTACCTCTTTCTTAGGGACCATCTTCTGTATCCAGATGACATTGTCCCTTTTGATATTTTTAATGCCCTCTTCCATTTCATGTTTTATCTCAGGTGTATCGGGCTGCCCAGCGCACAGGACTATCTGCGCCTCGTCGTTGATATGCTTGATGGCGTTAACAAGGTGAATAATCCCCTTCTGGCGCGTTATCCTGCCAACGAAAAGGCAATATGGCCTGTCGGGGTTAATACCATATTGCACCAATGCCTCTTTTGATTCCACAGGGCAGTACTCCTGCGTGTCTATGCCGTTGTATATGACTGATATCTTATTGGCGTCAACATTAAAAAGCTCGATGATGTCTTTTTTCATCCCCTCTGAGACCGCAACAATTGAATCTGCCATCTCAAGGGCGGTCTTTTCCACCCACACCGATGCGTCATATCCAAGCCCAAGCTGTTCCCGCTTCCACGGACGCAGAGGCTCAAGCGAATGGGTGGTGATTACCAGCGGAATTCCATAGGACTTTTTTGCAAGGATGCCACCAAAATGGGTGTACCATGTGTGGCAGTGTACGACGTTAGCATCGATAGGTTTAACGTTGAAAGTTATACAATTATACAGGGCTGAATAAAGCGCCTTCAGCTTTTTTTCACTATCATCAACCATTTTTGGCTCAACACAATAGCCCCTGACTTTAAGTGACTTATCGTCAACTACCTGGTCACCAAAGCACCGTACCTCTACATCAATCAGCCTTGACATCTCACGCGTGAGATATTCGACATGTACGCCAGCGCCGCCGTATACGTTAGGCGGATACTCGTTTGTCAAAATCAGCGCTTTCATTGCTCCCTCCTTTGGCCGGGACCCCTATCCTGACCGTTTGTTTGTTGACTCCATGCCAGCTCCCTCGCTTGCTGATTATAGCCGAAAACCCTGTGGTTTGGCAAAAAAAAATGTAACATTTATACATTAAAACGAAAATTTATTATATCGCCGTCCTCAACGACGTAACTTTTCCCTTCCAGCCGCGCTAATCCCAGCTTTTTAACCCCGGCCATCGAACCGCTTGAGATAAAATCCCCATATGCTACAACCTCCGCCCTGATAAACCCCCTCTCTATGTCTGAGTGGATTTTCCCTGCGGCCTCAAGTGCCGATATTCCTTTGGTTATTGTCCACGCCCTCACCTCGTCCTCTCCTACGGTGAGAAACGCAATCAACCCTAACAGTTCGTAGCCCTTGTTTATTACTTTATCCAGCGCTGGCTCATCTATGCCCATATCTTTAAGGAATGACTCCGCCTCGTCGGGGGGCAGTTGCGCTATCTCCATTTCAATCTTCCCGGAGAGGGCTATGACTGCATTTTTGTCAAAATTGACCCGTGCTGCAACCTCCTCTACAAGCAGTTGAGTCTTGCCTATTGCCTCTTCTGATACGTTGACAACAATAATCTTTGGCTTTATGGATATAAACTGAAGGTGTACAATAGCCTTTTGTTCTTCCGCTGCAAACTGAGCGTTTCTGAGCGGGATTTCTTTGTATAGTATCTCTTTGCATTTCTCAAGGATTTTCTTTTCCGTCTCATCGGGGCGCTTGCCGCGTTTGACGGCCTCGGTCATACGTCCGAGGCGTTTTTCGACCAGGTCGAGGTCATAGAGCAGGAGTTCTGATTCGAGATTTGATGCGTCTCTGGCTGCGTCTACTGTGATGTCTGGATGTATAACTGAGTCGTCTTCAAATGCCCTGACCACCTCAACAATGGCGTCTGCATCCCTGATGAACTCGAAGACCTTCCTGTTGTGTGCAGTGTCGCCTTTTGTAAGTCCCTGAAAGTCCGTATATATAATGGAAGAGTAGGTAGTCTTTTTCGGTTTATAGATACCCGAGAGTATTTCCACGCGTTTATCATTGACCCTGACTGAACCGACATGCGGCTCTTCCATTGACGATGGATATATGGAGGTCTGGGCGTTCAGACCTGTAAGGGCGTTAAATACTGTAGTCTTACCAGAGTTTGGGAGTCCGGTTATAGCAATTTTCAAATCATTTCTCCTTCTTCGCAGTCGTTACCACATATGATAGCAACACTCTGCGGGTAAAAGTCAAACTCGTCAGCGGCGTAAATCTTTTTACGGCTTTGGCACGGCTGCCCCCCTTGCTTCATATAATAAATTTGTTTTTTTATGTTACTTACTATGTTATAATGCAGCGGGCGGGGATACATAATTAACACGGTGAAATTCTGGTTACAGATAAGCGATATATCGGGCTTCCCGGTAGAATCTATTTGTGTTGGAGGAAGTATAGAGATGAGACTCAAAAAGATGATTGCTGCAGCATGGGTTGTTGTTATAGTATTTGCATCAGTTCCAATGTTATGTGCAGCAGAAGAGCCAAAACCAGACCCTAACAGGGCGTGGCCGGTTCAGGTTGATGAGTATGTAGCAAAGGTCAAGAAAGAGATAAAGCTCATCGATATGGAGGCCTTTAAGAAGATTGCTGACAATAAGGGCGACGCCATAATAATTGACGCCAGAGAGCCGGAGGAGTTTACCAGCGGTCGTGTCCCCGGCGCAGTTAATATACCACGCGGGCTTGCAGAATTTAAGATTTGGAAGGCCCTTGCCGGCTTCCCAGACAAGACCAACACAGCACTGAAGATTTATGTCTATTGTAAACTTGGCGGAAGGGCTGCTCTGACTACAAAGGCGCTGCAAGACGTAGGCTTTACCAACGTAACCGCCGTAGACATGAAGCTAGCCGACTGGGTAAAAGCCAACTACCCGATAGAGAGATAGGGGTTACCTGTGCATCGGCAAGACGGCATGATTCGATGTCGTCTTGCTGATGTGATTATTTGTAAAATAATGAGTCAAGCGGAGGCACCCCATGCAGTGGTACATAACGGTACTGAAAAAGTATGCAGTATTCAGCGGCAGGGCCAGAAGGAAAGAATACTGGATGTATATTCTGTATAACTTTATATTCTCCATTGCGGCTGGTGTTGTTGATGGAGTATTAGGGATTGATGCAGTTCATAAACTCTATACCCTTGCTGTTGTTGTCCCTTCGATTGCTGCAGGTATTCGCAGGATGCACGATGTTGATAAAAGCGGGTGGTTTCTGCTTATCCCTCTATACAATCTATACTTAGCCGTTACAGAGGGCACGCGGGGCGACAATAAATATGGGCCTGACCCGAAAGCGTACGCTGAGTTCACAAGCTAAGTCAATTTTTTGTATGCAAAATGTTATGATAAAGGATGTCGTTTGACAAAAAGATAACTCGCAGGACATTTATGCGGGCGGCAGCGGGCAGTGCATTAGCCTCCGGTCTTGCGGCTGGGACACTGTCATGCAGCACGGAACATGCCGCAGGTGTAAAGCCTAATGCCAGTAAAATCCCAACACAGTGTCAGGGCTGTGGCGCAAACCGCTGCGGCATCTATGTATATGTGAAAAATGACCGTGTCTGGAAAGCCGATGGAAACCCCAAAACATACAACAACGCAGGTACAGTCTGCCCGCGCGGACATGCCTATATTCAGGATATATATAACCCGGACAGGATTAAGCAGCCCCTTAAGAGGACTGACAAGGGCACATACGAGCCTATCACATGGGAACAAGCCTTTGAGGAAATCTCCACAAAACTGAACCTTCTAATCATGGACGACGGCCCTCAGTCGGTCTTCTGGATACAGTATCCTATGGCCAACATGCCGCTTGCCTTCAGGTTTATGCACGCACTTGGCTCTCCAAATACTATAACCCACGGCGCTACGTGTTTTACCGCTCGAAATGCCGCTTTTAACGCCACATGCGGCGGTCTCCCCGACAATGACCTGAAAAACAGCCGATATATCATCTTGGTTGGCAGAAACCCGGCGGGAGGTGTCAAACTCCAGCAAATCAAGGACATTGCCACAGCAAAAAGAAAGGGGGCGCGCCTTGTTGTCCTCGACCCGCGGCACAGCGAGACGGCAGTAATGGCCGACGACTGGCTTGCCGTAAGGCCGGCAGCTGACCTGGCCTTTCTGTTAGCTATGATTAACGTTATCATTGAAGAAGGTCTATATGACCATAAATTTGTCGAAGAACACACTATTGGCTTCGACAGCCTTAGAGATGAAATCGTCACATACCCCCCTGAGTGGGCAGAAAAAATATGCGACATACCAAAAGAAACAATATACCGCATCGCAAGGGAATTCGCTGGCAATAAACCCCGCGCCCTTATTCACAGGGGCTATCACGGCGGCTACGGTGCTGGATATTTAAACAGCTTTCAGACGGCACGGGCTGTAGCCATTGCAAACTTTCTCATCGGCAACTATGAACGCGTGGGAGGGCTTTTTATGCCCCTTAAGCCTACGCTTGGTGAGCTTGAAAAAGGCGGTCACCCCGCCCCGGTAATCCCTGATGTCGAAAAGGCCGACGGCGCTGGTGTGCCCGGCAGATACCCCACCGCCTCTTATTCCGATGGAATCGCACACGCTGTCCCTGAACTTGCCCTCGCAGGAAAACTAAAGGCAGGGTTCGTCTATCATATGAACCCTGTGAGAACCAATCCCAATCCCGCAAGGGTCATTGCCGGGTATAAGAAGCTTGAGCTGCTTGTCACTATTGACTGTGTGATGTCAGAGACCGCTGCGCTTTCACACTATGTGCTGCCTGAGTCATTTTTCCTTGAAAGGGACGACCATGTTGATACTGTACACTCAGGGCCGGTTGCCCAACTTACAATGGTTCAGCAAGTTGTAAAGCCGATGTATGACACAAAACCCCTGCTGGAAATCATAACCGGTCTGTCCAGGGGGCTTGGAATAGGGAAATATTTTAACTTTACAATGGATGAGCTCAACACCCTGCGTCTGAAACCCTTTGGAGTCACGCTTGACGAATTAAAAAAGGGGGGCGTCATAGAGGTTGGCCCGCGCTGGGAAGAGGGGTTTAAACCGTGTAAGACTCCATCAGGCAAGATTGAGTTTTACTCAAGCCAGCTTGAGGCATGGGGGCTTGACCCAATGCCGCGGTGGCAGGAGCCGCTTGTCGCACCCGATTCATCAGACAAAAACTCATTCAGGCTCCTCCACGGCAAACAGGCCATCCACACACACTCCATGACCGCCAACGTCCCATACCTGATGGAGTTAAGCAGCCGTTATGACATGATACGCCTCTGGATTAACCGCAAGCGGGCAGAGGCCATTGGCCTCAAAGACGGCGATACGGTGATTGTCGAGTCTGATATAGGCAAGGGCACAGTAAGGGTGCGCCTAACCGATGGGCTTCATCCATCGGCTGTATGGATGCCAAGCGGCTACGGCATATTCTCGAAATACCTGACTACTGCCTATGGGAAAGGCATAAACTATAACGATTTCCTCGACACGTACTTCGACCCTGCCGTTGGGCATGTCATGTGTAACGAGATAATCGTAAGGGTGGCAAAGGCATGAGCACAAATCCAAAATGGGCTATGATTATTGATACTACAAGGTGCGTGGGATGCCTCGCCTGCGTGGCAGCGTGCCATAATCAAAACGAACTGCCAATGACTGAGTATTTCAACCGCATAGAGGAACAGGAATTCGGGCATTTTCCAAACTATAACAGGAGATTTACGCCGATGCAGTGCCAGCACTGCGACAATCCCCCGTGCGTCGGCGTCTGCCCGACAGGTGCATCTTACAAGAGAGACGACGGTATTGTGGCAGTTGACATAAAAAAGTGCATCGGCTGCAAGTACTGCATCCTAAGCTGCCCGTACAATGCGCGAGTTGTAAGCGATGAGCATGGGTATGTTCATAAGTGCAGCTTCTGTGCCGGGCTGTTAGGAAAAGATGACTTACCGGCGTGTGTAGTCACCTGCCCTACCGGCGTGAGGGTCTTTGGTGATTTAAACAACCCCAACAGCGAAATATCTAAACTAGCCGCTACAAAAAAAACTGTGCAGATAGGAAAAGACTTGAACACAAGGCCTTCGATTTATTATATTATAGGGTAGTTGTCATATTAAGGGTCTCATAATAATATTTCAAAGGGGCGAAGCCCTGTAGATGGGGTGCAGGGGACAAGTTCCCTGCCGGGAGTTTGAGGGCAGAGCCCTCATTCTTCGAGTTGATTCTATTATGAGACCCTTAATAACAGCGGGTATACAGTAATATGGAAAAAATAGCATTATCGATTTTAATATGGGCATTGGCCTCGTGCTCCGCTGACAAGGGCATGAAAGGCAAAAATGCCGCTGCTACAAATGACCCATACGCCGGTCTATGGAGTATGCTTGTCTTACCGAAGCCACCAGACGTAAAGCCACTTAAGGAAGGAATTAAGGCAGTATTTAAAGACGCGTCTCACTCAAAAGGCAAGGGAAAGGTTTCAGTAGGAACCGCCTGAAGCTGACGTCGCATTTCCCAGTTTGGGAAATCACCAAATAAAGAGGACACAGACACTGAGAGAAATATACTGGAACTATTTGATAACGTTCTACTTGTTTAGCGCCGGAATAAGCGCCGGGGCTATGATAGTGTCAATTGCCGCTGATTTTATAAATCCGGCGAAGTACGTGAGTGTTGTGCGCGCCGGGGCGTATATCGCACCGTTTCCAATAATGGCGGGGATGGTGGGGCTGGTATTTGATTTAGAGAGACCGTGGCTTTTCTGGCTTCTTCTTACGACATTTCAATACAAGTCAATCATGTCTGTCGGGGCGTGGATTATCTCTTTATTTTCCGGGGTAAGCATCGTCTATTTCATTATTAACCTTCCAAAGGACTATCTAAAATTGAAGTCAAAGACCGGCACAATAAATACGATAAAGCTCTTAGGGTTTGTGCTTTCCACATGCGTTGCCCTGTACACAGGGCTGCTCCTTTCTACACTGACTGCACGGCCTCTTTGGAATACCCCGATGATTCCTGTGCTGCTGTTTATTTCTGCGATAGTTGATGGGCTTGCAGCTATATCTCTGGCGTTATGCCTTAAGCGTGGAGGCTGGGGGACGGACATCCCCTACTCTTTTATCACAAAAGTGGATTTTACCCTGCTATATTTTCTGTCATTGGCAACAGCCGTTTTTCTTATTGGCATGGGCAGGTCAACAGAGAGCGCTGTAAGCGCACTGGCTGTAGTAACATGCGGTGGATTCAGCGTATCATTTTGGATTGGGTTTGTGGCGGCAGGGATAGTGATACCGTTTATTGCTGCAGCCTATGAGTTGTTCTCGAAGGTAAAAACTCACAAGCCCTGGCTTAGTTTTATCTCGTCATCACTGGCACTGCTTGGCGGATATATAGTACGCAGTGTTATTATAGACGCTGGTCAGCTGACAAAGGCAATATTATATTGAGGCGGCGATGGACAACGAACACTTAACGGAAGTTCAACTGTTGTCTGAGGTACAACGCCTCCGCGAATCTGAGGGAAAATTCAGACAGTTGCTTGACACAACAGGGGATTTCATCCTTCAAGCGGACGCACAAACTGGTGTTATTTGCTACTGCAACGATAAATTCTCAGAGCTTCTCGGCATACCATCAGCAGAACTACAGGGGATGAGCCTTTATAAAATATTTCCTGATGAACAAAGACAGAGATATGCAAATATCCTGCAGGGCAGCGACGATAAACACATCGTAGACGACATATACCTGAGGCATAGAGAAGGCCGTCACATCCCTGTAGAACTTAGGGCAAAGACTGTAGTGATAGATGGACAAGAACTCCTTTGTACCGTATTCAGAGATATAACCGCGCGTAAGATGCTGGACAAGCAATTAAAGAAAAACTGTCAGCTTCAGGCAATAATAAATTCAATCTTGCAGATAGCCCTAAAACCTATTCCCCTGAGGAGACAGCTTGACTTAATACTTGACCTGATTCTCTCGTACCAGTGGCTCGTGTTTCATGCAAAAGGGAGCATTCACATTATAGAGACTGAAAGACCAGAGGTACTAGTGTTGTTTGCGCAGAAGAATTTTGATCCAATTCAGTTAAAGCTCTGCAGCGTGGTCCCAGTTGGCAGATGCCTCTGCGGGCTGGCAGCCGCCACACGAGAGATATTATTCGTGAATTCAGTAGATGACCGCCATCAACACAAATATGACGGTATGCTCCCGCACGGTCACTACTGCGTACCTATAACACTGGGCAAGCGGGTACTAGGGGTGCTGAACCTATATGTGAGTGAGGGGCATGAGCACACCCAGGAGGAAGAGGAGTTTCTCGCGGCAGTAGCAAATACGCTTGCTGGGATTATCAGCCGTGCCAGAACAGAGGAACATTTATTAAGAAATGAAGAGCAGATGCGCTCAATCATACAGACTACGGACAACGCCATCATCTGTGCAAACACAGACGCCGAGATAGTCCTGTGGAACAACGGGGCGGCAAAGATATTCGGTTATACCCAGCATGAGACGGCAGGGAAACCGCTTGATATAATTGTGCCTGGGCCGCAGAAAGATAATTTCAGAAAAGATTTTAGGACGGCAATTGAGACAGGGCATTCCTATCTGCTGGGTAAGGAGATCACCTTAACTGCGGTGAGAAAAGACAGTGAGGAGTTTCCAATAGAGCTTTCTGGAGCGCTGTGGACTGTGCAGACAGGGACTTTTTTTACAGCGATACTGCGCGATATAACTGCTCATGTCATGGAGAGGCGTGAACGTGAGCAGGCAATTGAGAAACTCCGCAAACTCACAGGCTCTGTGGTCGTGGCCATATCAGCTATTTTGGAGGCAAGAGACCCGTACACGGCAGGACACCAACGCAGGGTAGCAGACCTGTCACGCGCCATGGCCGACGAGCTGGGATTCCCAAAAGATATGATAGAGGGAGTAAGGATGGCGGCCTCCATACACGATGTTGGGAAAATTTACGTGCCGTCTGAAATCCTAAGCAAGCCGGGTAAACTTCTCGATGCAGAGTTTAATCTGCTGAAACATCACTCACAAATAGGACATGATATATTAAAAGATGTAGATTTCCCGTGGTCTGTTGCACAGATAATCCTCCAGCACCACGAAAGAATAGACGGCTCAGGCTATCCATTAGGTCTCAAAGGAGACGATATATTAATCGAGGCTAAGATAATCTGCGTAGCAGATGTTGTTGAGGCCATGACTAATCATCGACCATATCGGCCTGCCCTGGGTATAGACAGGGCATTAGGTGAGATTTCATCCAACAGCGGTGTACTGTACGACAAAAACGTAGTGGACGCATGTCTTGCAGTCTTTAAAAGAGGTTTTGTGTTTAAGGGGTAAGGCCCTACCAGGGAATAAACTCTGATTTGCCGACACTGCATAAGGGGCAGCGCCAGCCAGAGGGTAAATCGTCGAAGGCTGTCCCCTCAGGGATACCCACAGACTTATCTCCATGTGCCGGGTCATATACGTATCCACAACCACGGCACATGTATTTCTCATGTGTAGTCACGCAGCGCTCTATTGAGTTGTCTTTATCTTAGCAATCAGGTCTTTTACGGGGATATTATTGTCAACAACGTCATGGTTTGTCTCAAGCGTAAACCCATGCTTTGTGGCAATACCGTTTTTAATGATGTACTTGCCCTGTGCCTCGCCAGAGATTAAAAACACGGTGCCGGTAAGTTTGCTCTCACCCATTTTGAGAAACAGGATTATCTCCTCGCCCTTGGTAAGAGTTACTGCGTCTGTTAATTTTAACTCAAGGTCGCCTACCTTGCCGCCCTCATACTCGACGACGATATCTTTGTTGCCGACACTTCCTGCGAGAACCTCGTTTACTTTCACAGTTGCCCTGGTAACAACCGTTCCCTTGCTCCAGTGGCAGCTTGCCTTCTCTACCTTACCGGCAATGATAACCTCTGATGATTTAACCAGCTCGCTGGTGCTGATTCCATGCACTGCAAATGCCGTTTGAGACAGTATCATTGAAAGACACACGAACCCCAGCAGCAACAGCCTCATCTTTAAAAGCCCTCTCATCGTTGTCCTGACTTTTGACATAACCACACCCTCTCTATGCTTAAATATTTTTAATCCATCTAACGGATTAAATGTAGTACTATAATCGGATGATATTACATTATTATTTAGTCTGTCAATATTTAAATACCTAATGGGGTCAACACAATCAATTAAGGACACTCAGGAATCAGGCATTTAACACAGCGGCGTTGAAAAAAAATGTCATGAATGTTACAATACAACCACGGTGTGGTGTCAATAATGGTGAAGTTGAAGCTGTTCAAAATTATTATCTGCATTGCTGCGATTTCTGCTTTAATATCGCCGATGCCGGGTACTGCACATGCCGCAAAGCCTGAAGATAATCCCTATTATTCCAAATATAAATTTGAGAAATCAGACAGTTACATGAACATAGGGTTTCAGCCGCTTTACCTGCCTTCTGGTCTGATAGCCACAGTTATGAGCCGGGATTTGACATTAAAGCGTAAGCTTGGGGAAATGGGGTTGACGGTTATCTTCTACCGGTTTTTAAATGGTCAAGACAGCAATAAATTCTTTCTAAGCGATGATTTACAAGCCGGAATCATAGGGGATATGCCTGCTATTACAGCGGCAGCGAAAAAAGATGTAATTATTCCTTCCATAATGCAGCAGTCCTTTACTGCCATAGTCTCAAGACGGTATGAGTTTATAGACCGGCTCAAAGGCAAACGAATTGGATATGTGCCCGGCTCTACGGCACATTATGCCCTGCTTAAGACATTGACGAAATCGGGGATGACTGAAAAAGACGTTACGCTTGTGCCGCTAGAGAATATAGAAATGGCAGACGCGTTGATAAATAAAAAGATTTCCGCGTTTTCTGTATGGGAACCCACTGTCAGCCTCACGCTGATGAACTACCCTCAGAGTGTTGCTATCCACAAGACATTGACCTTCGGATATATAAGTTTTTCAAAGGAGTTTTATATAAAACGCCCCGAGGTGGTGCGTGAGGTTGTGGCTGCTCAAATCCGAGCCACAAAGTGGATAAAGAGCGGCAGAGGCAATCTGTTTCTTGCCGCCACATGGACACAGGCAAATATTAAGTCTCTCGTGGGAGATAAGTTTAAGATAACGCCGGAGCAAATAGCGGAAATATCGATTAAAGATATGATGTGGCAGTCCGAAGTGCCGGTCATTCCCGAAAAATCTCTTAAAAAAGACGGCCAGATTACATCAATAATTGAATTTTTGAAGGGTCAGGGGCAAATTGATTCCACGGTAGATGCCGAGAAAATAATCAGGAGTTTTGACAAAAATATTGTCTATGACGTCATTAATATGCCAGGTAAGTATAATCTTGATGAGTTTAATTACGATACAAAGGCAAATCAATGAAAAATTCTGTGCTTGATATACTGTCCGCCAGCATACGGGCAAAGATGTTCCTGTTTATAAGCCTGCTCATTATCATAGTCATGGTTACATTTTTTATGTTTACAGACTTAATAGGGATACCGTTTACTGATGTAGAAAGCGATTATGCTGAACAATTCGATGAAGCCGTAACCAAAATAAATCAAATTGCCGATGTCAGGAAGGACAATATATATAAGCAGATTTTAAGCCTGACCTCCAACATAGAAGCATTTGTCAGCAGCAGTTTAACAAAGTGGTATACCTCAAGCGGTGTGCCGCTGGAGGGAAATCAGGAATTCAATAATTATCTGGAGAGTTACCGCAGGGCGTATAATATCTTTCATCATATTCAGATGGCCGACGTCAAAAGCGGTAAGGTAATTGCTTCCACAAGGACTGTAGACATTGGCAGGGATGTCTCATACGAATTTTACATATCTGGCGCAATTAAGTCCCGATGTTATTACGTCTGTTTTGCCTTCGATAGAGCAGACGGTGATACCGACCTTTATATATCCCATGTTATAGATGTGGATTCGCAGCCGCGATATGTCATCATTATGAGCGTCAGTGCCTCTGATTTTTTTGAGGCATTAAACTCTAACTCTCAACGCGGGGACAATACAGAATCAGTCTTAGCGGATAACGACGGACGGCTGCTTATAAACCTGAAACATACACTTCCGGACGGCTCGAAGGCGGTTCCATTGCAGTACAAGATATCTTCCCCAATTATGGCGCGCGCGTTAGATGCTGCCGAAGGTACAATTGTCAACAATGACTACAGGGGGGTAACTGTGCTGGCGGCATACAGGTATATCCCTATAAACGCCGAAACTGGCTGGGCATTAGTCGTTAAGCGCGATTATTCCGATGTCCTCGCCCCATATTATAATAAGCTGCGATACGTCGTTGTCCTTATTATATGTTATCTTCTTGCGGCATTAATCCTTACGCATAAAATAGTAAAATGGCTGACGCGCCCAATCCTGATCCTGAAAAAAGCTGCGTGTGCAATAGGAAGCGGCAACCTCGATACCGTTGTCACTGTAAACACTAAAGACGAACTTGGACAATTGGCAAACACCTTCAACAAAATGGTTACAGACTTAAAAGATAATCAGGCAGAGCTGAACCGCAGAAGAGAGTTTTTACAGAAGGTCTTAGATAACACGACAAACGCTGTGTATTCAATCGACCTGAGCGGCAATTTTTTATTGACCAACTATAAGGTAACCTGCATTACAGGATATTCGAAGGATGAGTTAATGGGCAGATCGTTTTCGACATTGTTTGACGATGATATGCTGCCGCAGGTTAGGGAACAGTTTATTAAGGTATCGGTTCACGGCGAGAGGGTAGTAAATTATGAGACCGAGTTATTGCGTAAAGACGAGGTAAAAAGGATTATCAATATAAGCATTGCGCCTATATATGACAATGAAAAGATCGATATGATAGTCGGCACTGCCGAGGATATTACACACCGTAGGGAACTGGAGTATCAAATTAAACAGTCAGAGACAAGGTTGAGGGCAATTTTTGATCAGTCTCCAATAGGCATAGCCATTATCGAATCAATCCCCAAACGATTTATTATGATTAATCAGTCATATTGCAGCATTGTCGGCTATTCGCATGAGGAAATGTTAGGCCGTACCTTTGTCGAAATTACGCATCCCGAGGATATTGAGTCTGATCTAGCCAATATGGAAAGATTAATGGAAGGCGAGATAGACAGATTCACCATTGAAAAGCGGTATATCCGTAAGGATGGCTCTGTAGTTTGGGTAAATCTGACATGTGTGCCTCTCTGGGTAAGCGGTGAGGCGCCCATTTGCCACCTCGCAATTGTGGAAGATATTACAGAGCAGAAAGAAATAGAGGAAATTCGCAGACTTAATGAAAAACGACTTGAGATTATGGTTCAGTTAAATCAATTTACAGACAAACCAGCAAATGAAATAATGGACTATGCACTTGAGAAAAGTATAGAGCTAACGGGCAGCACGATTGGTTTCATATCATTTGGCAATGAGAATGAGACTGAGTACACAGCCGGATCGTTCTCAGAAAGTGTAATGAAAGAATGCACTATTAGTAAAACCAGCCAAAGCTTCTCGATAAAGCACTCCGGTCTGTGGGGTGAGGCGGTACGCCAGAGAAAGCCTGTCATAGTCAATGATTACGATACGACTACATTGTTTAAGCGAGGATACCGCGAAGGCCATGTGCCTCTGAAAAACCTGATGTTAGTACCGACATTCGATATCAATAGGATAGTCATGGTAACAGCCGTGGGAAACAAAGCAGGGGAGTATACTCAGGCGGACGTTAGTCAATTAACTATATTAATGGATGGACTGTGGCAGCACTTAGAACGCAAACGCCTGGCAGATGAGCTGCGCCAACTAAACCAGAAACTAATTGATAAAGTTATCGAGGAGACTCAAAAAAGACAGCAGGGAGAGCAGCTCCTCACACAGCAGTCCAAAATGGCTGCAATGGGGGAGATGATAAGCCTGATAGCCCACCAGTGGAAGCAGCCGCTGAATGTCATATCTGTCTCAGCGCAGGACCTTGGCGACGCATATGCCTTCGGTGAACTCAATGCTGACTATTTAAGCAACATACAGGAAATAATCGTTAAACATGTAGAGTTCATGGTAAATACAGTCGATGATTTTCGCAAGTTCTTACGTCCATCAAAAGAGAAAGTCCTGTTTGATGTCAAAAAGGCAATAGAGGAGCTGGTTGGAATGTTCCTTGCGTATTTTGTGAAAGACTGTATCTCAATCAACATAATATCAGAAGAAGCGTTCTCCAGTTATAATATAACAGGCTATCCAAACGAGTTTAAGCAGGTCATTTTAAATATTATTAATAACGCGAGGGACGCGATTCTCTCAAAACGTTCCAAGACTCAGTCTGTCGGAGGTAGTGACAAGATAGATATTAATATTTCCAATGACAGCGGTGAAAAAATAATAATCGCCATAAGCGACACCGGAGGCGGCATCCCTGATGATATAATAGAACGGGTTTTCGAAGCACACTTCACGACCAAACCGCTGACTACAGGCACAGGCATTGGCCTGTACATGTCAAAGACGATAATCGAAACCAACATGGGCTGGAAACTCACGGTAAGAAATATTGAAGGCGGGGCGGAGTTTAAGATAGAGATATGAGAGGATTCTGTGAAATCTAAATAATGAGCCAATTGCAAAATGAATAAATGTATCCCGTTTCTGCATACCCTTGAAGATATGGATTCCCGCTTTCGCGGGAATGACAGCAGAGGGAAAGCGGGAATGACAGCAGAAAGAAGGCGGGACAGCAGAAAGAAGGCGGGACAGCAGAGGGAACGCGGGAATGGCAGCAGAAAGCCGCTTTTCCCTGTCTGTCATTCCCGTGAAAACGGGAATCCAGGATGTTATAGGTGCAGCACACTACAGCATTTTGCAATTGGCTCAATATATTAGGATATATGTCGATATTGCAGAGAATCAGGCAAAAAGTAATAGATAAGGATTATTATATATCATCACATGCTGAAGATGAAATGTTTGACGATGCTTTAGATAGAGAGGATGTTGAGAATGTAATACTGAGAGGCAAAATAGAGAGAAAACTTAATGCTGATATCAGAGGTACAAGATATATGATTGAAGGTTTCTCTCTCAAGGGTGAAAGGGTACATGTAATATGCAGATTCAGTGAAAACAGTACCCTTGTAGTAATTACGACATATGTAGTAACGGAGGGAAGATGATTTGTGAATTTTGCACAGGTAACACAATTGATAAAAAAGTAAGGAGGCAGCATTGGCTTCATGGGAAGTTATATATAGTAGAGAACGTCGATGCAGAGGTGTGTACCGAATGCGGAGAAAGGTACTTTCATGTAAAAACGCTCGAAACGATTGATAGAATGCTCGGTAGTGAGCATGAGGTAAAGGAAAGAATAGGTGTAGAAATTATTACTATGTAACTCAGGTATCCGACGGGCGGAGTTTAAGATAGAGATATGAAAAAATGGCAGTCGAATGAATTTAAAAGGGCTTTAAACGCCTTTTATAAATGCAACAAAGTAATTCGTGCGAATAATGATGAAACCCAATTATTGAAAGACCTGTGCAGGGTAATCGTTCATGATGCCGGTTATAGATTGGCCTGGGTAGGATATAAAGAAGCAGGCAAGGAAAGGCGTGTGTCTCCGGTATCTTCGTATGGTTTTGATGATGGTTATATAGAAAAGGCAGATATAGTGTGGAGCGAATCAGAAAGAGGATTCGGGCCAACCGGCGCTGCAATTCGTCAGCAGAAACCTGTAATTTGCCATAACATTACCATAGACCCACAATATGCACCCTGGAGAGAAGATGCGCTCAAACGGGGTTATGCGTCATCCATTGCACTACCGCTGATTATTAATGATATTGTTATTGGAGCGTTAAACATTTACGCCATAGAGCCTAATGCTTTCGGCAGTGATGAGGTGGAGTTATTGCAGGAGATGACAGATGCCTTATCCTTCGAAATTTCACACATCCGTCAAAACAAGTGCCTTATTGAAAGCGAAGAACGGTACAGGAGTATTTTCAATGAAACAATCGTACCTGTTTTGATAATCAATCCAGAGACATTAGAGTTTATGGATGTCAACGAAATGGCGTGTAAGTTTTATAGCTACACAAAAGATGAATTTTTAAAAAAGAGCTTACCGGATATACAGACCCTTCCCGAAGAAAAACTAAAGGAGATCGCCTCAGAGGTAATAGCTAAAAAGCGTAACTTATTAACAACCCGCCATCGCACATCAAAGATGGAAGTAAGAGATGTAGAGATATATACCGGACCTGTTACTATAGAGGGTAAGACAGCTATCTGCTCAACAATTCACGACATAACAGAACGTAAACGGCTCGAAGAGGAATTAAAGGCAATAAACTTGAGACTGCGCAGGAAAGTAGAGGATGAGCTTGCTAAAAACGAGAACATGATTAATGGATACGCTTACTGTGAGATGATTTACGACAGTAGTAATCATCCCTCCGATTTCGTGTATTTAGAGGTTAATAAGTCTTTCGAAATGCTAACGGGATTAGAAAGAGAAAAGGTAATCCACAAAAAGGTTACCGAGGTATTCCCTTCGATAAAAGAACACAATCCTGAGCTGATAGAGATATATGGTAACGTGGCGTCAGGCGGGGGTGCAGTAAATTATGAATTATTATTTGAGCCGCTGAACATTTGGCTCAATATCAATGTTTACAGTCCTAAAAAAGGGTATTTTGTTGCAATATTTGACGATTATACTGAGCGTAAGAACATGGAAACCGCACTGCGCGACAGTGAAGAAAAATATAGACTAATATTTAAACATGAAAATGACGCTATCTGCCTTTGTGATGCCAACACGTTGGAATTAATAGATTTAAACGATGCGTTTATCAATCTATATGGATATAACAAGGATGACATGAAAGACAAAACGGTAGACATTTTATCAGCAGAACCTGAGAAAAACTTGGACACTATCCATGAAGCTATAAACTCAGATAGTGCAATAGCTTCCCATAGATTACACAAGCACAGGGACGGAACAGTATTTCACGTTGAAATGAGCGTCGGAACTTTTACATATAGAGGGCGAAGGGTACTATGTATAATATCGAGAGACATCACACAAAGAATACGGTTAGAAGAAGATTTGAGGCAGATAACAGTTAATCTTGAAAAGAGAGTGGCAGAAGAGGTTGAAAAAAACAGGGCAAAGGACCAAATAGTGTACGAGCAGTCACGGCATCTGTCAATGAGCGAGCTGCTTGTTAATATATCCCACCACTGGAGGCAGCCACTTTGTGGTGTTGCCGTTTCATTACAGGATATACGGGACGCGTATCTGCATAATGAATTAGATGCGGCATATCTGGATAATAACATAAAAGACGCCATGTCAGAGTTAAAGATGTTATCGAATATCATAGATAATTTTAGAACTTTCTATATCAGGAATGAACAGCAAACAGAGTTCAATATATCAAGTGAGATAAACAAGGCTGAGTCCCTTATATTAGGATATGCAACTGACATGCTTATTGACAAAGAATTAGACGAGACCTTGATGGCACATGGGAATCCTAGTGACTTTGCCCATGTAATTTTAAATATTCTAACCAATGCAAAAGACACATTTCAACGAATGAAACTCTCTTGCGGTATAATCAAGATAAAACTATATAAGGATGACGCCTCAGGCAGAAAGATCATAACAATTGCAAATAACGGTGGTGAGATTCCCGATGAGATAAAATCCAGGGTATTTGATCCATACTTTACAACCAAGGACAAGACAAGAGGGACAGGCATGGGGCTGTATATGGCAAAGGTAATAATCGAGAATAATATGAACGGCACTATATCACTGAGAAATTATGATGGTTGGTGTGAACTGAGGATAGAACTATGATGAATGAGCCCGTGTTGAAAAACATAACACTGCTATACGCAGAAGACGATGACTATATTAGAGCTATGCTTGTCAGATTTCTAAGAAGAAGGGTAGCCAAAGTCTATGAGGCAGTAAATGGCAGGGAAGGTCTGGACATCTTTATCTCAAATAAAGACGATATTGACTTAGTAATAACTGATATTCAAATGCCGGTTATGAGCGGAATGGCAATGATAGAAGAGATACGAAAAATAGGAGACCCACCGCCCATTATAATTACTACGGCCTACAACGACGAACTGCACACAAGCGATAAGGTATGTAGAAACACCATAAAGCCCATAGACACTAATCAGTTGCTTGAAAGCATAATGTTTTGTATGGGCGTGAAGTGATATGCAACACGGCCCGCCTCGTAAGGCTATTGTCTTACTAAGCGGTGGGGTTGACTCTACAACAGCCCTTGCCATAGCAAAACGGGATGGTTATGAGTGTTATGCTATATCATATGACTACGGGCAGAGACATATCACAGAGCTTCTGAGCGCAGGGCGGGTTGCTGAGTTTCATGGGGCACACCGCCATATGGTTATTAAACTTGATATGAGAAGCATTGGCGGTTCAGCCCTGACAAGCGATATGGAAGTGCCAAAAGCCAGAGAACAAGCTGTTGACGCTAATGGGGTATGCGGGATTCCCATAACATATGTCCCTGCAAGAAATACGATATTTCTTTCTTTTGCCTTGGCCTGGGCGGAGGTTTTGGAGGCATATGATATATTTATCGGGGCAAACGCCATTGACTACAGCGGGTACCCTGACTGCCGCCCGGAGTACATCCAATCGTTTCAGGCAATGGCCAATCTGGCAACAAAGGCGGGTGTTGAAGGTAGAGGAACTATTAAGATTCACGCACCGCTGATAAGCATGACAAAGGCACAGATAATCCAAACAGGTTTAGCGCTTGGAGTGGATTATTCGCTGACAAGCTCATGTTATGACCCAGGCCCCACTGGTGCATGTGGGCTGTGTGATTCATGCGTAATACGCCAAAGGGGATTTCATGAGCTTGGCATGAAAGACCCCATTAATTCCTCAGTATGACTGTTGGCGTTAAGTCGTGATTAGTCTGTCTCCACAATAAGGGGCGCGTGGTCGGAGGGTGTGGGTGTTTTTTTCCTTCTTGGCCAGAGGTCAACACCAATGTCTTTTGTTATAGTCAGGGCCTGTGCCGTTGCCAGTGCGTAGTCAATTCTCATGCCTTGGTCTTTCCAGATGGCAGCCCCGTATGCCCACCACGTGTAGTGGCTTTTATCCGGGTAGCAGTGGCTGTATATGTCCGTAAAACCGCACTCAATAATAGTCTCAAAGGCACGGCGCTCTTCGGGCATAGTTGCAATTGTATCTTTCAGTGCAGCCGGGTCATATACGTCTGAGTCATAGCGTGCCACGTTAAAGTCCCCAACGACGAAGGCGGTAGTATTATGGGTTATTGCGCTGAGATATGATTTAAACTGCTCATACCACTGTAATTTATAATTATATTTTTCAGAGCCTCGCTCACCGCCATGAGGTGCGTAGACATTTACTACTGTGATGCCGTCTGCCGCCCCGCCCAGGCGCACTTGCATGATGCGTCTCTGCTTATCCCATTCTGTATCTGAACCAAAACCTTTACTGATAGAGACGATAGGCAGCCGTGAGCATATCGCAACACCGTTAAATGCCTTCTGCCCATAGAGTTCACAGTGATAGCCCAGTGCCTGAAATTCATTAATGGGAAACCCCTCGTCAACCGTTTTGAGTTCCTGAAGACATAGAACGTCTATATCGTCGCCGCGGTGTCTGAGCCAATCTAACAAAAGCCCCAGTCTTGCCCTTATTGAGTTAACGTTGAATGAACATATTTTCAATGATTACCCCTTCTCTTTATGAAGTCTGTCATTCATCATCAAAATATAACACAGAACGTGTCTTTTTTAAAAGAGAACCTAATATCAGCGCAGTCAGTCGCCATTGGTCAAGTACTTTTAACTCACCTCAAATGTTACAATACCAGCCGAATGCCAAAACGATATGACAAAAGGAAATTCTAAAAGATGTCGTAGACACCCTGCTAACGAATGTAATTGGTCTGAAAGCCGTTAAATCCACTCCAGTAGAAACCAAACTCCAGATAACGAATGAGCGGGAGGCCGACTTTATTTTTATGGTGGAATTAGAAGATGCCTCACGGCGTCTGGTACATATTGAGTTTCAGGCCACAAATTATTCCAAAATGGTATATAGGGAGCTGCGCTACTGGGTTTATATGACAGAGATTTATGATATTCAGCCGCTGCAGTATGTGTTTTACATAGGCAATGAGCCGCTTAAAATGACTGACACAATCATAACTGAGACAGTAAACTATAGGTATAACCTAATTGATATGCGAGATGTGGATTGCAATAAATTTCTGTATTCAAGTAAACCCGAAGAAGTGATAATCGCAATCTTGTGCAATTATCAAAAGAAAGGTGTTAAAATATTCATAAGAGAGATATTGAGTAGACTGAAGGAGTTGGTGCCGGAGGAAACACTCCGGGGCAAGTACATAAGACAGGTGGAAGTGCTGTCGCAGTTGAGGGACCTGCATGACGATGTATGTAAGGAGGTGGAGGCAATGGCAATAATGTATGATATGGAGAGGGACGTAAGGTTCAAGCAGGGATTGGCCGAAGGGCAACGCAAGGGGTTGCTCGAAGGAAGGCTTGAAGGGCGAGTTGAAGGAAAGCGTGAAGGTCTGCTTGAAGGGCAGCGTAAGGGTCTGCTTGAAGGAATTGAGTTGGGGCTTGAGCTTAAATATGGGTCATTCGGGCTTGAGCTGATGGATATGGTCAGGACAGTGGATTCTATAGATAAGTTGGAATATCATAAAAATCTTATAAAAAAGGCTGACTCGTTGGATGAGCTGAAAGGGTTTTTTAGGGAAAACATATAATTAGTGACACCCCCTTCACATGGCTTGAGAGGTGTTTCCTTTGATATCTTAGTGCATTTGCCATGAATGTCAGCGTTTTTTGGGGAAGAAACTTCCTCTTGACAATAAAAACTGTGTAGTGTTATTTTCTATAGAGCGATGCACTCCGGTAAACTGTGATGGACTATAATAAAATACTTGATAATTTTTCTGACAAACGTATCCTTGTAATTGGAGATATTATATTAGACCACTTCGTATGGGGTAACGCAGAGAGGATTTCCCCCGAGGCACCGGTACCCGTAGTTGATGTGCAGGACGAGACATACCTTCCCGGCGGGGCTGGAAATGTAGCTAATAATATCGCCTCACTAGGTGCTCACGTCTCGCTCTCCGGCATAATCGGCACAGGGTACAAGGCTGATATTATGTGTTCGCTTCTCAATGAAAAGAAGATTGACATCTCCGGCGTATTCCGCGACACACGGCCAACAACTATAAAGACACGAGTGATTGCAAATAACCAGCAAATAGTACGCTTTGACAGAGAACAAAGAGAGCCGGTTGGGGCAAAAACCCTGAAAAGTCTGACCGGCTTTATTGCATCAAATATAACAAAGTTTGATGGCATTATCGTATCTGACTACAAAAAAGGTGTGATAACGGCACAACTTGTTAAATTCCTAATGGAACAGGCTAAGGCAGCCGGGGGCCTGTTCGCAGCAGTTGACCCGAAGGTAGGGCATTTTCATTATTATAAAGGGGTCTCGCTGATAACTCCAAATAAAAAAGAGGCATCAGAAGGCTCAGGTATTTCAATCAGAGACACTCAGTCACTTGAAAAGGCAGGCCTTAAACTCCAAAAAGACCTCAAATGCGGCGCCGTCTTAATAACACGCGGAGATGAGGGGATGACCCTGTTCCATGATAAAGCAATCCATCACATACCAACTGCAGCCAAAGAGGTCTTTGATGTTACCGGCGCAGGAGACACAGTAATCGCTGTGTTTACACTTGCCTACGTCTCAGGGGCATCGATGCCGGAGGCTGCCGTCACAGCTAATCACGCCGCAGGAATCGTAGTCGGAGAGGTCGGCACGGCAGCAACAACTGTTGACCAAATAAAAAAATCGCTCAGCGCTACCGCTGCACGTGCTGATGATTAAGGAGATACTATGAAGATTCTCGTAACCGGTTCAGCCGGGTTTATAGGCGGCTACCTTGTAGACGAACTCTTAGAACACGGACATGAGGTTGTCGGAATAGACAATTTCTCAAAATACGGTAAAGTGGAAAAATCATATGATGCCCATAGAGGATTCCGTTTCGTCGAGGGTGATGCTAAGGACGTTGGGCTTCTTAAGGAACTGCTTTCAGACTGTGACCAAATTGTGGCGATTGCGGCAATCATAGGCGGTATATCATTGTTTCATGAGCTGGCATATGATTTAATCGCAGAAAACGAGAGAATAACCGCAGCGGCATTTGACGCGGCGATTTGGGCATTTCAAGACAGGAAACTTAAAAAGATAAACGTCATATCCTCTTCAATGGTGTTTGAGAGTACTTCTATCTATCCAACCCCTGAAGGAGAGCAGATAAAATGCCCGCCGCCGTTGTCCACATATGGATTTCAAAAACTGGCCTGCGAGTATTTCGCAAAGGGCGCCTACGAGCAGTACGAACTCCCGTATACGATTATAAGGCCATTTAATGCAGTCGGCATAGGGGAAAAACGTGCGAAGGTGGAAAAGGAAATCCTCTCCGGCAACGTAAGACTTGCCATGAGCCATGTCGTCCCTGACCTCGTTCAAAAGGTACTCAAGGGGCAGGACCCGCTTCACATTCTTGGAAAGGGGAACCAGGTCAGGCACTATACCTATGCCGGTGACCTTGTGCGCGGCATCCGCCTGTGCATAGAGAGCCAGAAGGCACTCTGCGAGGATTTCAATATCTCAACTGACCGCTCAACTACAGTCCTCGAACTTGCAGAGTTGATCTGGAAAAAAGTAAACCCCGGTAAACCGTTCAGATATGTATGCGACGATCCATTTAAGTATGACGTGCAAAAAAGGGTTCCAGCCGTGGAAAAGGCCAGGAGGGTGCTGGGATTTGAGGCTGCAACATCGCTTGAGGCAGCCCTTGACGAGGTTATCCCGTGGATTAAGGCACAGATAGAGATAGGCGGCATATAGTGAGGGCAACATTCACGAAGGGCAATAAGTGAGTAAACTCCCCCTTGCTATTATCATTCCAGTTTATAATGAAGGGCTGAATATTGGCACAGTCCTGAGCGCTATTGACAAAAATGTCTCAACTCCACATAGAATCTATCTTGTCTATGATTTTGACGAGGATGACACACTTCCTGCGGCTCAACAATTTGTTGAACAGGGACATCCGGTAACCTTTGTGAAAAACCCACAAAGAGGTGTCGTAAGTGCAATTAAAACAGGACTAAAGACTGCAGCAGGGGAGTGCCTGCTTGTGACAATGGCAGACATGTCAGACGACTATGCCGACGTGGACAAGATGTATAGATTGATAGAAGGGGGCGCAGACATAGTGTGCGGCTCCAGGTATGTAAAAGGTGGAAGACAGGTAGGAGGTCCGTTTATAAAGAAAAATCTATCAAGGGCAGCAGGACTGTCGCTAAAGATTATTGCCGGACTTCCCACGCACGACGCAACGAACAGCTATAAGTTATACAGAAGACAGGTGATTGAAGCATTTGAAATTGAGAGCGACGGCGGCTTTGAAATCGGCCTTGAGCTGGTGGTAAAGGCGCACATTGCCGGATTCCGCATAGCAGAAATCCCTACGGTCTGGCATGACAGGGCAAAAGGCCAGTCGAGGTTTAAAATCATAAAATGGTCGCCAAAATATCTGAAGTGGTACTTATATGCGATGAAAAATGCGCTGTTCACAAGGGGAAACAGCAAATAAGGCTACATCTTGTCCGGGGTTGAGACGCCAAGCGTGTTTAAGCCCTCTGCAATTACTATCTTTACACAGGCACAGAGCATCAGCCGCGCCCTTGTCAGGGTCTCTTCCTCATCCAGTATTCTGTGCTTATAGTAAAATGGATGAAAAAGTCCTGCCAGTTCCTGCAGGTAAAATGTAATCCTATGCGGCTCACGTGTCCTTACCGCGTTTAGAAACATTGTGGGATAGAAGATTAGTTTTTTTATCAGCAGCAGCTCCTCCGGGGTGGTCAGGACGCAAAGGTCTGTTGTACCGTCAAACGTTACCGGTATTTGTCTTTCACGCGCCTTTTCAAAGACGCTGTTAATCCTTGCATAGGCATACTGGATGTAATAAACCGGATTTTCAGAAGATTCCTTTTTCACGGTTTCCATGTCAAACTCCAGCTGGCTGTCCGGGCGACGGGTGAGAAATATAAACCGCGTAATGTCTTTACCAACTTCGTTAGTAACATCTCTGAGTGTGACAAACTCCCCAGCCCGCTTTGACATCTGTACTGGAACACCGCCTCTTTGGAGCATTACCATCTGAACAAGCAGCACAAGCAGTTTATTTTCGTCTCCTCCGGCTGCCTTAATAACGGCTCGAATACGTGGTATATACCCATGGTGGTCAGCCCCCCAGATATTAATCAGTTCGTCAAAACCCCTGTTGAGTTTTAACACGTGATAGGCTATGTCAGAAGCGAAATATGTATAGTGACCGTCTGATTTTATCAGCACACGGTCTTTTTCATCCCCAAATGCCGTTGCCTTAAACCATACGGCGGAGTCATGGTCATAGATTAATCCCTTATCTCTGAGGCGCTTGATGGCCTCTATTACTGTGCCATTTGTGAACAGCTCCTTCTCGGACTGCCATGTGTCGAATTCGACGCCAAAGTCTGAGAGGTCTTTTTTTATCTCTAAGAGCATTGCCTTATACGCGTAGCCGATAAAAAACTCAGATACTTCGTCAAATCTGGCATTAGAGAATTTATCCCCGTTGTCTTTGTGAATCTGTCCTGCCAGTTCATCTACGTAATCGCCGTGGTAGCCATCTTTTGGGAAATCACAGGGCGTGTTTGTGCGTTCTTTATAGCGGCAGAAGACTGATTCTCCAAGAAGTTTCACCTGCCTGCCTGCGTCGTTAATATAAAATTCTTTCTCGACTGAGAACCCTGCGGCTGAGAGTAGATTTGCAACTGCCGCCCCCAGGGCTGCCCCCCTGCCGTGTCCCAGGTGCAGCGGGCCGGTTGGATTAGCGCTTACGAATTCTATCTGGATTTTTCTCCCTTTCCCAGCATTGGGTCTTAGGTATCTTTCACCCTCTGTATAGAGCTGCTTTAGTTTTGAGTGAAGATATGACGGCTTGAGTCTGAAGTTGATAAACCCAGCACCGGCCTTTTCGATAGAGTCGAATATGTCCGGCTCTTTGATGGCTGCGATAATAGAATCCGCAATGACCGAGGGTTTTTTCCTTAGTTTTTTTGCCAGCAGCATAGCCACAGGGGTTGAAATATCGCCAAGAGCCTCGTGTTTAGGAATCTCGACCTCGACAAAATCCGTTTCTATCCCTATTTCTCTAAGTGCCTTAACCAGTATATCTTCTATCATATCTTCTGAGTGCTTAAGAGTAGCATATTTGTCATCAAAATTAATACTGAAAAAAGGAGCGGTAGGTTCGTGGGTAAACGTGTTGCTGATGCCAATTGTTCTACGTGTGGTATGTACACGAGGACGGGTGTGCAGAGTTTCCATCAAGGTGTTCCTGAAGTAGATAAAACAGTGACCTGCCCATGATGCAGCAGGGTGTAGGCGGCATATGTTCTACCGCTATGTACCTGCCGATGGTGTCAAATGAATCCTCAATATTCGTTGCGGCACATATTATAAAATCAGTTGCACGTCTGGCTACATTGTCAACGATACGGCCTATATTATTTACGTGCGAGTCCAGTTCCTCAATGGATTTGGGGATATGGACTGCTGAACTGATCTGGTGTTCGGCCTCCTCATCTGACAAACCGCCAAAACATCTTCCAACAAATGAGCCTATGTGCTTTAAGTCGTCGCTTAGTTTAATCATAGGGCGTCACACCTGCCGTTGCACATATTTATTGAGACATGTCCCTGTGTGTGAATCTGAACATTCATATAAGTCCTCCGGCGTCCCTTCAAAAAGCAGCTCCCCTCCAGCGTCTCCCCCTTCAGGTCCAAGGTCTACTACCCAGTCTGCCTCTCTGATTACATCCATATTATGCTCTATAACCACAATGGTGTTGTTTAACGATATAAGCCTTCTCAGTACAGTCAGGAGCGCCTGAACGTCGCGCATGTGAAGGCCGATAGTTGGTTCATCCAATATGTACAGAAACCCCTTGTTTGCAGTGCCTCCAAGCGCTGCACATATCTTAAGACGCTGCGCCTCGCCTCCGGAGAGTGTTGTTGCAGGCTGTCCAATTCTCAGATACCCAAGCCCTACATCTTTCAGGAGCTGGAGTTTTTTTAAAATTGCAGGGACATCCCAAAATATATCAGCGGCGTCATCAACACTCAGATTCAATACATCGCTTATTGTAAGGCCCTTGAATTTTACACGAAGCGTATCGGCAGAATATCTGTTACCCGCGCAGTCGGGACATTTCACGTATAAGTCCTCGAAGAAGTACATCTCCAGCTTTTGGTAGCCCTCACCTTTACAGAGTTCACACCTGCCTCCGGTTACATTAAAAGAGAAATGACCAGGGCCATAGCCATAGAGCTTTGCCTCTGTTGCTGAGGCGAAAATCGACCTTATTGAATCGAAGAATTTTAAATAAGTAGCGGGATTAGAGCGCGGAGACCGGCCAATTGGAGATTGATCTACAAGACAGACACCCTTAAGTCTGTCAAGACCGGCAACTCCAGTATATTTAAGCGGCCTTTTCCCATAGTTTTTATTAAAATTGCCTGCTACCGTCTGATATAGCGTATCTACAACGAGGCTGCTCTTGCCTGAGCCTGAGACGCCGCTCACTACGGTAAGTGCATTGAGCGGGATGCGCAGTGTTATGTCTTTGAGGTTATGTCCACCTGCGCCGGTTAAAACAATCGCAGGGGCGTTGTGGTTGATTTGCTGCTTTGGCGATGGCTGGTATATGCCTGAGTTGTTCAGATATCCCGATGTGATTGTCTCTGACTTTTCAAAGTCGCCGATTGCCCCATTGAATACAACGCTCCCGCCCTTGCTTCCACCACCAGGGCCAAGCTCTATTACCCATTCGGCAGCACGTATTATCTCAGGGTCATGTTCAACGACAAGGACAGTGTTGCCCTGCCTAGCTAGGCCGCCGATTATCTCCGTAATTCTCTCGTTGTCACGGCTGTGAAGACCGACTGTCGGCTCATCCAAAACATAGAGGGCGCCGGCAAGGCTGCACGACAGTTGATTGGCAATGTTTACGCGCTGATATTCCCCGCCAGACAGTGTCATCGTCTGCCTGTCCAGGGTCAGATAGTCCAGCCCCACGCGGCTTAGGAGGGTAAGTTTTTGTCTGATATGCCTTAGGGCCTCCTCTATCGCCTCACGAGCGTTCACTGCCGGGGCAGTAAAAAACCCTAACAGTTCTTTTACTGTCATTGCATTCATCGCGGCTATGTTTAAGGCCATATCAGGGCCTTTTAGCTTAAAGGCAAGGACTTCTTTTTTCAGTCTTGTACCATTACACTCTGAACAGAGTACCGGCTTCCTGTATCTGTTTAAGAACACCCGAAGGTGCAGTTTATGGCGCTCTTCTGAGAGAAATTTAAAGAATGCGTTAAGTCCATGAAAAGACTTCGCAACCCCATTATTAAGCAGCATCCACTCATACTCTGACAGTTCAGCGGCAGGCTTATAAATGTCTATACCGGCTGCCTCTGCACCCCTCAGCATCTGTGTTTTCCACCAGTCAAAGGCGGGCTTTTCCCACGGGTCTATGGCACCGTCTGAAAGTGAGATGAGCGGGTTTGGGACAATTAAGTCCATGTCGCCAATAAGTATATTTCCAAACCCCTTGCAGGCCGGACATGCCCCAATAGGGTGATTATAGGAAAACAGCAGCGGCGTTGGCTCTGGCAGCAAGGCACCGCAGGCATCGCAGGAGTTACCGTCTGAGTAGAGCAGCTCTGTCTGGCCCGTATCATCATATATGATAATCTTAATCGTGCCGCCTCCCTCGCGCCATGCCAGCTCTATTGAGTCGGCAAGCCTGGATTCGTCACGCACTACCAGTCTGTCGATGAGTACATCATAGCCTTCTGCAGAGTTCGGCATGTTGCCAGGCACTTTGCCGGTTATGTTATCGATCAGGTCAAATGTCTCCATGAACTCACCGTCTTTAAAAATTCTGTAAAAGCCGCGCTCTCTGAGGCTTGACAACGGCTCATCTGTGTGAAAAAGAATTGCTGCCTTAGCGCTGGTGTATCTGCCGGTGAGAGACTTATAGATTGAATCAGTATCCCAGCGCCTGATTTCAACCCCGCACACGTGGCAAAACGGCTGCGCTGTGCGCGCGAACACGACTCTTAATAAATCATATATCTCTGTTACTGTGCCCACCGTGGAGCGTGAGGTCTTGACGGGATTGCGCTGCTGAAGGGCAATGGCAGGGCGGATGTTTCTGACCTCTTCAAGCTGCGGTCTGTCGAGCTTTTCAAGGAACAGCTTTGCATACGTAGACAGGGACTCGATAAAACGCCACTGCCCCTCGGCAAATATGGTATCAAAGGCAAGTGAGGACTTCCCAGACCCAGACACGCCGGTGATTACCACAAACTTGTCGTGCGGTATTTTGACAGATATATTCTGAAGATTGTTCTGCTTAATTCCGGTAATTTCCAGCCACTTCAAAGCCGGCATAATCCTCTATGCTTCACCGTAGCTGTGTAGCCCGGACAGAAACAAGTTGACGCCCAGATATGTAAATATCACCGTAATAAATCCAACTGACGACAGCACTGCGATTTTGTTACCGCGCCAGCCGCGCAAAAACCTTGCGTGCAGGTAAAACGCATAGACAAGCCACGAGATCAGAGACCATGTCTCCTTAGGATCCCAGCTCCAGTACACACCCCAGGCCTGGTCTGCCCATATCGCCCCAAATATCAGCCCGCCAAGCGTAAAGATGGGAAACCCCACAGCTATTACCTTGTAATTAAGATCCTCAAGAAAATCCAGCGATATGTTAAATGTCTGAACCATACGCTTTAGTACGTACCCATATCTCCATACCAAAAACATCAGCACAAACGCCGCTGCAAAGCTCAACAGGGCGATAAACCCTGATGCATTCCTGAATGTTGCCTTAAATAAATACCCCTTGATAAGCTCCTGTGATGTCCCAATTACCTTAAACTTTATATAGTCTGCACCCATTGCCGCTAATACAATAAAAAATACGCTCCCTGCAACTGTCCAAAATATATATGAACTCTCCGAGCGCTTTTCTGTACTCAGTACCAGATATAACATCCCCGTAGCAAACGCCAGAGCAAAGGCTGCATATGCAATAAAACTCATCGTCACGTGCGCTAACAGCCAGTTGCTCTGAAGCGCAGGGACAAGCGGCTCAATCTCTTTCGATATGCCGGTAAGGTCTATAAATCCAAGTGCAAGACCCGCCAAAGGGGTTACAAATGCCCCAAATGTCCTGTTCTTATATTTGAATTCAATTATCAGATACCCAAGCATCAGACACCAGACAAAAAATATCAGCGATTCATAGAGATTCGTCAGCGGCGCCCTGCCAATTCCCATGCCGTAGGACTCCACCCATCGAAGAATCAGCGCCACCGTCTGCGACAAAAACGCACCTGCAGCCACAGCAGTAGCAGTTACCCCCACAGACTTGTTTTTAAACATGAAATATCCTATATAAACCATCATAGCCACAAAATATCCAACTTCAGCTATACCAAACAGCATTGGGCTTCCCATCTTACGTTACCTCCTTCACCGTATCATACCTGCGCAGAGACATTTAATGTGTTAACCGATTAAATACGCTGTTAATCACGCCCTCGTAACCGGTCTTGTTTTTATTTGCAAAGGCCGCTATTTTTATTGTAACCTTTGTCTTTTCAGACTGCATGAGTACCCATATTTTTTTGTGGCTGAGAAAAAACGCACAGTACAGGCCTATGGTCATAAACAGACACCCCGCATAGACCAACAAAACGCCTGGGTCTTTTCTCACCTGAAGCCCCGTGTACTGGTATCCCCAGTTGTCAACTAACTCTACCTTGCTGCCGTCGGGCAGGTCCCATGTCTGGGGATAGCGTTTTACCAGCCAGCCAGAGTATTTATCATTATCTTCTGAGGTTAACTCTATATAAACAGCAGGGTTGTTCATGTTCTCGGTGTATGAATATGGTCGTTCGTTTTTATCAAAGGCAAGCGCCGGGGTAAAGGCAATCACCCTGGCAGAAAACTTCGTCCCGGGGATTTTAAACGATTCCCCTACGCCAAGTGATATTTGTTCAGTCTTCCCGCCTTTAGGTGTCACGTTTAAGATTATCAGGCTCCTGGCGTTTTTTTTGGGAACTACCCCATAACTAGACTGGTAAAACGTATAGCCCTTGTACTTTAATGGGGTGTTTACCCCTATGGTCTTTTTCAGCACTGTCTTGCCATCTTCTATAACAGAAAGCCAACTGGCATAGTCCTTTGGCATATCTGATAATCCATAGAACGAGATAGAAAAATCATCGCATCGAATGGAAAACCCAAGCGGGTGTTCATCTCCACCTTGGCGCGCGTAGGCAACGGCAGATGTCTCTCCCTCCGGCAGGCTCAAATACCCGCTGAACCCCAGGGTATTGCCGATAACTGCGCCTATCAGAATAATAATTATGCTGAAGTGGATGACATATACGGCAAAACGCGTGTGTCTGCCCTTGTGGGCGTAGAACTGAATTGTGTTGGGGCCGCTGTTGTCTGAGGCATTTGGAGTCATGCCAAGTTTCTTTATGGCCGCTAATACTAAAGTCTTTGCGTCTTCTATGCTGCCATCTACAGCTAGTTCTTTTTTTATCCCATATTTATCAAAATCCTTCGCATCTATGGGTTTGAGCGGCTCATCGACAATGCGCTTTATGTGTGGCAGCTTGTCAATGGAGCAGATAATCAGATTTGCCGAAAAACAAATCAGTATAGACGTAAACCACCACGAATGGTACATGTCGGTAAGGCCAAGCGCAACAGCAGATTTATACACGGTCTGAGCGTTGGTAGGGCCGAATATCTTTGTGAACAGCTTTAGATTTTTCTCCGGCGATGAGTCTTGCTCAACTACCGTACCTATTATCGAAGATAGCGCTATGACTGCAATTATCACCACGGCTAACTTTACCGATGTAAAAAATTTCCATATTTTGTCTACAATACTTTTATCTGCCATAGAATATCCTTATAGTTAACCCCACTAAATTCATAGTTTGCCCCCTACGTATTGACCAAGCACTGAAGCCGCAAGCGAAAGTGGAATGAACTTGTAGTCAAGATGAACCAAAGACCTCATTAGGATAACAAATGGAATCGGTAAATGTATATACATAAACCAATTCAGTGAGCGGGTCCTCTGGCGTGCCCTGAAATATCCAAAAGGCACATTAATCACAAACGCAAAGACCAGCAATACTGCAGCAGCCTCAGAGGACGTAAACGACACGTTAGTTAAGTGCAATAAGTCACTTATCCAAATAACAAAGCCCCATTTATCCACTAAGAAAATCTCCGAAGCCCATACCACCCACCACGCCACACACTGTAGGACTTAATACCGGACCCCTGCACAACCCTTACACTCGTAACTAATCGCACAGAAGATATTAACAAAATAAAGCGCCAATTGTAAACCGCTGTTTTTTCTGTAACGATAAAGTTAAAATATAAACCAATGGAAGACTTAAGAGTTGCTTATATTCAGTGTGCCTCCGGGGTAAGTGGAGATATGCTTATTGGGGCGCTTCTTGACGCAGGGGTCTCGCTTGAGTACCTCAGGGAGAAACTCTCCCTTTTGTTAAATTGCAGGAATGGAAGCGGGCAGGCGTCCCTGGAGGAGTTTGAGATAACCTCTGAGACAGTCTATAAAAACGGCTTCAGGGCAGTTAAGTTTGATGTGAAGACACATGTCAGCCACAGCGGCAGCCACAGGAATTGGCAGGAAATAAGGGAGATCATCGAAGGTGCAGCCTTCGATGATGATGTTAAAACTAAGGGGCTTAAGATATTTCACAGCATATTCGAGGCCGAATCCCTTGCACACGGTCAGCCATTTGACCAGACACACCTACACGAACTCGGCGGCACTGATTGTCTGGCAGATGTGTTCGGATTCTTATTGGGCATTAAGTATCTTGGGATAGAGGAGATTGTCGTCTCACCCATAAATGTTGGCGGTGGCATCGTAAATACAGCCCACGGTACACTTGCCGTGCCTGCCCCGGCAACGGCGAATCTGCTAAAGGGCATTCCCGTTTATTCAAGCGGTGTGGAGTTCGAGCTTACTACACCCACAGGTGCTGCAATTGTTAAGGAGATGGCAACTGGGTTTGGAGATATGCCAAGAATAATTATAACCAATATTGGTACAGGGGCAGGAAGCCGCGACATTGCCACAGCGCCAAATATCCTGAGGATTTTTATAGGTCACCAAGCCGCCCCTTATGACAATGCGGCTGTCTTTGCCGCTATCGAGACGAATATTGATGACATGTCCCCGCAGCTCTATGCCGCTGTCATGGACAAACTATTTCGCGCCGGAGCCCTTGACGTATATATAACCCCCGTTATAATGAAAAAGTGCCGTCCTGCCGCCCTGCTTACCGTGATAGCACAAGAGGATATGATAGGACAGCTCTCAACAATAATCTTTGAAGAGACCACCACAATAGGACTGAGATACCACAGCGTATCACGTGAGATGCTCCAGCGGGATATAAGCGCCGTAGACACAAAATACGGTGAAATAAGAATAAAAACAGCCCGAAGAAACGGGAAAATCCTCAACATATCAGCCGAATACGAGGACTGTAAACGAGCAGCGGAGGAGTTTTCAGTACCGGTAAAGACAGTAATCGGCGAGGCACTAAGACATGCCTGATTTTATCAAACGGCACAAGAAGCTCACCATACTTGCAGTTGTAGTAATAGCTGCCGTCATTGCAGTATTTGCATATAACTCTCTTACAAAAAAACCCCCTTACGAGATATTAGAAACTGCAAAGACATCGTATTCAGATTTGGAGAACATTGTAGTGGAGACCGGAATAATCAAACCCCAGGTCGGCGCCCTTATTAAAATCGGGGCAAGGGCAACGGGGGAAATCATGCAGATGCTCGTGCGTGTCGGCGATACGGTAAAGAAAAATCAGTTGATTGCGAAAATCGACGACAGGGACGTAAACAAGGATATAGCAGAATTGCGCATATCCCTCAGCAAGGCCATGAGCAATCTCAACAAGACTCTCGTAACACATCCTCAGAAAATACGGGAGGCAGAGCAGGACCTTATCTCAAAAAAGGCCAAACTCAAAATCACCGCCCTTGAGCTGCAAAGAAAAGAGACCCTGCTGCAAAAGGGCTACCTCGCCCAGAACGACTTCGACAAGGCAGCAGCCGATTATGCTCAGGCAGAGGCCGATGTCAATAAAAACGAAGAGACGGTAAGCCGCCTGAGAAACGAACTCCTTAACGACAGAAAGATGCAGGAGGCAGATATTGCAGTAATCAAATCGAGTATAGAGAAAAGCCAGATAAAGCTCTCCTATACGAACATTGTATCGCCTATAGACGGCGTCGTGTCTGAGATTCAGGGGCAGGCCGGTGAAACAGTGGTAACAGGCCTTCAGGTGGCCAACCTGGTTACAGTAATGATTCCCGACAAACTAGAGATGTGGGTATATGTGGATGAAAGCGACATAGGCGGTATCAAAAAGGACCTTGAGTGCCTCTATACGGTGGATACATATCCTGATAAGGTCTACAAGAGTGTCATAAACAGAATTGACCCTCAACCGTTTGTCAAGGACAACATAGTGTACTACAAGGCAATAGTAAACATCTCACCAGAAGATGCAAAGACCGTCAGGCCGGAGATGACCACACATGTGCGTATTATAACGCAGAAGAAGAGCCGTGTTCTCACCGTCCCAAATGCCGCCGTGAAATATGAAAACGGCAAACACACGGCCTATAAGATACTCCCCGGCGGTAAAGTAGAAAAAACGGCTGTAACAACAGGCATCAAAGGCGAGGACAAGACAGAGATAACAGAAGGCCTTGCCGAAGGAGACGAGGTGGCAGTTAAACTCGTTATAAATATTCACCCCCCTGCCGGAAAGACCGGAGACCACGGAGGGAAGCACAAATAACAGAACTGCTTGAGTTACGGGCAATACACAAGACATTTATCGCAGGTGATGTGACAGTTGAGGCCCTCAGGGGTGTAAGCCTTACGGTAAACAGAGGCGATTTCACGGCCATCATGGGCACATCCGGCTCAGGCAAGACAACCCTGATGAACATCATAGGATGTCTCGACACACCCACCTCCGGCACATATATCCTAAACGGCAGGGCAATCTCTGCCATGACCGACGACGAACTCTCAGTCATAAGAAACGAGACAATCGGCTTTGTATTTCAGAATTTCTTTCTCCTTCACTATGCTACAGTTATAGAAAATATACTCCTGCCGACCCTGTACATGGATGTCCCGTCTCACGCCATGAAGGAAAAGGCGATGGAGTTACTTGCTACAGTGGGGCTTGAGAACAGGGCATACTTCAAACCACGCCAGCTCTCAGGCGGGCAGCAGCAACGCGCCGCCATTGCCCGCGCCCTGATAAACAACCCCGCCCTGATAATCTGCGACGAACCCACCGGCGCCCTTGATACCAGAACGGCCTCTGAAATTATGAAAATATTCACCGAACTCAACAACAGGGGGACGACCATAATACTCGTCACCCATGATTCAAACATTGCCGCATATGCACAGACCACGGTTCACATAAAAGACGGCTTAATAGACGATGCCTTCAACAGGACGCTGCGCCAATGACCAGGTTTGCTAATAATATAAAAAGCGCCGCATACGCCGTGCTGTCGTTTAAGCTCAGGACATTTTTCTGTCTCTTTAGCGTATCGCTGGGGATAGCCTCGATAACGGTCATAGTGGCCTCTGTGGAGGGGGCATATAAGAAGGCCTATGATTTTGTAGAGAAGTTTGGCCCTGAGACGATACTTATCTTCGGCGGGTCTGCCGAGCAGCGGGCAAACGGTGAAAAAATGAAGGCGCTGACACTCAGCGACATAAAGGCCATCAAGGAGGCGTTCCCAGCGGCAATCCTCGTCGTTCCGATGGTCATGAAATGGGACAGCGGCGTATCATACAAAAATGTAAAGCATAAGACCCTTGTCTTAGGCTCTACTGAGGACTACAGCAGGAGCTGGTCATGGCCCATTGCGGAAGGCTCTGACTTATCACACGAGGACATAGTTTTTGGAAAAAACACGTGCCTGATTGGGCTGCAGGTTGCCGAGACACTATTTAAGGGCACATCTCCAATAGGAAAGACCATTCTGATAAACACAAGAATTCCTTGTAAAGTAACAGGCGTACTTTCCGACAGGAGCGCTTCGCAGATGGGCATAAATCTCAACGACAGAATAATCATACCCATAGGCGTGATGATGAAAAAAATGTTGAGTGATACCAAATACATAAGCGCGATAAAGGTAAAATACCAGCAGGGGCACGCCCTCCAGCACTGGATTGCACAGATGAGGCTGTTTCTCAGAGACAGGCACCAGCTCAAAGAAGGCCAGAGCGACGACTTCACCATTGTAAGCCCGGAGGAGATAATAAAGTTCCTTGCCGCGCTAACCGGTTCGCTTGTGGTATCGCTTGGAATCTCAGGGATAGTGTCGCTTGTGGTATCGGGATTTGTGCTGGCCAATCTGTTTTTACTGTCTGTAAAGGAGCGAACCAGGGAGATAGGGATAAGGCGGGCAGTGGGCGCTAAAAAAGGGGATATTTTTAACCAGTTCATAATAGAATCCACATTGATAACATCAGCGGGTGGGGTGCTGGGCTTTATGTTAGGGTACGGGGCATCTAAGCTGCTTGCGCATATTGCCGACTTCCCAATGCACTTTTCATGGAAGGCATTTGCCATAGGATTTACGCTTGCCGTAGCAACGGGGCTGGTGTTTGGAGTTCAACCGGCAAGAAGCGCTGCAAACTTAAATCCAATAGAGGCAATAAAGTGACGACAAAGTATTTACCGAAGAACATCTATCTGAACTTAACGATTGCCGTAAAGTCCCTGGGCAGCTTTAAGCTCAGGACTTTCCTTGCCATAACAGGGGTTGTGCTGGGCACTCTGTCGTTAATCACTGTGGCAAACACATCGCGTTCAATGGAGCTGAAGACGATAAAAGACCTTGAGACCTTTGGGAAGAATCTCATTACTGTAAAAAGCGGTCTGATGCGTGGTCACGGCAGCCCGTCTGATCTTGCCGAGAGTACGAGGCTGACAATTGATGACGCAAGGGCGATAAAGGAATCCTTACCGTCAGCAAAAATCGTGGCGCCTGTGGCAACTAAGACATTCCCTGTAAGATACAGGAATACAACACTAACCGGCACGACTATGATGGGCATACCGATGGAATTTTTTCAGTTAAAGAAAATCCCTGTAGGCCAGGGAAGGCTGTTCACAGAAAAGGATACGATGGAAAAAACGGCTATTGTCGGCTCAAAGGTGGCCGAGAGGTTATTTAAAGGAGAAGACCCCATAGGGAAGACCATATTCATATCGCAGGTTGCCTGTGAAGTGATTGAAGTGCTTGTGCCGATGGCCGTTGACCTTTCGGGGATGAACGAAGACAACATCATTTATCTGCCGCTGAGTACGTTTATGAAGAGACTGAAAAACACTACAAGTATAAATCTGATATATGTAGAGGCAGTCTCTGAAGAGGCGGCAGGGCGGTTAAAAGGGGAAATAGAGGGCCTGCTAAGGCAGAGACATAATATAAAAAAAGGCGAAAAAGACGATTTCACAGTAGCAGAGCTTAAGGACATAAACTCTATGCAGACCAAGACAATGAAGATAGTGGTAACGCTTGGGATGATAACCTCGGCAATATCGTTTACGATAAGCTCAATAGGGATATTGTCAATAATGATATTGATGGTAGACGAGAGAAAGGTGGAGATAGGGATAAGACGGGCAGTAGGGGCAAGGAAGCGCGACATAGCGATGCAGTTTTTGACAGAGGCATCATTTATATCGCTGATGGGTGCGGCAGCGGGGCTTGTGGCTGGCATAGCGCTGAGTCTGGGCATATCTGCATTAGCAAAAATACCATTTGCGGTGTCGCCGTTTGGTGTGATAACAGCATTTACGGCGTCGATTGTGACGGGGATAGCCTCAGGCATATACCCGTCTGTAAAGGCGATGGAGATTCAGCCCGTTAGTATATTAAGAAGTTGACCAATACCATATTTTTTAGAGAGTATCACCTAAAGATAGATAGTAGTTCATTAATATTTCCATTAACTCTAAATCTTGCGAACAGGCGCATACTC
>JAMOAZ010000021.1:0-55871 GCA_039908505.1 Nitrospirota bacterium
TTGCAGGTCTTGCCATATACTCACCTCCTTATAGATGAGTATATTATGTCATATTTGAATTAGAATTGGAATTAGACCTAAGGACTACCAGAGGATACCAGAATATCGTCAAAAAGCGCTTAAAGATGGTACGGTAGAGTTTCAGCTGCCCGGTAAAGACAGACAACCTAACAGTTTTAGATACACTGTGACAACGCAAGAAGGAACAATTGGTTTTGTCGATAAATATAATGATAAAACCAATAGCATGGCGTTTTGGACGATGTGGAAAAACAAATATCCAAAACAAAAATAGGGCTGTGGCGTTTGTAAAACAACGAGTATCTGTTGTTAAAATATATATAAGGAGGATTTAGAGAATGAACAAGGACAAAACCAATCCAGGATTATGGAGCATAGTTGACAGCACGTATAACCGCCAGGAGTTCGGTGATTTTAAAGTAGGTGATAGACACAGGAGTGCGTTACAAGTATGGTCATTCAAAAGCATAGAGGTAACTCATGACAAAAGCAAATCGATAAAAGAAATCGATTTGGGCCTGTATGATATAACAGGGCAAGTGTACTATTATCCCAACAGTGAGATAATAGTGCTTAACTGTGGAGTATACGCATATGCAGCAGAATGGCCTGATGTTAAGAACCTAAGAAATGGGTCATTTGTGACGGCAAGATTATATATAGGCTTTGAAGATGATTATAATTATCGTCTTTTTCAAAGGGATGATCCAGAATTTCCTGATATGATGCACACATGGGAAATAACAGACATACTTGTCGATGCGAAAACACCACTGGATAGAAAAATCCAACTCAAGGAACTACCAGTAGTGCATGTAAGCAACGACGGCAGCGTATATAAACGCATAAATAAGACCGATGCGTATAACGACTGTGACGGCAGCACCACGTATATATATATCTGCAAGAAACTGGACTGACTGTCACTTGATGACTGAAAACGGCTGCGGCCGAATATGGAGGGATTACAAACTATGGGGCAAACAACAGGTTTAAAGGTGAACTCAAGGATGTTAGCACATGTTATCACGTCATATGCAGCGGCACTTGATGATGTGAACAAGGTCGAGACATTCGTCTCACTGTTTTTACAAAGCGTTTATAACAAGTTCGGTCAGCAAACGTTAGCCGAGGTCAGCAAATTCATACTTGCGGCTAAATAAGCTGCAAAAACGCAAGGGCTAATCTGTCAATTTCTACTGTCTTTGCTGTGAGCAATTCATGTGTGCTACAATGGTGTCATAATGAATACACGAGCTGCCGTCAGCGTATGGAGACTGATAGAGTACTCAGTAAACGACGCAAGTTTCAATATGGCGGCAGATGAGGCGATTGCGGCTATGGTTGAGGCCGGAGTTTCCCCGCCGACCTTAAGATTTTACGGCTGGGCAGTCCCCTCGGTTACAATAGGGGCGTTTCAACGCATCGGGACAATAAATACAGAGGCGTGCAGGGCTATGAATTACCCCGTTGTGCGACGGCCTACCGGAGGGCGCGCAATCGTTCACGACGACGAGCTGACGTTTAGTTTTTCAACCGGCACACGCACTGCCCATTTTTCAGAGAGCGTGCTTGACAATTACAAGGCCATAGGGTCGGCATTCTTTCTGGCATTTAAACGCCTCGGACTAAGCTGCGAGATGACTCAACGGCGGCTGCGGCGCTCAGAGGCCAGCCCCGCAGCGGGCAACCCCATGTGTTTCTCAGCAGCGTCGTACAGTGAGATAACCATAAGTGGAAGAAAAATCCTCGGCGCGGCTCAAAAGATATACCCTCAAAAGGTATGCAAGGGTGCTCTGCTTGAGCAAGGCTCCATTCCACTTTCAGTAAACCACGCAATGCTTCCGGCTGTATTCACAACCGGAGGAGTCGGTCCAGAGTTTTCAAACAGTTTGGACGGAGGTCTTGCTGGCCTCAGAGAGTTTGACAAATCTATAACGCTGTCATCGGTTGCCGCTGCCGTTGTTGATGCCTTCGGGGAAGTCTTTAGCGTGTGTCTTCAATCCGGTCATCTGTCAGAGGAGGAATTGTCACTGGCACTGGAGCTGCAAAAAAAGTATCAGTCGCAGCAGTGGACGTTTCGTAAGTAGCGGCAATGTCCTGTAATGCTGCTCAAAAGTCAAGACGTTTTTTTACCCCGACGCTGCCGTACTGAAAATCAGTGCCGTTTGACACATTCTGTTAGAAAAAGCTATACTTTATCACTTTACCATCTCAACAAAAGACGGCACAAAAATTCGGGATAAAATAATTTAATGTTGAACAACATCCGTAAGAAAGCATTAACATCTATTGATATAATAAGGTATTTAGAGAGGTTGAGCATAACTCAGCGTGCGATGGGTTTTGTTGTCATATCTTTAGCGCTGCTCTTGTGGACAAACTTTTCAAATATTCCCCAGCTAGCGCAAATGGCAGAAAGCGCGCGAGTGCTTTATGATCACCCCCATACCGTTACCAACGCTATAAAAGACGCTAAGATACTAGCATTGCTTCACAGACGCATTATACGCGAGTATATACTTGAAACAAACACTGAAGTACGCGACCAACTCCTGAAGAACAAACAGGAAAACGAAGACAGGTTTAACAACTATATGAAACTGGCTAAAGAGCGTTATTTAGGCGATAAGACACAAGTCGAGGAGGTAATAAACCTATACCGCCAGCTATTGACATATGTTCAGGTAGAAATAGATGCCGCAAAACAAGGCAAAACCCAGGAGGCATTAGAGCATATGCGTGACTCACATCCAGGCAATCCATGGCCTCTGCTGTTAAAAACAATGGACCAAATCGTTGATTTTGCTGAAGGCAGGGCAAAAGAAACATATAAAGCATCTCAGGCAATCTATGAGATTGAACGGATACACGTATTTATTTATGCCGTATTCAGTGTAATTACCCTCATTCTGATTTCATACATATTTGTCCGTTCGCTGCTGCGCCCATTGAGTGTCTTTCGAGACAATATTGTTGAGCTTTCAGAGGGGAATTTTACCGGTACGATAGCCTTTAAATCTGATAAAAATGAATTCGGACAACTGAGCCGTGCCCTCGACACGCTAAGGCAAGTTGCTGTCAGGGAGGCAAACGACACATTTATCAAGAAACAAACAGCCGATATTGCCAGGGTTTTGCAGAGGTGTGTGTCATTTTCAGACTTTGGCAATGAGCTGACCTCTAAAATAGCCCCCACTATGAGGTTGATATACGGGGCTTTTTACTACGTTAAACAGGGCATGTTAATAAGGACTGGCGGTTATGCCTGTGATGAGTCATCCAACTACAGCCAATTCGCCTTTGGACAGGGGCTTGTCGGGCAGGCGGCCAGCAATAAAACCCCTCTGTCGATTAAACTCTCTTCACAGGGGCACATAGGTACCGGCTGTGGTTTGGGTACAATTGCCATTAACGCAGTATACATAGTGCCCGTTGTGCATAACGATGAAGTCCTTGCAGTGCTTGAAATGGCAACGACAGAAGAGGACTTTACAGATAATCAAAGGGCATTCATTGATGCCCTGATTCCAGTTATTGCCATGAATACAGAAATCCTCTCCGGAACAATAGAGACACAACAACTGCTTCAAAACTCACAGGCACAGACCCTCGCACTTGCCGCCTCCGAACAACAACTTATCTCAAGGCATGACGAACTTGAGGAAAATAACAAGCGCCTTGCAGAGCAGGCACGCCTTATGGAAGAACAAGCTGAAGCGCTGGCTGCCCAAAAAGAGGCTCTCATACAGCAGCGCACAGAGCTTCAGGAAAGTAGAACTGCCCTCCTGCATGTCGAACAACGCAGCCAACTTATTCTGAATTCCGTTGAAGACGGCATTATAGGGCTGGATACTGCTGGTATAACAACCTTCATAAACAACAGCGGGGCTGCTATGCTGGGCTATAGCGTGGAGGAACTGACAGGCTGCCCTGCGATTCACTATGTATTTCCAGACGGGTCAGAATTCCTGCAGGAACAATGCCCGATGTTTATGACAGGCAAGGACGGTCAAGCACGAACCGTCACTAACGAAGTCCTTTGGAGAAAAAATAAGACAGCTTTCCATGTTGAATATACGGCAACGCCGACATATAAAAACGGCACAATAGTTGGAACAGTAGTGGTGTTTCGCGATATCACCTTACGCAAACATGCACATTGAACAAGTTATAATAGTGTACGGCTGTTAAGATTGGTACAAATATGAAATTGAGAAAATATTTTGAAAACGTGCCAGTGTCCCAGCGCATGACGGCATTCACCAGCGCTGTAATAGTTATGCTTATCTTAACGGGTTTTTCTGAGTATCCACGTCTTTGCGCGCTGTTAGGGGTGTCTATACTTATACTGTTATCATATTTATTTACCGGTTCTATAACCAGACCGTTAAAGGTATTACAGGAGACTATCGTTGATTTGTCAAAAGGCAAAATAAACAACGAGATTCCATTACAGTCACTGGAAAATGAATTCGGTGAGGTAGCTCGTTCACTTGAGGCGCTGAGACAGTTTGCTGTAGAGGAAGCAAAGAAAACATGGATGAACGAACATGTTACAGAGATTGCCCATGCTATTCAGAGATGCACCACGTTTGCCGATTTCGGAGGCGAGCTGACATCAAAACTCGCACCAATTATGGGGCTTATATATGGGGCATATTACGTGAGCGATTCTAACTGCAAAGAGCTTCAGTGGGTCGGGGGCTATGCCTGTGGCGACACTTGCACAATACGCAATTATAAATGGGGAGACGGGATAATTGGTCAGGCTGCCAGTGACAGGAGGGCCATGAACTTATTGCTTGAAACATCAGACACCATCATAACAACCCAGATCGGGCCGGGGGCACTGTGTGTTTCTGCCATAGCAGTTGTTCCGGTGATTCACCGCGATGAGGTGATTGCGGTTATTGAGCTTGGGACGATGGGGGCATTTGTAGAGGAGCAGATGATGTTTCTTGATAGTCTGCTCCCGATTGTGGCAATGAATATGGAGATTCTCTCTGCCGGGATTGAAACTCAGCAGTTGCTTCAAAAAACGCAGGCACAGGCACAGGCACTGAGCGCATCGGAGCAGCAACTCATGGCACGCCAGGACGAACTCGAAGAAAGCAGGGCAGTACTTGCTCAAATAGAGGAACGCAGCCGTCTTATTTTGTCTTCGATAAAAGATGGGATATGCCTGCTTGACAGCTATGGAATAATCGTGTATGCCAATAACGCCAGCGCAGCGATGCTGGGTTACACCGAAGAGGAACTCATTGGTAAGCAAATGCACGCAGCAATCCACTATGCCCACATAGACAACTCACCATATATAAGGACTGAATGCCACATACACCTGACAACTATAGACGGCATAAGCCGCAGCATCTCAGACGAAGTCCTGTGGCGCAAGGACGGCAGCTATTTTCACGTCGAATATACCACAACACCAATTCATAAAGGTGACACACTTGTTGGTATAGTGGTAGTATTTCGCGACATTACAGAGCGCATCAGGAGTGAGATGGCGGTAAAAAAAGCGAATTTTCTGGCCGATACTGCACTGCAGCTGTCAAAGTCCGGTTACTGGCACGTCCCTCTTGACGGCTCCGGCTGGTATAATTCATCTGAGCGCGCAGTTGCAATCTTTGGTGACATTCCCAATTCTGACTATCGTTACCGCCTCAAAGAGGATTGGCTTGTCCATGTCGAAGAGGGGGACGAGGCAGCGGCAAAGTCTACATTAGAGAATTTCAACGATGCTGTTGCCGGAAATATCCCTGTTTTTGACAGCACCTATGCCTATAAACGTCCGATTGACGGGCGTGTGGTCTGGATACGCGATGTCGGTATCGTCGAAAAAAACGCTCAGGGTAAGCCAACCGACATGTATGGCGTTAATCAGGATGTTACAGATTTCATCAACGCTCAGGAAGAAATACGGCGGGCAAAAGAAATCGCCGAGGAGGCGACTAAGATGAAGTCTGACTTTCTTGCCAACATGAGCCACGAGATTCGCACCCCAATGAATGCCATCATCGGCATGACCCGTTTGGCCCTGCAGACAGAGCTGAACTCTAAACAGCGAAACTATATGGAGAAGGTTGACGCTGCGGCAAAGAATCTGCTTGGCATCATTAACGATATCCTGGATTTCTCCAAGATTGAAGCCGGAAAACTGCAGTTTGAACAAAGCAACTTCTATCTGGAGGACGTGCTTGAACATATTGCCGACCTGTCAATCATAAAGACACAGGAGAAATCCCTTGAATTCCTGTTCAACATAGACATCGATGTCCCAACGGCCCTTGTCGGTGATTCGCTGAGGCTGGGGCAGGTGTTGATAAATCTCACAAACAATGCCATCAAGTTTACCGAAAAGGGAGAGATTATTATAAACATTTCAAAGGAGGCAGACGGCGACGAGCCCAACACTGTGCGTTTGTATTTCGGCGTAACTGACACCGGCGTCGGCCTTACCCAAGAGCAGCAGAATAAGTTGTTTAAGGCATTTTCCCAGGCCGACACCTCAACGACCCGCAAGTACGGCGGCACGGGATTAGGGCTTACAATAAGCAAGCGGCTGGTTGAGATGATGGACGGACATATCGCTGTAAAAAGTGAGACCGGCGTTGGCAGTACTTTTTATTTCACGGCGAAGTTCGGACTACAACCCACACAAAGGCGATTGTCAGCCGCTGCTGGTGACATACATGGACTTCGGGTGCTGGTTGTTGACGACAATCCAAGCGCGCGGGAGATATTCCAATCCATGCTGACTGCCTTAAAGTTTAACGCCACAGCGGTCAAAAGCGGTACCGAGGCTATCGAGGAACTGATGAGTGCGCAGCGCCAAGGTATGTCCTACAGTGTTGTGTTTATGGACTATCGTATGCAAGGGATGGATGGCATAGAGACAATCCGCCGCATTCGTTCAGATGTTAAGCTGGCCAACATCCCGGCCTTTATCTTGGTTACTGCATACAGCCGTGATGAGCTGATGCACCAGGCAAAGGATATAAAAATAGATGGTCTGCTGGCAAAGCCTGTAAGTCCGTCAACCATGCTTGACAGTATACTAACAGCCCTCGGCAAAGAGGTTGTCAAAGATGTTAAGCGAAGCCGGAGAGACGATCATCACGAAGCCGAAAAGTCAATGCGCGGGGCATATGTACTGCTTGTCGAAGATAACGAAGTCAACCAGGAATTAGCCATTGAGATACTGCAAGACGCTGGCATGAGGGTTGATGTTGCCGTAAATGGACTTGAGTCGCTTGAAAAAATAAAGGCCAACCAATATGACGCCGTCCTGATGGACTGCCAGATGCCAGTTATGGACGGGTTTGAGGCCACCAGAGAGATTCGTAAAGACGATAGCTTTGCCAGCCTCCCTATCATAGCCATGACTGCAAACGCGATGGCCGGAGACAGGGAAAAGTGTATCCAGGCCGGCATGAACGACCATATTGCAAAACCAATAGATGTCGTACAGTTATTCACTACGCTGGCACTCTGGATAAAACCAGCAGACGCCCCTGATATCAAAAAACAGCCAAAACCACATGAAGATGCCCTGCCAGATATTGCCGGACTTGATATTAAAACAGCCCTGCGCCGCGTAGGTGGTAACGCAACTCTGCTAAAAAAGCTGATAACACGTTTCACGCAGACACAGGCCGATGTCATAGACAGGATAAATGCCGCTGCCGCACGCGCTGACTATGAGACAGCAACACGTGAGGCACACACCGTTAAGGGCTTGGCTGGCAACATAGGGGCAGATGAAACGTTTAAGGCTGCGGCAACGGTTGAGGGGCTGCTAAAAAACACTAAGACAAACGAGCTGCCTGAGCCGTTACGGACCCTGGAGCAGGCACTAAAAGTGCAGTTAGTGAATATTTCAGAGGCAATGCCTGCGCCCGTTGAGCAATCACATAGCGCCGACGCTGCACCAATTGACACCGCAGCCCTTGCTGAAGAAATTCAGAAGTTTGCCGCAATGCTTGCCGAAGACGACCCAGGCGCTGCTGAGATAGCCGGAGGGATAATGGACAAATTAACTGTCCTTGGACATGGGGAAGCGGCAAGGCAGATAAATACCCTTATATCGGGGTTTGAATTTGAAGATGCCCTTGAGAAATTGAAAGAAGCGGCTGCCGCCATAGGGGTTGAACTATGAAGAGGTTATTGATATATATCCTGCTGTTATTAATATTAATACTGGGGTTATCAACGACCAGCGCCGATGCACCTAAAAAGGGAGCAAAGCTTGAGTTAACAGATGAGGAGCGCGCATTCATTGCAGGTAAACAGTTCCGCCTGGGGATAGACGCAAACAGGGCACCATTTGAATTTATAGACGAACGGGGCCGATATATGGGGTTGAGTGCTGAAATTATTACAGAGCTGGCCAAACGCCTTAATATAACCATAGTTGCGCAAAAGGACATGAAGTGGAAAGACGCACTTGAGAAAACAAAGACAGGAGAGATAGACATCATCCCCAAGATAACACCGTCTGATGAGAGGCGGAAGTTTTTGCTGTTCACAGACCCTTATACCACCAATCCATCTGTAATCGTTACCCGTAAGAATATTACAATCAAGGGGCTTGACGACCTGTATAAAATTAAAACAGGCATAGTAAAGGGCTTGATAATTGAGGCACGCCTTAAGGTTGAGCATCCCCGTTTGTCACTTGTGCAACTGCCGGATATCGAGACGGCATTGAAGGAACTCTCTACGGGTACAATAGACGCCCTCATAGATAATCTTGGCACGGTTAGCTTTAATATAGATAAGATAGGTCTGTCCAATTTAAAGATAGCGGCATCAACCCCATACATGCATGACCTGGCAATAGGTGTCAGGCATGACTGGCCGCTCCTTGCCTCTGCCCTGACTAAGGCGCTGCGGAGTATGAATGAGGAGGAATTACGCAAGATAAAGTACCGTTGGATATCGATCAAATATGACCCCGGCATTGACTGGAAGACAGTAGGGCCGATTGTTGGGGCATTGACAGTTATCGTTATTTTTGTTTTCCTGTGGAACAGGAGATTAGTGCGTATCATGCGTGAGCGCAACAGGGTTCAAGAAGAACTAAAGGAATATACACGAAATCTTGAACTCATCTCAGCAATAAAGTCACAGATTGCTGAAATCTCATCGAGGCTGCACACTGCTGCAACGGTTGAGGAACTGGCACAAACATTTATGACAAGCATTGCACCGGTGCTAAATGCCAGCTATGGGGTGTTCTATGTATTTGACAGGAGTGAAAACCATTTCAGGCCAGCGGGTGGTTATGGTGCCTGTCCTGCCGATATGAACCGTAAATTTGCCCTGGGCAAGGGGCTTATCGGGCAGTGTGCAAGGGAAATGCAGCAAATATCAATTGATGCCAATGATTCAGGTAATTCAGGGGATGCCGGAACTGACTGTCACATCACCATTTCATGCGGGGCTTTAGAGCTTCGCCCACGGCATATCACCTTATATCCTGTTAAACATATAGACAGTGTGCTTGGTGTTATCGAGCTTGCCGCGTTGACAGATTTTAACAAGAGCCATGAACCTATTCTTAATGAACTTATCCCTGTCATAGCGATGAACCTCATAATAATTGAGCGTAATCTGAACACCCGTCAGCTTATGGAACTAGCCAACCGGCAAAAAGAGCAGTATAGGGCTATTTTTGAACACTCACAGGATGCTATTATGACGCTGGCCCCGCCTGATTGGAGATTTAAGTCCGCCAATCCTGCTACTTTGAGGCTTTTCAAGGTATCCTCAGAGGGGGACTTTGTTAAGCTGGGGCCGTGGGACTTATCTCCGGAATATCAACCTGATGGAGTACTCTCTTCAAATAAGGCACAACAGGCCATTGGAAAGGCAATGGAACAGGGATATAATTATTTCGAGTGGACACATAAGACCATTGACGGTGAGGATTTCCCCACGACTGTCACATTGACGAAAATGGGGGCCGACGGCTCTGAATTCCTTCAGGCAAACGTTAGGGACATAACTGAGGAGAAACAGGCGGCAGAGCTGATGCTGCACTCAAGACAGGAGCTTGAGAAAAAAAACAGGGAGTTTCAGGAGATGCTTCACAGCAGCCCCATAGGTATTGGTATATCAACAGGCGGAATTTTAAGGTTTTGCAACCACACATTAACGCAGTGGACAAGCCTGTTGCCGGGAGATGTAACAGTGAAGGCATATGTCAACCCCGATGACCGCGAGCGTCTTATACAAATTATGGACCGCGATGCAATTGCCCGCAACTATGAGCTGCAAATGCGTTCTTCTGATGGCAATGTTGTCGATTTACTAGTCACTTATATGAAGATAAAGTATGAGGGAGAGAATGCAATACTGGGCTGGTTTATCAATGTCAACTCAATAAAAAAGTTTAACAAGGGATAATATATTATATAGGGCACAAATAAAACTGTTAAGGAGAATAACCATGAAAAATGTAGAAATGACTCTCGAAGGAAATATGTTAACAATTAAAGTAGATATTACTAAGGAATTTGGGTTGTCGTCATCGGGCAAGACCATTATAATCGCCTCTACGGAAGGAAACCAGTCCGTCTCAGGGGCAGAGCAGGTGAAGATTGGACTTAATGTTTATAAAAAGAAGTAGATACCTGATACTATGATAATAGGACGCCAAGTCATCCCCCTGCCTGACAAACAGGCCGCTAAGGGGCGAGTGCCTTGCTATAGCACAAATAGGGCGATGGGGGTATGTTCAGCCGACAGCATTGAACCAAGTTTTTACAAACAGTTTCCTGACTTTCTTGTTCAATCGTCAAGCGATATCGCGTTTTATAAACCACCTGTTCTGTGTTATACTTATCATATGCTTAGTGCTGATGATATAAAAAATAAGATTGAAATATGGGAAACCCATGACACAGAGTTTAAGAGTGAAATCTCTACAAGTTCAAAAGATAGAATAAGGGAAACGATTGTTGCATTTGCCAATGATTATAGTGAAATAGGCGGCGGCACGATAATCATTGGAGTAGACAGCAATACTCGTCTAATTACAGGGTTAAGTGACGAGCCGGAGGAAACACTACGTCAGCTCAGTGACATCTGCAGAGATGGCGCTGTAGTACCCATGCTTTATCCAGAGATTTATCACATTACCCTGCCAGAAGGTCATGTAGCTGTCGTTGAAATCAGGAAGAGTGTGAGAAGGCCGCACAGGGCAAAAAACATATGTTACGTTCGTGTCGGCCCAACGACCCGAAAGGCAACGCCAGATGAGGAGTTTGAATTGACGCGCAGGTCTGGAAGACAGCCTTATGATATGCTGCCCTTAAGAGATGTCAGCACTGAGGTTATAAGCCTGGCTAAATTCGAACAAGAGTTCTTACCAAGGAGAATCGCTCAGGAAACGATTGCCTATAATGGACGCACTGCCATGCAGTGGGCAGAGCACTTAAAATTTTTAATCAAAGAGGGTGACAAATTAGTTCCAACCGTAGCGGCAGTATTGTTGTTTGGTAGAAATCCACACGAGATTTTACCAAACAGTTCTATCGACTTTATCTTGTTTAAAGGAACTGATCCATCTTATCCTATCCAAAGCAGACAAGAGCTAATGGGTACGTCTGACGAGCTTATCAAAGGGGCAACCGAGATTGTAAAACGTTTTATGATGAAGGGATACCTGTTTGAAGAGCAATATCCAAGACGCAAAGACATTTTTGAATATCCCTGGGGTGCTGTAAGAGAGGCAATAGCAAATGCAGTCATTCATAGAGACTACGAAACATCCAGAACGACTATCTCGGTTAAGATGTTTGATGACCGTCTTGAGATACTCAGTCCGGGAGGATTGTTCGGAATCGTGACTAAGGAAAACTTTGGTACGGGCGTCAATGATTATCGTAATCCTACGCTTGCAGTGAATCTCAACTTGCTGGAACTTGTCGAGAAAGCCGGTACGGGAATTCCCAAAATAAAGCGGGGAATGGAAGAAAATGGCTCAGGCCATCCCATATTCGACATACATGACACTTATTTACTGGTAAAGCTCCCTGGTCATCCATACTACATCGGGGCGCGTTATTATGAGCGAGGACTGGTAGAATTTGAAAAAGGAAATAAGGATGAGGCCAAAGGCTTGTTCCTGAAGGCTGTCAAAATTGCAGATAATTTCTCTGAGGCATGGGTCGCTCTTGGACGCCTGGAAGCGCTCTACGGCAGTGTTGACAATGCACGTGAGTGTTTTATAAAAGCTATTGAATTTCACCCCAGATTTGAACGGGCATATTTGGAATGGGGGAGATTTGAAGAGCAAGCAGGCTATGTTGATAAAAGCCGAGATATTTTCAGACACGGCACTGAGGCACTTCCTCAAAGTGCTGCACTGTGGCACTCATGGGCTTTACTTGAGAATAAAACAAAAAATACGAAAAAAGCTGATATCCTTATAAGAAAGGCCGTTTCGTTACAGCCGGAAGACCCGAAACTCTTAAGAACCTACGGCAAGATTGCCTTTGCTCTTTCGAAATGGAACGAAGCCATCATTGCTTTTCGTAAGGCTCTGAGTTATTCCAACGACAAGGGCGAAGATCAGATTTGGCTTAGGCTCATGAAATCCCTGATTAACATAGACGCACCTTTAAAGGATGTAAAGGAGTGTTTTGATGCTTCTTATAATCTAAATCACAGGCCACGCGAGTTGTTTGACAGATATTACAACTATCTCACATCCATTGGTCTTCACGCGGATGCACTAAATATAATAGAACTGGCACGTGCAGAAAGAATTAGAATCCAACCGGCTTTACCTTCGATATACGTGGGTAATATTCCAGCTAAACACGCAAATGAGCAGATCGAGGTGGAGTTAAAGAAACTTTTTAAAAATATAGATATTGAAATCACAAAATTATCCATTTTCAATGGCAAAGGTTTTGCCAGAATAACTGTCGCTACTGCCGCTGATGTACAAAAAGCTGTAGCAGAGCTAAAGAACGCAGAGTTATTTGGTAATAAAATATCCATAAAACTCTGGAAATAAATGAACGGGCAGCAGACCTGGCGCTTCTGCCCCCCTACAGCCCAGCCAGCGAGTATATAAAATCCATGTTGAGATTAGTCCTGAGCAGTTGGGCAAGCCTGTCTATGGCTGCGTCTTTTTCGGTTGCGTAACTAACAGGTGCATATTCAACAGGGGGCAGACTTTTCCTTTGTCTCAGGCCATTAATTAAGTCCCTGCGAAGAGCGTCGTTATCAAATATACCATGAATATATGTGCCCCACACGCCGTCTTTTACTGCGCCGTCTGGATATTGACCGCTGATGATAAACGCTGGTGAGTCCGCCTTTGTGGTTTGGCCCATGTGGATTTCGTAGCCACTTAGTGCGCTGTGTGAATTATTTATGTATGGTATCTGACCGGCAGTCCCGGCGACAATCTGCCGCGTGGTCTTCGTTTCATTAAACACAGTTGTCGTATCAAGCAGACAGAGTCCGGTAACTTTTGCCTCAGCGCTTTCAACCCTGAGCGGGTCTTCGATTGTCCTGCCAAGCATCTGGTACCCCCCGCAGAGACCGATTAGGGGAATCCCTTTTTTTACCGCCTTTTTTATAAGCTCATCAAGTCCGCTGTCTTTTAATATCATGAGGTCTGCAATTGTGTTTTTTGAGCCAGGGATTATTATAATGTCTGTATTTAAGATATCTTCGGGGCGGCGACTTATGACAAGCTCCACATTCGGCTCATATGTAAAAGGCTGAAAGTCTGTGAAATTCGATATATACTTAAGCCTCAGCACCGTTATCTTTATGGAGGTATTGGTTGACACGGTAGAAGAGCGGCTCTCAAGCACGAGGCCGTCCTCTTCGGGAAGCCCCATGTCAGCAATATATGGAAGGACTCCGATTATGGGGATGCCGGTTCTATCTTCGATTTGTTTGTTGCCTGGCAGGAGGATATTTATATCACCGCGAAATTTGTTTATTATAAATGCCTTTATCCGGCGTGAGTCATCGTAGTTTAAGAGCGCTGCCGTACCAAAAAGAGATGCGAATACCCCGCCTCTGTCTATGTCGCCAACAAGAATTACCGGTGAGCCGGTGTGCCTTGCAACTGCCATATTGACGATTTCCCTGTCCATGAGGTTTATCTCTGCCGGGCTTCCTGCACCCTCTATGACTATAAACTCATATGCGGCGCTGAGTTCGTCCCATGCGTGTATTACGGTGTCCCAGAATTGTTCCTTCTTCGCGTAAAACTCTGACGCCTGCATGGTCTTAGTCGCCTTGCCCAGCACTATTACCTGTGAGCCGCTCTCACCTGCGGCCTTAAGCAGTATTGGGTTCATATAAACTGAAGGCGCTACTCCGGCAGCCTCTGCCTGTAATGCCTGTGCAGTGCCAATCTCCCCACCATCAGCGGTTACAAACGAATTAAGCGCCATGTTCTGGGCCTTAAACGGTGCTACACGAAGCCCCAGGTCTTTGGCAAATATCCTGCAAAGCCCGGCAGCAATCAGGCTCTTGCCCACGCCTGAGCCGGTTCCCTGAATCATTATTGACTTAGGCATGAGGGGCTATAGCTCCGTTACGTAGTTCATGAGTTTTACCACAGGCACACTGTCATAAAAATCTATTATATTGAGACATGCGAAGTCCTGCTCAACACGGAATATATTTGTCAGTGGAATGCCAAGCACATCGCATAGTATCACCCTGTTTACCCCGCCGTGTGCGGCTATTGCTATGGTTTCGTCCTTGTTGTCATTTACGATTTTTTTAAATACTGGTGTCACTCTCAGGCTGACTTCCTTTGTGCTTTCGCCTCCTATGGGGCTGAAAGTCAGCGGGTCGTTTGCCCAATTTGTGAATGCCTCTGATGAGACGGCCTTTATCTCGTCAAATGTCATGCCCTCCCATTGACCAAAGTGCCGCTCGCGAAGGCCGTTTATTGGCACAGGCGTAATGCCAAAGGGCAGTCCTATCGCCTCGGCGGTCTTTATGGCGCGGCTGAGATCAGAGCAGAATATGCGGCTGACAGGTGGCGGCTTCAGTTGTTTTAAAAATACGGCAAGACGCTCTGCCTGTCTTATGCCCGCCTCAGACAGCGGTACATCGAGATGGCCCTTGTAGCGCCTCTCATGTGCGTCTATGGTTTGCCCGTGGCGAATCAGATAAACCCGCGTTGGCATATGTGCCCTCCTGTTGTTATCGTTAGATATATTAAAAACATCAGCTCAACGCCCTCAATAAATGCCCCCATCGTATCCCCCGTGAGACCGCCAAAACGTCTCAGAAAAAATGCCCCGCTGAACTTTGCCGCAGCGGAAATTATAATTATTATCATTACGGACTGTAAAGAGACACACAGGACGCTGCCACTATTCAAATACAGATTTAACAGCGCTGCAATTAAAAACATAGTTCCTGCCGCAGTCATAAACTCTTTAACTCCGGTATGCTCAATAAATATCCATCCAAGCCCCTCTGCCTTAGCGCTCTTGCCGGTGAACATAGCGGCAGTGGCGGCAAAGCGTCCGGCTGCAGGGCAACTGAGCAAGACGAAGGCGCTTGACAGTTGGGGGTTTATCAGTAAATCTTTAAGCAGCGCATATTTTAACAGCACGGTTAACACAATGGCAGATACACCGATTGGACCGGCTGAGCCGCTTTTCATTATCAGGAGCCTCTCTGAGGGCGTCCTCTTTGCGGCAAGGGCGTCGAACGTATCTGATACGCCGTCAAGGTGAAGCCCCCCTGTGATTACCGCCCCAAGCACAATTACCACTACAGTGCATACTTCAACACTCAGCACATGCCTAAGCAGCATAAAGCACAATAAATACACACCGCCCATGATAAGCCCCACGATGGGAAATACAGAAGAACTCCTGCCAATTGCCCTTACATTCCATATTTGAGACTGACCAGCGCTGTCTGCCCGCTTAAATGGCAAAGGGATTATCGTCAAAAACTCAAACGCCGCGGCAATTCTCTTAAACACTAAGGCGATTCCGCTGCTACGCCAAAAACAATTCCATCTGGGCAGGCTCCTCGCGTATAAAACTAATCGGGTATTTGCTGTTAAAACACGCGTAGCAGTAGTCGTCAGGGTTTGGCAGCACAGAATTCAGGCCTTCGAACGACAGGTATGAAAGCGAGTCAGCGGTCAGATATTTTCTGATTTCCTCGACCTGATGAGTCGATGCAATGAGTTCATTACGCGTTGGGGTATCGATTCCATAAAAACACGGGCTTATTGTACACGGGGAGCTGATTCTGACATGAATCTCAGCGGCCTTGCCGACCTCTCTGAGCATCTTGACAATTTTCTTACTCGTAGTCCCTCTGACGATTGAGTCATCTACGACGACGACCCTTTTGCCCCTGAGGATACTTTGAACTGGGTTTAATTTTATTTTAACACCGAAGTGGCGAATGTTCTGTTTAGGTTCTATAAATGTGCGGCCAATGTAGTGATTCCTGACAAGGCCGAAATCAAATGGGATAATGCTCTGGTTGGCATAGCCGATTGTTGCGGCAACGCCAGAGTCCGGGACAGGAATGACTACATCAGCATCGACATAGGACTCAATGGCCAACTGTCTGCCCAGCGCCTTTCGTATCCTGTGTACGTTTGTGCCGCCGAATATGTAGCTGTCAGGGCGGGAGAAATATATGAACTCAAACGCGCAGTGTGCCCTCATAGCGCTGCGAATCGCCCTTATTGAGTTTATGCCGTTTTTATTTATTACCACCATCTCACCAGGCTCTACGTCTCTGATATATGTGGCCCCGATAAGGTCAAATGCACATGTCTCTGACGCCACTACGTAAGCGCCGTCTAATGTTCCTATACACATCGGGCGCACACCAAAGGAGTCTCTGACTGCAATTAACTCGTCCTCTTTTAGTATGAGCAGGCTAAACGCACCGTGTATCTGGTTGACTGCCTCAATGACTTTCTCTTCCGCTGTGCGTGCGGTTGAGTGGGCTATTAAATGTACGATTACCTCGCTGTCGGCATTGGACTGGAAAATGGCGCCGTCGCGCTCCAGGGTCTCCTTCAGGACACCGGCGTTTGTGAGATTGCCGTTATGGGCTATTGACAGCGACCCCAAGGAGGAGTTCACCATGATGGGCTGCACGTTTTTCTGGGCGTTGCCGCCTGCCGTTGAGTACCTGTTATGTCCGATGGCGCTTTCGCCGGGGAGTCTTCTCAGGCGTTTTTCGTTGAATATCTCCGACACATAGCCAAGAGATTTCTCCAGATGCAAATTCCGCCCGTCAGAGGAGCATATTCCTGCCCCTTCCTGCCCCCTGTGCTGCAGGGCGTAAAGGCCAAGATATGCCATGTTTGCGGCCTCCGTGTGCCCGTATATTCCAAATATCCCACACTCTTCCTTCATGTCATATATGTTCATTTTGGTTGAGTCCTCTCTCTAAAGATGTGTCATAGATGGATTTTAGTTCACTTACTGGCATCTCGATAAGTGTCATGCCTTTGGCCTTAATGCGTAATATGTCACCGCCGGTTTTGCCGATAGGCACTATTGGCAGCCCGGCTGCCACAACTGTGGCTTCCACAATGTTGGCATTTTCAGCAGTTGCGCTGATAAGCACACGCGTAGCACTCTCACCAAACAGGAGCGCGTCAGCCCGTAAGGAAGACGCCCCAAGGTCAATCTCCGCCCCGATGAGAAAACCAAACGTTGATTCAGCCGCTGTGACGGCCAGACCGCCTTCTGAGCAGTCATGGGCGCTCTTTAACAATCCCTGAGCGTTGAGTTTAATGAGTACGCTATGAAGTGCCTTCTCTTTGAGCGGGTCAATGGCGGGAGGCACTCCGCGCTCAATGCCGTGGCACATGCTGAGATATTCGCTGCCGCCAAGTTCTTCTTTCGTCTGCCCTATTAACATGACAACATCCCCGGCAGCTTTAAACCACTGGGTCAGCGCCCTGTCTGCGTCTTCTAAAACGCCTACGATGGCGATTGTTGGTGTAGGGAAAATGGCGTCGCCTTTGGTTTCATTATATAGGCTTACGTTGCCGCTTATGACCGGTGTATTGAGGGCATTACAGGCGTCTTTTATCCCTTCTATTGCCCCGATGAACTGCCACATTACCTCTGGTTTTTCAGGGTTCCCAAAATTAAGATTATCTGTAACCGCAAGTGGAAGCGCCCCTGAGCAGGCAACATTCCTTGCGGCCTCGCATACGGCGTGAACTGCGCCAAGATATGGGTCAAGCCAGCAGTAGCGGCTGTTACAATCCACAGACATGGCAAGGGCCTTCTTCGTACCCTTTATGCGGACAACTGCGGCATCTGAACCGGGCTTGACGATTGTGTCCGTTCGCACCATGTGGTCATACTGCTGCCAGACCAGCTCCTTTGAGGCAATCGACGGCGATGCAAGGAGTTTTTTTAATGCATCGTTACCGGAGTTACTTGTGTTGCTTATATCAGGGATTTTCGATAAATCAAGCGTATTTAGTTCGTCCTGATTGGCCGGTCTTTTTGACGGCCTGTCGTAGATTGGCGCGTCGGTTGATATTTTTGTTGCCGGAATCTCTGCCGCCATTTTGCCGTGCCAGTTGACTCTCAAAAACCCATCGCCTCCGACTTTGCCGATTACGACGGCATCGAGGTCCCATTTTTTAAATATATCGATAAGTGCATCTTTATTTTCACGCTCCACCACAAGCAGCATTCGTTCCTGACTTTCAGAGAGCATAATCTCATATGGTATCATACCCTCGGCACGAAGCGGCACAAGGGACAGCTCAAGCTCTACGCCCGTCTCTGCCCGTCCGGCCATTTCAGAGGACGACGACGTAAGCCCCGCCCCGCCCATGTCCTGTATCCCCACAATCAGCCCCTTGTCCATTGCCTCAAGACAGGCCTCAAGCAGGAGCTTTTCAGTAAATGGGTCTCCTATCTGCACGTTTGGTTTTTTTTGCTGCGCGTCGTCTGTGAACTCTTCTGAGGCCATAGTAACGCCGTGAATGCCGTCTTTGCCGGTCTTTGAGCCAACGTATATTATGAGATTGCCGTCTCCGCTTGCCTTGCCATAAAATATTTTATCTTTTTTTACAATGCCGACATTAAATACGTTTACAAGGATATTGCCAGCATAACAGGGATGGCAGTATATCTCACCGCCTACGGTTGGGACTCCTATACAGTTGCCATAACCGGCAATCCCTGAGACTACACCGCCAAAGAGATGCTTATGATAGGGGTCTGACAGGGGGCCAAACCTCAGGGAATTGAGGCTTGCCACCGGCCTTGCCCCCATTGTAAAAATATCTCTGAGTATGCCGCCCACGCCTGTGGCCGCCCCCTCATATGGCTCAATGTATGAGGGATGATTATGTGATTCCATTTTGAACACAGCGGCAAGACCGTCTCCGATGTCGATTACACCAGCGTTTTCACCAGGGCCTTGAATGACCCACGGCGCGTCAACAGGCAGTTTCTTCAGATGCAGCCGGGAACTTTTGTACGAGCAATGCTCACTCCACATAACCGAAAAGATGCCCAATTCGGTAAACGTGGGGGTACGGCCCAGTATGCTAACGATACGGCCGTACTCATCGGGCGTCAGCCCGTGTTCTTTTATCAGCTCTTCAGTTATTAAGGGTTCTTTCACTTAGATGACCCGTTTACTGGTCTGGAATTCCCTCTATACTAACACAATCAGCAAAATAATGTCCTAAGTAATTTGCCTTGAATAATATCAACAGCGGCAGCATCAGACTGTTTAACCAAGTACAAGGCTTGTGAGCGCGGTCTCTGTTTTTTCAGCCATTTGTCTGACGCTGAAGTGGTCTTCTATTCTGGCGCGAGCCCTGCTGCGGGCATCAGCCATTTTTGCCGCAGGCCAGTCCAACATTGTATTCCATGCCTCTGCCATAGCATCAGGGTCTTTTTTGGCAACGGCAATCCCCGTATCCCCAACAATCAACCCTGAGTCCCCGACATCGGTCACAACACAGGGCACACAGCAGGCCATCGCCTCGCAGATAACATTAGAAAGCCCTTCGCTTATCGATGCCGACGTTACTATGTCCATCGCATTATATGCCCCGACTATGTCGGCTACCCAGCCAGCCCATATGATTTTACCGTTAAGTGCTGCGGACTCATGCCTCAGTCCTTCGGCAAATTCCTTAGCGCCAGTCCCCACACAGACAAATCGCACTTCTGGGCGCTTCGGGGCAAGAAGTGCTGCGGCCTTTAAGAACGTCCGGTGGTCTTTTATAGGGTCAAGCCTGCCGAATATCCCTATTAGTTTTATGCCTTCAGGACATTGCCACTCTTGCCTTTGTGTTTCAGCCGCGCCGTCAATCGGCCTGAACCGGCTTGGGTCAATGCCGTTGTGAACCACTATCATGCGTTTGGCGCTATAGCCGTAGGCGGTGTGATGCCTCATACCGGCTTCAGAGTTGGCTATTATCAAATCGGGGATGCGTGACAGCAGCGCCCCTGCCTTAAACATAAAGGTAGACACCCAGTGATACAACGACAGGTCCATGTCCGACGACAGCAGTCCCCACACTACCTTTGCCCCAACTGCCCTGCCAACCAGTGCCCCAATCTCGTTTGAAACCCCCATGAAACCGTACACTATGTTGGGTTTAATCGTGCGTGCCTCTCTGAGTATGCGTACAACTGGTATGGGGTCCCATCTGCTCCTCTGAGCAAAGGTTACAATTCGAACACCTTCGACCCCTTCAAGTTCAGCACGAAATGCCCCGCCGTCGTAAAATGCCCCGACGGTGATAGAAAACTTTGCCTTATCCAGCGCCTTTACCAGCTCTATGAGCTGCCTTTCGGCGCCTCCGGTGTCAAGGGTTTGGATTAGGAAAAATACCTTTATCTTTTTCATGTAATCTTTTTTATCACGGCAACCAGTGCAAAACGCTCTGCCTTAGTCCTTCATCAATACCATACTTCGGTGTCCAGCCGAATGTCTTTTTGATTTTTTTTGTGTCTGCCGTGCAGTCGGGTATCTCATTTTTCCTCTGCTGCCCCTCGGATATAACCTTCTTATTGGTTGCTGTGATTTGCTGGAGTTTATTAATTATTTCTTCGACAGAGTAACTCTCTCCTGAGCCTATGTTAAATATCTCCGGGGTTGTACATTTATAATCGAATATAGCAAACATATATGCAGCTATCACGTCGTCAATATAGATGTAGTCACGCCGTGGGGACAGGTCTTTCACTATGATTAAATCAGAGGTTGACAGGCATTGGCTTATCAGCGATGGTATCAGAAATGCCCTGCCCTGGCCCGGGCCATAGATATTAAACGGCCTGAAGATAACGGGCACGATGCCGTAGTCCTCGTAGTATCCACTTATAAGCACCTCGCCGATGAGTTTACTCCGACCATAGGGGTTTTGGATGCCGACAGGGTGATGCTCGTCAACCGGCAGCCGCTCCGGCCTTCCATAGACATATGAACTAGAGTAAATGATCTTTTTAATTTCATTTACGCGGCAATACTCAAGGACATTTAACGTGCCGCTGATGTTTTCACGATAAACGCGGGCCGGGTTTTCAAATGCATCGGGGACAAATGTCCTTGCAGCAAGGTGTACGACGGCGCTGACCTTTCTGATGCCCTCAAACGAATTAACGTCTGTGACGTCCCTGCCGTTTGTTATGTCAAACTCCACAACGTCTATGCCATTGTCTTTGAGTCTTTTGAGAAGATGCCGTCCCACAAAGCCATCGCTTCCTGTTACCAGTACGCTTGTTATGCCTTCCATTGGTTTATCAGTTCTACAGCCTTTTCATAGTCCGAGATGCGTCCGATGTCAAGCCAGCGCTCACCAATGTCATAGATGTAAATGCGCCCTCCTGCCTTTTTCAGCGAATCTATCAGAGAGGGCATGTCAAGCGGCTGGTCTTGTGGGATGTGCTTAAACACGGACTGGCTTAATATGTATATCCCTGCATTAATAAAATAACTGTAGGATGGTTTTTCCATTATGCTTTCTAGTAAATCATCACTGTCTTTATTAATAACGGCATAGGGGACAGTGAACTGATAGCCCTTTATGCCGATGGTGATATCAGCCTTTGTTTCAATGTGCCGGTCATACATTTCATCAAGGGGGACATTCATAATCAAATCACCGTTTACGACACAAAACGGCTCTGTAAGCTTGTCTCTGATGAGGCCAAGTGAGCCTGCCGTGCCCATTTTCCGGGGTTCTTTAAAGAGATGCACTGTTATGGCGTCATCTTTGCGGCTTTCAAGCCATCCCTCAAACTCCCTTGACTTATAGTTTACTGAGACATAGATATCACTAAAACCGGAGTCCCCCAGGCAATCAATAATATGGTCAAGCACCGTAGTACCTCCAACTGGCAGCAGGGGCTTTGGCAGGATAAATGTATATGGCCTGAGGCGAACACCCTCGCCACCTGCCATTATTACGGCCCTTCTGGTATTAGACATTATATATGTCGGCCTTGTACTTATCTATGTTCTTTCTTATCCACTGAATTGTCTCATTGAGACCTGCATCAAGGGAATAAGACGCCCTCCAGCCGGTTGAGGCAAGCCTTGTGGTGTCGGCCCACAGCCTTTCGACTTCGCTGTTTGATGGCCTGGCCCTTTTTTCATCGAACTCGATGGTTAGTTTGGCATCCATCAGTTCCATAATCTTCGAGGTAAGGCCGCCTATGCTGATCTCAAAATTCGAGCCGATGTTTGTTACTGAGCCAATGGATTCCTCTGATTCGGCAAGGCTTATCATGGCAGATACGGTGTCCTTTACAAACGTAAAATCCCTTGTAGGGTGCTGCGAGCCTAGCTTTATTTTCTTTGCCCCGGCCTCTATCTGTGTAATAATAGTCGGAATAATAGCGCGTGCCGACTGCCTCGGGCCGTATGTATTAAATGGCCTTACTATGGTAATTGGCAGCGAAAATGCCCTGTAAAAACTCTCTGCAATAGCGTCGGCGCCTATTTTTGTTGCTGAATAGGGGGACTGCCCCTGAAGCGGATGCCCCTCGTCTATTGGGACGTATCTGGCCGTGCCATATACCTCACTGGTAGAGGTATGAATAATTCGCCGGGTCTTAAAGTCTTTTGCGGCCTGAACAATGTTCAGCGTACCTTCTATGTTGGTCTTTACATATGATGCTGGGGCGATATAGGAATATGGAATGGCGATTAACGCAGCAAGGTGAAAGACAATGTCCATTCCATCAAGGGCGTCCCTGACGTTATAGGCGTCTCTGATGTCACCGCAGTAAACATCTATTTGGCTTTTTAGTGCCTCGTCAAATGTGTCTATCCATCCCCATGTGTTGAAGGAGTTGTAATAAGTGAACGCGCGTACCGATGCACCAAGAGCTAAGAGCGCCTCTACCAGATGACTGCCTATGAAGCCGCAGGCACCTGTGACTATGACTTTTTTGCCTTTCCAATCCATTGGTTTATGCTGAGCCTGGCTGGATTCAGCCCCTGGATCTCTCCCGCGCTATGGCAATCTTCCCTGAACGGACGAACTCTTTTACGCCCATCGGTTTGACAAGTTCAAGAAATGCCTCTATTTTAGACTCATCCCCTGTTATCTCTATCGTATAGGTCTTGAGGCTTGAGTCTACTACCCTGCCTCTGAATATCTCGGCAAGGCGCAGCACTTCGGCCTTTTGCTCTTGTGCGGGCGCGATTTTAATCATGACCATTTCTCTTTCGACATGGTCAACATCGAACAGGTCCTGAACCTTTATCACATCTATTAGTTTATTCAACTGTTTGTTGATTTGCTCGACAATCTGGTTTTCACCCCTGGTAACAATAGTCATTACAGAGATTTTCGGATCAAGGGTCTCTCCAACAGAGATACTCTCAATATTATAGCCGCGCCCGCTGAATAGCCCGGCAACCCTTGACAGCACACCAAACTTATTTTCTACCTGTACAGATATCGTATGTCTCATAGCAGCTCCTCTCGTGGTACTTATTAATCGTGTTACTTAACGGCCTTGAGTTTCTTCGTTTCCTTTTCCTTTTTAGGCTCTTCCTCGTCGAAGATCATCTGGTCAATCGCTGCACCTGCGGGAACCATAGGAAACACCTTCTCTTTCCAGTCGATGACGAAGTCCATGAAGACCGGTTTTTTGGTCTTTAGCGCCTCTCTGATTACCGGCTCTACGTCTGAGGGCTTCTCCGCACGCAACCCTACGGCTGAGTATGCCTCGGCGACTTTGACAAAATCCGGCACCACGTTGAGATTGCTGTGTGAGTACCTCTCGTTGAAGAACATCTCCTGCCACTGTCTGACCATGCCGAGGTAGCGGTTGTTGAGGATTGCAACCTTTACGGGGAGTTCATAGACAACGGCTGTGGCAAGCTCCTGTATGTTCATCTGAATGCTGCCGTCACCGGCTATGTCTATAACGGTCTTATCGGGATTGGCGACCTGAGCGCCGATTGCCGCAGGGAAGCCGTATCCCATTGTGCCAAGCCCACCGGAGGTCAGAAATGTACGCGGCTTGTCAAATTTAAAAAACTGCGCCGCCCACATCTGATTTTGCCCTACCTCTGTGGTTATAATGGCGTCTCCGCCTGTGGCCTCGTAGAGTTTTTCTATTACGTACTGGGGCTTAATCACTGTGTCAGAGTACTTATAGCTCATGGGCTTTAGTTGTTTCCACTCATCGAGCTGCTTAAGCCATGCCTTTCTTATCTCGGTCCACTGGGTCTTCTGCTGTGTTTTAACGATTTGGTTCAGTGTTGTGAGGATATTTTTCGAGTCCCCAACGATAGGGATATCTACGTGTACGTTTTTTCTTATAGATGTGGGGTCTATGTCTATATGTACGATAGTGGCATGTGGGGCAAATGCTGAAATCTTGCCTGTCACCCTGTCGTCAAACCTCATGCCTACGGCCACTATAAGGTCAGAGTCCTGAATCGCCATATTTGCGTAATATGTGCCGTGCATACCGGGCATCCCCAGAGAAAGTGGATGTACCGATGGGAAACTGCCTATCCCCATGAGGGTGGTTATGACAGGTACTTGCGTAAGCTCGGCAAGTTCTCTGAGTTCATCAGATGCGTTAGAGAGGATTACGCCGCCACCGGCAATGATAACCGGTTTTTTCGACTTAGCGATTTCATCGACGGCCTTTTCAATCATCTTTCTGTTACCCTCGACGGTTGGATTATAGCTGCGTATCTGGACTTTCTCAGGCCAGTTGAAGTTCCCCGTACCGGCTGAAATGTCCTTGGGCAGGTCTATAAGCACCGGCCCCGGCCTGCCTGATGAGGCAATATGAAACGCCTCTCTGATAGTAGGGGCAAGGTCGTCGATGTTCTTTACCAGATAATTATACTTTGTACACGGGCGTGTAATGCCAACAATGTCTGCCTCCTGAAAGGCGTCGTTACCGATGAGCATAGTGGGAACCTGCCCGGTCAGCACTACAATGGGAATGGAGTCCATTGCGGCTGTGGCGATGCCGGTTACGGTGTTTGTAGCGCCTGGGCCGGACGTGACAAGCGCTACGCCGACTTTGCCGGATGAGCGGGCGTAGCCGTCTGCCATGTGTGTGGCACCCTGTTCGTGCCGCGTAAGAATCAGCTTAATATCTTTTGCGTCATAGAGGTAATCGAAGAGATTTAAGACAACACCGCCGGGATACCCGAATATATGCGTAACCCCTTCTTTTTTTAATGACTCTACGACAATCTCAGCGCCGCTAACTTTCATATTTCATGCTCCTTAACGCGTAACAGCTCCATAAATTCGTCATAGCCATACGCAATAAAATTTTATCAAAGTTGTATAATGTAGCATATCAATGGTCAGATAGTAAACAGTCAAGCAGGGCAGGGAAAACGAATTTGAAAAAATCACCTATGCCTAAAGTTCCAAAAGATTGTTTTCTGGATTCCAGCTTTCGCTGGAATGACAGGATAAAAAAACATGGAAATGACAGACAATGCTGAACATATGAATATCTAAGAATATCGTTTCATGCTCTTTTGTTTGTCATTCCAGCGAAAGCTGGAATCCAGGAAAGCATCGGTCGTAGCTAAAAATATAGGCAATTTCTGCATAATTTTCAAATGCGTTTGCCCTGCGCTTTCCATTGACTTTACTGCGCTTATCCATTATTATATTGCTATATGAATGCAGCATTAAATGTGCTTGAAGTCACTGGGGGGAAGAGGTGTTCGCTTGCTGCTGGTTGGTTGTTCCTTGGCGTTGCTTCATTGATTACTGCAGGGCTTTTAGCTATTTTGCTCGTACTTTCTCGTACCCCTAAAATTCAGGATATATTCCCGCTTATCGATTTTTTTAAAGTTGCCCTCGTCGTTCATGTCGATTTGTCTGTTACGATTTGGTTCCTTGCCTTTGCCGGTGTCCTCTGGACTTTAAACGGCAGCGAATCATTTATGACTTTAGGGTATGCTGCCTTGTGTGTCTGTGCCGCCGGTACAGTCATTATCGCAATGTCGCCGTTTCTCGGCGCCAGTCATCCGCTTATGAACAATTATGTGCCTATGCTTGACGATAAGATATTTCACGTTGGGGTTATCATATTCTTCGCCGGATTCACGCTGCTGCTCTTGCGCGCTCTGCTCACTATTTCACTTTCCAATGCATCTGCCTCTGATGGTGGGGCACAAAAGTTCGGTCTCTATTCCGGGGCAGTCATCGGACTGCTTGCAATGTGTACGCTCTTATGGACATACCTCTCAATCCCCAAAGACCTCCCCCCGCTTAGATATTACGAGATATTGTTCTGGGGCAGTGGTCATTTGCTTCAGATGCTTGACACATTAATTATGCTCACCGCCTGGGTGTGGCTTGCAAGGGCAGCCGGTCTTTCCCCTAACCTCACCCCAAAGACCGCTATCGCCATGTTTTCAGCGCTGCTTATTTCCTCTCTCTATGCCCCAATCATTATCCTTACACAACAGGCAGGCTCAGAGGAGTACATAGAACAATTTACTGAGCTGATGGAGTGGGGAATCGGTGCGCCAGTTATCGTCATCGCACTGTTAATCATGGCATCAATTATTAAAACAAATATCGCGGCAAATAAAAAACACCTGCGCGCCGCCCTGATTAGTTCTATGCTGTTGTTTGGGGCGGGCGGCGCTATTGGTTATATGATTAGCGGCGTCAACGTAACTATCCCAGCCCACTACCACGGCGTAATTGTTGGCGTAACTCTATCATTCATGGGGCTAACTTACTATCTGCTGCCTCGCTTCGGATTCAACGAGCCCACTGTAAAACTTGCAAAACTCCAGACATTCATATACGCTGCTGGACAACTTATTCATATAATCGGACTTGCCTGGGGCGGCGGCCACGGTATTCAGCGCAAGGTAACAGGTAGCGCCCAGGGCCTCGACACGTTTAAAAAGGCTGCAAGCATGGGGCTTATGGGGCTAGGCGGCGCTGTGGCTATACTGGGTGGCTTTTTGTTTCTCATCGTAGTGTTGAGGGCAATGCGCTTAAAAAATAATAATCCTGCCACGCCACTGCATGAGGTGTGACCCATAATTATACAGCAGATTGCCATCAATTAAATCGACTTACTGTTACCGCCAAGCTCCAAGCAATTGCTTTTAGAAGCGTCATTTTTGTATATTAGGCATAGGCAATTTACTATTATACCGGGGTGTCGCGTAATTTAAACGTTTCCGGCACCGCTTACAAGGAGCCGCTTAATATTGAAGACATACGAAAGACTATTGCAAAAGAAGCCGATAGACGCCCTGCAGGAAGAGGCGTTTTCTGATACCGGCAGAGAAGCTGGCCTAAGACGTACACTTGGACCGGTGGAACTTACATCCATTGGCGTGGGGGCAATTGTTGGGGCTGGGATTTTTGTCCTGACCGGACAGGCCGCGGCAACTTATGCCGGGCCGGCTATTGTGTTGTCTTTCCTTCTGGCCTTTGTCGCTTGTGGATTTGCAGGGCTTTGTTATGCAGAGCTGGCCTCAATGATTCCCATCTCTGGCAGCGCCTATGTTTATGCCTATGCTACATTGGGTGAGATAATAGCGTGGATAATCGGCTGGGATTTGATTCTGGAGTATTTTCTTGGGGCTGCTACTGTGGCCATTGGTTGGTCTGGATATGTGGTTAGTTTTCTTGGCGATTTCGGTATCAATATTCCAAAGTATCTCTGCGGGCCACCGTTTACATATGATACAGCATCCCACAAATGGGTAGTGACTGGGGATGTCTTAAACGTTCCAGCTCTCTTTATCGTAACTGCTATGTCTGTTGTTCTTCTCATGGGGATAAGGTTTTCGTCATGGGTTAACTCTATGATAGTTGTTCTAAAGGTATCGATACTGCTCATATTTATAGCTGCAGGAGCATTTTTTATGAACCCGTCTTATCTGAGTCCGTTTATACCACCCAATACGGGGGAGTTCGGCTCTTTTGGGTGGAGTGGGATACTGCGCGGGGCGGGTGTTGGGTTCTTTGCATATATTGGATTTGACACGGTATCGACGGCTGCATCAGAGGCAAGGAACCCTCAGCGCGACCTGCCCATTGGTATACTTGGCAGCCTTATTATTTGCACGGTTCTCTATGTGAGCGTCTCTCTGGTGTTAACGTCTGTGGTACGCTACACAGATTTGCAGGTGTCTGCCCCTATTGCGGTAGCTGTAGATGCGATGAGGCTCCATTTTCTTTCTCCCCTAGTTAAAATCGGCGCGATAGCAGGGTTGTCCTCAGTTATACTTGTGCTGCTAATGGGTCAGTCAAGGATATTTTATTCGATGTCCAGGGATTCGTTGATTCCAAAGGGATTTTCAAAAATCAACAGGAAATTTAATACCCCGCATGTTTCGACTATTATAACAGGGCTTTTTGGGTGTGTGACCTCATCGCTTTTGCCGATTCAAATAGCCGGAGAGCTGGTTAGTATAGGGACACTTCTTGCCTTTTTGATAGTCTGTTCAGGGGTGCTGATTCTCAGATACACTCAGCCGCAAAGACACAGGGCATTCAGGGCACCGGGCGGCATTGCTGTCCCCATCGGAGGAATTCTCTTTTGTCTTTATCTCATGTCCGGCCTACCGTTTGATACATGGATGAGATTAATAGTGTGGCTGGTAATCGGCCTTGTTATTTATTTTACATATTCTGTTAAGAGTACAAGGAGGGTAACATTGCAGTGATAGACCTGTTGAAGCAATTCATAGAGATCGTTATGCACCTCGACAAACACCTCGGCGATATTGCAAACAGCTACGGCATGTGGACATATGCCCTGCTTTCAGTAATAGTGTTTTGTGAGACAGGGCTTGTCATAACGCCATTTTTACCCGGGGATTCGCTCCTGTTTGCTGCCGGGACGATTGCCTCGATAAGTACTCTTAAGCTCCACTGGCTGATAATCTCGCTATCTTTAGCCGCAATAATCGGAGACGCTGTGAACTACTGGGCTGGTTACTATATCGGCCCGAAGGTGTTTCACTATGAGAACTCACGCCTGCTAAACAAAGAATACCTTGAGCGCACAAGAAAGTTTTACGAGAAATACGGGGCTAAGGCAATAATCATAGCCCGTTTTGTGCCCATTATAAGAACATTTGCCCCATTTGTTGCTGGCATTGGTAAGATGAACTACAAACGCTTTACCACCTATAACATAATTGGCGGCATATGCTGGGTTGGCATATGCTCAACGGCCGGGTATTTCTTTGGCAATATCCCGATAGTCAAACGCAACTTTACGCTTGTCATATTTGCAATAATTATAATCTCCATACTGCCTGCCGTAGTTGAGTTCCTTAGACATAAGTACGAGAAGAAATAGCTAAACTGTTCAGCAAAGGAGGTATCAGGTATGAAAATAATAGCAGTAATGGGCAGCCCCAGGGGGAAAGGTGCAGGGTATCAGGTAGTAAGAATGATTGAAGAGAAGATGAAGGCAATGGGCAGCACAGACTTTGAGTACCTCTTTCTGAAAGACCTAGATCTGAAACTCTGTACCGGCTGCTACACTTGCCTGTCTGCAGGCGAGAATAAGTGTCCTCTGATAAAGGATGACCGCGCTGTGGTAGAGCAAAAGCTGCTGGCGGCAGACGGTGTCATTCTCTCATCACCAATGTATGTGCTTAATGTCAGTTGGCTTATGAAAAATTTTATTGACCGCTTCGCCTACACAAATCATCGGCCAAAATTTCACCGTCAGAAGGTATTGTCCATAGTGAACATGGGAGGTGACAACCCGGAGATTACTTTGTCGTTACTAAGAAATGCGTTGGCAGGCTCACAGATAGTACACGAGATGGGGATAGCAACGCCGCCGTGGGCGCAGACGCAACGGGCGGTCACAAGAAAGGAGCAAGCCATTGACGCGGCAGCAAAAAAATTCTACAGCGCCTGTCTGAACACAACACTGCCAGTACCCAAGCTGAAAGACCTTATCAGCTTTCACATCATGAAAAAGATATTCCTCAAATGCAGACAGTATTTACCGGCTGACTATGAGTTTTATAATGGTAAGGGCTACTACTACAACACAAGCATAAATCCTGTCAAAGCAGCGGCGGCAGGGGCAATCGCAGGAGTGATGATGAATATGATGAAAGACCTAGGGCCAGGCAACGTCCAGTGGCCTGCGGTAAAAATGTAGATTAATAAACGAAGCTACATACATGGTATTTTTACTATTTTGATATAACAGTTTATTAAATTCTTCAATAGTAAGACCTGAATCTTTCACGATTCCTGCCATTGTAAATGCATCAACCGGATTTGCTCGTGGAATTGTTATGATTCGTTCACCACTGGTCATTGTAATATGTTTACCCTCAAGAGCTATTCTGAAACCAGCATTTTTAAAAGCATTAACAGCCCGCTGATGATTTACCCCTGACAATTTAGGCATGAGCCACTTCAACAAAACGAGTTTCTTTCCCTTTTGTTAATTCCTCCACGGTTTCTATATATGACTGAATGGCATCTTTGATATTTTCGAGCGCTTCTTCCTCTGTTTTACCTTGTGACCAACACCCAGGAAGACCGACAACCCATAACCCTCCTCTGTTTTCTTAAGATTTACTTTATAGAACACCTCCAAGCACTTATTAGCTATTATTTTACAGTTTTTAGTCACTTATTATAAATCTTACAAGTCTGATGATCATAAGTAAGATGCAGAATCTTGTAATTTGTCTTAAGCAGCTTAGTTAAACTCATTTGAGCAGCGCAGCTTATCTGACATCAGCCCTTTATTTTTCACATAATTTTTTGCTAACATAACGACATACTTACAGAGGAGGGAACGGGGTTGAAATTAAGAGCTATGCTGATAGTTAAAGATAAACGTGGCTTTACGCTGATTGAGCTTCTGGTAGTAATGCTGATACTTGGGCTTCTTGCAGCACTGGTTGCCCCGCGTATGTTTAGTAAGGTTGGAAAGAGTAAGCAGTCAGCCGCTAAGGCGCAAATTGAACTTCTCGGACAGGCACTCGAACAGTTCAAGGTGGATACGGGCAGGTTCCCATCGACAGAAGAAGGTCTTGAAGTACTTCAGAAAAATCCAGGAGCAGACGGCTGGGACGGCCCATATTTAAAGAAAAATATACCGCCTGACCCATGGAAACGCCCATATCACTATGCCTATCCCGGCAAACACAGCGACTATGACCTATACTCCTTCGGGGCAGACGGCTCAGAAGGCGGCGAGGGCGAAAATAAAGATATCACGAGCTGGGAATAACCAGGCACTATTTAGTGCAACCAAGTAATTAGACTTTCATCTACATTTTAATTTATTCGAAATTATACATTAGACAGATCCTAATGATTTATAAGGCGGTCAGACCGATACGAATTGAAAGGTCTTGGCTTCAGGCAACAACAGGGAAGAAAACTAATGAAAAAAACAGGGGACAAGAGTGATAAAAACAACATGCCTTGACGTTTTTGAGCAATGTGTGTTAGCTGTTCAGGCTGGCGAGCTAGTTGAGTCAATAAGCCCGAAAGACAAAGAATTTCATTTCCAGAACTGGTTTCAGAAGCGCCTTCAAAATCTCTCACTACACTTCGAGGGTTCAGGCCGGAACACCTACCCAGATTTTTGTTTAGTGGAGTATCCCGAGGGATATGAGATCAAGGGACTTGCCTGGCCTGGACGAGAGCGTGATTATGATTCAAATAGCCAAGTCCCCGTCGGCTATCACAATGGACGGCTAATCTACTACGTGTTCGGACGCTACCCAGCTGATCTGACACCGTATGCAGACCAAGTCAACGGGCAGCGAAAATATCCAGTTGTTGACTTGGTAATATGTCATGGCGATTTCCTAAATGCAGACAAAGAATATGTTCACAAAAACAAGAGTGTAAAGGGGTTTGGAACTTATGGTGACATTATGATTCGTGATCGCAAAATGTATGTCGCTCCGACTCCTTTTGCACTCACCGATGGAACAACTGGTCTTATGACCATAATTCTGCCTGAATATATGGAAGTAGATGCCCGTTACAGAGAAGTTGGCAGATTTTGTAGAATTGAGTCGAAAGAGCTTATTGTCGGCTATACGTTTGATCTAAGGACAAATGAGATTAGAGCCGAACGGATAATAAATCCACAGGCTGGCACAGAACACCGTTTCGTCGCATATCGCCTTTCCAATCAGTCAATGAAGCCAGTTTCCATGATGGAACTGGCTGTAATTCCTGAAGAAAATGGTGGGAGTAATGAATAATAATGACTGATATTGCTCAAACTGGCGTTTTCTCGAATACTGTTGAAATGGCGGCAACCGCACTTGAAAAAGACTTTCCCATCATTGAGGTGAGCCAGATTGCGGAGCAGGAAAGTTGGCGCAAAGAAGTGAACCGCCCAATCTACCATATACATAAGTGGTGGGCTACGCGACTTGGATCAGTTTTTCGAGCTATAACGCTTTCGGCTTTGAGCAGACCATATACTGACACATGGAGTGATTTTTATAAAAAACATAATCTGTCAGAAAAAGTGGTTCTTGACCCATTCATGGGCAGTGGGACAACGGTAGGCGAAGCTCTTAAACTAGGTGCAAAGGCTGTCGGATGTGACATCAATCCGGTTAGCAGCTTCATAGTGCGCCAAGCTTTCACTCGAGTTTCTAAAGCCAAGCTGTATGCTGCGTTTGAGTACCTCGAAAAAGAAGTAGCACCAAAAATCAGGCAATACTATCAGACCCGTGAACCGGATACTGGTGACTATATCCCAGTGCTGTACTTTTTTTGGGTTAAAACAGTGACTACACCTGATGGAAAATCTGTACCATTACTATCAAGCTATGTTTTTGCACAGAATGCTTACCCAAAAAAGAAACCTCGCGCACAGATTTTGTGTCCAAACTGTTGGGGACTGATTGAAGGTCTCTATGACACAACGGAGGTAGTGTGTCTACACTGTTCAAACAAGTTTAATCCGCAGAGAGGGATAGCTGCTGGACAATACATTACGACGAAAGAAGGAAAAAAATATCGCATTAAGGAGATTATATCCGCTGGCGGAAAGCCGCCAGCACATCGGCTCTATGCGATGCTGGCAGTGCGTCATGACGGTGAGAAAGTATACCTTTCACCACGTGAAGATGATTACAAATTGTTCGCTGAGGCTGAGGCTATGTTGAAAAAGGAAGATTTGCCTCTGCCAACCATGGCACTCCGGCCAGGTTACAATACCGATCAGGCACGCGGGTATAACTACATGTACTGGCGAGATTTTTTCAACGATAGACAATTGCTCTGTCTCGGTATGTTGTTAAGGGGCATTCTCAAAATTGAAGACCAGGAAGTCCAGGAACAGATGTTATGCTTGTTTTCAAGCACACTTGAATTTAATAACCTTTTCTGCAGCTACAAGGGAGAGGGAACAGGTGCAGTCCGTCATATGTTTTCGCATCACATTCTGAAGCCGGAACGTACACCTTTGGAAAATTCAGTGTGGGGAACTGACAAAAGCAGCGGAACATTCAGCACCCTTTTTGAGTCTCGTTTGATGCGAGCTAAGAGCTACCTTGATGAACCATTTGAGATTGAGTTGACGCATGATCTGTTTGGTATTGCTACTGGCACAAGAAAAGTTAGTGTGAGTGAATCAATAGATGTGCCGTGTGCCGCATCATGGCATGAACTTAAAAACCACGCAAAGGGACTGCTGATTCTAAACGGCGACAGCGCATGTCTTCCTGTTCCAGACAAATCCGTAGACGCAGTTGTTACAGATCCTCCATATTTCGACTTTGTGCATTATAGTGAACTGAGCGATTTCTTCTTTGCGTGGCTTGCACCAGTGTTGAGAAATAGATACGAATGGTTCAATAAATTGGACTCGTCTGATGCAGGTGAAGTGCAGCAGAAAGATCCCCGTGCTTTTGCTCGTCAGCTTTCAGGTGTATTAGCTGAGAGCTGTCGTGTACTGAAAGACGATGGTGTGCTTGCGTTCAGTTTTCATCACTCCAGGGCAGACGGCTGGGCTGCAATTTACGAGGCCGTGACCACTGCAGGATTCTTCGTCGTTGCAGCGTATCCGGTCCATGCCGAACTGCGCACTTCCAGCCCTAAGGCTGCAGCCAAGGACCCGATTAGTCTTGATGCGATTATAGTATGTCGAAAGAAACCACTCTCAATGGAATTGTTGTTCGATGATTATGTGGTCAGGAAAACCAGTGAACTGGTTCGTAAACTTGAAGGCGCCGGTATGGAAATTTCCTCCACTGACCGCTTTGTAATTGGTGCGTCGCAAGTGCTAATAGCCACTTCTGCACAACTGCTGTCCTTTGAAAACATCAGGGAGCGGCTGGAAGCTCTGCGCCTACAGATATTGTCAAACGAAATGCATGAATGTGGGGCAATTACCACAACCGTTACCTGAATACACAATTCTTATTTTACCTGCGCTCCGGCAGGGATTTCTCTATCTACTGTTATCAGCGTCAGCCCTTCTAAGTCCGAGGCGGCAAGCACCATCCCCTGTGACTCCACACCCATGAGTTTTGCAGGCTTGAGGTTTGCCACTATTACCACTGTCTTGCCAATCAGCTCCTCTGGCTTGTAGTGTTTTCCTATGCCCGCCACCACCTGGCGTTCTTCACCGGAGTCAACCGTTAATCTGATAAGTTTATTTGAACCCTTGACGGCCTCAGCTCCCATTATCTTCGCGGTCTTGAGTTTTACCTTCGCAAAATCGGCCATATCTATAACATCTATTACGTTTTCCAAGCACTCCTCCTTTGGAGATGTCTTAGCGGCGGGCGGTTTGCCGGAGGGCTGCAGCTTCTGAGCCTTTGCCTCCGTTTCAATCCTTGGAAATAGCTGTTCTATTTCCTGAATTTGCATTTCCTTTTCAGTCAAGCCCCATATGCTTACCGCTGGAAGGGTTACCTTCAATATATCTTCCCCTGTCAACCGGTTGTAAAGCCTGCCCATTGATTTAGGCATAAACGGATAGAGATACAAGCTTACGAATCTGATACCCTCCATTAGTGAATACATCACTGTGCGCAGTCTGCCCGCTGTTTCACTATTTTTGGCAAGCACCCACGGCTTGTTCGTATCAATGTATTTATTTAAATATGTTACGAGCATCCATATCTCATCAAGGGCCTTGTGAAAGGAAAGCTCATCCAACTGCCCATCGATTTTCGATAGAATCCCCTCAGCGAGGTCTTTTAACTCTGCCTCAACCGCGTCGGGCGTTGGTATCTTGCCGTTAAAAAACTTATTCAGCATAGCAAATGACCTGCTGACAAGATTCCCCAAGTCGTTGGCAAGGTCGGTATTTATCCTGCCCGTCAGCGCCCCCTCAGAGAAATCCCCATCAAGGCCAAACGTTACCTCACGAAATAGAAAATACCTCATGGCGTCCGCCCCGTATCTTTCAATCATTTCAAACGGGTCAACTACATTGCCAAGCGATTTTGACATCTTGCGGCCTTCGGTAGTCCACCACCCGTGAGCAAACAGACGCTTTGGAAGCGGTATATCAAGCGCCATCAGCATGGTAGTCCAGAACACCGCATGGGTGGTTAAAATATCCTTTCCCACCAGATGAACTGATGCTGGCCAGCAGCCTTTTTTATCAGCAGCCCCGTTAATAAGGTATCGAGTTGCGGAGTAATAATTTATCAGTGCATCAAACCACACATAGGTCACATAATTTGCGTCAAACGGCATCGGCACGCCCCATGAGAGCCGCTGGCTTGGTCTTGATACACATAAATCCCCAAGTGCATTCGACCTTAAGAACCCCAGCACCTCGTTTCTCCTCGATTCGGGCATTATGTAACCGGGATTGTCTTTTATATGCCTTACAAGGGCATCGTGATACTTTGACATCAGAAAGAAATAATTCTCCTCTTCTATTTTTTCAACTGGCCTGCCACACTCCGGGCAGTTCCTGTCCTGTACATCTTTGTCTGTCCAGAATCGTTCGTCATGCGTACAGTACCAGCCCTCGTAGCGCCGCTTTACAATCTCTCCCTTGTCGTAGAGCCGCTGAAGGAGTTCCTGAACTATCTCTATGTGGCCTGAGTCTGTAGTCCTTATGAAGGCATCATTTGTAATGTCAAGTTTTGCCCAGAGTGTTTTGTAATTCCCATGGAGCTTATCTGTGTGCTCCTTAGGGGATAATCCGGTGTCAGAGGCGGCTTTCAGAACCTTCTGACCGTGTTCGTCCGTACCTGTTAGGAAAAACACGGCGCTGCCCATCAATCTGTTGAACCTTGCCAGTATATCTGCCGCAACCGTTGTATAGGCATGTCCGATATGTGGGACATCGTTTACATAATATATAGGGGTTGTTACATAAAAAGACTTCCCTTCCATGTTTAGAATATATCCTCCGTTGGTGTCACTCTTTCTTTTTAGTCTTAAACTTCCGGAATCTCCATTTATTTTTTTTCTCGCCGGTTTCAGGCTTTTTCTCTTCTGACGGCGTCCTAGTGTCTTTTGGCGAATCGGGATGGCTCTCATGTTTTACCTGTTCTTGTGCCGGGGCGCTTACACGGCCTTCTGCCTTTGCTGGTTTTACCTCAGCTGCCTCTTTTGGGGCAGATGCGGTGGAACGCCTCTTTGTAAAGTACTTTTTCCTGCGTTCACGGATTTTCGATATTTCTGCAGCGTTATCAACCAACAATTCTGACACCCCGCCGCCGGTTACATCTGTAGCAGGTTGTTTGTCTTGCCTGTCGCGGTATTTAGATTGTGCTGGTTTGGGCATGTTAACATAAACATTGTCCTTCTCTTCTATAATGAAATCATCAAGAATCGTATCTTCTTTTATCACTATGGTATCCTCTGCCTGAAAATCTTCCACCTCAAAACCCAGACAGCACATCAGCCTGCCGCAAAGCCCTGATAATTTACCAGGATTTAAAACCAGGTCCTGCTTTTTAGCCATTCTTATAGAAATCGGTGCGAAATTAGATAGAAATGTCCGGCAGCAGACCTCCCTGCCGCAGATACCAATTCCCCCAATAATCTTAGTCTCATCTCTTACGCCTATCTGACGCATTTCAATTCGTGTCTTGAATCTTGAGGCCAGGTCCTTGACAAGCTCTCTGAAATCTATCCTGCCGTCTGCCGTAAAATAAAACACTATGCGCCGCCTGTCGAGGGTCACCTCCGTATGTACCAGTTTCATAGGAAGTGCACGTGCAGTTATCCTCTCCAAACAGTATTCCCTTGTCTCCTGCTCAAGCAAATCGTTGTCTGCCTTGGCGGTTATGTCCTCATCTGTAACACTGCGAATGACTTTCTTGAGTTCCTTGTCGGCAGCTTCAATTGTTTTTTCGCCAATAACTATGTTTCCAATGGTAAGGCCAAAACTTGATTCCACCACGACGAAATCCCCTACATTCACGGTCAGCCCATCTGTCTCGAAATCATATATCTTGCCGCATCTTTTAAATCTGATACCAACAACTGTAGGCATATTCAATAAACCCCTTCTTTAGGTGAATTATGATACGCACCATAAACCGCATTAGCGCGGCCTCTTTCTGAAACACCAAACACGTCTCTCAGTTTTGAGGCTGTATAGTTAAACACAATACCCTTGTTTATATTCAGCGCAAAATATCTGCTCAGACTAAAAAATACCTCATAACAATCTACTATCACACTAATATCTGCGGCCTTACACAGAGCGGTAAACTCTGCCTTCTTGTCCATATTTACTAGGGCTGTGTGCCCCAGTTTCAACGCTGCCATATCTCTGAGAAATATCATCGCAGTCTCAAACCACAGGGACATATCCTGCCTGTCCTTCCATTGCTGCGTCTTCTTACCGCTTACCATTGCTGTAAACATCGCAAGCGCCCTGTCGCGCCCGCTTACAAGTGCCTCATTTAACACGGCCCTGGCACTCCCGTTTGAAAGGCTGATTTGGTCGTCCGTTACCGCAATGCCATGTTTTTCAGCTATAGCACAAAGTACATTAAAAGAAAGCGGCACAAAGGGTATCTTTACGCACCGCGATCTTATTGTGTCCAACAGTGCTTCCTCCATGTGGGTTATCAGCACGATTATGCTGCCTGCTGGGGGTTCTTCAAGGGTTTTCAGAAAGGCATTTCCTGCGCTGGGGTTCATCGCATGAGCATCTTTAATTATCACTGCCTTCCCCTTCCACTGCATAGCGCTGGTTGACAAAAAATCACCAGCTTCTCTGATTTGATCTATTTGAATGACCCTGCTCTGTTCCTTGTTTTGTTCAGACTTGGCAGCCTTTGCTGCCTTGTCCTTAACATCGTCTTCCGGGGCCATGACCTTCAGGTCTGGATGCACAAGTGAGTCCGTGTTTTTACAGGAACGGCATTGCCCGCAAAAATTCCCCTCTCTTACGCAGTCACTATCTTCACAGTTCATTGCCTTTATAAATGAAAAAGCGGCAGTTGTCTTTCCCACCCCGAGCGGGCCAGCAAATAAATAAGCCGGTACTATCCTGCCTGTCTTTAGCATCCCGCCAAGTATTCTCACAGCCCGTTGCTGTCCCATTAAGCCGTTTAACGGCATCTCAGTCTCTCCTCTATTGCCGCAACTATTTCCCTTGTGACAACGGCAGTATCTGCCGAGGCATTGACTATCTTAAACCGTGCAGGTTCCCTTTTTGCCAATACAAGAAATCCGGCGCGAACCTTTTCGTGAAAGGTTATTGACTCCAGTTCAAACCGGTCTATCTTTTTTGCATCTTTATTTCTTCCAAGTCCAGCACTGGGCGCCAGGTCAAGTAAGACGGTCATATCGGGGCAAAGACCTCCGGTTGCTGCCTTGTCGATTTCCATTATAAGGCGCTCATCAAGCCCCCTGCCATAGCACTGATAGGCCAGCGTTGAATCTGTAAACCTGTCTGTTATGACAACAGCACATCTGTCCATAGCAGGGATAATGACCTCAACCAGATGCTGTGCTCTTGCCGCGTTATAAAGCAGGAGTTCTGTCAAAGGAGACATCTGCTTAAAACTTTTATCGAGTAAGATTTCCCGTATCCTCTTGCCTATTTCAGAGCCACCCGGCTCATACGTTGCAACTACATCAATCCCCCCGGCTCGTAATTGCTCTGAGACCAAACGAACCTGAGTAGTCTTGCCCGCCCCCTCTATGCCTTCAATAGATATAAATATCGCTATTCCCTCCCTGAATCACCCACTACAGAGGGCTGCGTAAGGAGGAATTCCTTCAATCCCTTAAGAATGGTAAACACCTTGTCTGACTCCTCAGTGCTTAACGAACCAGTACCGCACGACGGGGTAAGCATAATGTTGGAAACAAGTGAGCTGTCATATTTCTGAAGCCTCTCGAAACAGTCCATGAATTTCCTCTTTATCCCATCGGCGTCTTCTGTCCTTATTGCTTCAGTCGTAGGGACGATACCCCAGGCCATTGTCCCGCCTGTTGCAATATAATCGGCCATCGCCTCGCGATATATCTCTATGGTGTTAAAATACCCGTATGCATCAAAATTCACTATATCCGGCTTAACGTCAAAGACCATAGGCCAGTCACAGTTGCCGCAGCAGTGCAGGCCGGTGACTGCCCCGGTTTGTTTCACGCCATCAATTGTTTCCTTTAAAAGCCTCTTGATTTCTACCTCAGAAATCCCTAAATACGTACTTGAGCCAATTGAAGATAGCACCGGTTCGTCGATAAAAATCACTACAGTCTCTGCCAGTTCCTTTAGTTTATCCACCTGCCACGCGGCCTTTGAGATCAGCAGCATGATGGCGATTTCCCTGAGTTCTTCGTCATAGAAAATGTCTCTGCCGTCACGGTCTTTCAATCCAAGAGTAAATGTCAGTGGGCCGGTTATGTGACCTTTGACAAATGGAAGTTTTTTGCCTGCTTTCATAAGCGGCATTTTCGGTATTTCCCTGAGCATTTCATAAAACCCGGCGGCATAGGGCTCAGATATGGCAGAAACTGGTCTTTCCGTATTGTATGCCTCATAGAATTGCCTTAGCGGGGTGTCGTCGTCTACTCGTTCTATCCATACGCGTTCTCTTGAATCATCGATTTTTACAAATGGCATCCCCTCTGTGTACTGCAGTATCATGGATTCGGTGAATGCCCGCCTGGGCAGTTGAGGCCAAAACGGGATATCAAAGTGTTCTATTATCGCAGCGCACGCCCGTGCCTCATGGGGCAGGCTTCCAATGCCGGTTGTTGTAAATTTAGGAAATATCATAATTAGATAATAACCTATCAGGGCTGGTTGTTACAAGTGCTGCCGCTACTTAAAGGATTGTCCAAGTGATTATTCCGGCATCAGGGCAGACAATCGGCTTCGCCCTCGGCAGAGTAACATTTGTCGTCTGTGCCGCGGACAATGCACTGCCCTTCACAGGCCCTGAAGGTTTTATTGCAGAGGTCTGCAGTGCTTTTGTCATCAAGGCATGGGACACATAAAAGCAGCCCGCCGCTGCACAGCGGTATCTTTGCAAACCCCACAACATGCCAGAGCGACTTCTTCTGGCAGGACAGATACATACTCGTACATATCCTGCCAAACTCCGCAGCGGCTGTTCCATATATCAGGCAAACTACCACTATAGCTATCACAAGAGACGCTTTCTTTCTCAGCCTAACGCCGCACCCCCATCTATTCCAAAAACTTTATCGAGTCTATTATCTTCTGCAACTCAGGTCTTGCAGCCGCAAACTCATTGGCTTCGCTTGAGGCCATGAAGTTAAAGTAGAAGTTTTCTCTGTCATAGCACTGCCATATGATGCGCTGTGGGCCGCCCTTACCGGCGTCGATAAGTTCCCAGCCCCTTGCGTATTGGACGGTCTTATTATTTATCTTCTTCACATCATCGCGCCGTTTGGCCGCTATGTTCTTGCCAAGTTTAATGTCCTCCAGCGCCGATTTCAGAGATGCCTTAACCGAGGCTTCTGCCGGGAAACTGCTTCCAAGCGGCGTGTACTGATACATGAAGTGCTGTGTTGTGCCGGTCTTTCTAAAAACCATGTTTTCAGAGTCCGGTGTGCCGGATGTGATTTCCCAGCCCTGTGGAATCGTAAACGTAAACTTTCTCTGAGTGTTTGTATATGTTGTCCCCTCTGCTGATGCTTCTGCTGCAACAAACGTTAACAATATAAGCAGCGCAAGTGCTGCATCTCTGAACCTCTTCATTTCAATCCTCCGTTTACCATGTCTTTTTGCCCGAACCAGCGTAAGGCAGGTTCTTCAGGTCATTTGTGCTGGTGGAAGGCGCTGCAGTGCCTGATTTTGGCTGCTGCTGAACAGGTGCAGTATCAGGTGATGATTTTGTTTCGCTGACTGACGTGCCCCGGTTCTTTTCATCCGTTTTTTTGTCTGCCCCATATGAAGATGACACTAATGCCAAAAACAACAACACCAGAAGTAATGCCGCTTTCCTACATACTTTCAGTGAATTTCTCATATAATCTCCCCCTTTGTAATTAGATTCATTATCACCCATATTTTGTTATATCATTTTCATGGGGATTTAAACAAGGGCGAAGCGACCCACAGGCTGCTTCATTGGCGTGACATCCTGCTTGCTTAAAACAAGCCGCCATTGCCGAAGAAATTCCATACATCAACCATGACCTTGTCTTGTTGTATGTTTAAGTCTGCGTATTCTTTGTGTGGCGTGCCCAGTACGATTATATCCGCTGTGCTTACGAGCGCCTCAGCCGTGACAAAACCGAGTTCATTAATGTACACATCTGAACACAACACCTGTTTTGACTCGATTTCCAGAATCTTTTTCAACTTATATGAAAGCGATTCCCTCTTGTCGTCGTTATTTGCCTTAAATGCCATTCCAAGAATGCCGACGGTTTTTTCCTTCAGTGAATAGCGGTCTTTTAGTGTTGAGACAATGAAATTCGGAAGTCCTTCGTTTATCAACATGGCCGCATGACCCAGGAAAAAACTATTATTGCTAAATGCGGCAAGCTGCATCGTATCCTTAAACAGACACGGCCCAGCAGCAAAGCCTGCCGACGGGAATGACGCCGCACGTGGATATTTATACGTGATGGCACTATAGATTTTATAAAAATCAAGTTTATGCTGTGCTGCGATTTGATAGAACTGGTTGGATATAGAAAATTGAATATATCGCCAGACATTTGTAAAGAGTTTGGCCAGTTCCGCCTCAATAGGCGTAAGATACATTATATCATCGGTAAGAATCTCAAACAGCCGGGCGGCCTCCACCTCTGAATCACTGTCAAAAGACGCCACAATCTGCGGCAGCTCGCGAAGTTCGACAATTGCCTTTCCCTCAGCAATCCGCTCAGGGCAAAACGAGACCCTGACATTTTTCCCCTTCGCGGCAAGATATTCCTTTATCTTTTCTGTAGTGCCGGGAAACACCGTACTCCTTAAGATGATGTGCTGCCCGTCTTTAAGACAGCCGGAGAGGTCATCGAAGAACTGTTTAAATATCGTAAACTGAGGGTTCAGGTGTTCATCCACCGGTGTGCCTATGACGATAATAACATAGTGGCTTTCGGTGATTACAGCCCTGTCGTTCGATACAAAAAGGGTATTATTTATGACCTTACTCAGGATTTCCTCTGCCCCTGTCTCTAAAAAAGGCATCTTTCCCTTTGATACCGTCTCTATTGCCTTTGTATTTATATCGTACAGGACTACTTTCTTGCCGGCCTCTGCTAGCATAATTCCCAATGGCAGCCCCACATGCCCTAATCCGCCAACAACGCACACATCATAGCCCATCGTTTTTTATCTCCTTTTTAATAATTACTTTATGCCGCTAACGGACATCAGAACCTGCGGCAGGTGGAAATATCTTGCCCGGATTCAATATGTTTTTTGCGTCGAAGAGTTTCTTTATCCCGCGCATTATGTCAAGGTTTACTGAGTCCAGCTCCATGTCAATATATTTCGATTTAGTAAGACCAATTCCGTGCTCCCCTGAAATAGAGCCGCCAAGTTCGAGTGTGAGCTTAAAGGTCTTGCGGACGAGTTTTTCGGCCTCTTCATACTTCTGCTTGTCGTTTTTGTCTGTCATGATGTTTACGTGTATATTGCCATCACCGGCATGTCCGAAACATGCGATTGGCACTCCCGTCGCCTCGGAAATACCCTGCAAGCCTGATAAAAGCTCCGGTACCTTTGTGACCGGGACAACTACATCCTCATTTATCTTTGTCGGGCTTAACTTATAAAGCGCCGGGGATACCGCCCTTCTTGCATCCCAGAGCAGTTCTCTTGATGCAGCGTCTTCGGCAATTTTCACCTTCCCCTGAAAACCGTTACAGATGTTTGCAACCTTATCAATGTCAGCAGCGATTGCCTTTGTGTTGCCGTCAATTTCAATTAGAAGCATGGCATCGATGTCTTCAGGAAATCCAACATTTTTGTATTTGTTGACGGCAGAGAGGGTCATTCTGTCCATCAGCTCCATCGTTCGAGGGATTATACCATCAGCGATTATACGAGATACGGACTTGCCAGCGTGCTCAAGAGAATTGAAGGCCGCAAGCAGAGTTATTACATTCTCAGGCAGCGGCAAGACTTTCAGTCTAATCTTTGTTATTACGGCAAGTGTGCCCTCAGAGCCGACAAGGAGGCGCGTAAGGTCATAGCCCACAACGCTTTTTTTCGTCTGCACACCTGTGCGAATCACCCTGCCATCGGGCAGGACTGCCTCAAGCTGCATGACATAGTCTCTGGTGACTCCGTATTTGAGCGCCCTGGGGCCTCCAGCGTTTTCGGCTACGTTGCCACCGATTGTGCATGTGTTGAGGCTGGCAGGGTCAGGTGGATAGAAATATCCCTGGTCTTTAAGGGCGCGCTGCAGGTCGCCGTTTATGACGCCAGGCTCTACGACTACGTTTAGGTTGCGCATATCGACTTCGATTATCCTGTTCATCTTCTCAAAGCTCAGAATGATGGAATCATTCGCGGCTACAGAGCCTCCTGTGAGACCGGTGCCAGCACCGCGCGGGATTACCTTTATGTCGTTTTGGTAGGCAAATTGCATTAACTTTGATATATCTGCCGCATTTGTCGGCCAAACCACAGCCGCTGGAAGCACATCCAGACCTGATGCGTCATAGCCGTAGCACAGCAGATCCTCTTTCTCCACAGAGTAAGTGCCTTCAGCTAATACATTATTTAAACTTTTCATCTTGTGCCGCCATTGTGCCTGCCAATTGCTCTGTTTATTATATATGATACCGGAGGTCTTGTGCAACACGCCCGCCACGCTTTCAAAAGCCACACGAGGAAACTGTTGGACTAAGGTTCGTCCTGAGGGCCTAGTGGACGGCTGTTAAGTCCGTAGAGTTTTCTTGCTGCTGATATGAGGATGTCCTTTTCCTCGTCGTTTCCTTTTAAGGCCATAGTGGGCTGGTGGAGCAGCTTGTTTATCATGGCGTTCATGGTATGCTCTATCGCCTGTTTATCTTTTTCATCTATTCCGTTTAGTTTATTATAGAGTTTTGCTAATTCTTCGTTCTTAATACCTTCGGCATTTCTTCTGAGTTCCACGATTGTCGGAATGGCGTCAAGGGAGTGCAGCCAATCAAAAAATACGTCTATCTCCTTGTCAATTATCTCTTCCGCCTTCTTTGACTCCTTTAGCCGTTCGTTTAGATTCTTATCAACTACCCCCTGCAGGTCGTCTATGTCGTATAGATATACGTTTTCCAGATTGTTTATCTTCGGATCGATGTTTCGTGGTACAGATATGTCTATAATAAATACAGGGCGCTGCCTTCTGGTCTTCATTATCTTTTCCATTTCGCCGTATTCTAATATGTAAGAACGTGCACCGGTTGAGCATATGACTATGTCTGCCACTGAAAGCTCTTTCTTAAACTCATTGAACTCTACCGCCCTGCCGGAAAATTCTACCGCAAGGGCCAGACCCCGCTCGTATGTCCTGTTGGCCACTATGACATCTTTTACCCCGCTTCCTGTAAGATGCCTTGCTGCAAGTTCTGCCATTTCACCAGCGCCGAGGAGCATGAATACCTTATCTCCAAGGTCTCCGAATATCTTCTTTGCTAGTTCAACCGCCGCGTATCCTATGGAGACAGCATTTTCTGCTATCTTTGTCTCTGTCCTGACACGCTTTGCCACTGATATGGCCTTCTTCATCAGCTTGTTTAGTATAAGGCCGGATGACTGCTCTTTAAGCCCGATTTCGTAGGCGTCTTTTAACTGCCCCAGTATTTGTGGCTCGCCAACAACCATTGAATCCAACGACGAGGCAACCCGAAACAGATGTCTCACGCCATCCTCGGCTCCGTAGGCATAGAGCGCACCATCAAGGACTTCTAAAGGAAAGTTATGAAACTCCGAGAGGAATTTCTTCACACGCTCTACCATGCTTAAGTCGCCGTCCGCGTGTAAATATAGCTCCACACGGTTACACGTAGATAGGATTATGGCCTCACTGATGCCCGTCAGATTTCTCAGGCCGACAAGACCCTTTTTAATCCTCTCGCGGTCAAAGGCAATGCTCTCTCTTACTTCTACATCTGCTGTCTTATGATTAAGCCCGATTACCAGAACTGTCATTCAAATCCATGAAACGTCTTCATTAGTAAATTCACCCCAAAAAAGGTAAACAGTATGGCAATGAATCCCACTGCCGAGAGAATTGCTGTGCGTCTGCCCTGCCACCCCGCACTTAGGCGCGCATGAAGCACTGCGGCATAAAACATCCAAGTTATCAGAGACCAGACCTCCTTCGGGTCCCATCTCCAGTACGTACCCATTACTGCCTCAGACCATAAAGCACCTGTGATTATTGCAAGCGTCAACAGCGGAAACCCTATAGTTATCAGACGGTAGTTTATCTCATCCAGCACCCGCAGGCTTGGCAGGCGATGAAAAAGGCCGTCCAGTTTTTTTGATTTTACGTTCCTCTGCTGTATCAAATACATGATACCTACCCCACAGGCTACCGCAAGGGCTGCCTCACCCACAAAGGCTAGTATCGTATGAAGCCAGAGCCACGAGTTCTTAAGTATCACCGGCAGCGGCTTTATCTGCCGTGGCAACACCGAGGAGGACAACATCAACACTAACACCCCGGGCAGCACAAATGACCCTAACAGTCCTATCTTATATCTGTACTCAATTATAAAAAAAATCAACACAATACTCCACGTGAAAAAAGAAGCCGCCTCATGTAAACTGGCTGTGGGCATGTGCCCTAAGATAAACAGCCGGAGAGCTATGTTTAGCGTGTGAAAGGCAAAACCGGCAGAGGCAAACACGACCATCCCCTTTGAGGTTGCCTTGCATCCCCGTATCAACTCAAGTATCGCTAATATTGTGGCGATAAAATATGATGTCAGTGCAAGCTCAAACGTCAATACCAATTAAAAACACCCCAGTTCGCACGCAGTTATCCTGATGTTAAGGGCATTGGCCGCCTCACCCAATTTGTTATATGAAATACCAAGCAACTCCGCTGACTTTCTTGCCAGCGCACATGGAATCCTGCCATCGCAAGACAGCCCTGTGAGGGTATTTACTATCTCTTTTTTGACGATTTCATTCTCTATAACCTGCGCACAGCTATCCCAATCAATATTTGGGTCAATATTTGGGTTGTCTGCCGTATTTTCAACTGCAGTGACGGCATCCCACTGTTCGGGTGAAATATTGCAGGTCTTTACGCCGCACGACAAGGGCACATAAGGCATCTGGTTTACGTCTGGCGGGAATTCCCGCAACACCAGCACCGAGGCCTTCTCAAGCGCCTTCTTTGCGCTGTCTTTTACCTTTAGCGGGTCTTCACCAAAGACAAATGCCACAACATCAAAATCGATATACTCAGTGGGGCTGTTTCCCTCTACCAGTATTCCATCCATGTCCCAGAACTTATCAATGGCAATCCGAAGTATCTCCTCAAGCTCATGCCTGGGGGATTGAATCCATTGAGCTTTCTGAGCCCCAGCGTTAAGGAGCCTTGTCGTGTCCTTATCGCTCTGGCTTATGGTCTCAGCAGCATCAGACAACGACGTATAAAAGGCAGTCTGCGTGTATTTAACTGCGCCCCATGCGCCTTTCTTTCTCTCCGTCAAACGCTTCAACAAACGCTCTGCTAACGTGGTTTTCCCGCAGCTACTGTGCGCCCCGCCAATGCACACCAGCAGCGGCTTATGTCTGAGTTCTGGTATATTTGCAGTCATTGTTTTGGCAAAAAATAGATTTATCGCCTGACTTGGCTATTTTTTCATAAAGCAGCGAGGCGCCGCAACCAGGACATACCTCTGCCACCGGCTTATAGGATGAGATATATTTACAGTCTGGATAGTTGCCGCAGGCATAAAACACCTTGCCCTTGAATCTGCCCTTTGTTGATTTACGCTCTATAATATCGCCGCCATCCTGTGGGCATTTCAGACCCGTAGGTATAGGTTTCATATTTTTACACGCAGGATAGTTCGAGCAGGCGTGGAATCTGCCAAATCTGCCTGTTTTGATAACCATTGGGTGTGAGCATTTATCGCACTGTTCGCCGGTCAGCTCTACAGGTATCTCCTGTTGAGCCTGCCCTGTTTTGGGGTCTATCTGGCGCGTATTTTTGCACTCTGGATAACCGGAGCAGGCAAGGAACATCCCAAATCTGCTTGGCTTCATTACCATCGGCTTTGAGCATTTATCACATATCTCATCTGTGGGTATGTGAAATCTTTCCTCGCTCTTTGAAGCCATCTCAATGTCCTGGGTAAATGGCAGATAGAAATCCCCAACGACATTATTCCAGCGTATTTCACCTGTCTCTATTTTATCAAGGTCGTCTTCCATTTTAGCCGTGAATGTTATATCTATTAAATCATGAAAACGTTTGACTAGGAAATCGTTTACCAGGATGCCAAGCCCGGAGGGTTTGAACTTGCCGTCTTCTTTCAGTACGTATTTTCTGTCTTCTATGGTGGAAAGTGTGGCGGCATAGGTGCTTGGTCTGCCTATGCCCTTGTCCTCAAGGGTCTTAACAAGGGTAGCCTCGGTATATCTGGGCGGCGGCTGTGTGAAGTGCTGCTGCTTTCTGAGGTCAAGGAGTTTGAGGGCATCACCTTCCTTAATATCTGGAAGCAGGGTTGAACCGTCTGAGTCCTCTATGTCAGGCGTCTCAGAGTAGAGGGCGAGGAATCCCCTGAACTTAAGAATCGTTCCTGTTGCCCTGAACTGAGCCTCTTTAGTATCATCAAATATATCAAATGTCGTCAGCTCCATCAGGGCAGTGGACATCTGGCTGGAGATAAAACGCTTCCATATGAGTTCATAGAGGGCAAACTGGTCGCGCGCCAAATATTGTTCTACCGCCTCCGGGGGGTACTGCACGTATGTCGGCCTTATGGCCTCATGTGCCTCCTGCGCAGATGCCTTTACCTTATATTGGTGCGGTTTTGGCGGGACGTATTCTCTGCCGAAGGTTCTCTCAATGTACTCACGCGCCCACTGAACGGCCTCAGGGGCTATTCTGGTAGAGTCGGTTCGCATGTATGTTATTAGCCCTATGGAGCCTTTTTCACCCATATCCACACCTTCGTAGAGGCGCTGGGCGGTGGACATCGTCTTTTTAGCGGAGAATCTTAGCTTCCTTGATGCCTCTTGCTGAAGTGTGCTGGTTATGAATGGAGGATAAGGGGTGCGCTTTTTTTCTTTCTTGTCTATGTTCAGCAATGAATAATTTCTTTTGAGAAGGGTCTCTCTAATAAGCTCTGCGTCTTTTTCTGAGGTTATCAGGAATTTATTTTCCTTGCGCGATGGGTCGTCAGAGGACTTAAGGGCGCGTTCTATTACAGTCTCTCCCTTGTACTTAAACAGCCGGGCTGAGAACTCTGGCTCAACAGCCCCCGCATACTTAGCAGTTACAGACCAGTATTCCTCCTGATTGAATGCCTCTATCTCCCTCTCCCTTTCAACCACTATGCGGACGGCCACTGACTGAACCCTTCCGGCACTGAGACCACGGCTTATCTTTTTCCATAGCAGGGGACTCAGCGTATAGCCAACCAGCCTGTCAAGCACACGGCGCGCTTGTTGGGCGTTGACCTTGTTCGTATCTATCAGGGTCGGGGACTTCATGGCCTCTTTAACGGCGCGTTCAGTAATTTCGTTAAACCTGACGCGGTAGATTTTGGACGAGGCGGCCTCCTCTGTAATCGTCTCTGCTATGTGCCAGGCAATTGCCTCCCCCTCGCGGTCAGGGTCAGGGGCAAGGTATATGTTTGAAGCCCTTTGAGCGGCAGCCCGCAGGTCGAGGATGACTTTTTCCTTCCCGGGGATGGTTATATATTTTGGCGTGAAGCCGTTTTGCGTATCTACGCCAAGTTCCTTTTTGGGCAGGTCGAGGATGTGACCGACAGATGCCTTTACTGAAAACCCCTTGCCAAGTATCTTCCCTATTGTCTTAGCCTTTGCAGGGGACTCAACGATTACCAGTCCGCTCAGGGCATCAGTGGATTCGTCAGCGTCCACTGATTTCTTAAGTTTACTTGGTTTCTTAAGGTGTTTCTTTACTGGGCCAGTCTCAGCGGTCTCAGCGGTTTTTGGGGTGGCCTTAGTCTTCTTCAGTGCCATAATATCCTTTTGCCGTTGCCAAATATCATTGAATAGACATCGTCTCTGTCCATGTATGTGTCTTTGGAGACTACATAGGCAAGGAACGCCTTCAGCGTATCAATGTCCTCGTCGCTCATAATATCAAGTCCTTCGAGATTCGACAGGTCCTCGTACAAGTCTGTGATGTTATAATCACTAATGACCGTTTGTATCTTTGACTCATCAAAGTTCATATCGCTGCTGATTATCTCGTTAGCGATTACCCGTAGCAGTGTCATAAATCTCTTATACATTCTATCCTCCGCCGTCCCATGTCTCTGCTGCCAACAATTATATAGAAACACCAATATATTTTGCTATTAAACAAGCTGAAATTTCTTTCCATCTATCTGCCTAACCACTCCTTTTATTTCAAGCCCTAATAATAATGTAAGCGCCTCGTTTGATGCAACACCACTCTTGCGAATTATTTCATCTATATGAATTGGTTCATGGGAGATGAACTCACATAGCCGCTTTTCCTCGGTATCAAGCGCAATCTCTTCGTCAACCACGGCGTCAGCCCCGGCCTTCTTTTTTGATTTTACAAAACCCTTTAAGATATGTCTGAGTTCCTCTACAATGTCACCGGCGCTTTGAACAAGTTTTGCCCCCTTTTGAATCAAACTGTGCGTACCAACAAATGAAGATGACATAATATTGCCGGGCACTGCAAAAACCTCCCTGCCCTGCTCAAGGGCAAACTCCGCAGTAATCAGCGCCCCGCTCCTTTGCGAGGCCTCAACCACGAGTACCCCAAGCGAAAGCCCGCTTATCAGCCTGTTCCTGACAGGGAAGTTTTCTCTCAATGGCTTAGTGCCGGGCAAAAACTCCGACACAACCGCCCCCTCTTCGGCTATCCTCTTATAGAGCCACGCGCTCTCAGGGGGATAAACTACATCAACCCCAGAGCCTAACACGGCAATAGTGCTGGCATTATTCTGTATAGCCTTTTTGTGTGCCACAGAATCAATACCCCGAGCCATACCGCTTACAATCGTAAAGCCCATCGCAGTAAGTTCATCTGTAAACCTCTCAGTAACGCTTATCCCATAGTGCGATGCCTTCCGCGTCCCAACTATGGCAATGGCATAACGGTCCTCTTGTCTGATTTGTCCCTTCACAAAGAGAATCAACGGGTGGTCGGGGACATCTTTCAGCAGGGCTGGAAACCCTGCGTCCTCATAATGCAGAATTTTAATGCCGGTCTTTTCACACTTCTCTATTATCTTGTCCGTCTCATCCCATGCCGTAAAATTCACTATCCCTTGTGCCCGCCCCTTGCCCACCCCTTCAACCTGAAGGAGGGCCTTCAACGAGGCACGAAAGATATTCTTTGGCTCTCCAAAGGCTTTCAGCAGTTTCCTGGTAGTGCCCGGGCCTATTACCGGTATCGACGAAAGGGCAAGCAGATATCTTAAGTCTTCCTGCACTTAACCCACAGCCTATTTATTAATTTTGGCATTTTTTAATCTCAATGCGTTGAGTTTTATAAAACCGGCTGCATCCGTCTGGTCATACACATCCTCCTCTTCAAATGTTGCAAGACCTGCGTCATAGAGCGACACGGGCGACTTCCTCCCCACAACCAGACAGTTGCCCTTGTAGAGCTTCAGACGTGCTGTACCGGTGACGTTTTTCTGCGTCACATCAATAAATGTTTGCAGAGCCAGCCGCTCTGGTGAAAACCAGTACCCGTAGTATACCATTTCGGCGTATTTCACTATTAACGAATCCCTGAGATGCAGTACCTCTCTGTCCATCGTAATAGACTCGACCGCCCTGTGTGCAGCGTGCAGGCATGTGCCCCCGGGGGTTTCATACACCCCTCTGGATTTTATGCCCACATAGCGGTTTTCTACTATGTCTATTCTGCCGACACCGTTTTCACCGGCAATGGAGTTCATCTTATTAAGCAAATCATATGGTGTCATTGCAACACCGTCGATACCAACGGGGTTGCCGTTTGCGTAGTTAATCTCAATGTATCTGGGTTTGTTTGGTGCCTTCTCCGGGGCGGTCATAAGAGTCCACATGTCTTCGGTTGGCTCAAGCCACGGGTCTTCTAAAATCCCTCCCTCATAGCTTATGTGCAGGGCATTTCTGTCTGTGCTGTAGGGCTTGTCCTTTGTAGCTGTAACAGGGATGCCGTGCTTTAGTGAGTATTCTATTAGTGACTGACGGGACTTAAACGGCCACTCGCGCCACGGGGCAATTATTTTTATATCTGGCTTGAGGGCATAGCAGCCAAGCTCAAAGCGCACCTGGTCGTTACCCTTGCCAGTTGCTCCGTGGGCAACGAAGTCGGCGTTTTCCTTTACGGCTATTTCGATTTGTTTTTTCGCAATCAGCGGTCTCGCTATCGAAGTCCCCAGCAGATAATTGTTTTCGTAGAAGGCATTTGCCCTGAACATCGGAAACACATAGTCTCTTACAAATTCCTCCCTTACGTCTTCTACATATACCTTTGAAGCGCCGGTCATGAGGGCCTTCTCGCGCACATTGTCGAGTTCTTCACCCTGCCCAAGGTCGGCGCAAAACGCGATGACTTCTATGTCATAAGTTTCTTTGATCCACTTAATGGCAACCGATGTATCAAGGCCACCGGAATACGCTAGTACTACTTTCCTCATAATACTGCTCCCAACAAGTTAAAATTATTTTGATAAGAGAGGCTTATCAGCCACACTTTGTAAAAAGTAGCATTATATGATAAAAAATGTAAACATAATTTTCACGGGCGGCATTTCAGGGGCGTGTAATTTCCAGATTAAAAGCAAATTCGGTTGCATAGACACACTATGCTATGGTGTCATTTTACTTCCTGAACCTATCGATTAACTTATTGTATTGTTCATGAGAGCCTATCCAAAACCAATGTATGTCGTCTCCACGTTTTAATCCAAGTGCCCGCCAATGAATACCTATTCTTATTGAATATAAATCTTTATTTTCATATAACTTTTTAAATTTCAAAGTTTTACTGAAAGGATTATTTAACCATGTACTATAAGTTTCTTTCGCCTGACGCCTGACTTCTTTTGAGAGAACATTATAATGTTTCCAAAAACTACTTACAACATGCGATTTCACAGTTTATCCAAATCCATCGGTTCTGTATTCCCTGTCTCAATCTCTCTTAAAGTTTCTTCGGTCAGTTTGTCCAAGACATCCTGAGAACTGCTAAAGGCGACATCCCAGTTAATCTCGTCTATGAGTTCGTCAATCATTTTCAGCGCATATCCTTCATCATTTTTCAGAATATCTGCTAATTGTCTTATCCTCTCTATTGCTTCCATCGATAAACCTTCTAATTCAATAATCGCCATATGCCCTCCTTTATATCACCTCATTATTTATCTAACTATAAATCCCATAGATATTGCAATTAAAATATGTAACGCAAACGCACCGATAGACGCAACCGCTGCTAATGTGATACTATAACCCCATGAAAACAATTGAGATATACGACACAACCCTAAGAGACGGCACTCAGGCTGAGGACGTATCCCTTACGCTTGAAGATAAGCTCATGATAACTGAAAAACTCGACGCATTCGGCATTCACTTTATCGAAGGCGGGATGCCAGCCTCAAACCCTAAGGACGCTGAATACTTCAAACAAATCAAAACACTGCGCCTCAAAACCGCACTTATCGCGGCCTTTGGCAGCACCCACCGCCCGGGGCTTGCCGCTGAGGACGATAAAGGCCTCCAGGCGCTTGTTGCGGCAGGCACGGAGTGTGTTACCATATTCGGTAAGACATGGGATTTCCATGTACGTGAGGCACTGGGGATTGAAAACGATGAGAATTTACGCATTATATGCGATTCCTTTAAATTTCTGAAATCACATGTGAAAAAGGTATTTTTCGACGCCGAACACTTCTTTCAGGGCTATATCAATAACCCGGTCTATGCAGTAGAATGCCTGAGGGCTGCCGTCGATGGCGGGGCAGACTGCCTCGTACTGTGTGATACCAATGGCGGGTGCCTGCCTGAGCAAATCCACCGCATCACTACCGAAGTGAAAAAGGCAACCGGAGCACCAATTGGCATTCATGCCCATAATGACTCAGACTGCGCCGTTGCAAATTCCTTAGAGGCCGTGCGCGCCGGTGCCGTGCAGGTACAGGGAACTATTAACGGGCTTGGCGAGAGGTGCGGCAATGCCAATCTTTGTTCTATTATACCCAATCTACAGTTAAAGCTGGGTTATGAATTATTTGGCAGCAGCGCTGCCCTTACACAGCTCAGAGACGTATCGCGCTATGTCACGGAGATAGCCAACCTGCCGCACTTGAAGCGCCAGCCATATGTCGGTGACAGCGCCTTTGCCCACAAGGGCGGTATGCACGTAAGCGCTATACAAAAACACTCCTCCACATATGAACATATTAAACCTGAGCTTGTCGGCAACTCCCAGAGGATTCTAATATCTGACCTCTCAGGGAAAAGCACCCTTCAGAAAAAGGCCGAGGAGCTTGGTGTACACATGGGGGGAGAGACAAAGGCCAAAAAGATTCTTGATCTTCTGAAGAGGCTTGAAAACCAGGGCTATCAATTCGAGGGGGCTGAGGCCTCGTTCGAGCTTATGATAAAAAAGGAGACCGGCCAATATAAAGAGGCATTTGAGTTTCTTGGGTTTCAAATTATGACCCAAAAGACATGCCATGAAAGCAGCTCGACAAACACCGCTATTATAAAGATGAAACTGCCAGACGGTGAACTCGTCCATACAGCCGCCGAGGGAAACGGCCCTGTCCATGCCCTCGACAACGCCCTGAGAAAGGCGCTTGAGCGCTATTACCCAGCCCTTAAAGACGTATCGCTGCACGACTATAAGGTCAGAGTTCTGTCGTCCGGTGGTGCTGGGACTTCGTCAGGGGTGCGCGTGCTTATCGAATCCGGCGACCACCACTCACGCTGGGGCACTGTTGGTGTAAGCCCTAATGTCATAGAGGCGTCGTGGCACGCCCTTGTGGACAGCATAGAGTATAAACTCCATAGAGACAAGTTAATCGACGACAAATAGCTGTATTGCCTAGTTCAAACGGAACATTTGATGGCATTGAAATAAGCAGTGGGTTAAGCTTTTAATGATAGATTAAATTTTCTGTTTTCTTCTATCCTCCTTTATTTAGCGGCATTTAGTTTTTCCTGCCTTATATTTTTGACATGGTCAGGGCTACCGTTATAATAATCGACGGGTCTCATAAAATCAATAGCTGAGTGAAGTCTGTGGTTATTATAGTAGTCAATGTAACCAGCGAGAGTTTTTTCAACTTCAGGGATACTGACGGGGCTGTTGGGACGAAGACAATCTTGTCTGACAAGGCCGTTGAATCTTTCGATTTTACCATTGCTCTGAGGATGATTATGCAGATTTGTTGGATATTACCAGCCATCAGAACCTTTTTAAAATCATATGAGATCAACTGGGAACCATTGTCATGAATCAACTTCACGCCATTGGAAGGGTTTTCATCAATGACCTCCTGCATGAACAGGCTGACGCTCTGTGAGGTCATGTCGAGCAGAACTTTCCACCCTACTACATAACGGCTGTAGCCGTCTAAAATAACAATGAGAAAATACCAAATCTCAAGCTCTTTAATGTACATGATGTTCGTATGCCAATGTTCGTTTGGTTTTGACGGTTTATGTTTATACTCTTTACCGGCAAAACCAAACGAACATTGGCATACGAACATCATGTACATTAAAGAGCTTGAGATTTGGTGTTTTCTCATTGTTATT
>JAMOAZ010000021.1:58048-75001 GCA_039908505.1 Nitrospirota bacterium
GCCCTGACCATGTCAAAAATATAAGGCAGGAAAAACTAAATGCCGCTAAATAAAGGAGGATAGAAGAAAACAGAAAATTTAATCTATCGTTAAAAGCTTAACCCACTGCTTATTTCAATGCCATCAAATGTTCCGTTTGAACTAGGCAATACAATAATTTGGTGTCCACTATTGACATCATAGCTCAAAATGGCATAGGGGAATAAATGAGTCAGCGGCGGATTCGTTAATAGAAGCAATAGAAGAGTTACTAACGCTACACAGGCTGAAGGTTCCTGCATTACTTAGAAAGACCCTTATCTCCACCAATCTGATTAAGAGTATGTTTTCCATGGTGAGGGATGCCGAGGGTAACATAAAGCGTTATCGTAACAGTAAGATGATGCAGCGATGGCTTGCATCTGTGCTTATTCATTGTGAAAAGAGGTTTAAAAGAATTAAGGGATATGAGCTGTGAGGTCATTAGGAATATCGAACTCTTACATGAAAAGACAGATGGTTCAGCTCTGGCGGCATAGTGATGACTTTAAATAGAGCTGCTAAAATAATTTCAACTAAAAACTTGACATTCTTAAAAAAGAGACAATAAAGTTATGTTCAGCACTGGCAATAGAGCCGGAGGTAAAGAAATGACAGAACCAAAATCGACACTGCTAATTGTTGACGATGAGCCTGTTATCAGGCAGCACCTGAGACAGATACTTCAGAATAAGTATAACCTATCGTTCGCAACCAGCGGCGCTATGGCGTTAGAGGCGGCAGAGACTATAAAGCCGGACATAATCCTTCTTGACGTTATGATGCCTGAGATGGACGGCTATGAAACGTGTGCAAAGTTGAAGGCCAACCCCGCAGTCTCCAGCATCCCGGTAATATTTATCAGTATTCTGGCGGAGACTGACGAAAAGATAAACGCCTTTAAAAGCGGGGCGGTTGACTATGTCTGTAAACCGTTTCAAAGCGATGAGGTAATAGCCCGTATAGATACCCACTTAAAATTATATAACTTGCAGCGGCATTTGGAAAACAGGGTGGAAGTGGAAGTCAACAAACGCAGACTTGAGGAACAGATGCTAATTCAACAGTCCAAGATGGCAGCAATGGGCGAGATGATAGGTGCCATAGCCCATCAGTGGAAGCAGCCGCTAAACACATTGGGGCTTGTGATGCAGGACGTTGTCGATGCCTTTAATGCAGGAGAGCTAGACACCGGGTATCTTAAGGAATTCACAGCCCAAGGCATGGGATTAATTAATCTTATGGCTGCCACCGTAGATGATTTCCAGAGCTTCCTGAGACCATCAAAGCAAATAGACATTTTCAATGTTACAGAGACCTTTTACGAGGTAGTCAAGCTCTTTTCAAATCTACTGAAAAGCGCCGCTATCGAGGTGCAGATAAATACCCCGCAGACGCGCCGTATATATACCACCGGCTATCGCAATGAACTCAAGCAGGTTATCCTGAATCTGATAAACAACAGCCGTGACGCTATTAATTCCGCCAGAAGAAAGGGTGTTGATATAGAGTATGGGGTCATTGCTGTAGATATTGAAGCGGCAGCAGACAAGGTTGTTATTTCAATAAGCGACAACGGCGGCGGGATAGACAACAAGGTGATAGATAAACTATTTGACGCGTATGTCAGCACCAAAGGAGAGGGAGGCATGGGCATAGGTCTGTACATGTCCAAGGCTATTATAGAGGGAAAGATGAACGGGAAGATTGCCGCCTCTAACATAGAAGGCGGGGCGCGGTTCACCATAGAACTGCCACTTTCAACGCCAGAAGGAGATTGATAGTATGTCAGAGATTAAATTCAGCATTCTTATAGTTGACGACGAGGCAGGCAACAGACAAATGCTGAGACAGATATTGAAAGGAAAATACAGACTATTCTTTGCCGCAGACGGTATGGCCGCATTAGAGATAGCGGCTCAAAATAAACCCGACCTGATCTTGCTCGACATTATGATGCCGGGGATTGATGGATATGAGACGTGCAGACGCTTGAAGGCCAACGCTGAGACAGCCAGCAATCCTGTCATCTTTATCACAGCTTTAGCAGATGTGGGGGACGAGGCACAGGGGTTTGAAGCCGGGGGCGTTGATTACATTACAAAGCCCGTGTCTGCGCCTGTTGTACTGCACAGAGTTTCTGCCCATTTAGAGATATATCATAACAAGCTGCTTGCTGAGGAGACCATTCAAATACGCACCAAGCAGTTGAGTGACAGCCAGAAATCGGCGGTGATTATGCTTGGTGAGGCCGGTCATTATAACGACACAGATACGGGAAGCCATGTATGGAGGATGGCGGCCTACTGCGGGGAAATAGCACGGGCCTGTGGATGGTCTGCTAAAATGCTTGAGTGCATGGAGCTGGCCTCAGTTATGCACGACGTGGGAAAGCTGGGAATCCCCGGAACCATATTGAGAAAACCCGGCAAACTTGACCCCGAGGAGTGGAAGATAATGGAGACACATACAACAATCGGCTACAATATTTTATCTAAGAGCAATACGCATCTATTTGAGATGGCGGCCACAGTAGCGCACTATCACCATGAGAAGTGGAATGGCGGTGGTTACCCCAAAGGTTTAAAAGGGGATGAGATACCAGAGTGCGCCGCAATAGTTGCCGTTGCCGATGTGTTTGACGCCCTGACGATGACACGTCCATATAAGGCCCCCTGGCCTGTTGAAAAGGCCATTGAGGAGATAAAAAAGGGTTCAGGAACCCATTTTAGTCCCTATATAGTTGAGTGTTTTTTTAAATCCCTGGACATGATCATGATAATTAAGACATCATGGGACGAGAAAGAACAAGGCGGCGCTTCCTGAAAACGGCAGCGGCAGTTCTGATTGTGGCGTTAATAGCCGCTTTATCTTTCTCATGTAAGGCCAGGCCGCAGGAGGCCACCGGTGAGAAAAAGGTCTATAAGCTGACCTTTGGGCACAATATGCCAGAGGGAAGCGCCATGGACACTGCAGCCAGAAAGTTTGCTGAGACAGTCTCGCAAAAGTCGGGCGGCAGCGTGGCGGTGACAGTTTATCCTAATCAGTCCCTTGCAAATGACTATAAAATGATAGAAATGGCTATCGAAGGGGACTTAGACATACTCCTTTCTCCAACTGCAAAGATGAGCGCTGTAGTGCCTGCAATGCAGTACTCAGATATCCCGTTTTTATTTCCTCATAAAGAAGACGCCTATGAGATGTTAGACGGAGTTCCGGGAAAACTGCTTCTTGGACAACTAGACCAGTACGGCCTCGTGGGGGTGGCGTTCTGGGGCAACGGCTTTAAGCAATTTACCGCGAACAAGGAGATTCACTCTCCGAAAGATTTTAAAGGCATGAATGTCAGGGTCATGAAGAGCCAGATGCTGATGGACCAGTTCAGGGAATTTGCGGCTAATCCAATTACCATAGATTTCCACGAAACGTATAAGGCACTGAAGGACGGGGTTGTCAAGGGCCATGAAAACCCCATAGCGGCTATATATGGTATGAAATTTTACGAAGTTCAATCACATATTACCATAAGCAACCACGCCTACCTTGCGTATGTGTTTTGTTTCAGCAAGAAAACTATGGAGAAGCTGCCACCATACGTTCAACAAACACTGCTAACGGCGGCTGAAGAACTGACACGATTTGAACGGGAACTGATTGATGGGCAGGAGTCAGATATTCTGAAAAAAATTGATGCAGCAGATGTGAAAATAACATATCTTACAGACGAAGAGATACAACAGTTTCAAGTTGCTGCAAAGGGTATCCTCTATAAATACGCCCCTGTCATCGGTACTGAAGTGATAGCCGTTACTATGGAACACCTCAAAAAGAAATATAACTACGAGACGGGAGACGAAATCATAATTGGCCTGAACGCAGATATGTCGCTTGGAAAGTCGCAGGCAGGGGTTGCAATAGAACGGGGGATGAGGATTGCCGTTGCCGAGATAAATGAAAAGGGCGGCCTGCTTGGGAAGAAACTCATTGTTGTAACAATGGACCATGCGGGAAACACGGCACGGAGCAATGAGAATATTAATTTATTTGCTAAAATGAAAAACCTCACAGCCGTTATGGGCGGACTCCAGAGCCATATTGCATTGGCCGGTCTGGAAATAATCCATACCAATAAACTTCTATATCTGGTTCCATGGGCTGCTCTTCCTGAAATAGTTCAAAACAATTACTCCCCTAATTATGTCTTCAGGGTGTCTGCTAATGACGCATATGTTGGGCCATTTTTGGTCAATCAGGCATTAAAGAAAACCAAAAAGATAGCCCTTCTGCGGGTGAACTCGATTTTTGGCGCTAAGAATGAAGAGATAATGGTAAACTTCGCAAAGGAACGCGGGTTACAATTCACCGCAATAGAGTCTTTTAACACAAATGAGACAGATTATCACGACCAAATCGAGAGAATTTCCCGTTCAGGGGCTGAAGTAATTATAATGGTAGCAAATGTCGAAGAGGCTGCAAAGATAATAAAGTCATTATTTTATGCTGATAAGAAAATCCCTGTTATATCGCACAGAAGTATAACGGGAGGAAATTTCTATAACGAAACAAAAAAGGAGCTTAAGGCAATTGATTTATCGTTTGTGCAGACGTATTCATTTATAACTGCAAATAATGCAAGGAGTAAGGAATTCATAAAAAAATATATGGCAGAATATGGCGTAAAGGCGCCGCAGGAGATATTTTCCCCTGAGGGCACGGCACACGCATATGATCTGGTAATGTTACTGGCAGAGGCAATCCACCAGGCAGGCACACTTGACAGGGCAAAGATAAGAGATGCAATGGAAGAGATTCAGCACTATAAAGGTTTGACAAAGACATTTTCTCCACCGTTTACAGAGCAAAGGCATGACGCACTGGATGAAAAGGGATATTTTATGGCCGTATTTGACAACAACGGTGCAATAATCCCAATAGACGGGGGAAAAAATGATTAACCCCAGAGGCAGTATCAGGTCCAGGCTGCTCATTAAATATTTATCATTTGTAGTACTGCTGATGGCTGCAACAATAACTACTGTTGCCTTGCTGTTGTCGGATATATTATATGAAGAAACAAACAATAAGATTATAGCATATAACGAACAATGCCTGAATAGTCTTGAACAGGAAATAAATCAGATATTCAGTGCGGCAAAAGATTTCAGTAAAAACACTATCATAATAAACGCCCTGATAAATCCAGACACTCGCACAGAGCTGTTTCCCAAAATAGTGGATACATTTCAAATGATCAGAGGTACAGTCAGTGAAATAGATTATGCGGGATATACGATTTATTCAACTGCAGAGGATACCCCTGATTACTCGAAATTGCCCCAGACAAGGATTGCCCTTGCCAGTGGGAGCGCGGCCATATTTCTAACCGGATATGGAACGATAATTTTTATTGTGCCTATAGACTATTACAAATCACCGCAGGGGGCGATCGTTATAGAGTCCGGTGTGATGAAAAATATATTTTCTCATTCAATTCAAAAAGAGACAAATTATTACTACAGGTTGTATGCCGGGGATAAACTGATAGGAGAGGAAAACTATATAAAAGACAATTCATACATAACGTCAAAGAAGAGGGCAGGTAAGGAAAATAATATTCTTAATAAATTAAAAATTACATTGGAAATAGGTGTGCATAAGTCAGTGTATCTGAATATTGTATATAGCGCAATTGTGAAGCTGGGGCTAATCGGATTTATATTTGTGATAGCAGCTGCCTACATTACAAGAAGAATTGGAAACAATATAGCCAATCCGATTCTGGTGTTATGCGAAAAAATTGTTAAATCCACTGAAGATGAGACGATTAAATGCAGCCCAACCGGAACTGGCGATGAGCTTGAGACCCTTGCAAAGGAGTTCGACAACAGAAATGAAAATTTAAGGGTAAAAAACATACAACTGTCTGACGAAGCTGAGATGCTTCAGTCAACGCTGACAGAACTCCATGCCGCTCATCATACGCTTGAAGCACGGGTTCAGGAGCGTACAGAGGAGCTTTCCACAGCAAAAGAGGCAGCCGAGGCAGCATCTGTAGCAAAATCCGCCTTTGTAGCAAACATGAGCCATGAAATCAGAACCCCTATGAACTCTATTGTCGGCTTCCTTGAGCTGGTAGCTGAGGATGATTCTATAAAAGACAAAAACCGTGAATATATCGGCATTGCTATCAATTCAGCAAAATCACTGCTGCGATTAATAAACGATATTTTGGACATCAGCAAACTTGAAAGCGGCAAGGTAGAGATAGAAAGCCAGGTGTTCAGCCTTTATGAATTAGTTGAAGGCATAAAGGGTTCTTTTGAGCATCATGCTCGCCAAAAAAACCTTTATTTTAACGTAATATTTGACCCGGGAATCTCCTCGGAATATTATCTTGGTGACCCGATGCGGCTTACACAGATAATCATAAACATTACAGGCAACGCCATTAAATTTACAGACCATGGCGGGATTACATTATCAATAAGCCAGCCGGATACAAACGACATACTGCTGTTTTCGATTGCCGATACGGGCATAGGCATACCTGCCGACAGAAAGGACAAGATATTTGAGGCATTTACACAGGCTGACAGCTCAACAACGCGCCGCTTTGGGGGAACAGGACTGGGCACAACGATATCCAGACAGTTGGTTGAGCTGATGGGCGGTAGCATATGGTTAGAGTCGGAGCTGGGTAAGGGGAGCGTTTTTTATTTTACTGTAAAATTGACGCCCACGCAATACATGCCGGGTGATGCGCCTGATGTTGCTGAGAGTAAACTTCAAAAAACACTCCGAGTCCTGGTTGCAGAGGACATAGAGGAAAACATATTGCTGCTGAAAACCCGCCTTACTCAGTGTGGTCACACGGTAGACATAGCACGAAACGGCCTGGAAGCCGTGGAGCGCTACAAAAGCGGCGGTTTTGATATAATCCTTATGGACATGCAAATGCCCGTGATGGACGGCCTTGAGGCTACACAAAAGATTCGTGAAATAGAATCGGAAACCGGCACACATATCCCAATAATAGCCCTCACCGCAAGTGTCACTTCAGATGAGTACAAACATTATATCAGTAAAAAAATTGATGAGGTTGCCGCAAAGCCAATCGATTTTAAAGAACTGTTTAGGTTGATGGAACGATTAACCCCTGACCAAAGCGCTCAGACAACCGGTACAACCGCCGGCACAGCAGAAACTTCCATGCCGCAGAAACCACCTCGTCAATCCCCTGTCATAGACTCACAGAAGGCGCTGGATATGTGGGGAGACTGGGCGGTATATGTCAATGCACTGGCTGGTTTTATGGAGAGATACAGGGGGGCGGCTGGAAGTTTATCTTCCGCACTGGACAATGACGACATTGGCGTAGCAAAGGGCTTGTCACATTTGATTAAAGGTCTATCAGGGAATCTCTCAATGGTTGAGGTATATGATATTACCTCAAAGATTGACAAAATGCTTAAAGATGGAGATACAGGCAGTGCCAGAGAATTGCCCAGAGTCTTGATAAGAGACCTTGAACGGGCAATAAGTGATGCGGCAGATTTTATCAATGGTCTTGAAATACAAAAGAATGACATTGTGCAGCAGACCCGCGAATTCAGCAAAGGTGAGTTAGCGGCAATTTTTACAAAGTTCATGGCAGCTTACAACCACTACAACCCTGACGACATAGAGCCCCTGCTTATGGAGTTAAAAGAGGGCTTGAGCTGGGAGCAATTATCTGCGATTGAAAAAAGCATAGAGGAGCTTGATTTTAGTAAAGCAAGGTTAGAGACATTAAAACTGATGAGGTCCCTTGATATAAACCTGATATAAACCCTGGTGAAACTCATCACGATTCACAACGATTCACAGGGGAAAAAGAAAAAAATCTGACAGATATTGTAAAATTATAAACACTCCCTCTTTATGTTAGTTACGCCAATAGTATAATATAGACATGATTACAGTGGCACTGGAGAATTGATAATGATAGATACAATTAAATGGATAGACGGAGCTGGGACAGCAAAGGCCATGATCCTTGACCAGACCCGCCTTCCCCACGACATCTCATACATAGAGTGTACGGATTACCGGCAAGTGGTTGACTGCATTAAGTATCTAGCGATAAGGGGCGCCCCTGCCATAGGAATCGCGGCGGCAATGGGGATTGCACTTGCGGCAGATGCCATATCAGCGGCAGACGTTATGGAGTTTAGCGCGAAGTTAAGACCGGCAATCGATGCACTGCTTAACAGCAGACCAACCGCCGTAAATATCCAATGGGCGGCAGAGCGTATAGAGCGGCTGATAGAAAACAATCAGACAATGTCAATAAGCGCCCTAAAAGAGATGATAGCAAAAGAAGGCGTTTTGATACTCAACGAAGACATAGAGATAAACAAGGCCATCGGGCGCTATGGAGCAGACTTGATAAAAGACGGCGATACAATCCTTACACATTGTAACGCCGGTGCCCTGGCAACAGGTGGTTACGGTACGGCAACCGCGCCCATACGAATGGCCATAGAGCAGGGCAAACGTATATCAGTCATAGCCGATGAGACAAGGCCGGTTCTTCAGGGTGCACGCCTCACGGCATGGGAACTGATGCAGGACAACATCCCTGTTACACTGATACCGGACAACGCCGCCGGAGAGCTTATGAGAAGAGGCGAGATAGACCTCTGCATAGTCGGCACAGACAGGACGGTGAGAAACGGCGATGTTGCCAACAAGATTGGGACTTATTCTGTGGCAGTGCTGGCAAAGGAAAACAACATACCGTTTTACGTGGCTGCACCATTAAGCAGCATAGATTTTACACTTTCCTCGGGAAACGAGATACCTATAGAGGAGCGTCCATCACATGAGGTGACTAATGTCTTTGGCCGGTGCGAAATTGCCCCTAAAGGCGTAGCAGTCAGGAACATAGCCTTTGACGTGACACCGGCTAAATATATAACATTGATACTGACTGAAAAGGGCGCGTTTAAGCCGGAAGCAATTCACACGCTAGACCCGAAAGGTAATAAATAATGATGACTGCCGAGAACATATTCAAGCACTATGAAAAAGATTTAAGGCGTGTAGAGGGTGAGATTGCCGGAATATTCAGCAGTGATGTAGTTGTAATCCCGGACATAGGCAGACACCTGATAGGAGGAGGCGGCAAGAGACTTCGCCCCATGTATTTGCTGATGAGCGCTGCGCTGTCGGGCTACACCGGGGATGCCAGATATGTCTTAGCAGGTGTAATCGAGGCGATACACGCGGCCTCACTTCTTCATGACGATGTAGTTGACGGTGCTGGAGTCAGACGTGGCAAGCCCACATCACACTCCATATGGGGCGCTCAGGTTGTTATACTTGTGGGTGATTTCCTCTATGCCAACTCACTAAAGGCAGCCGTCAGCCAGCAGAATTTAAAGACAATGGAGGCGATTTCCCATGCGGTAGCAAAGATGTCTGAGGGTGAGATACTCCAGTTGCAAAAAATAGCAGACCCAGAGATAACCGAAGCAGACTATCTGCGAATTGTCGAGTCCAAAACCGGCGCTCTGATTTCTGCCTCATGCCGGATAGGGGCGATATTAGGCGGTCTCCCAGAAGAAAAAATCAATGCCCTGACAAACTATGGTTTGAAGAGCGGTACAGTATTTCAAATATACGACGACATTCTGGATTTTAAGGCAGACGAGGAAAATCTTGGCAAGAAGCTTGGCAGGGACCTCCACGAGGGGAAGATAACGCTTCCGCTGATATATCTTCTCAAGTCAGCAAACGCACAGGAAAAGGAAGAGCTGACCGCCATTATAGATTCAACATCGGACGATGACATGCCTGATGAAGACGGGCAAAGGGATTTGAAAAAGGTACTGGCACTGTTCAAAAAATATGATGTAATAGAAAAGACTATGGACAAGGCAAAGGAAATTGTGGCAGAGGCAAAGGCTGAACTGTCAATATTTGGCGATTGCAGTGAAAAAGACGCCCTTGTCGTTATGGCAGACTACGCCTTAAGCAGAAACAAGTAATCAAGTGGGGAATCCGCAATTATGGAAACGCCTTTGAGCCACCTGACACGCCTCGCAAAGGAGGCAGTCGAGTCTTACGTTAGACGGCATGAGGTTATCGCCCAGCCGGTGAATCCTGAACAGACTGAAATGAGCGAGCGCGCCGGTGTTTTTGTGTCTTTAAAGATAAAAGGTCGTCTGCGTGGTTGCATAGGGACATTCGCACCAACAACTGAAAACACGGCTGCTGAAATAATAAGAAACGCCATAGCTGCCGCAACACAAGACCCGCGTTTTACCCCTGTTACCCCCAGTGAACTTGGCGAAATAACATATTCAGTCGATATACTCTCACCTCCAGAGAAGGTCAATACCATCTCTGAGTTAGACCCTGAAAGATACGGTGTAATCGTCACACAAGGTCACAAAAGGGGGCTGCTCCTACCTGCATTAGAAGGAGTGAATACCGTTGATGAGCAATTAAGGATAACCAAGGCAAAGGCGGGCATTCATCCAGAGGACAACAATGTCGAAATACTTCGTTTTGAAGTAAGGAGATACATGTGACTGAACAACCGGGAGAACAAACCAATGAACAAACGAGTAGGCAACTGGACGAGCAACCTGGTGAACAAATGGGTGAGCAAGTGTACGAAAAGACAAAGCTGGAACTCGACCTTGAAAAAATAAAAAAAAAGAAAACCGGTCAATGGAAAAAAATAGTTAAACCACTCCCGCGCATAATATTAATAATCGTAATGCTTGCCGGATGGTTTCTCTTTATCGCAGAATATGTCAGCCACAATGAGACTATAAACCAACTGACAACAATAACCGCTAAGTATGAAGCACTAAGATCAAAGCTCGACAACTCCACCATGACAATGCAAAAAAAACCTTTACGTTAACTACCAGAGCTAGGGCAAACGCACTATGTGTCTATCTTTCCAACTTTCCAGACTGTGTCATAATAGAAAACCAGCCCCTCTTTTTTTTGAGGGTGGGCTGGGATCGTAGCGCTGGGCAGCGTGGATATAATTTAATAATATTAAATTAATAAAGTATTATTTAATAAAGTATTATATGTATGTTAATATAAACTAAGGAACGGAAAGAAAAAGTGTATTTGTCATTTGGCCGAAACCTAAACGGTTAGGCGTTTTTACTAAGAGAGCTAAAAGGTGTGAATGCGGAAATGGCGATATTGAGTACATGTTTTAATATTTCGAGAATAATAACAATAATAGGAAAGAAAGATATATTGGTAGAGTTTAGAAAGCAAAACAAAGGAATACATCACTAAACGTATTGAAACCTATGGCTTTTGAACACTGCCGTAATAGTGGCTTTTCCGTAGATTAATAAATCATATAGCAAAGCTTAGTCCCATGAATCGTAATTATTCTTGATGCCCAGTACCTCAGCGGTAGATTCATGCCCCTCAAAAAAAAGGGAGTGGCTGGTTTACTATTATGACACAGACTGTTCGCTGGTATGAAAGATTTATTGCATTAGGATGCTATATTATTAGAATTAGTATAACTCTGGAATTCTTGGATTCTTGGCAGATAGGTTGATTTTTTTATGTTGGAAGTGTTATAGTTAGTGTTCGCTGGCAGTGAAAATGGATATGTCGGCAGAAATGGAGAGGTGGCCGAGCGGTCGAAGGCAGCCGCCTGCTAAGCGGTTGTGGGGGTAAGACTCCACCCAGGGTTCGAATCCCTGCCTCTCCGTCATTTTAGCCTGCCCTGATTCAGGTGTAAGCCAAGTCAACGATTACTACAGACCTCAATATGTATCTGGCTAAAGTCTATCTGTAAATAAAAATAAATCTTGACAATTTTCATCCTGTTGGTATAAAGTTTAACAGTCGTGACTATGGTTACATTGCAGAGGTAGCGTTGATAGACTGAGGGGTGGCGAGGGTGGGATTAGTGGCAATGCTGGCGGGAGTGCCCAAAATATTTAGAGAAAGCTGGTCATGAAAATAAACAGAGATACTGACTATGCAATAAGATGTGTATTGCTTATGTCGGGGAATCCTGAAAAGACATTTGCCATTGGAGAAATGGCCAAAGAGAAGGCTATCCCTGAGAGTTTTCTGGCAAAAATACTGCAGAAATTAACAAAGGCCGGCATTCTGAGATCAATCAGAGGGTCAAGCGGTGGATTTGTCCTGATTAAAAGCCCGCGTGATATTACGTTACTAGACATATTTGAGGCCATAAATGGGAAAATAGTGATCAACAGATGTACCACATCAGATGACAGATGTGTACTAACTGATGATTGTCCGACATTCCCTATCTGGCTTGAGATAAGACAGATGATAGAAGAACGATTAAGGCACTACGAATTCGCAACGCTGGTAAATAAATATAAAAACAGCGTTACAGGCATAACTCCGTCAGGAGTATGATTATTACAACAGGAGGAGCTAAGCAATGGAAAATGTCATGCACGGTGGGAAAAATGAAGTACACCACCACGAAGTAGAGTTAAGCGTATGGCCGTTGATAGCGGCAGGAGGGTCTTTTCTGATCCCTATAGCGTTTATGACAGCGTTCTCATGGGGGCTGTCGTCGGTAGGGCTGGTGCTTGCTGGTGTAGCGGTTGTGGTATTAATTGTAGGGCTTTTTGGGTGGCTTAACGAGGTACACGCCAAAAAAGAGGATGCAGGGTTAAGCAAGCTGGCAATAATAGTGTTCATAATATCAGAGGTTGCGTTGTTTGGCGGGCTTTTCGGAGGTTATCTATATGCCATGCTGTTTACGGATATATGGCCACCTGCTAACACGCCTGAGGGTGTGCCTCCAATCGGACTTGCTGTGATTATGACGGTATTCCTGCTTTCTTCAAGCGTTACCATTCATAACGCTGAAGCAAAAATTGAGCACGGCGACATGGGTGGATTCAAAAGCTGGCTTATGTTTACCACACTATTAGGCGCCCTCTTCATAGCATTTATGGCCTATGAATGGCATCACATGATATCAAACGGCTTTAGCGTTAGCACAAACGAATACGGGACGTTTTTCTATACGATAACAGGCTTTCACGGTTCTCACGTAATAGTTGGACTGTTGATGCAGTTGTTTTGCCTGATTCTCGCTGCTGGGGCTAAAATTGGTAAGAGCAAGCAGACAATGGTGAAGGTAACCGGGCTGTACTGGCACTTTGTTGATATAATCTGGCTTTTGGTTGTATCGCTGATATATGTGGTTCCATACATTAAGGCAGGTCAATGAAGTCAGCAGCAATAGCCTTACTAATCGTGTGCTTATTGGCAGGCACTCTGGCCTGGGGTTTTGGACCCTCTACCAATTCTACACAGTTCGACCCGTCTGTACTCAAGATAAAAGAGGACGATTATCTGGGAAAGTCAGCGCCGGACATCAACATGACAGATGACTTGGGAAAAGCTGTAACTCTTAGTACATATGCAGGGAAGCCGCTTATCCTGTCTATAATATACTTTGACTGCTTTCAGTCGTGTCCTGTGCTGAACGAGGGGCTTGCAACTGCCCTAAAGGACGTGGACTTGAGACTTGGCGAGGACTATAATGTCATAACATTGAGTTTCGACGGCAAGGAAAAACCTGCGCTCGCTCAGAAGTTTCGCAAGGACCTGCAGATTAAGATGAAGTCCACTCTGCCAGAGTTTTTTGACAAGTGGGTGTTTGCTGTAACGACGGACGCTGATGCTAAGAGATTTACTGATGCCCTCGGCTACAGGTACTTTTATTCCCAACTGGATAAAGTTTTTGTCCATCCAAACGTGTATATATTCCTGTCACCCGATGGTAAGATTACGAGATACCTGTTTGGACTCTACCCTCTTTCGATGGACGTAAAACTTGCATTACTCGAGGCGGCAGACGGTAAAGTCGGCAAGTTCCCAATAATCGGCAAGATTGCGCTGGCGTGTTATTCGTATGATACAAAGATAGGCGGCTACAAGATAAACGTGATTTTTATCATGGAGTTGCTGGGATTTGCATTCGCAGGTGTTACAGCTGTAATTGTTTTCTTCTATGCAAGAAGTTTGAAAAAGAAAAAACGGGTTGAGAGCTTCTCAACCCCATAGAAAATCAGGAGGTAGAAAATGCTAAAGCAAGTGTTGAGATTATTAATGGCTGCGCTTGTCGTATCAATACCATACGCGGCAGCGGCAGCCGAGAGGGCCGCCAGAGTAGTTGACCCGGTCAAGGCCTGGGACAATCACTTTAAGACATGGGCGGTGGTAGGAGTTGCCGTTTATCTGATAGTAACTGTGCCGTTGATATACTTTGTAATTAAGTACAAGAGAAAGCACAAAGACGAAAACGGCGCTTATATAGTGGGAAACGCCGGGCTTGAAATTCTGTGGACTATACTCCCTATGATTACAATCATCATGCTTGGAGTTCAGTCATGGGCGGTCTTTAACGACCTGAGAGAGGTGCCGAAAGACCATTTTGAGGTCAAGGCAGTTGGCTTTATGTTCGGCTTTGAGATGTACACGCCTGAGGGGATTATGACGCTGAATGAACTGCGTGTACCCGTAGGCAATGTGAAAGTCAATCTGACGAGCAAGGACGTTATACACAATTTTGCATTGCCAACATTCAGGACGCGCGAGGACATGGTTCCCGGCGAGAATACTTATCTCTGGTTTGCGGCAAAGGAACCAGGTGAGTATCCTGTGTACTGTGCTGAGTTTTGCGGCGCAGGACATTCGTCGATGCTTGCAAAGGTTATTGTTATGAAGAAAGATGACTATGAGGCATGGGTTAAGTCTAAAAAGTCTGAAAGTATGACGGCTGCCACCACACCTGAAGGCAAGGGCAAGGAACTGGTCGAGCGCCTGGGCTGTCTGGGCTGTCACGGTATAGCCGGTGAGGTAAAGGCCGGTCCAGCCATAAACGGTATCATTGGAAAGACAGAAGAGCTTGAGGACGGCACAAAAGTCGTCGTAGACGAGGCATTCATCAAAGAAAAGATAGCAGACCCGAAGGCAAAACCGATTAAGGGATTCGGTCATATGATGCCGCCAACTATGCTGGCTAACGAAGAATATGAAGCCATCACGGCTTACTTAAAGACAACAAAATAATTAAGGAGGTTAAAGATATGAGTACACAACCGACTGGTTTTAAGTCGTGGCTTTTCACAACAGACCATAAGAAGATTGGGATTATGTATCTGGTTACGTCACTAGTGTTTTTTGTAGTGGGACTGCTGCTTGCTATAGTAATGAGGACAGAGCAGCTTGACATCACCAAAAAAGTGTTTATCGACGCCGACCTCTATAACACAGCCTTTACGATTCACGGCGCTGCGATGGTGCTGTTTTGGATGATCCCTGTGTTGACGGGCTTTTTCGCAAACTACATGATACCACTGATGATAGGCGCACATGATGTTGCCTTCCCGCGCCTTAACGCCCTCAGCTTTTGGTTGTATGTAGGGGCGGGATTGATTGCGGTTATGGCTCTGATACTGCCGGGCAGGCTGGATATCGGCTGGACAGGCTATCCACCATATTCACTTGTGGGGCCGTCAAACACTGCGTTTTATGTTTTTGCCGTACATCTGCTCGGCGCTTCGAGTATCGCCAGTGCGGTTAATTTCATCACAACGATAATAACTCTAAGGGCGCCCGGCATGACATGGGGCAGGCTGAATCTCACAGTCTGGGGGCTTTTCGGAGCATTTATCATTCAGCTCGTAGGCGTTCCTGTCCTGGCCGCTGCGGTTACGCTCCTGCTTTTTGACAAGTATCTGGGGACAAGTTTTTATAATGCGTTTAAGGGTGGTAGTCCGATTCTCTATGAGCACCTGTTCTGGTTTTACGCCCATCCTGCCGTGTACGTTGTAGCGCTGCCGGTGTTTGGCATCGTGTCAGATATAATATCGACCTTCGCAAGAAAGAGGATATACGGCTACACCAGCATGGCCATTGCTATAATGATAATCACTGTCGTTGGATTTGAGACATGGGTACATCACCTCTATGTCGCCGGTACATTAAACTGGACGAGGGTTGTGTTTATGTGGGGCACGATAGCAATCGGCGTTCCAACAGGTATTAAGACATTTAACTGGATAGCAACTCTGCACAAGGGTTCAATTGAATTAAGCACACCGATGCTTTACGCCTTGGGTTTTATCTCCCTGTTTACGATTGGCGGGGCAACCGGTATAGCAAACGGACTGCTTGGGCTGGATGTTCAATTCCATGACACACAGTGGGTTGTGGCGCATTTCCACTATGTGTTGGCCATAAGCATGTCTATGTTGTGTATGGGTGGTATTTACTACTGGTTTCCAAAGTTTACCGGCAAGATGTTTAACGACAGACTTGCAAAGATTGCATTTTGGATAACCCTTGTAGGCGCAATGATAGCCTTCCTGCCGCAGCATCAACTTGGCATAGACGGCATTCCCAGAAGATACTGGAAACTCCCGGTTAAGTACGCCAGTGAGATGAGAATTGCCGTTATATTCTCTTATATCACTATTGTCGGATTTCTTATGACGCTCTACAACTTTGTCCATTCGGCAATAAAGGGTGAGAAGGCACCGGCCAACCCGTGGAACTCGAACTCATTAGAGTGGCAGATTCCATCACCGCCGCCGTTTTATAACTTCGAGAAAATCCCTACCATTACCGAAGGGCCTTATGAATACGGCAAACCTGCAGATGGAACTGTAAAGACACACTAAATTAAACACAGGTCAGACACAAAGAGGGGGGATTCCATTTGAACTGGAATTCCCCCCTCTTTCTCCCATCACTACAGAAAGGGAAGCGTACCGATACATGGAAAACGCCAAAGGTCTGTTAAAAGCTGCTGTCATTGAAGATATAGTGATTGTCAAAAGTATGTTCACACAGAAGATCTGATAATTATAATTATCAGGCTAGATTTTTTTACTAGTA
>JAMOAZ010000022.1:0-45063 GCA_039908505.1 Nitrospirota bacterium
TTCTTGACCTCATCAATTCCCCTCTTTCCGTACAAACCTTGACATCATTCGGAATTGACTTTTGACAATCACTATAGTTCTTTAAGTCTTAATTGAATGTTAACGTTTGCGGCGCGTAATTCTTCGTTGATTATATCACTTGTCTTGAACAATGCCTTTTTTGCTTGTTTATAAAATTGCTCGTCATAATCAACATTAACATTAACAATATTCTTAGCTCTCGAATGATACAATATCCATAGGTAGGAAATTTCATCATCAGAGAACGGTCCATGTATTCCTTGTTCTTCTAAGAATGATAATATGACTTCAATATCATCGCATGTAAGATGCCATATATTGGCTATGCGACGTGACATATCTGCTTCTAATAAAGCGTTGGCTATTTTTACTGTTATTTTCATATTGGCTCCTCATGTCGATTGAAGTCTATGTGGCTCGCTATGCGTGCCTTCCATAATCTGTTTCCGTTTTTTTTTGCCTTGACCAGCATCATTGGCCTTAATCCGTTGTCGTTATGACACCTCACGTTTTATCATATACAGAGGACTGGCTTCTATCTCTTTTTTAAGTTCGTTATTATGGTAATGGAATTCAACCGTCCATGATTTGTAGTCCATGTTGATTTTGAATTCAGTTTTAAACGGTTTAAACTTTGTTTTTGATGTCTGAATGATGTTCATATCGACTAGCTCTTGTACTGACTCTTGTATATGGCGTAATGTCATACCGCATTCCCATGCTATTTGCCGATAAGATAATTTGGACGTGGGTTTTCCAAATCCCTCGGTATGTCTGATGATAATCCATAAGACGCGCGATTGCCGTGCAGTAAAATTTACTCGTGCTAAGGCCTCCATGATCATATTGTTCTTGATCATGGTGAATCCCTTAAGAAGTTTGTCATAATCACTATATCTTGACATCTGTCAAATAAAGCCCCTTTCATCGTTGATATCGCTTTCTTGTATCATACATGATAATTGCTTAGATGTAGATATGTCAATCTTTCTAAAATAATATTTGTCTAGCTACAAGAGCTTTCCTTAATCCATTACCCGCTACCCGCGTCTGGAATCCCTCCCGTCCCGTTCCCTTTTCAATTGCCTCTACTATCTTTTATATGGTTTAAATTAATGGATTAATGGTTGATACTATATATAGTGTATCCCCACGAGGGATACACGGATGTATCTCTACGGGGGATACATGCCAAATAAAGTTGTAAACAGGTTACTAATATAGTTATTAACACCTCATTATTAGCGGAGATGTATCAAAAAAAATACGTATTATGTTATACTGATGTAGAAGAGATAATTATCTGAGTTAGGAGGTTACGAATGGGGTTACTTGGGCATAATTACTTGAAGGCGAGGCGGATTGAGCAGGAATTAACATTAAGAAAGTTATCGGAAAGAACTGGCATATCACATGGTGTTATCCATAAAATCGAGGAAGGAAAAATCATGCCAGGAGTAGACACGCTATATGCTTTATGCGATGGTCTCGAAATCTCAGTGATTGAATTTTTTCTGAACATAGGAATAAAACCCAATTATTCACCAAAGATAAACCTTGTTCCATCTCCCACCGATGAGCAGGGTAAAACTCGTGGAGTGGCGGTGCAGGGATTTGAACCCCGGACACTGCGGATATGAGCCGCATGCTCTGACCAACTGAGCTACACCGCCAATGGCCTCACTCTGCTCATTATAACAAATCCCCATCAATTAATAACAGATAGCTAATCTCCTCATTCGAATATTTATTAATATCCCTATTGCGATATAATTAGTTATCAGCGTTGTCCCCCCATAGCTCATGAACGGCATAGGTACCCCTACTACTGGCATCATTCCAAGTACCATACCCATATTTATAAAAAAATACAGGAATAACATAAACGTTAATCCCAGCGCAAGGTACCTCCCAAACTCATCCTTTGACCTCAACGCTGTAGATATACCACGCAAAAATAACAACAGGTATAACGCAATAATTACCGCGCTTCCAACAAAACCCCATTCCTCGGCAAAGATGCAGTAAATGAAGTCCGTATGTTTCTCAGGCAAAAATCTAAGCGGCCCCTGAGTGCCTTTCAGATATCCACGTCCAAATACTTGCCCCGAACCTATGGTTATTTTTGACTGCTCTACCTGATACCCTATTCCCCTGGGGTCGGCCTCGGGTTCGATAAAGGCAACAATTCTTTTCTTCTGGTAGTCTTTTAAGTGCTTCCATATAAGATTGCCAGCAACAGGCGGTACCGCAATGACAACTATTACCAGTGTTATCATTAATTTTTTTTCTATTTTCTTTGCTATTGCAAGGAAAAAAAATGTCGATAACAAGACCAAACTTGTTCCCAGATGAGGTTGTTTAAGGATAAGTACAAACGGTATAAGGCCAAATACCGCCAGTGATATAAAAAATGTCCTCCTTATCAGCAGACCATTTATTGTGCTTAAATATTTCGACACGCCTATTATTAACAATATACGAAACAGCTCCGACGGCTGAAAAGAAAACGGCCCTAACTCAAGCCACCTCTGCGCCCCCATTCCACGTTTGCCAGCATACAGCACTATGACAAGCATCACAAGCCCTGCTATATACAATATATACCCTGATTTCCTTAACCAATTGTAATCATACACAGCAGCCGCTAACAACGCCGCCAATCCTACTATTATCCATACTATCTGCTTAATATAGTAATTTGGCTGTACAGTGGTTATTATTGGCCTGGTTGCACTGTATATCGTCATCACCCCAATTATGCTTATAGCCAGAAGCAGCGCCAACATATACCAGTCGAACAGTTTCAGATACTTTCTGTTTATCTGCACAAACCACATGTTTAGTTATTGGCCTTGCCTTTGAAATATGCCTCAATCACTTCTTTTGCTATTGGGGCGGCAGTGCTGCCGCCATGACCGCCGTGTTCAACTATTACTGCTACAGCTATTTCTGGATTGGACGAAGGCGCGTAGGCGATAAACCATGCGTGGTCTCTGAATCGTGCCTTTTGTTTTTCGCTCTTAAGTCTGCCAGCGATAACCTGTGCCGTGCCGGTTTTGCCTGATATTTTGACTACACTGCTTTTGGCATCTTTTCCCGTGCCTCTTTCTTCATTTACAACTGCATACATGGTGTTTTTCACTACATCAAATGATTCAGGACGTATGTTAAGCCTCTTTTCCCTGCTGTTGTTAATATTTCCATCCTTAAGCATCGTAATCGGCATTATCACACCCTCGTTTGCTATCATTGCCGTCATCTGCGCCACCTGTGCCGGTGTTACTGACACGTAGCCCTGCCCAATAGACGCGCTTAGTGTCTCACCTAAAAACCATTGTCTTTTCTCCGGCTTTTTTTTCCACTTTGCAGAAGGCATTGTGCCGTCTTTCTCATCTACCCCATGCCTTAGCCCTAAGCCTGTACTCGTCCCCAGACCAAACATCCTGGCGTATTTCTCTATTCTTTCTACACCTAACCTTCTACCAATTTCGTAATAAAACACATCGCAGGACTCTACCATCGCCTTGTGAAAACTCACTTCTCCATGTGTTTTCCAGCAGCCAAAAGAGTATTTTCCATATTCCAGCGAACCCTTACAATGAGTACCTGAGTTGGCGTCAGTAATACCTTCCTCCAGAGCGGCTATCGCTACGACAGGTTTAAATACTGAACCCGGCGGGTATGCGCTCTGTAAGGCCCTGTTCAGAAGCGGATGCCTTTTGTCCTTATGTATGGCCTTCCACTTGTCTGTCTCTATTCCCATGACAAAGTCATTGGGGTCAAAAGTTGGCAGACTGACCAGCGCCAGTACCTCGCCGTTTCTCGTGTTTACCACAACCATTGAACCAATTTTCCCTTTAAATGCCTTCTCTGCGGTCTCTTGCAGCCCTATATCTATACTCAAGGTTATATCGTTTCCCATCTTCGGCTTTGTCTGCCCGATGAGTTTTAATTGTCTGCCGAGGGCATCTACCTCAATTATCTTCTCCCCTGCAGAACCACGCAGCTCCTTATCATAAAACTCCTCTGCCGCCCACTGACCGACAAATGTCTCAGGGGTTATGTTATCATAATCTGCACTTTGCATTTGCCTGACCGTCATTCTCCCTATATATCCAATAGCGTGCGAGCCAATACTGTTAAATAAATAGTGTCTGGTGAGATTCGGCTCGACCATAAGCCCGGGGAAATCCGACCTCCTTGCCTCTATAGCGGCTACATCCTTAAACGTCAGACCCTCTTTCAACACTATGGACTTAAACCTGTAGCTCTCTCCCTTTTTCAATTTGGCAATCAGTTTTTTTTCGTCGAGATTAAGCAGCGCTGACAGACCGGCAGTGTCTATTTTTTTTGTTTCCGGTGTCAGTGAGGCATAATACGAGCTTTCATTTTTCACTAGCGGCACATGGTTTCTATCATAGATTATTCCCCGCGCTGCAGGCAGCGTTATTACCCTTATCTTGTTTGAGTTGGCAGCCTCTCTGTATTGGTCACCTTTTAGTATTTGCAGTTGGTATATCCTCAGCACCAGCGTAAAAAACAACAGCATCACAATAAATATCGTCAGGCTCGAGTACTTTTCAAAATATTCCTTATTCATCTCGTTCTCTTATTACAAAATACCCTATAACTGCATTTATCGCGGCCTGGTATAATGTAATATTGACAGCATATGCTATTTCAGCTGGCTTTGTATCAAATAGTATGAGAGAATAATAGACAATAAAATTATCTGCCACGGTAAAGGCAAAGCACAGAATCGCATTTAACAACGACGTGAGATTGAATATCCCTGTCTGAAAAAAATACGCCATAAAAATAAGCGTACCCTTTGAAAGTATATTTGGCCCCAAAATCTTTAAGGCAATACTATCCAGCAAAAGCCCAATAATAAAGGCCCACAGGACTGCCTTCCTCGTATCCCATCGTATCCCTATATAATAGACCAGCACCACCATGACGTTTACCCTGTATACTCTGCTTTCATCTATCACAACGGCCAGCACTACAAGGGTAATCCATAGAATGTTCTCTTTGAGCCACTTCATTTACATGTCCCGGCTGCGGGTTATGACCATGACCTCGTCGATTTTTTGGGGATTTGCAAAGAGGGCTACTTTTACATCCTGCTCAAACATTGTAGGGTTTTTCTCGCTCGATATCACCTTACCTACAGGAACACCTGTCGGATACAACGAATCTAACCCTGATGTAATTATTATATCTCCAATTGCTATTTTTTCCATATCCACACCGTGTTTTAGATTGCAGTAGTCCTCTCCCACGCCAACCAGGATTGCCTCGGTTCTGTTGTCCTGAGACTTCACAGCAACAGAGGAGCTTACGTCTGTCAGCAGCAGCACTATGGAGTGATGGGCATCCGCCCTTTTTATCTTCCCAATCAACCCCTGTACCGTTCGCACGGTCATGTCTTTTGTTACACCGTCTTTATATCCCTTATTTATTTCCAGTGTCTGTGCCCACATGTCAGGGTTTTTTAGGATCACCTTTGCTGTGGTCACATAATCGGGCACCTGCTGTTTCAAGTCCAGCAGTTGTCTCAGACGGGCATTTTCTATTATAGTCTCTTCATACTCCTGTTTTTTTAGCACTAATATATCAAGTTCTTTTTTCAGTTGTTCGTTTTGCCTTTCAAGATTAAGTGCGACAACAAACGGTCTTTTAATATAATATATAAGAGATGTTACGGCCTCATTTATATAATTCAATGGGTAACGAATAAAAAAAAGCGGCTGGAGCGGCCCCTTAATACTCTGTATCGACATGAGCGAAATGCAAAAAAACAAGTAGACTAAGAACAGTGCCTGGCTCCTTTTAGTCATCAACCAACGGCAATCCTCTTTAACAGCGCCAGGTCCTCAAGCATCTTGCCAACTCCCATTACCACCGCAGTAAGAGGACTATCTGTCACCACAACAGGCAGCCTTGTTTCCTGTCTGATTAAGGCATCGATTCCTTTTAACAATGCTCCTCCGCCTGCGAGAACTATGCCGTTGTCCACTATGTCTGAGGCCAGCTCAGGCGGGGTGTTCTCAAGGGCTGTCTTTATTGTGCTTACTATTAGACTTACCGGTTCAGCAAGGGTCTCTCTTATCTCGTCTTCTCTTATTCTTACGGACTTTGGAATGCCGGAGATGAGGTCTCTGCCGTTTGCGTCATATGTGCGGTCTTCGTCGAGTTTAAAGGCCGAGCCTATCTCTATTTTTATCTGCTCTGACGTCCTGTCTCCTATTAAAAAACTATATTTCTCCTTTACATAGGCCACGATTTTCTCGTCCATTGTATCGCCGCCCACTTTTACTGCCTTGCTGTAAACAATGCCGTCCATTGATATGACAGCAACGTCTGTGGTGCCACCACCGATGTCAACTATCATATTGCCATATGGCTCGTCAATCGGCAGACCTACCCCTACAGCAGCCGCCATTGTCTCTTCTATCAGATATACCTCGCGCGCCCCTGATGCCTCTGCCGCTTCTTTTACGGCACGCTGCTCTACAAGGGTTATCTGAGACGGTACGCCTATGATTACCCTTGGAGATACGAAACTCTTTCTGTTGTGTGCCTTTTTGATAAAATACTTCAACATCTCACCGGCTGCGTTAAAGTCTGCTATTACGCCGTCTTTCATCGGCCTTATGGTCATTATATTGGCCGGGGTCTTACCAAGCATTCTCTTTGCCTCTGCCCCCACAGCCACGACTTTTTTTGTATCCATTCTCATTACTACTACTGATGGCTCATTACACACTATGCCCTTGCCCTTGGCATATACCAGCGTATTGGCAGTTCCTAAATCTATAGCTAAATCATTAGAGAACAACCCTAAGAGTTTGCTAAAAATCATCCTTCCTCCTTAAAGACTATCTCAACTACCTTTGTTTTTGCCAACTCATCTCCTATTCTCATTCTATTGGCACTGCCAATCATTATAATGAATTCTATGCCCGCAAATGCAATAAAAAAAAACCAGCCCACAAAAAGCGGTAATTTCCACAGGACAAGGGCAAGGGCAATCGTGCTGTTTCTCAGGATTGAACAGTGTGCCGGAGATACCATATCCCCACGCAGGGATTTGACCTCCATGCCCATCAGCTTTTTCCCGATGCTTGCCCTTTTGTATAAACTGTCTCCTACTAATAAAAATATCACAGCCGCATAAAACCCTGCCTTTGGCAGCAGTTCCATCATCAGCAGACACAGCACAAGGTCTATTGCCTTAGCAAGGACACGCGGCAAAATACCGGCAGTTATCTCCACTTTACCCATAGGGAAAATAGTAACAGATAAGCGCTTGAATTTTCAATGAATTACATCAGGCTCTGTCATTTCTGCCATAAAATATATTTCTGCCCAAAAAAAACCTTGCGATACTAACCTGAATGTAGTAAAATTAGACTTCTGTTACAGTTGCCGTTTCGCAAACAGCGGCTTTCATAAGACAAAATTATTGGGGGGCAGCACTTAGAAATGGATACATATACTGGCATAAAATTAACACCGAATGGCCTCAAGGTTCTGCAAAAACGCTATCTCAGGAAAAACGAGCAGGGTGTGGTCAGCGAAGCACCTGACGATCTGTTCAGAAGGGTAGCAAAGGCCATTGCCGCAGCAGACCTGAACTATGGGAAGAGTTTTACTGACCTTGATGCGCTGGAGAGGGAGTTTTACGATATGATTACCGCCCTGGACTTCCTGCCAAACAGCCCAACGCTTATGAACGCAGGACGAAGGCTTGGGCAGTTGAGCGCCTGCTTTGTACTTCCTGTTGGTGATTCGATGGAGAGTATTTTTGAGGCTGTTAAAAATGCCGCTATGATTCACAAGTCCGGCGGTGGGACGGGCTTTAGTTTTTCCTCGCTGCGCCCAAAAGGTGATGTAGTCGGCTCTACAAAGGGTATATCCAGCGGGCCGGTGTCCTTTATGGCAGTCTTTGACACCGCCACTGAAGCAGTTAAACAAGGCGGCACACGCAGGGGCGCTAACATGGCTATTCTCAGCGTAGACCACCCGGACATCATAGACTTTATCACGTGCAAGTCCAACAGCACAAAACTAAATAATTTTAATATATCAGTAGCGCTGACAACGAAATTTATTGAGGCCGTTACCTCAAATTCAGAATATGAGCTTATAAATCCGCGCGGTGGCACCGTCACCGGCAAACTTGACGCCGCGTATGTGTTTGACTTAATTGTAAAACACGCCTGGGAAAACGGAGAGCCAGGCATCATATTCATAGACAAAATGAACGAATCAAATCCAACGCCGCTTGCCGGCAGGATTGACGCCACAAACCCGTGTGGAGAGCAGCCGCTCCTGCCCTTTGAATCTTGCAATCTTGGTTCGATAAACCTCTCTAATATGGTGGTTAGGCGTGATGGCGGCATGAGCGTAGATTGGGATAAATTGAAGGCCGTAACACACAAGGCCGTCCACTTTCTTGACAACGTAATAGACTTAAACAAGTATCCCCTTGATAAAATCGAAGAGATGACCAAGTCCAACAGAAAAATAGGCCTCGGCGTCATGGGCTGGGCAGATATGCTGATTCAACTGGAGATTCCCTATGGCAGTGAAAAGTCCCTTGAACTGGCTGAGAAACTGATGAGGTATATTCGTGATGAAGGGCGTGCTGCCTCAGAGGGGCTTGCCATGTTGCGCGGTACATTTCCAAATTATGCGGGCAGCGTATATGACGACCAACAGAGAAAACTGAGAAACGCAACCATCACCACAATTGCCCCAACCGGGACTTTGTCCATTATCGCGGGATGTTCTTCGGGCATAGAGCCTCTCTTTGCAGTTTCTTACGTAAGAACCGTTATGGAAGGGACAAAACTTATAGAGGTCAATCCCCATTTTGAGAGGATTGCCAGGGAGCGGGGGTTTTACACCCCTGAGCTTATGGAAGAGATCGCCCACAGTCATTGTTTGTCCGACGTAAAGTCGGTACCCGCAGATGTGGCAGCACTGTTTAAGACGGCACATGATATATCACCAGAGGAGCATATACGGATGCAGGCGGCGTTTCAGAAATATGTCGATAATGCCGTCTCAAAGACGGTTAATTTTCGTAACAGCGCCACAATTGATGACGTAAAGAAGGTCTATATGCTGGCCAGCCAGCTCCACTGCAAGGGCGTTACCGTGTACAGAGACGGCTCAAGAGACGGACAGGTGCTTGTGGTTGCCCAATATGGAAACGCCGAGACCGGCTCAGGAAGCGGTACCGGAAATGGCTCGGGAAGCAGAAGCTGTACATCTGCTTCTACTCAAATGGTCCAAGCGGCCCAATCGCCTCAATCGCTCTCGAACATAAAAATTGTACCCAAAAAGCGTCCTAGGGTCATAAAAGGTACAACAGAAGCGACACTTACTGGTTGCGGCAACCTCTATGTCACTATTAATGAAGATGAAAACGGGATGCCATTTGAGGTGTTTAATCACATAGGAAAGGCCGGTGGCTGTGCCGCAAGCCAATCAGAGGCAATTGGAAGGCTTGTATCGCTTGCCCTCAGGTGTAATATAAGCCCTGATGAGATTATCACGCAACTGAAGGGTATCTCCTGCCATTTGCCTGGATGGACTAACGGCGGCAAGATTTCCTCGTGTGCCGACGCCATAGCAAAGGCCCTTGAGTGGTACTGCCACGGCGAGGTAAATCGTGGTCATTATAAAGACGCCCTCTCTGCTCAACATAACATAACCAGCATGGCCGACATTATGGTAGGAGCGTGCCCTGAGTGCGGCGGTGCAGTGGAACACGAAGGCGGCTGCTCGGTCTGCCACGACTGCGGCTTTACAAAGTGTCAATGAGCGGTCACTGATACTAAACTGATATTAAGAAAAAGGCAAATAGTTAATTTACTTAAACTTTGACAAAAGAATCCTTTTGGGCTGTACTGGTTGCTGATAGACAAACCCATCAGGTTGAAGGTAGAATATCATCATGGTAACACTTACAATCGAACGAGATTTAGACTTAACGGAGATTATAGATGGGGAGGAAGTTGTGTCGCCAAGCCCGCTTAGAAAACATCAAAAAATAACGAAGAAGCTTGGCATAATAATAAACCACCATGTCGAGGCCAAAGGATTAGGCGAATTATACTTCTCTCCTCTTGACGTAATCTTAGAAGAAGGGATGAACCGCCTTCAACCAGATATACTGTTCATCCGAAAAGAGAATGCGGCTATAGAGCAAGACTGGATTCGTGGTGTACCGGATATGGTTTGTGAGATTGTATCTCATGGGACTTACAAAATGGATATGGTAGTCAAAAGGATTCTCTATGAAAAATACAAAGTGCCTGAGTATTGGATTGTTGTGCCAGAGCTTAATGCCATTGAAATTCTAACTCTTGAAGACCATAAATATAAAACACACTCCATCGCAGAGATTGACGGTGTGGTTACGTCTATGGTCATTGAGGGGCTTCAAGTCAGTATAAAAGACATTTTTGAGGACTATCAGAAGTTAGAAAGAATTTCAATTTGAACATTAAAACCTTCTCAGTAATCCTTGACGAAGAGTTTAACAATGTGGATGTGTCACGAACTTGTTAGTAGGACTCGTCGCGGTATACGTAAACCGCTAATATATATGCGCCTATAATAAATGGTTCGCTTCTTGTCATAACCTTGTGCATAAACAGGAAGGCATACTCGTTTATCGCGTGTAAAATAGTGTGGTTTTCCAAAGTAAACGACAGCGTTTCCAATGTTGTTACATAAAGAATATGGCTTAAAATGAGGAAAGACACCGCTTCTGTTAGAGCTCGTTTTTTTCTTTTTATAAATGGCGTCAGCGCCGCTAATATTGCAAGTGCAATGGGCATGTTGTACGTAAACGCATTTATAGACATTGGGATAGCCCTTCCTTTGTCCCTGAGTGAACCGAATACTACTGTAAACATATCATGTTCTCTATGCACATCTACGTAAGCGGCGTGTGTGAATAGGCCAATCACATTTGATACTACAGACAGCAAAACAGCCCCGTACTGCCCCTTTATCTGTATCCAGATGACTAAAAATATACCGTATGATATAAAAAATAAGGCAGCCGCCTTTAATAAATTATTATGAAGTCTTGGCGGCATTAAAATGCAGGTATGTAGAAAATATAACAAGCGCAAACGCTATCATCATTCCCTGAAGGACATACACATGGAAGTAGTCAAAGAGATTTGGATAGTACAGCCCTATTAGTCCTAATGAGGTTATTCTTAAAATATTCCCAATGTGAATTAAAACGACACCGGACGTAATGCCTAATAATTTCCTCTTCCATGAAGCAGGGAATGCTGCCACTGCAGATGCATATATCAACATCGCCTCAATGCCGTTACAGCCAAACATTATATCCATTGAAAAGGTATGGGATTTATTAACATGTGGGGCAATTGTGATTACAGAGCCGGTAAATGTCGATTTCTGGTGCAAAACATTTAAACACTGCGTTGTTTGAATGACTACAAGGTTAGTCAGCAGTTCACTTGGGGTCATTCTCTTTACAGTCTTAAAATTGACCACGCTGTAGAGAATTAATAGTATTAATATAAAGAATATCACCAGCCGCCCAAAGCTGTACTTGTGGTTGGGTTTGACCGTGTTGGTGGGCAGGTTTTCTTTCATTTGCTTTGATAGCGTGCCTGTCAATGCCGTTTCAGGAGCGGATCAACTGCACTTGCCGCTTTTTTTTCATTGAGAGCGCCGTTTAAAAATTTATTTAAGTATCTCACTGCATAACCAGGGTCTTTAAGGGTATCTGAATAGTTAAGAGAGATGAATGGAATGCTGCGGCGGTTTAAGACTTCTTTTGTTATTGATAGCTGTTCTGTAAACACGGTTTTGAGCCGCTGCCCTTTACCTGTCTTATTATGCCGTGCAAGCATAACCTTTTGAGAGCTTAACACCTCATCAATGTCTCTTTCTATATAAATCACCCTATAGGTAATCTCATTTTCCACAGAACGGACAGCCAGGGTGCCGCCGGCGTATCTGGGCAGTTGAGGAAGCGACTGTGCAATTATCTTTACCGCCTTCCCCTTAGCATCGGCAAGCCATGACGAATCTTTGTGCAGCCCCTTAGCCTTTTCGTGCTCATAGTATCCCCTTATGTTGTCCTCGTCAGGCTTTCTTAGGCCATCGGTGTATACTTCAATACCACCGGCCTCAAGTATCTGCATTAACATCGATGTCCCAGAGCGCGGCAGCCCGGTTACAACAATGACGGTCTTGTCAAGCTCCATAGGCGGCGCTTCACTGCTGGAGACAACTTGTAAATTGGAGAGAGTAGATTTACGCACCTCTTCTATTTCGGCTGCTGAGGACAGGGGGTCTCTTTTATTTTTCTTAATTGCTTCTTTGGCCTTCTCAGAAAGTTCAAGGTGATTGTCTGAAAGTGTATTGTCTGAAAAGTATTTTTTATAAATAAATGCAAGACGCCTGTGGGCTTCTGGAAACACAGGGTTTTGCATTACAGCTAACTTCATGGCATTTAACGCCCCCGTTATTTTCCCAAGTCGGTGCAGACCAACCCCTATGGTAAAATGTGCCAGGGGGTCATGAAATCTGAGAGATGTCGCTTTCAATGCGTACTCTATCGCCTTCTTATTTTCTTTCATTAATAACATGCTCCTTGCAAGGGCAACGTAAGCATCTGGATTATCAGGGTCTATTTTAAGCGATTTTTCACAATTCATTTTTGCATCCAGCGGCCTTTTCATCGAAAGGTATGCCTGTGCTATTTTTACATAAATATCTGGCTGTCGGCTGTCGAACTCCTCAGCCTTTGCCAGGTGTATAAGACCCTTGTCGTTATTACCCTCTGCAATACAAATGCAGCCCATCAGATAATCAAAGACATACGGATTGTGAGACTTCCTCGCCTGAAGCCTTCTATATTTAAGGCTGTCATCATCGCTTAACTCCTCCTGCCCTTCATGTTCTTTGGAAAAGGCTTTAAGCTCCTCAGATGCCTTAGCAGCATCCTCACGTTTTCTTTCTATTATATCATCAAGCAATTCGCGGGCTTCCTTAAAGTGTTCTATTGCCATATAACACCTGATTAGTTCTATCCCAAATCTAAACTCCTCTTTCCACTTATCAAATATTTCTGACAGTTCTGCAATGGCAGCCTTGTATCGTCCGGCATCCATGTATGACTTGGCAAGATTGTATTTAAGCTCCCTAATCGCCCCCGACACTGCCTTTTCATTATCATCGTCGGGTTTATCGATGTAACCAAGTGCAACGAGTTGATCTATTGCCTCACGTGATTCGATAGGGTCTATTTGCATATCTGGAGGATGAGAGCCGCAATTGCCGCTGATGTCGTCCCAGCTTTCTATAACTTTTATCTCCGGTGGTGAACTAAAAATATTTACGAGGGGTTTACCATCCATATCCTTCCCTATCGGCAGCCCCATCGCAGTAAGGATTGTTGGACAGATATCAAGAATGCTTGCCCCATATATAATCTCATCTTTAAGTATGTTTGGCCCCTTTGCTGCAAAAATACCATATGGGCGGTGACAAATCGCAGGGCCTGCCGGTTCTTCCGGTATATAACCTGGTCGTAAATGGTCTGAGTGGAAACCGTGATCTGAACATAATATAACTGTAGTGTTGTCATCGGTTCTCTCAAGCAGTGTGCCAAGCAGGATGTCATGATAAATATAACCACTTTCAACAACATACTGGTAATGTTCAAATGTATTTTGGCTGACCCAGGGTAGCTTTGGAGGATGAAATGACATGAAGGCATGGCAGAAGTGGTCTATGGCATCGAAGTATATTGCAGCAAAGTCCCACGGTTCATGGTCGAGAATCGCCGTGGCTGCCCTGTTTATATTTGTGCAGTCAGCAATTATACACGCCATAGTTTCAATGTGTTTATCCTTATCCTGGTCGATTTCCGAGAGCTTTGGCACAAAGTTAAGAATCAGTTCCACGTCAAGCTCCTGGGGGTGTATCCTGAGGTCGGATAGGTTTTTTATTAATCTCTGCGGGTACACAGTACCGGGCTTCATTGGCCACGGCTGTCCATGAGGAGGCGTTCCTTTCAGATAGAAGTTTGAGACCATCACACCGTTTATAGGTTCAGCAGGATGGGACGGCCACCAGCCAACCACCACACACTTCTTATTCTCCTGGCTGAGGATATTCCAGAGGGCCTTAGTCTTCCTTGATAAATTAGTAATCGGCCGTATGCCCTCCCCGTTTGGGGTGGGTTCTATGAAACCGTGAATGCCGTGCTTGAAAGGTCTCTTTCCGGTGGCAATTGAAGTCCAGAGCATAGGCGATAGATCAGGGCGCATCGTAGCAACATTGCCCATCACACCGCTTTCTACGAACGCCGACAGATTAGGCATAAACCCTTTATCCATTAAAGGGTTTATCACTTTCCAGTCGGCTGCGTCCCAACCTATCAATAATACTTTAATATTGTACGCCCCTTCGCCAGCATCAACCATTTATTCGGCATTTATTAGGGGGATATGCCGACGAACGTTATCCTTCTTGCTGCATTTCTTTAAGTTTTCTGGCTGCCAAAGCCCCTGCAAGCAGAACGAGAAGCATCATTCCCCATTCATTTAATGTCGGGGTGTCTGTAGCGGTCTGCCCTGCTCTTATTGGCTGGTTACAGCTTGACTCATATGCCCATCCTGTTATGGTACCAGTCTCTGGTTTAGCACCGTTACCAGTGTATTTTATCCAGCCGTAATGATAATAAGGTGCAGAACAGGAAGAAGACTTAAATCTCACTCCTATGTACGCGGTTGCTCCGGTGAACGGCCCAGCGCCTGTGGTTTTATTCAACGTATTTGCTGCAGTAGCCCATGTAGGACTCTGAATAATACGGTAACCACTAGCCAAAGCCCTGACAGCGCCGCCATTAGTAGCAAACTTCATAGACGCAGTCTTACCTGTAATCTTAATAGTGCTGGTAAGAGTAGCTTTTATTCTAAAGTCTTTTGTTGCATCAGTGTTTAGGTCAAGGGAAGTAGCTCCAGCATTCGAAACAACTATGTTTTTAACGCCGCTATAGACAACAGCAGCGTCAGCAGTTGGCACCATGGCAATTGATGCCACCGCAGCAGTTGTGCAAAGAGCCAATAGTTTTTTATCAGTTGGGGTTAAAGACAGCGCGCTCTTGACCGAAGAACTATACGAATCCACATCCTCATCAAGTGATTTTCCTTGTAAAAAATCCATACTTCCTCCATTATTAATATATTAACACCATGGTGTGTAAACCTTCTTGATTCTTACGAAATATAACAGAAAGCAAATGAAAAGTCAAGCTTAATTTTCCCAACACGGTCACCTTTTCCTCTGTCTCTGTATTACTTAATACATCCTGTATGTGAAGAAATATTTACTTAATACTATCAATAATAAGGATAACGTTGAGTGCAGAAACGATGGCGGCCACAATGAACAGAGAGATTTTATTTCTTGTTGAGTTTACATATTTGCCCATTACCTTTTTTGATGACGTTAGATAGACAAGGCCAAAAACTGTCAAGGGCAGCTGAACGCTGAGGGCTATCTGACTCCATATCAGCCCCTTAAATGGGTCTTTGAGCAGGAATATTATTATCAGCGCCCCGCAGAGTGTTATTCCCACGCCGATGCGTGTATGAGTGTCAGTTATCTCAAGAGGTTTTTGGTATAGACCCCCAAGTATGCTCCCACCCGCCATTGCAGCCGTAGTAGAAGAGGCCAGACCGGAGGCCAAAAGTGCCAGTGCGAAAACAACAGCCGCCGCATTCCCCACCAGTGGCTTTAGTGTGGCCTGCGCCTGTTGAAGCTCTGTTACGGATATCCCATTGGTGTTAAATACGCTTGCCGCTACCAGCATCATAGCGCTGTTGATTGCCCAGCCGATTAACATTGCCGTTATGGTGTCTAGGAATTCATATTTTAACTGCTTATTAATTACCTCTTCCCCCTTGAGATTCCACTGTCGGCTCTGGATTACCTCAGAGTGCAGAAACAGATTGTGGGGCATTACAACCGCCCCCAGGACACCCATAATTATTGCAATCGACCCTGTTGGAAACTGCGGCATTAACCATCCTTTTACCGCCTCGTCCCATTTTATATCTATGAGTGTCAGCTCAAATATAAATGAAATACCGATTATAGAGACAAAACCCATTATCCACATCTCAAGCCTCTTGTAACTGTTAGATATAAGCATTAGTGCCGAAAAAATCATCGTAATAACTGCACCAACTGCAATAGGTATCTTAAATAGCATCTGAAGGCCGATTGCCGCGCCCAAAACTTCAGCCAGGGCAGTTGCAACCGAGGCCAGCATCGCCGTTCCAATAAACAATTTGGCCGTCAGCCGCGGAAAATACTTCCCCGCCCCTTCAGCGATACACAGACCGGTTGCTATCCCCAGGTGAGCAGCATTGTGCTGAAGCAGTATTAACATCGCCGTTGAGAGCGTGACTACCCAGAGGAGTTTGTAACCGTAATCTGCGCCAGCGGACATATTCGTAGCCCAGTTACCGGGGTCTATGAACCCTACGGTAACAAACAGCCCGGGGCCTATATACCTTAATATCTCTAATGTCTTAGATGGTCTGTCGTTTAGCGGTCGTGCTGATTCAGTTGAGTCAGCGTCCTTTTTCAATTAAATCAACCTCTTGTTTTTGGGCCGTGCCGATTGACTTGCCATAGATACCGCCGCTTTTTGGGAGTTCCAGTGAGAAGTCCGTAAGATAATCGATATAGACAGCGGCGCGGCTCACTTGACATGACATCAGGTGACCGCCCGATTTCCTGTCATCTGATAAGAAGTGAACATGAAAACCTCCGACGCTCAACCCTCCGAATGTTTCGGGGAAGTAAAACCCTGCCAAAGTCCCCCTGATGTCCTTAAAATCGAACATTCCCTGCCCTTTAGCCGCCTCAATCAGGCGTGGGTATGGTTTATTCTGTGCCTTGACTGCCCGTGCCCTGATGTGCTTAAACAGACCTTCTATTTTAACGGCGTAAAAGATATTTGGAGATGGCACGAGTTGAAGGATTCTCTTTTGCAGCTCTTCGCATGAGATTTCCTGTTCCACGCTAAAGGACTTAGCGGGCTTAAAAAACACTACAGTGGCAAACGGTGTTTCCACATTGTCATTGACAGCAAACACAGTCCCATCACCTTTGATTTGATAGACACTGCCACCAACTACTATCATCTCACCATCGAGACCGTTAAAGGTGCCAAGCCCCAAGTCCCCATGTCTTTTTAATTCCCCGATTGTCAACTGACCGTCATAGACGCCTTCCATAAGGGCGTTAAGCGAAGAGTACTGATACAACACATGCGGCTGGTTACATGCGGCGAGAAGGACAGTAATAATCAGAGCAAGTATATGGTACATAGGGTGATTATACCAACCTGCAGGGGATTATTTCAAATGTCTGAACAGCACAAACATACTAAGATGTCAAAGAAAACCACTCTTGATCCCTGAAAAATTGGTTTATCGTGACAACTAATTATATGTTCTCTCTAAAAAACTCTCTCAATTCACCCAATGAGTCGGCCTTTTTTATAAGATTTTTAAGATATTCCAACTTTTCTATAGAATCCACTGTCCTGACCATATCAATCAGAACAAGCCCGGATGCCCCATATTTAAGCTCAAGCCCTAGCTCAATTCCTTCAAGTAACCCTTCACGTCTTCCTTCCAGCAGACCCTTACGCTGTCCTTCGGCCAATCCCTGTTTGAACCTTACGTCTCTCTCCATATCATACATTATTGCCATTGCCTCTGCCTCCTTACATACCTCGTCTTGCAAATCCCTCAACTGCGACAGCACTTCTACCTGTCTTAGATACTTGCCTCGGAGTGTTTCCTCCGGCACCAGCTCCTTTAGTCTACTCAATATCTCTCTTATGAATATTTTAACACCTTTCTTTCGATAATTGCACAAGATAGAGATTATCACCTCCTCTGGTTTATTTGAATGTAGAAATTTATCGCAATCCACATCGCGCATATCTATCAGGTTATACCTATAGTTTACTGTCTCAGTTATGATCGTGTCAGCCATGTTAAGCGGCTCGTTGCCTATGTAAAACACATACTGCAGTGGTTGAATACCATAAACCTCTGTCATGTAAACCCAGTAGCGCAGCTCTCTATATGCCATTTTAGAATAATTCGTGGCCTGAAATTCAATATGTACCAGATGCCGTGAGGCATCTTCTAACTCCACCATAAGAATAAAATCGGCCTCCCGCTCATTCGTTATCTGGAGTTTGGTTTCTATAGCAGTGGATTTAACGGTTTTTAGCCCAATTACATTCGTTAGTAGGGTGCCTACGACATCTTTTAGAATTTCTTTTATTATCTTGTCATATTGTTTAGGCATATGATTGGTATTGCAACATGAGTGTATTTACTCTGAATACCTGAAACAGATTGTCAAAAGGGAAGGGGTATACCCCATCCCCCTTTGAACATCTTTCTATCTCTCAGTTACTTTTTTTTTAAAGCGCTCAACCTTTCTGTCAGGCTTGTTGGCTGAACTTCTCCCTTTACTTCTTTCAGCGCTGCGGTCACGTTTGCGTCATCCTCAAGGGATACAGGTTTTAGGAGGTCTGAGCGGAGCTTTGCCGCTTCTGCCTTTGCTGCCGCATCATCTGTGATGTGCTTCATTGCCTTCAGCGCCGTGTTAAAATTATCTGTGCCCAGTCCGGCAGCCGTTTTAGTTGCTATCTCCTTTTCCTTAGCCATTTGTTCCTGCATTTTTGCCTTTTGCATCTCTCTCATGGCTTGTGTGTATTGAGATTTTGCCTCTTTGAGTTTTTTTGCCGCGTCCCGTGTTATCTGCTCCAGGTACCTGAACATCTCCTCGGCCTCTGTTGCTTCCTGCTGTTCTTTATCTACATCGGCGGCCATTTTCTCTACGTTTTCAAGTAGTGTTGCGAGGCTTTTCTCTAAAGACGACTTTTTTGCAGGGTCTGTCTCTACGGCTATTTTCTGATTTAAGAGTTCACCGGCCTCTATCCTCTGATTGTACACGGCTGCTATTTTATCTGCCTCATCCTTTTCTTTCAGCATTGTTTGCCGTGCCTTTGCTGCCTGAACGCTTACTGCCTCGAGCTTTTGCTCCATCTCCTTTATTTCCGCCTCGGTAGCCCCTTCAGGGTCAAAGGAAACCAACCCTTCTATCACTGAGTTTTTAATCTTGTCCATTGTAACCTTTCCATAATTTGTGAAAAACCCCATCTTCAATACCTCCTTAAATATTTACGAAATTTCAAGTTCAGGCTCAACCAGCTCTATGCCTGCCATGATTGTTACTCCGGCCTCCTTAACTGTGCCGAACTCATCCTTCACCTTTTCCATTGTGACAACTATGTACTCCTGCATGTCCTTATTCACTTCCCTTGCATATCTCATCGACAAACCATCAATCTTCATACCGGTCATCCCATACGGGTCAAGAGCGACTGTCTCAGCATAGTCCATAGGTTCAATATAGTCTTGCTGATGGCTGCCCACTGTCCTCTGGTATATCAGTTCGCCGTCTATTATGAAATCCTTATACCCTATCAGACCAGTGCCGTAGTTTAGCCATACACCCCATTCGTCCTCATCGGCCGGGAATACCTCATCTATGACCCTGTAGTAAGCCAATGATAGTATCTCCGTATTTTCTACAACTACCTGAATAACAGACTCATCTTCTTTGTCCATAGTTGACTGAAGATATAACTTATAATTACTCATAGGCCCTATGGTATATTTACCGGCAGCAACTACCGTGTGCGTTGCCGCCCCGGGGGATGTTACCTTTAATTTCTCCTCGTTGAGGATAAACTTCGTCTCATCTATCTTCACTATGCTGTTGATTTTCAGGCCGAGGGGAATAGTTAAGTCCACGCGCTGTTTTTTCCCTTCAAGCAAATCTGATAACGCCTCTTTTTGCTTTTCAACGATATGTTTGAATATTCCCAATGCACCCATGTTATTGCCTCCTAATTTAATCCAACCTGAATTTCGCTTCTTGCACAGCGGTCTTCCTCTTGTATATATAATAGATTAACAAAGCAGCCAGCACAAATACCAAGAGCCATCGGAAAAAGTGAGATTCTTTTTTCTCCGGTTGAGCCTTCTCTACTACTTTTTTATTCAAAGCAATGTCTGCATCTACCCCCGGTGGAATATATGAGGGATCAACGGGTTCACCCTTTAGTTCGGAGACCTGTTTGTCAAGGTTTGCGAGCTTGGCCTTTAGTTCGGCGTTTTCGCCTGAGAGCTTGTCAGCCTCTTGCCGCCACTTCTGGAAATCCGGGTCATTTTGATGGTTATGGTACATCCTTGAGTAGTTTCTGTCTGATATGTGGTCAAGCATGAACCACAAAAACATGGCATCCCACATGCCAAAAGACGGTGCACCCATAAACGCATACTGTGGCGGCTGATAGTTGTACGTTGTGTAGAAGTTGTCCCTTCTGTAAACACGAGTATTCTGGTCGTAGCCGCGCGAGCGGTTTACTATGGGGTTGCCGGTGTACTTGCCATAGTTGGTTGTGGTGTCTTTGGATTTATATCTGTTCTGCTGCGCTTCATACTTTGAGAGGGAGTCTTTGGCCTGCTGCTTAGAGACATTAGTGTTTAGTTTTTGGTCAAATGTGGAAGATTTACCGGATTGACCGCCAGTTGAGGCCGTACCTGCGGTGTTGCCATATTTACTGGCCGGGGCAGACTGCTGATTAGTGCCTGATGAAGGGGTAACCGCTGTGTTGCCGTATTTTTTTGCAGCAGTACCCTGTGACGAGGCAGAGTTGCCGTATTTTGAAGCCGGGGTTGTTTGCCTCGTTGCTGTTGAGCCCCTGTTCACAGATGATGTGTTGCCGTAAGAACTCCTGCCCGATGAACTGCTACTGCGTGAGCCGCCTGAACTACTTGAACTGCCCGAACTGCCGGCCTTTGCTGATAAGATATCAGCGCTGGAAAAGACAATTGCTATTATTGCTAAAAATATAATGTATTTTTTTAACATTTATCCCTCCTGTTAAACATACAGTGTTTATGGCAGTGTTTATGGCACGGGCGGCCATGGTTTTTCCGGGGCGTCGTCTGTAGTATTTTCATCTTTCACCACCCGTCCCTGCATCTGTCTGCCATTTAACGTTAATATGCCCGGGCCGTTTTTCTTATCATTTTCAAAACTGCCTTCGTACCTGTAGCCGCTGGCGTAGGTCAAAACGCCTGCACCGTTAAACAGGTTGTCAACGAATTCCCCTGTGTACTTATCGCCGTTTGCAAAGTAATACGTGCCCTCGCCGTTGAAGTTATCACCTGAGAACTGTCCTTCATATCTATCGCCATTGGAAAAGTAATAAGTCCCCATACCGTGCTTAATCCCATCGGCGCTCTGCCCTTCATATTTATCCCCTGAGGGCCATTTATTTATACCCATGCCGTGTCTTTTGCCGTCCTTAAACTCCCCTTCGTATGTTTGACCATCTGAGAAGGTGAGTGTACCCTTGCCGTAAGCTACCCCTGCAATAAGCTGCCCTGTGTAGACATCACCGTTTGGGTAGTATATAGTGCCGGTGCCGCTGGGGTTGCCGCCCTGAAATCCACCTTCATATCTTTCTCCACTGGGGAATACAAATACCCCGCGCCCGCTGTAACAATCCCCTTGTATACAGTCGCAATAGGCGGCCCTGCCGGATATAAAAAACAGAGACATCAGCACTATAACCGCCGCCGTGCCCCTGCTGCCCCCAGTGAGTGCTCTGGTACCCCTTGGACGCTTTGATAGTGATGTTGCCATACCTTATTGTATTATAACATTTCTGGTGTTGTTATGTTAAATGACTGATGTCAGTGTCTGGGTATCTTGATAGCAAGGCGTTGACCTTCTCATCACTTTTTCTGAGTCTGTCAGACAGGGTAATCGCAAGATTCTTGTACAGCTTCAGGCAGAGCATAGGCTCGGAGTTTCTCAGCACTACCTCGCTAATGGCCACAAGGGAGCATTCGCTGTCGGCTGTGGCGGTTGCAAAGCGCGGCGCTGAGTCCATCAGGGACATCTCTCCGAAGCAGTCCCCTGGTTTTAGCACGTTTAACAGGGTTTCAGTTATATTTCCCGGAGACATCTTGGTGATTTTTACCCGCCCGCTCATGATTATGAACAGCTTCTTGCCTATACTGCCCTCTCTGAAAATCTCCTCATCTTTTTTATACACGTGTTTGCTGCTTATATTGTAAATTTTGTTCAGCTCCATGAGGGAAAAATCAGCAAAGAACGTATAGTGTTTCTTTAATTTCATGAGGAATTCCCTGTTTGCCGTATCGAGTGCGGCTGAGAACTTTTGTGTATCCTGCGTTTCTGCGCGGCTGAGGTATATCTCCATCTCATCGGCAAATTCACCGGCAGATTGCAGCCGCTTTTCTTTATCTTTTTCCATTGCCTTCATTATGCAGTTGCTTATGATAAGGGGCATATCTTTTTGTATATAATTTGGAGGAGGTGGGTTTTCTGTCCTAATCTTAGTAAATAATGCCGGTAAGTCCGCCGCCGGGAACGGTTTCCGGCCAGTTAGAAACTCATATGACATTGCCCCTAAGGAAAACACATCGGTCTGTCTGTCGAGTTCGCCGCCTGTTACCTGCTCAGGCGACATGTATGATGGTGTACCAAGAATCCGGTCTGCCCTGTGTATGGCGCTTTTTGATGATGAGAGCATTGCTATTCCAAAGTCCATTATTTTTGCCTGATAGTCCTTAGACTTGGTATGTTCACTAATGACAAGCATAATGTTTGCCGGCTTGATGTCTCTGTGAATCACGCCGCGCAAGTGGGCATATTGAAGTGCGGAGGCCACCTGTACCAGCAGTTTTACCTTGCTGATAAGCGGTAAAGATACCTTGTCCTGTATTATAGATTTAAGTGGGATGCCGTCAACAAATTCCATAACAAAATAGTGAATATCGTAGGACTCACCTGCATCGTATATTGTGGCTATGTTGGGGTGCGATAGATTCCCTGCAATTCTGACTTCCTGATAGAACAGCCTGAGCATCTCCTTCTCATCCATGCCAAGAAATGCCTTGCCAAGCCTGATTGTCTTGATTGCTACAACACGGTCAATTATGGAGTCCCTGCCCTTGTATACAACCCCCATTGCGCCCTGCCCAAGCTCATGAAGAATCTGGTATCTTCCAATATTAACCGCCCCAAGTGTTGTGTCGCGTATTAAGTTAAATTTCATCATAACTATTCATTATAACATAAGATTATATAAAACGTCGGCAAACCTTTCTGAAAACGCACCGTCTGAGAAGCGCTCAACAACAGTTTTTCTGCCCGCAGCGGCAAGCCGTGAGGCCAAAGACGGATTCTCAACAAGTTCACAAATACACGCCCGCAAGCCCGCCCTGTCCGTAGCGTTAAACAGCAGACCGTTTACCCCATGAGTGATTATCTCCGGTATGCCGCCAACATCAGAGGCAATCACGGGTCTTTCCATCGCCATCGCCTCTATTACTACCATTCCAAAGGACTCTAACCCACGTGTCGGTACTACCACAATATCTGCCGCCGCGTACATATGCTCTACGTCATCCCTGTAGCCTGTGAAATGGACACGCCCTGAAATCGACAACCCAGCTGCGTGCACCTCAAGCGAACTGCGAAAAGGCCCGTCACCTGCAAAAAGCAGCCTCATGCGGGGGTATACCTCAACGGCTTCTTTAAAGGCATACAACAGGTCAAGTCCGCCCTTGTCCTCGGTTATCCTGCCAACACTGGCAATAACTATATCGTCTTTGGCAAGGCCAAGCTCGGCGCGCGTATCATTGCGGCTGACTCTGCCAGATTTTAACAGGGGGTCGAACCGGCCAAGGTCAACAGAGTTATATATGACCTCTATTTTATCAGCGTCGATGCCGCTGTTAATCAGTGTGCGCTTTACGGCGCCGCTTACGGCGATGATTTTATCAATATCTCCTTTGATAAGACGGTTAGTCAGGGTTTTGAGTTTATTCATCTGATGCCTGACGATTACGGATTTAAGCCCCAGTACACGGCAGATGACCGCCAGGGGCCAGTACTCTTTCCCAAGATTGGCGCAAATTATATCGATATTGTCCTGGCGTGCCACTCTGAATATCCTGTACCATGAGGCGAAGTCCATCAGATTTTTCATCCCTATATGTCTTACTGTAATGCCCAAGGCCTCGGCCTGAGCGTAGAGTTTCCCCCCGTGCGGGCAGCCCAATACCACGTTAATGCCTTTTTTCATCAACCCACCGGCAAGCACAGCGCCATGTGAGCCGATGCCGCTCCAGCGCTTACCAGTATAGAGCAGCAGTATGTTAATTGGTTTTTGCATTATTTCGGGCGGCCTGGAGGTCTGCCATTATACAGGTGGAGCTTATAGGCAAAGGCAAGCGGCCCGGTAGTGGATTTAACTGATATGCGGTTTATCTCGTATGGGTTGGCAGCCTGAAACACAGCTCCCTTTCGGGTAGTAAACGCAGCCCTAAAGCCCGCAGCCTTTACCATTTCAGCAGTCTCTTCGTTAAAATCACCATATGGATAACAAAAATAATCCACTGGGGCATTTATTTTTTCCTCTACCACAGCCTTTGAGCCAAATATCTCATCACGCAGTGCCTCTCCCTTCAGTGATGTAAGAGACGGGTGCGTCATAGTATGGCAGGCAAAGCTGACCCCCTCTGCCTTTAATCTGGCAATTGTGTCCCAGTCAAGCAGTCTCTTTCTCACATTTAAATATTCACAGTCCCAGAGATTCTCCCCGCCAACCTGCAGAGCTACAATAAATACCGTCACGGGAAACCCCATAGCCTTCAGCACAGGCCACGCATTATCGTTAAAATCCTGAAATCCATCATCAAACGTAAGCGCCACAGGGCGCTTTACCTGGCTTTGGCCGTCTATGAAATTCATTATCTCATCCAGTGGCACAACGGTAAATCCTGCGGCCTTCAGATACCGCATCTGCAAGCGAAACACCGCAGGGGATACGTAAAGCCCGGGAAGGCGTGCCCCCTTTGGTGCCTTGCCAATGTTGTGATACGTAAGCACTATTGCCCTGTCCACTTAAAACATCCTATAATAGACCGTGATGAAAGAAAACACTGCCATACCGCATTATAACACAACTGCAGATTCACTTTCACCGACACTTTCACTGGTCATGGGGGACTTCCTTGCGCGCCTCTATGAAAAGCTCGATGCCGCATTCGGCCCTCAGCACTGGTGGCCTGCCGATACCCCCTTTGAGGTGGCAGTCGGGGCAATCCTCACACAAAACACCAGTTGGCTCAACGTGGAAAAGGCTGTCTCAAATCTGAAGACCAACAATGCCCTTGATCCCTTTATAATCTATGAGATGCCGCTTTCGAGGCTCTCGGAATTGATAAAACCCTCCGGCTACCACAACGTAAAGGCCGTGCGCCTGCGGGCATTTATCGAATTTCTTGTTTTGAGATACGATGGTGTTATTGAAAATATGAAGGAGACGTCTGATCTCAGGGCTGCCCTCCTTGAAATAAACGGCATAGGACCGGAAACCGCAGACTCAATCCTGCTTTATGCCCTCCAAAAGCCAGTCTTCGTCATCGACGCCTACACAAAGCGCGTCTTGGACAGACACGGGGTTCTGGACTATAAGCGGTCATATGACGACTTTCAGGCGCTATTTCACATGAGCGGCGCCATAGGCCCTGAGATATACAACAACTACCACGCCCTCTTCGTAAGGCTTGGCAAGTATTACTGTAAACCGCGCCCGGCCTGTGCCGAATGTCCCCTTCAGGGGATTAATTACCCCTGAGATGGACTTAATATTCGATGGAGTTAGAAAGGCGTGCTTACTGATATATACATTAGACGCCGAGCTGATGGGGATAGTATTGTTGTCCCTTAAGGTATCTCTGAGCGCCCTGCTTATTGGCAGCGCGCTTGGGGTGCCCGTTGGGGCGCTGATAAGTCTGAAGAAAAGATTTCCCCTGAGGCATTTAACATTAAACATATTGAACACTGCGATGGGGCTGCCGCCGGTTGTGGTGGGGTTGTTTCTCTATCTGATGCTGTCAAGGAGGGGGCCGCTGGGTTTCATGGGGCTGCTATATACTGCCCCTGCGATGATAATAGCCCAGAGCGTTTTGGCCTTTCCGATAGTGGCGTCGCTTAGTTACGCGGCTATTAATGGTGTGCCGCCAATAATACGACAGGCTGCCTTGTCGCTTGGGGCTGCGCCGTTTCAGGCTGCGATGGCGATAGTGAAGGAGGCACGATATGGGATAATCTCCGGCGTGATGGCGGCCTTTGGGCGGCTTAGTGCCGAGGTAGGGGCGGTGCTGATAGTTGGTGGAAATATATCAGGGCGAACGAGGGTAATTACGTCGGCCATAGTGCTGGAGACGGACAAGGGGGATTTCTCTGAGGCCATAGCGCTGGGGATTGTGCTGCTTGGCATCTCACTTAGCGTGAATATTGCATTATATTTTTTTTCTAAACGAGGGCGGGCAACGGGGTATCTTTGGGTCTGAGCGTCAGTGTATCTGAATTAAAAAAGTCATACGGGGAATCTGTAGTCCTTGATGGCTGCGCGTACAGGTTTGAAAGCGGCTCTGTGTATGCCATAATGGGGCAAAACGGTTCAGGGAAATCAACGCTTTTCAGACTCTGCACCTTTTTGGAGCAGCCGGACTCTGGCAGGGTGGATTTTCTTGAGGGGGGCACAGTATTAGAGAATAACCTTGCCCTGAGGCGGCGGATTACACTGCTATTGCCTGCTGTAGGGGTGTTTAATACAACAGTCTATGAGAACATTGCATATGGGCTTAAGCTGCGAAAAATAAGCAGGACTGAAGTAGAGGAAAGGGTACAAAATGCCGCTGAGATGGTCGGCCTGAAGGACAAACTCAGACGCCGTGCCGTGACACTCTCAAGCGGTGAGACTCAGCGCATGGGTCTGGCACGTGCGCTGGTTATCTCCCCCTCAGTCCTGTTTCTTGACGAACCAACCGCCGCGGTAGACGCTAAAAACTCAAAGGCAATAGAAGAGATAATCCAAAGCATCAGGCATACGCTAAAGGCAGCTATAATCCTCTCCACGCACGACGCCGGTTTTGCCCGCAGGGTATCTGATAAGGTCTTGACCCTCAGAGACGGAAGACTTACTGAACAATTGACTGACACACAATAACCCAGACATCTAAAATAAATCCTTGTTTGCTCTTGACAAAAATTTCTTGACACTATCACACTTATGTATTATAATAATATAAGTTGAATCATAGTTGAGGGCTGTTTAAAAAGGTACGGTTTTTAACGGGGCAGCTTATAAACCTAAGTACCATATTATAAGGAGGCCGCTATGAGATTTAAGCAACTGTCCGCGTTGACAATCACAGTAGTTTTCTTAATGGCTGGAATGTCGTTATCATGGGCTGAGAAGTCCCCACCTAAGGCATATCTTGGGAAGATGCCTTTGGAGCATGTTGGGATGGCCTGTACCAATTGCCACGGTGACAACGGCCCTAAAAACGTAAAGATGGGAAACCACCCTGGACAGGCGTGTACTGACTGCCACGAACTAGGCACTACTAAAGCTGATGGAAAGAAGAAATTCGCCGAAGTTATTAAAACCCCTCTGGCTGGCAAGATGATGTTGGAGCATGAGAATATGGACTGTAGGACTTGCCACGGAGCTAAGGGACCTAAGGGTATGGCGGGCAAAGTTAAAGAAATGATGAGCCATAAATCTTTTGATTGTACAAAATGCCACACTGTAGAGGTAGTTAAATGATTATAATAAGGAGTACGTTATGTATGTAAGCATTATTTCCCTGATTTATGCCGAGCGGTTAAATAACCTTATACTACTAGCGTACTCCAAATTTCCAATCCCGCTGTTTCAACGGAATATGCAGCGGTAGTTTCTCAACCTGAAGTTTTATCACCCGCCTTTAATAATCTGCGTGTTATTGTTCGCACAATGGCATATATAACACCCAGTATAAACAATGGTATTGAAACGGCATTGTCCCAAAGAGGTAAAGGTTCATGCGGTTGGATGTGTTTGGTCATATCTGAATTAGAAGGGATCTTCTTATCACTTATCGTTAAGGCTATGTACTTAAAGTATTTTAGAGTGACACGAGTTAAAAAGATGCGCTTGATGTTCAAATCGTGTTTCAGGATTTTGACTGCCCCATAGTTGAAACCGCCTTCAGTAAGCTCTATAAACATCTGAAGGGGGCAGAGATAACTTTCCATTGCCATTTTTATTTCCACAGTATTGGCAATTGCCTTATACAGGCTGTGTATTTTGTTATATCCTGGTTTTAAAATTACATTCATAAAGTACCATTGTAAGGGCGTAGACTTATAATTTACGTTACGCTTCGATTTTGAACGCAACTTCTGCTTTTACACGAAATCTTGAAACTTTCTCCTGTTCAAGTCTAACGTCGAACTCGGTAACTTTTATACGGGTTATCCCTCTGAGACTGGTTTGGGCTTCCTTAATGAGGTTCGTTGTGGCATCTTCCCAACTGACTGGTGATTCTCCTACTAATGTGATAATCTTCGATACCATGTTTTACCTCCTTTGTTCACGTTTAACTTTTCTACGCCCTTACAACACCTTATAAATTCAGCCTTTACTTGTCATCGCATGTTGATATCTTAAGTCAATGCCGCTCTCACAGACAACCTGCAACTTCAGCGGGATGTTTTTCTTTTCGGCTGACGCCAGGGCAAACTCACAACTTTGGTAAGTTCCCCTTCTGTCGGAGCTAAAGGGGATTGGTAGTCTGTGTCTGCCCTTGCATACCATGCCGAAAGGTAACCAATCCATCATAAAGCCTTAAAAATAGGAATAAATAACAAACATTCCTACAAGCGACATAATGACCGTAAGTATAAGCGTCTTGGGGATATTGTCCACCACTCTGTTGTGCCTCAAAATGCTTTCAGCAAGGCCGAACAACGATATTAGCAGCAAAACAACCATCATGATAAACACATTTTTCAACATGGACATATCCCAGTATGACCTTGCCTCTCTGGATATACTGATGGACATTTGAATTGTAGGGCGTTCCGGCATTGCAAAATACAAACACAAACACACGATGGCGATTATCAACCAGCAGGTAGTGATTACCCACCTCGTTGACTTTACGATTACATCTGGGCACTGTCTTCTGTCAATTCCTGCGGTCTGCCTTTGTGTTATTACCATGGTCAATACCTCCTTCTTTAGTTAATAAAAGGTTCCTATTGCCATATAGTTATTATAACATATTAATTATAATAATGGCAGCGTGATGTTGCCCCGAAAAAGTGTACACGTATATAAGTTACCCCGTTTGTCTTTTCAAAGGCAGCAGAGCGATCTTGTTTTGGAATGCCTTCTTTGACGATTATAAAAAACCTCAATATACTTGAAGATACTGCTCTTAGTCTGTGCCTTTATTCGGAAGATCACTTTAGTTATTATCGTTCGGTGTAAGTTCAACCGCCATTAGGATTTTTGCCGCCTGCTTACTTCCATTTTATTCCAAAGGAATTCCACTTACCGCCTGAATAGAAATACATATACCCGTCAGTCCATGCCAAAAGACCAGTGCCATTTGTAAAGAACTGGATATAGTATGTGCCGCTTGCATCGCTGCCTGTTGCTATATCTCCTGATTTTGTCCCGAAAAATGAGGTGTATTGACTGTAAAACGCATTAATCCATGCAACTGCCCTGGTACTTTCGTTCCAAACTAATCCAAGAGAAGAGTTCCAGCCGCTGCCGGTCACACCAGTATAGAAATATATAATCCCGTCTGCGTAGGCTAAAAGCGCCCTGCCATTGGTAAACCACTGGATATAGAATGTACCACCCGCGTCAGTGCCTGTTGTCACACTACCTGATTTTGTCCCAAAGTACGTGTAATGTTGTGAAGCCACTGCATTAATCCAGGCGCTTGCTTTCGTGTGGTCTTCACTTGTAAACACCGCCGTTACAGACTTTGCAGAGGAAACAGCAACTGTACATTGAGAGCCGCTTGATGAATCACACCCGCTCCAGCTTGTAAGAGTAGAACCGGAGTTTGCCGATGCCGTCAGCGTTACCTGTGTGCCTGACGTATACGTCGTTGAACACGCCGTGCCGCAGCTTATCCCTGTCGGGGTACTTGTCAGTGTACCTTTACCCGTGCCGGATTTTGTTACACTCAGGTAGTATGACACTAATCCAAACTTTGCTGTTACGCTTTTTGCCGAGGTAACCGAAACAGTACATCGTGTACCGTTTGTTGAATCACAGCCGCTCCAGCCTGTAAAAGTAAACCCTGAGTCAGGCGCTGCCGTCAGCGTTACAGATGTGCCTGACGTGTATGACGCTGAACACGTTGAGCCGCAGCTTATCCCTGCCGGGGCGCTTGTTACCGTGCCTGTACCCGTGCCGGATTTTGTTACACTCAGGCTGTATGTTAATACATCAAATGCTGCTGTTACGATTTTATCTGAGGTAACCGAAACAGTACACTGTGAACCGCTTGTCGAATCACAGCCGCTCCAGCTTGTAAGAGTAGAACCGGAGTTTGCCGCTGCCGTCAGCGTTACCGATGTGCCTGATGTGTATGATGCTGAACATGTTGAGCCGCAGCTTATCCCCGCCGGGGTGCTTGTTAGTGTGCCTGTGCCCGTACCGGATTTTGTTACACTCAGGCTGTAAGTATTTAATAATGTGTTTAAGGCTGCATCCAGTTGAAGCCGGGGCTTTTTTATATTATTGCGATAGTCGGTTATTGAAGTGCCGCTGCTTGTCAGGGCGCTTAGAATATCTGTTACCGATGCCGCAGGTCTGGCCTGCTTCAGCACTGCCCATGCTCCGGCCACATGCGGGGTTGCCATTGAGGTTCCACCCCATGTGGCATATCCAGCGTTAGGTATTGAAGATTTAATAGAAGACCCCGGTGCCAGTAAACTCAAGAAGCTCGCGCTGTTTGAGTAGTAAGTAACCGAGTCTGAGCTGTCTGTTGCACCAACGCTGACAGCCGTAGAAATGCACCCGGGGGTGCTTATCCCATTTGTATCTCCATCGTTGCCTGAGGCAATAACCGTTGCAGCACCTGCAGAACGAAGGTTGTCTATCGCTGCCTTTGTAGCTATGTTTTGTATGTCACAGTAATCGGAGTAAGAATCGCCGCCAAGACTCATATTTGCTGATGCTATAGAATAAGTATCCTTTAAAGCGTAAACCCTTTCCAGCCCTTTGATTATATCTGAGTCATAAGCGCCTACACAAGTAAAACTTAAGCCACATGTGAGGACGTCTTTTATTAGTGAAAACACTTGAATTGCTATAATGCTTGCACCTGTTGCAACCCCTGATGATTGACCAGTGTTCTGTCCTGCTGCGATACCTGCCACATGTGTTCCGTGGTCACATTTTCCGGTTGAACAAGCACCCGCATATGGCATTGCAGCGCCGCTTTCAGTTGAGTCCGTTACACCGCCTGGACAAACAGAGTAGACGTAAGATGAGGAGTCATTCGTAGAGTAGCAGGCCTCAGACACTACCTTCCCCGTAAGAATGGGATGAGTTTTATCGACCCCGGTGTCTATGATTGCTACTGCGTAACCCGTGCCGTCATACCCGCCTGACCATGCAGAAGGGGCGCCAACCTTAGTGATATTCCAGTTCACCAGCGTGGGGCGTGAGAGTTTATCTTCCTCGACGGAGCTGACCCCGGCAGATGAAAGCACAGCGTCAAGCGCATCTGCGTCAACGGTCATCGCTATGTGCGGGATATACTGATATTTATAATGAGAAATGACATTTACTGAAGCCAGTTGTCCCATTACATGTTCCTGTGCCCGTGAAATTGAGCGCGTCTGCTCATCGGCTTGCGCTCTGGATAAGCTGCCAATTGGATAAAACGCGGCTTCAACTTTTACAATAATCTTGACAGAACCTTTGCGGGCGGCCTGCAATGCCAGTTTTTCATATCCACCGGCTGACGATACCCTATCCTTTAGCGAGACAGGCAGTTCACCGGCATATACGCTTAAAGCTAATGCGCTGATACAGCATACAACGAAAAAAGAGACTACCCGTTTACCTAGTTTCCAGGTTTTCATAAAGCCTCCTCTTATGAGTTATTATTCAGAGCCGCTGTATGATTATATACCTGGAAGAGTAAATATATCAAATAAAAATTATTTATAATCTTATTTTATCTTTATACATTTTATATAATACAAAATAAATGGCGGCAATTAAGCCGCCATTTATAAATAACTTAAACCAGCGCTTCAGCTAGTTTCACGGTGATTGCTTATTTCCATTTTGTTCCAAAAGAGTTCCACTTGCCGTCTGAATAGAAATACACATAGCCATCAGTCCATGCCATTAGACCAGTGCCGTTTGTGAAGAACTGGATATAGTATGTACCGCTTGTATCTGTTCCTGTTGTCACGACTCCTGATTTTGTCCCAAAAAATGAGGGATATTGGTTGTAAAATGCGTTTATCCATGCAGCTGCCCTGATACTCTCATTCCAAAGCAATCCAAGAGAAGAGTTCCAGCCGCTGCCGGACGTGCCGGTATAGAAATATATAATCCCGTCCGAGTACGCTAAAATTGCCGTACCATTGGTAAACCATTGGCTGTAGTATGTGCCGCCTGCATCAGTACCAGTTGTAATAGCACCGGACTTTGTCCCAAAGTATGTGGAATATTGTGATGCTACTGCATTAATCCAGGCGCTTGCAGCGCTGTAGTTCGTATCGCTTATTGATATTACTACCGATACAGACTTATTTGCCGACATTGTAACAGTACATTGAGAGCCGCTTGACGAATCACAGCCGGACCAGCTTGTAACCGAAGAACCGGAATCTGCCGCTGTCGTTAGTGTTATCGATGTGCCTGATGTGAATGTGGCTGAACAGGTTGAACCGCAGCTTATCCCCGCAGGGCTACTCGTTACAGTGCCTGTGCCTGTGCCGGATTTTGTTACAGTCAGGGTAGTGGTGTTTAATAAAGAGTTTAACGCCGTGTCTACCTGAATGCGTGGTTTTGTTATAGTATTACGCGAGTCTGTCACTGAAACACCGGTGTTTGTCAGGACAGTTAGAATGTCCGAAACCGACGCCGTCGGCTTCGCCTGCTTCAGCACTGCCCAGGCACCGGCCACATGCGGTGCAGCCATTGAGGTACCATTCCATGATGCATATCCACCGTTAGGTATGGACGATGTAACATCTGAACCAGGCGCAAGTAAGTTTAACATATTCGCGCTGTTCGAATATGAGGCAACGGCGTCCGAGCTGTCAGTTGCACCAACACTGACAGCCGTAGAGATACATCCCGGGGCGCCTATCGCATTGGTATATCCGCTATTCCCTGAAGAAATAACTGTAGCAATCCCGGCAGAACGGAGGTTGTCTATCGCTGCCTTCCGACTAGCATTTGAACTATCACAATTGGCAGTATATTTTCCGCCACCAAGGCTCATATTTGCAGAAGCTATCGAATATGTGCCTATTAAGGCATAGACCCTTTCCAAACCTTTGATTTGGTCGGAGCTGTACGTAAGCGTACAAGGACTTGCTCCATCACAAGTGCTGTTATCGTCAAATCGTGTAAATACCTGAATTGCAATAATATTTGCACCCTTGGCAACACCAGAAGATTGACCGGTGTTCTGTCCTGCCGCAGTCCCTGCAACATGTGTTCCATGGTCACATTCACCGGTTGGACAATTCCCCACGTATGGCATTGCCGAGCCGCTTGACGTTGAGTCCGTAACGCCGCCTGAACAAACAGAAGAGGCAAAAGATGCCGAATCGTTAGAAGAGTAGCAGGCTTCAGAGACTACCTTACCAGTAAGGATAGGATGTGTTTTGTCAACTCCGGTGTCAAGGATTGCCACCGTGTAACCTGTGCCGTCATACCCGCTTGACCATGCAGCAGGGGCGCCAACCTTGGTGATATCCCAGTTAACCTGTTTGTGGTTTGACAGTTCATCTTCCTCGACCGAGGTTACTTCAGCAATGGCAAGCACAGCATCAAGCGCATTTCTGTCAACAGTCATCGCAATATAAGGGATGAACTGATACTTATAGTGAGAAATGACATTGACAGAGGCCAGTTGCCCCATTACCCTTTCCTGTGCCCGCGCAATCGCGCTCTGCTGCACGGCGGCTTCCGTTTCTGTTAAACTTGACGTTGGACGGAACACGGCGTCAACTTTTACGATAATCCTGACTGAACCGCGTCGGTCTGCCTGCGCAGCCAATTTTTCGTAACCACCTGTGGCCGCGACCTTGTTCTTGTGCGAGGCCGACAGTTCACCAGCAGATACACTCAAAGGCACTAGCACAATAACTGCAAACAACAAAGTTACAAATGATACGGTTGTCTTACTTAATTTCAGATTTCTCACAAGACCCCTCCTTTAAATTTGATGAGCCAAATAAATTGGCAAAGACAGTCTACACGGTGATTGTTTATTTCCATTTCTGCCCAAAGGAGTTCCATTTACTGCCTGACCAGAAATACATATAGCCGTCAGACCCAGCCATAAGAGCAGTGTTGTTTGTATAGAACTGGATATAGTATGTGCCGCCTGCATCAGTTCCCTTTTCCACATCTCCGGAGTCTGCTCCAAAGTAATCGGGATACTGAAGACGATAGGCTTTTATCCAATCGGCTGCCCTTTTACTTTCGTTCCAAAGCAATCCCAGAGAAGAGTTCCAGCCGCTGCCGGTCACTCCGGTATAGAAATATACTATCCCGTCTGAGTACGCTAATATCGCCGTGCCATTGTTAAACCACTGGATATAGTATGTGCCGCCTGAGTCAGTGCCGGTTGTCACACCTGTTGATGATGTTCCAAAGTATGTGGAATATTGAGTGGCTACCGCATTAATCCAGGCGCTTGCGGTATCGTAGTCCGACGATGTACCCGATGTAAACGATGCAACTACCGTACAGTCGGATGTTATAGCGTTTGTTGTATATGTTGTACCCACTAATTTACCGCCGCAAGTACCGCTTACAGAGGCCGTGTACCCTATGTTGGGTGTTACGGTAAAGCTCGTCGTGCTGCCAGCGCTTACAGACTGCGGTGTTGACGGGCTTATGGTTCCATTGGCACCTGCAGACGGCGTTACCGTATATGTCGTTGTTGTGCCCGTAGAAACCTGTACTGGAACATTACTGCTGTTAATTGTACCGTTACCTAACTGACCGTAACCGTTATACCCCCAAGTCCAGATAGTCCCGTCGCCCTTTAATGCTATCGAGTGATTCCCGCCTGCGGCGATGGCCTTAACATTTGTCAAGCCGCTTACCTGTACCGGAATAGTGCTGTCAGTATTAGTACCGTTGCCTAACTGTCCATAAGCATTAAGTCCCCAAGCCAGGACAGTCCCATCGCCCCACAGTGCTATCGTATGATTTGTACCAGCGGCGATGGCTGTAACATTGGACAAGGTTACCTGTACCGCAGTATTAGTGTCCGTCTTAGTGGCATTGCCTAACTGACCATAACCATTATGCCCCCAACACCAGACAGAACGATCGCTTTTTAAGGCTACCGAATGATACCCACCAGCAGCGATGGCTGTAACACCTGATAGCCATAGAACATCTACCGGGGTGTTATTGTCTGTGTTCATACCGTTGCCAAGTTGACCGAAATCATTCCAGCCCATGGCCTTGACAGTCCCGCCTCCAAGTAATGCTAACGTGTGGGCAGCACCGGCAGAGATGGCAGCAATACTGGTTAACCCGCCTGCCAGTACCGGAGTATTATGAGACATACTCATATTATCAGTGCCTAACTGACCATGACCATTAGTCCCCCAGCCCCAGACAGTTCCATAGCTCCTCAGTGCAATAGTGTGAGCGCCGCCAGCGGCAATAGCCGTAATATCGGTTAACAAGCTTGTCTGTACCGGAATATTGCTGTTGCTATTGCTGCCGTTGCCTAACTGACCTGAATAATTATACCCCCAACCCCAGACGGTTCCATCGCTCTTCACCGCTATCGTATGATAGCTACCGCCGGAGATGCCTGCAGCACTGGATAACCCGCTTACCTTTACCGGAACTTTGCTGTCCGTATTGGTAGCGTTTCCTAACTGACCATTGGTGTTACGCCCCCAGTCCCAGACAGTTCCATCACTTTTCAGCGCTATCGTGTGGTCCGCACCGGCGGCAATAGCAGTGTATGACGCTTGCGCAGCATGAACCGGCTGGTTTGTTACAAAGAGCATTGCACCAAAGAAAAGCAGTGTTGTTAAAAACCTCACTGTCTTACCCATTTTACATCCTCCTTTTCATCTTAATTATCCACTTCTGCCATAGCGTATCTTCAGCTATAAGATGTTCCCTAAAAAAACTTTCAACTCATCAACTGACCCAGCCTTCCTGATAAGATTTTTTATTTCTTCCAGCTTATCGACAGAATCAACAACTCTAACCGCAGGCATCAAGTCAAGTCCGGCCTGACCATATTTGAGTTCAAGCCCTAACTCTATCCCTTCTTTTATCCCTTCCTCTTTACCCTCCTTAAAAATATCACTGTCTTTTACATCAATCGTTATAGGCATTTTACTTACCTCCAGTTTAACTTTAGGATATAATCTCCTCAAATCAGAAAGATATAGCAGCTTTCTGATATAACCTTCCCGCTTTTTTGGCGGCAGTACAGACAGCTTATCGAGTATTGTTCTTATTGTGGCATCAACATCACCAGTTTTACACAATATCGCCAATACAATATCTTCAGGGCAGTCACTCTCAAGAAGCTGGCTGCAATCGATTTCCCTTATATCAATCAATTTATACGAATAATTGACTCCTTCTCCTTCGATATGATTTTTCATGTTCATAGGTTCACTACCGACATAAAGCACTATCTGTACTGGTAATTTTCCATGTTGATTAAAGATAAATCCAGAATACAGATACATCCGCTCCAGCATAGTATTGTCGTTTCGCGATTGAATCTCGAAATGGACTATCTTTCCATTCTCTACCTCAAACGCTAAGTCCGGCTCCCTTAACTGAATATCTGGAAACTGTACGTCGATAAACCTGCCGGTTTCATATCCGGTAATCAGTTTCAGGAATACCTTTGGAATGTCTTTCAATAAATCTTTTAGCGTAATATCATATTTTTGGCGCATAACCCCTCATTTCAAATGCAGTATAACTTATTTTACCACAATCAGATAGTTAATGTACCTGTACATTGAAGTTCTGAGTCAGGGGGTTGGGCGGCTTTAGAAATAAAAATACTGTGTCAGGCATTTTTAACTTTGAATATTTTTTTCCAATCTCCGTAGACCATGTTTTTATATGCCGTTCTGTCATATTTGCCGGTCTTGTCCCATTCGAACCACTTGTTGACCGGGGCAGAAAACCCACGCTTGTCAGTACGCAGGATTATCTCTTTTGGCACAATCTTTTTTGCTATCTCCTTGAGCGCCCACTTTGTTACCCCACCCTTAATTTTATACTTCGACGGCATGGAAAAGCCGTATTGTACCAGCCGGTAATCCAGAAAAGGCGAACGGTTCTCTATGCTCATGGCCATTGACAGGCGGTCAGACATTTGCAGGAGTACCTGCATCGTAGAATAAAAATCATTCAGCCCCATCGCATGTACTATATCGCCGTTTACCTTGTCGAAATAATAGCCGATGCTTTCTCTAAGATAGGTGTTTACGGCCTTGTCGAATTGGTTTTCGCACCGGTTTACAAGTTTTGCATATCTCTCTGCCGCAGAGCCATAGTACTTGTTTATCAGGTATGAGTACATATTTAACGCCTCAACCTGTTTTATCTGCTCGTCGTGGTAGAGCAGCAGGTACCTGTAATAACCGGCAAATACCTCATCTGCCCCATCACCTGTCATAACTACCTTTATGTCCTTACACGCACGCTCAAGCAGCATCCACAGTGAAAAACTAGTCCATGTGCATGGCGTATCAAGGTGAAACGCTATGGTCTCTTTCGTGCGGAGGAAATCTTCCTTAGAGGGCGTGATAACAACAAGCTCTTTTTTTAGTTTGGCTGCAACAAGCCGTGCATAGTCCAGCTCATCGAAGTCGTCATAGTCATAGTGGACAGTATAGAGGTAGTCGGGCTTGGCAATACATGCAGCTATGGCGCTGTCCAGCCCCCCGCTTATGAAGCAGCCAAACTGATGGACACAGTTCTTTGTCCTCAGATAAATCGCGTCCTCGACTAGTTCATGGAGATGTTTGAGAATTTTCTTCTTATCGTCAGGTACCTCTATAATATTATTCCACAGCTTCCAGTACTCGTGTTTTGTAAAGCCCCGTGCGTCTGCCTTTATGTATTCCCCCGGCTCAAGGCTCAGGATGTCCTTAAACAGTGTTTCACTGCCTACGGTAAACTCATAGGCGTTATATGAAATCGCAGAGGAATTAAACCTGGCCGACAGCACCTTAAGCAGAGATTTCATCTCGCTTGCAAAGGCAAAGAAGTCCTTACCTCTGGTGTAGTACATGGGCTTTTCACCTGTCTTGTCACGCACTATGCAAAAGGATTTTTCCTGTGAGTCGTAAATGGCAAACGCATACATGCCGTTGTAGTCATTAAAAGACCTCACACCCTTATCTATATAGTTATAGAGGGCGGTCTCGGCGTCCGAATCTGTCTTAAATGCGTACTTCGTAAGTAGTTCGCTTCTTATCGTGTCATGGTTATATATTTCGCCGTTATAAACGACAGCGTATCTGCCCCCCTCGTCTTCGTAGGGGATTTCATGGTGTTGTTTCCCTATGATACTAAGGCGCACCATGCCAAGAGCCGCACCTCCCCATGACTTTACAGCATATTGGTCAGGCCCTCTGTAGCTCATCTCGTCAAGCATGGAGGCGACTATCTTTTTTGCATCATAGTCTCTGTTTTCGGAGATGAAACCGGCAATGCCGCACATTTTATATCAAGCCCGGCCTGCCGTCTCCAACGGCATGATATATTGTGGAATGGGAAAACTCAAACTCCTTGAACAAGGGGACGTTGTCAATTACCACTGAGGCATTAAATATACCGCAGCGCCGTATATCTGCCTGTGAGATGTACTTAAACTTATTATGGTCAGTCATAACAAAAAGCGCGTCGCTCGTCAGTCCATCCTTTAGTATATCGGTGCTCCGGCAAAATGGAAACATGCTGGACAGGGCTGTTTCATTGTAAAATGGGTCGTCAACATAGACCTCAACGCCAAGTCTGTTCAGGTATTCGGCAAGTATTACCGACGGTGAAAGCTCTATGTTCTTCTGATTGCCTCTGGTGGTCAGACCTAGTATAGTTGCAGACTTACAGCCCTTGTTGACTATTGACTCGGCAGCGTATAGTATCATGCTCAGATTGTTGTTATGCACTTCCTGTATCAGTGACAGCATGTGTGGATTAGGGCTGCCATCAAGGATATTTTTAACCGACGAAAACATTTTATATCCCCCTGCCCCTATGCCAAGATGTGTTTCATTGAGCTTCACGCCGTCCATGAGATACCCTGCCATTTCCCTTATGTTTACATCTGGGTAGGCAATGGCCAACTGGTTTGTAAATACGTCGGCGGCGTACTGAAGTGTGTTTTTGGCATTTTCATAGACCTCCGCCTCTTTGATTGTTGAAAGTGTCTTATATTTAACCCCAAGTATATCGTAAATCAGCCTTGCCTTGTGCAGGGATTTCTCATTTTTTGCGGCTATTACCCGTGTCTTATCGTTAATAAAATATTCCTCAACTGTCCAATCATCCCGAAATGCCGCTGCGAAACTACAGTTGACCTTGTGCGCTGACAGCACATCGGTGAATTGCCTGTCTATCATGCCGGGCACTCCGGCAGACTGGAATATAATCAGCGCATTGTCCAGCCTTTCCTTATGTTCGATAAAAATTGTTGCGAGCTCCTTTAGCGTACTCTTTCCATATCTGTCCACAGGCGGGAATGCAAGGAAATGCGCGTTTGAGTCAAACATGGAGTCAATGTTAACTATATGGGCCTTTGAGCTGTCTATTGCAGGGACGTGGGCGTTTAACGACCACGAGTAGATTTGTTCGCTGCTGGGAATAAATCCCCCCTCTAATCCCGATTGTGTAACATCATAGGCATTAACTTTAAATCCCTTCGACTGCAACTTGACTGTCTTCGTATAGCCTAAGTAGCCTATGCCCCAGACCGATATGAGTTTAGTGTTAAGCAAAGACGCTTTAAACTTATCCATAGTGTCAGCTCCCCACAAGTTCGTTTATATTTGTTATGACGTACTCAATGTCTTCGTCTGTCATCGAGGGGAACATCGGGAGGGATAAAACCCTGGGGAACAGCCTCTCTGCCACAGGGAATTTCTCTGCTGCCAAGCGGTAGTGGCTGTGCAGGTGGAGTGGTCTGAAGTGTACGCTTGTGCCGATGTTTCTGTCCCTGAGTTCGGTTATCAGCGTGTCTCTGTTCATAGATGAGGGGATGAGTACTGGAAACAGGTGATATGTATGAAAGTGTTCGTCGGAGTCCTTTGTAAATGTCAGACGGCTGCTGAGGCCTTTTTTATAGGCAGCGGCAATTGCCCTTCTTCTGTCATTCATAGCGTCAAGTTTTCTCAGTTGAACGAGACCGACTGCGGCATGCATGGAGTCAAGGTTGCACTTATAGCCGAGGGCCTCAATATCATAAAACCATGTGCCGCGCTTTTCGTAGCGCTTAAAGGCCTCCTTGTTGATGCCAAAGTAACTGAGTTTTCTTATCTTCTCTATCAACTGCTCGTCTTTAGAGGCCACAAGGCCGCCCTCGCCCATGGCAAGGTTCTTTGTCGCGTAAAAACTAAATGCCGTAATATCAGATAAATTCCCAATTTTTTGCCCATAATATTTTGTGCCGACGGCGTGGGCGGCATCTTCGATGACGAATATGTCATATTGTTCAGCAAGTCTTGCCACAGCGTCCATGTCACACGGGTAGCCGGCAATATGAACCGGAATGATGGCCTTTGTATTTTCTGTTATTAATCTTTCTGCCTTTTGCACATCTATATTTAGTGAGTCTTCCTCAATGTCACAGAGTACTGGCTTTGCCCCAGTCCACTCTACGACATGCGCTGTGGCGGCAAACGTCCATGTTGGGACAATGACCTCATCCCCAGCACCTATTCCCAGGGCAAGCAGCGACAGGTACAACCCGGAGGTGCATGAGTTAAGGGCAACCGTATGTACACCGCCCTCAGCGTTAAGATAGGCTGAGAACTCCCTCTCAAATTCCGCAACCTTCGGCCCCGTTGTCCACATTCCAGAGTTCAGCACCTCTGTTACTGCCGCTATCTCATCAGGGCCAACAACAGGCCGTGCAAGTGGTAAAAAATCCTCCCTTATCACTTTTCGATGACCTCCCCTGTGCCCTGATTTCCCATCTCAGGATACCACGAGTCACAGTTTTTGCATACCGGGTCTGTCAGCTCAAGCCGCTCGTGCTGAGTTCTGAGGGCTTCATAGGCCGCATTTGTCCAGACTTCCTTAATCGAGTGTGTCTTAATATCACCAAGCGGGTTGCCGTTCCAGTCATGGTTACATCTGCCGACATTGCCGTCGTCATAGATAAGCATTTCATATGTAGGCATCACGCAGGGTTTGCGTTGCCCCCTGGGGTTTTGAATAGCCCCAAAGACGCCGTCCTTTGAGTGTTCCTCGTAGACCCGGACACGGTCAACCCTGTCCTTCCATATTTCCTTAAATACGACGACATTATCCTCTGGGGTATGCTGGGTCCTGACCATCGATGCCTGTGTCTTTACCATGCCTTTGTTATAGTCAAGAAATTTTAAAATTTTCTTTTCCACGTCTTCATACTTTGCCGGTACACGCGTGTTGTCATATGCAGCAGGGGCGTCAAGGCTGAATGAGATAAATGTGACGGCCCTGGTTATGGCCTCGAACTTCTCTTCAGTCAGGAGGGTTGAGTTGGTGGCAATCTGTACCTCTTTAAACTTACCGGCAGTGATATTTAAAATCTCTGTAAAGCTGCGGTGAAGCAGACTCTCACCCCTTCTGTGCAGGACTATGATAGTATCGGGGTAGTGCCTTGCCTCTTCAATGATTTTTTCAAATAAATCGAGCGCCATAAAGCCGCTAAGGTCTGACAAATGACGGCGCGGGCAGTACACACAGCGCAGATTGCAACTGCTTACCAGCTCTATCTCAAGCCGCTTAGGAAAAGTCAGGATCATGTCATAGTCCGCGGTTCATTTTTAGTATTGCTCTATTATACAATAATGCGTCGAATATATCATGTGATGTAAAATTGTAACCCAGTCCTAAAATGGCCGCAATCCTGTTGCAGATATCAAGGTCTCCAGGATAGTCCACAGTGAGGACAAGGCCGCTTAGTTCGCCAGGCCTCAGATTTACATCTATGAGTTTTATCTTAAAAATGCTGGCGTTTCTTTTGATATATGGGGTAACGTGTTCAAGTTCATAGCTGTCTGCGGCGTGCCTTAGTGCCATATTAAGGGCGCTGACCCTGATTACCTCTGAATCCAGCCCTGCAATGCAGGTACCGCTGACCGGGGCGGCATAATCAACACCCTCGGCATCAAGAATCTTAAACATATCGTCAGACAGTGCGGGGTCAGCAAACGGGGAATCGCCGCAGACACGACAGACGACATCAGCCCCATAGAACTCAGCAGCCCGGACATATCTCTCAAGCACATTATCAAGGCTGCCGCGAAACACGGGTATGCCCTCTGCGCGGCAGTATTCATATAGTCTGTCGTCAGACGGGTCGTTCGATGTAGCAACGGCAACAGTGTCGGCCTCTTTAGAGTTCAGACACCGCTCATATACAAACCGGACAAGCGGCACACCTGCCAAAACGCTCATCATCTTTGCCGGAAACCTCGACGATGACATCCGCGCCTGAATTATAACGGCCTTTTTCATAAGCGACTATAACATTTTTCCTCTTTTGAGGACAAATAAACATTTTGAGGTAAACAGCCGATATATAGATGTGATGAGGAAGATTAATCGGCATGATTGTTGCAAGATTAAATATATGAAGCAATTTCACCCGTGCAGGAGGCTGCTATGTTAAAGCAATTACACCAGAAGATTTTGAAAGAAGCAATGGTTGTATGCCTGGAAACAGAAGACCTCTATTTCTCACATCCACTCAACGAGAGGATAAAAGTTGTCTTGTATATCTATAACTTGTGTAAAAAATCAAAATGCCTGGTGTAAAATTGCCACAGGAGGTGCTATGGGCAGACGGCAAATAAACTGCACTGTATATCTGTCATATGACACGTGCTTTAACAGGTTCCTGCCAAAATGATTATCACTATAACGCTTAATCCCTCACAGGACAAGACGCTGCAGGCAGACGGCCTTAAGCTGAACTCGGTCGTCAGGTCAGATATTTTAAAAATCACCGCCGGTGGCAAGGGAATAAACGTCTCAAGGGCGGTAAAAAGACTTGAGGGCGATTCCCTGGCACTGACTTTGCTTGGCGGGGCAACAGGCGTAGGGATTATCTCACTGCTCAAAAACGAAGGGATTGTATTTCACTATACGCCTATTGCCGGTGAGTCCAGAACCTGCCTGTCGCTGATAGATTCTGTGAAAAAAACTGAGACGGTAATAAATGAAAACGGGCCCTCAGTAACGCAGCAGGAGCAGCAGAGTTTTAAGTCAATGTACGGCCTGGCAATAGGAAAACAGGACATTGTGGTCATATCAGGAAGCGCCGCCCTGGGAATAGACAATGAGATATTTTTTGAGCTTATAGAAACTGCCCATGAAAAAGGCGCTGTGGCGATACTTGACGCAAGCGGTGATTTTTTGACTGCCGGGATTAAGGCCGTCCCCGACGTGTTAAAAATAAACAAGCACGAACTGCAGCGCCTCGCAGGGAAACCGCTCAACAGCCGACTAAAGATAATAGAAGAGATGAAAACTCTGTCAGGATTGGGCATTGGTCGCGTGATAATAACTGACGGCGGGCATCAGGCGCTGGCGCTGCGCGGCAGTGAAATATGGAGCGTGCAGCCGCCGCGCGTTGAGGCCGTCAGTACGCTTGGCTCAGGGGACTGCGTAAGCGCTGCCCTTGCCCGCGGGATTGAACGCAATATGCCGTTTGAAGAGACACTGGTTGAGGCAATAGCTGCCGGAACGCAAAATGCGCTGTCCTATGGGGCAGGTTTTATTGACAAAGACGGCGTCAAAAAGTTGTCATCATTGACCACAATAAAGAAACTCTGATAATTCTGCCAAGTTTCGCCACGCATACTGCATTAAATGTGTCTATGTTACTTCGGATTAGTATTCGATTTCTTATGTTTCAACTCAAGGATACTATCGCGAAGGCTTGCGAATTCAGAGTACTCCGAGGAGGTTACTTCTTTTGGCCGCTCCAGAAGTTTAATGCACAGGCGCTCTAATTTATCTAAATCACATCTATCACAGGCCGCATATCGGACGTTTTTTCTCATAGAAGATATTAACGTCAATAGCTTTCGGTTACTTGCACGTTCCCTGTTTATTTCTATCGGGGACGTGATGGCGCGGTACTCTATGTATAATCTATACAGCCTTCGGTTTTCTCTGAGGGTTAATCGTTTGCCCTTCAGGTATTTGGTCATTAACGATACCAGCGGTTTATTGTCTCTTAGAGTGAATATAAGATCACTGAGGCTGTATTCGGGATTTTGTTTGTCAGGATTTTCTTTATAATAAGCTTGTAATGCCTCATCCTTTTTTAAAAGGTATGTAAAATATTTCAGTGCGTCTTCCTGTTTGTCAAATCCATAGAAATATTCTGCAAGTTCGGTAAATCTATCAGTCTTTACGTCATGCTCTGGGCTCATAGTGATTACGTTATCTTTACTTCTGTGATGTCTGTCATGAATTTCGTCTAATGATAATCTATATTTTATCCAATGCTTCTCTAACGG